>DATKPC010000106.1:0-40743 GCA_035524275.1 Burkholderiaceae bacterium
CGCCGCCCAGCGCCTCGCCATCGACCTCGGCTATCGCCTCGTCCCCGCTTAATCCACCCACAAATCAGCTATGGTTCATGGAGAGGGTGCTAGGCGCGGCAATCCAGGACCGCGGCGCCGTTGAGATCGCCGCCGCGCAGCGCCGCGAGGGCGCGGTTCGCTTCCTGCAGCGGGAACGCGGATACCGACGTCCTGACCGGCGAACGTTCCAGAAGCGCGAAGAACTCGTCGCCATCGGCGCGCGTGAGGTTGGCGACCGAACGCACGACGCGCTCGCCCCACAGCGCCGCGTAGGGAAACGACGGAATGTCGCTCATGTGGATTCCGGCGCAGACGACGATGCCGCCCTTGCGCGTCGCACGGAGTGCCGTGGGGACGAGCGCGCCGACGGGGGCAAAGATCAGCGCCGCGTCCAGCGGCGACGGCGGCGGCGACGACGAGTCGCCGGCCCAGGCGCATCCGATTCCCCGCGCGAAATGCTGCGACGCGTCGTCGCCGGTGCGCGTGAAAGCATAGACGCTGCGCCCCTGGGCGAGCGCGACCTGCGCGACGAGATGGGCGGCGGCCCCGAACCCGTAGAGGCCGAGCGTCTGCGCATCCTGCGCCATCCGCAGCGCGCGATAGCCGATCAGGCCCGCGCACAGCAGCGGCGCGACATGGATGTCGTCCATCGACCGGGGTAGCGCGAAGCAGAACGCGGCGTCGGCGAGCGCATGGCGCGCGTAGCCGCCGTCACGGGTATAGCCGGTGAACAACGGCTCGTCGCACAGGTTCTCTTGCGCCCGGCGGCAGTAGGGACAGCCGCCGCACGCGTGGCCCAGCCACGGCACGCCGATGCGGTCGCCGACGGCGAAGCGTTCGACGCCTTCGCCCAGAGCCTCGACCCGCCCGACAATTTCATGGCCCAGGACCAGCGGGAGCTTGGGCTGCGGCAAGTCGCCGTCGATGACGTGCAGGTCCGTGCGGCAGACGCCGCAGGCGCTCACGGCGAGCCGCAATTGGCCGCGGCCGGGCGCCGGAATCGCGATGCGGCGAGCGACCAGCGCGGTCCGCGCCGCCTCCAGGACCATCGCGTCGGTTTCGAGCATTCGCGGATTCCGGCCGGGCGCGCGGCGTCAGACGCGCGCCAGGCGTTCCAGCGCCTGGGACAACGTCGCGTCGCCCTTGGCGAAACAGAAGCGCACCCGACGCCTCTCGACCGGCTCGTCGTAGAAGGCCGAGACCGGAATCGCGGCGACGCCGTGCTCGCGCGTCAGGCGCATCGCGAAGGTCGCCTCGGCTTCGTCGGAAATCGCCGCGTAGTCTGCGATGACGAAGTAGGTGCCGGCGCACGGCAGCGCCCGGAAGCGCGACCGCGACAAGCCGGCGACGAAAAGATCGCGCTTTGCCTGGTAGAGGCGGCCGAGATCGAGATACGGCGTCGGATCCTCCAGGTAGCGCGCAAGCGCATGCTGCACCGGCGTATTCACGGTGAAGACCATGAACTGGTGAACCTTGCGGAATTCGCGCGTCAGCGCGGCCGGCGCGCAGCAGTAGCCGACCTTCCAACCCGTCACATGAAACGTCTTGCCGAAGCTCGAGACGATCATCGCTCGCCGAGCCAGGATCGCCGAGCGGGCGAGGCTCGCGTGGGCCGCGCCGTCGAAGACGATGTGTTCATAGACCTCGTCCGACAGCAGCAGCAGGTTGCTCGCTGCGACGATGCGCTCCAGCCGCTTGACGTCGTCCGGCTGCAGCGTGATGCCGGTCGGGTTGTGCGGGAAGTTGAGGACGAGTAGCCGTGTCCGTGACGACACGTGGCGTTCGATCGCGTCCCAGTCGACCCGGTATCCGGTCCCGGCGCCGTCGGTCGCGAGCGGGACGGGGACAGGCCGTCCGCCGGCGAGCAGGATCGACGGGACGTAGCTGTCGTAGACCGGCTCCACGACGATGACCTCGTCGCCGGGCCGGACGACCGCGAAGATCGCGGTCATGATGGCCTGCGTCGCGCCGGCGGTGATCGTCACTTCCGTGTCGGCATCGTAGGCGCGACCGTAGAGCTGCAGCTGCTTGCCGGCAATCCGGCGCCGCAGCGCGGGAACGCCGGCCATCGGCGGGTATTGATTGTGGCCGGCTGCGATCGCCTCGGCGACGAGGTCCTTCAGGCGCTGTGCGCAATCCCAGTCGGGAAATCCCTGTCCGAGGTTGATCGCGCCGTGATCCAGCGCGGCCTGCGACATCACCGTGAATATCGTCGTGCCGACCCGCGGCAGTTTGGATGGCCCGATCCGTGCTTCGAGGTCGTCGACGGTTGGCGGCGGCAAGGTCGTGGTCATCGATCGTCTTTCCCGGAAACGCAGGCAGTCGACCCGCATGATAATGCGGCGCCGCGTCACGAAAGCACGATGTCTTTCTCCAGCTCCGGCGATGAGACTGTCGCGCGCGCCCCGGTCCGTGCGACACTCGCGCTCGCGATGCCACCGCGATTCTTCGCCGCGAATCTTCGCCGCGTTCAGCCGCCGGATCGGGCATGACGAAGCCGCGTCCCGCACAGGTTCGATGCCTCAAGCGCTGTCGTTCAAATCCGAGACCCTGATCGCGTCGCGCGGGCGCGTCATGCTGCGGGCCGCCGGACCGTCGGACCTCCTGCTCGCCTACCAGTGGTTCGCGCATTCGGACCTGACGCGGGAACTGATGGGGCCGCCGCTCTATCCGGATCGACCCGTCGTCGACCTGGACCAGTTTCGCGGCGCCCATCCGCCGCACATCTTCTCCGCGATCACGCCGTTCGAGGCTCGCGGCTGGGTCATCGCCGCGGGCGGCGACGAGGTCGGATTCCTGCGCCACGGACGCGTGGACCTGTTGCGCGACGTCGTCGAACTCGACGTGTGGCTCGCGGCGCGCCGCTACTGCGGCCACGGCTACGGCTCCGAGGCGCTCGGACTTGCCTGCGAGATGCTGCAGGCCGAATGCGGCGTCAACCGCTTCGTGCTGAGGCCGTCGTTGCGCAACGTGCACGCTCTGCGCGCGATGCGCCGGGCGGGTTTCCGCGAACTCGGCCTCGACGCGAGGCAGGTCGCGGCGAAGCTGGCGCTGCGTGCGTCCGACTACGTCGACGAGGTCCTGCTGTTCCGCGTGCTGCCGCTGCCGCCGGCCCACCTCGCGCGCGACCCGGCACGCCGCTATGTCTACATCGACAGCGAATTCACGAGCCTGGAGCAGCCGCGCCTCATCAGCCTTGGCGCGATCGACGATCGCGGACGAACCTTCTACCGCGAAGTCGACGGCTGGGACGAATCGTCATGCAGCGCCTTCGTCCGCGACATGGTGCTGCCACTGCTCGACGGCCGCAGCGCGCCGCGCGCGCAGGCGGCCGTCGATTTCGTCGCCTGGCTGCAGGAGGTTGCCGCCGGCGCGCCGGTGACATTGGTGAGCGATTCCGGATTCGACCGCTGGGCCGTGGCGGAGCTGCTGCATCGCCCGGATCTGCCGCAGGACGTCCTCTGGCAACGCGTTCCGATCGCCTATGCGGAACTTGATCGCTTTGCCGTGCAGCTCGGGCTGCGCCGCCACCACGCGCTCGACGACGCGATGGCGCTGCGCGACGCGATCCAGCGGCCGGAGGCTTGACCCGGACTTGCCGGGCCCGGGGTGGGGGAGGGGCCGGCCGACGCTACGCGCAAATACCGGCGCGGCCCGGCTCGACGATGCGCAGCGCCGCCGGCCGCGCGCGCCGGGCCACACGAAGCAGCGCGCGATCCTTCGTCAGCAGGAACGCGGCGCCGCCGCTGAACGCGAGGTCGAGGAACTTCTGGTCGTCCGGGTCGGTGCACGTCCAGGGCGCCGGGACGACGCGGGCGACGGGCTGCGCCAGCGCGCGCCATTGCGCCAGGATCGTCGCCGGATCCGCGCGCGCCGCAAAGCGAGGTCGTCGCAACACGTCGTCGAGCTCGGCGTCGCAGGCCTCGCTGCGCAGCGCGATCACCGATTCGGCCACGAGCGCCTCGAGCAACGCCCGGGCGCCCGGATCCCGGAACACCCAAAGGTCGAGCACGACGTGCGTGTCGAGCACGATGCGCGGCACGCCCATGGCGCCCGGGGCCGCCGCGCTGTCGCCGGCGTGGCGGCCGTCGGCCCGGATCAGGCCGCGAGCAGCTGGCGCAGCACGAAGGGCAGTATGCCCCCGTGCTGGTAATAGTCGACCTCGATCGGCGTGTCGATGCGCAGCCGGACCGTGGTCCGGTCGACCTTGCCGTCGGCGCGGCGGATCGCGAGCGTCGCGTCCTGTTGCGGCAGCAGCGTGCCGTCGAGGCCCTCGAGGTCGAACACCTCGCTGCCGTCCAGCCCGAGCGTCTGCGCGCTCTCCGAACCCTTGAACTGCAGCGGCAGCACGCCCATGCCGACGAGGTTGCTGCGGTGGATGCGCTCGAAGCTGCGCGCGATCACGGCGCGCACGCCCAGCAGCTGCGTGCCCTTGGCGGCCCAGTCGCGGGAGGAGCCGGTGCCGTATTCCTCGCCGCCGAAGACGATCGTCGGGACGCCCTCGGCGATGTAGCGCATCGCGGCATCGTAGATCGACAGCTGCTGGCCGGTCGGCTGGTGCAGCGTGATGCCGCCCTCGACCCGCGAGCCGTCCGCCTGCGGCGGGATCATCAGGTTCTTGATGCGGACATTGGCGAACGTGCCGCGCATCATCACTTCGTGGTTGCCGCGCCGCGCGCCGTACGAGTTGAAATCCGCTTTCGCGACGCCGTTGGCGACGAGCCAGCGGCCGGCCGGGGAGCTTTCCTTGATCGAGCCGGCGGGCGAGATGTGATCCGTCGTGATCGAGTCGCCGAAGATGCCGAGCGCGCGTGCGCCGCGCACGGGCGGCATGCCGGCCGGTCGCATCGCGAAGTCCTTGAAGAACGGCGGCTCCGCGATGTACGTCGATGTCGGCCAGTTGTAGACCTGGCCGCTGGCGCCGCGGACCGCCTGCCACAGCGGCCCGGGACTGCTCTTCACGCGCGCGTAGTTCGCCTGGAATGCCTTCGCGTTCATCGCGTGCTTCATCAGCGCGTGCACTTCGTCGGAGCTCGGCCAGACGTCGCCGATCCAGACGTCCTTGCCGTCCTTGCCCTTGCCCAGCGGCTCGGTCATCAGGTCGCGCAGCATCGTGCCGGCGATCGCATAGGCGACCACGAGCGGCGGCGAGGCCAGGAAGTTGGCCTTCAGGTTCGGATGGATCCGGGCCTCGAAATTGCGGTTGCCGGAGAGCACCGCGGCGCAGACCAGGTCGTTGTCGACGATCGCCTGGTTGATCTCCGGGGCCAGGTCGCCGGCGTTGCCGATGCACGTCGTGCAGCCGTAGGCGGCGACCGCGAAGCCGAGCTTCTCCAGGTACGGCAGCAGGCCGGTCTTCTGCAGGTATTCGGTGACGATCCGCGAGCCCGGCGCGAGCGACGTCTTGATGTGCGGCGCGACCTTGAGTCCGCGCTCGACGGCCTTCTTCGCGAGGAGGCCGGCGGCCAGCAGCACGCCCGGATTCGACGTGTTCGTGCACGACGTGATCGCCGCGATGAGCACGTCGCCGTCATGCAGCGCGACGCCCTTGCCGGCCGGGAATCCGCGACCCAGGCGCTGCGCCGGCTGGTTGAAGCCGTTTTCCGCCGGCGGGCGCGAGAAGAGCGTCGTGAACGTGTTCTTCACGTGGCCGATCTCGATCCGGTCCTGCGGACGCTTCGGTCCCGCCAGCGACGGGGCGACGGTCGCCAGGTCGAGCACGAGCGTCTTCGTGTAGTCGATGTCGCCGGCGCGCGGGACGCCGAAGAGGCCCTGGGCCTTGAAATACGACTCGAAGGCCGCGATTTCCTCGTCGGTCCGGCCGGAGCCCTCGAAGTAGGCGATCGTCTTGCCGTCGACCGGGAAGAAGCCCATCGTCGCGCCGTACTCCGGGGCCATGTTCGCGATCGTGGCGCGGTCCGGAAGGGCCAGCGACTCGGTTCCCTCGCCGAAGAACTCGACGAACTTCCCGACGACCTTCTCCTTGCGCAGCATCTCGGTGACCGTCAGCACGAGGTCCGTCGCCGTGACGCCTTCGCGCAGGCGCCCGCGGAGCTCCACGCCGACGACGTCGGGTGTCAGGAAATAGACCGGCTGGCCCAGCATGCCGGCCTCGGCCTCGATGCCGCCGACGCCCCACCCGACGACGCCGATGCCGTTGATCATCGTCGTGTGGCTGTCGGTCCCGACGAGCGTGTCCGGATACGAGACGCCGTCGCGCTCGTGGATGCCGCGCGCGAGGTACTCCAGGTTCACCTGGTGGACGATCCCGAAGCCCGGCGGCACGACGCCGAAGGTCTCGAACGCGCCCATGCCCCACTTCATGAATTCGTAGCGTTCCCGGTTGCGCTGGAACTCGAGCTTCATGTTGAGATCGAGCGCCTCCTTGCTGCCGAAGTGATCGATCATCACCGAGTGGTCGACGACGAGGTCGACGGGCACCAGCGGCTCGATCACCTTCGGATCCTTGCCGCCGCGCGAGGCGACGCTGCGCATCGCCGCGAGGTCGGCGAGCAGCGGCACGCCGGTGAAGTCCTGCAGCACGACCCGCGCGACGACGAACGGAATCTCGTCGACGCGCTCGGCGCTCGGTTTCCAGTTCGCCAGCTGGCGCACGTGGTCCTCGGTGACCTTCTTGCCGTCGCAATTGCGCAGCACGGCCTCCAGCACGATGCGGATCGAGACCGGCAGCCGCGAGACGTTGGGGAACGCCTGCGCCAGCCTGGGCAGCGAATAGAACCGGCTGCTTCGCCCGGCGCCCGACTTGAACTCCTGCAGCGTGTCGAAGAGGCTGTGGTGCGTCATTTCTTCTCCTTCGGTCGAATCGGTTCGTCGGTCACGAGCCCGTCATGTCGCGGGGCGATCGCGGCTGGCCGGCCGCATCGTAGTCCTTCGTCCGCGCGGTGTCGCGGCGCGGACGACGCTCAGCGGCGGCGCTCGATCGGGACGAACTCCAGGTTTTCCGGGCCGGTGTAGTTCGCGCTCGGCCGGATGATCTTGTTGTCGATGCGCTGCTCGACGACGTGGGCGGCCCATCCGCTCGTTCGCGAGATGACGAACAGCGGCGTGAACATCGCGGTCGGCACCCCCATCATGTGGTAGCTGACGGCGCTGAACCAGTCGAGGTTCGGGAACATCTTCTTGATCTCCCACATCACCGATTCCACCCGCGAGGCGACCTCGAACAGCCGCATGTCGCCGGCGTCGCTCGACAGCCGGCGCGCGACCTCCTTGATCACCTTGTTGCGCGGATCGGAGATCGTGTAGACCGGGTGGCCGAAGCCGATGATGACCTCCTTGCTCTCGACGCGGCGGCGGATGTCGGCCTCCGCCTGGTCCGGCGCGTCGTACCGGCTCTGGATCTCGTAGGCGGCCTCGTTCGCGCCGCCGTGCTTGGGCCCGCGCAGCGCCCCGATCGCGCCGGTGATCGCGGAGTAGATGTCCGACCCGGTGCCGGCGACGACCCGCGCGGCGAACGTCGAGGCATTGAATTCGTGCTCGGCGTAGAGGACGAGCGAGGTGTGCATCGCGCGGACCCACAGGTCGCTCGGCGGCTTGCCGTGGAGCAGGTGCAGGAAATGCCCGCCGATCGAGTCGTCGTCGGTGTCGACGTCGATGCGGCGACCGTTGTGGCTGTAGTGGTACCAGTAGAGCAGCGCCGAGCCGAGCGACGCCATCAGCCGGTCCGCGATGTCGCGGGCACCGCCGATGCCGTGGTCGTCCTTTTCGGGGATGACGCAGCCCAGCGTCGAGACGGCGCAGCGCATGACGTCCATCGGGTGGCTCGAGGCCGGCAGCTGCTCCAGCGTCGCCTTCACCGCGCGCGGCAGGCCGCGGTAGGAGCGCAGCTTCGCCTTGAAGGCCGCGAGGTCCGTGGTGGTCGGCAGGCGCCCGTGGACGAGCAGGAAGGCGACCTCCTCGAACTCGCAGGTGTCGGCGATGTCGAGGATGTCGTAGCCGCGATAGTGCAGGTCGTTGCCGGTGCGGCCGACCGTGCAGATCGCGGTGTTGCCGGCGACGACGCCCGACAGGGCGACGGACTTCTTCGGTTTCGCGGCGGCGGGTGCAGCTTCGGTCACGTTGCGGTCTCCAGGAAGGGCGGCGCGGAGGCGCTATTTGTTGCGGGCGAACAGCGCGTCGAGGCGGCGTTCGTAGTCGTGGTAGCCGATCGACTCGTAGAGCTCGGCACGGGTCTGCATGGTCGCGACGGCCGCCTTCTGCGTGCCGTCGCGGCGCAGCGTCGCGTAGACGTTCAGCGCGGCCTTGTTCGCAGCCCGGAATGCCGACAGCGGATACAGCGCCATCCGCACGCCGGCGGAGCGCAGCTCGTCGGTCGTGAACAGCGGCGTCTGGCCGAATTCCGTCAGGTTGGCGAGCAGCGGCACGCCGACCGCGGAGCCGAAACGGCGGTAGGTGTCCAGGTCGAGCGCCGCCTCGGCGAAGATCGCGTCGGCGCCGGCGGCCGCGCACGCGACCGCGCGTTCGATCGCGGCCGGGAGGCCCTCGACGGCGATCGCGTCGGTGCGCGCGATGACGTAGAAGTCGGGATCCGTGCGCGCATCGACGGCGGCCTTGACGCGATCGACCATCTCGGCCGTCGCGACGATCTCCTTGCCCGGCCGGTGGCCGCAGCGCTTCGCGCCGACCTGGTCCTCGATGTGCAACGCGGCAGCGCCGAACTTGCACAGCGACTTCACGGTGCGCGCGATGTTGAAGGCGCTCGGTCCGAACCCGGTGTCGACGTCGACGAGCAGCGGCAGGTCGCAGACGTCCGTGATGCGGCGCACGTCCGTCAGCACGTCGTCGAGCGTGTTGATGCCCAGGTCCGGAAGGCCCAGCGATCCGGCGGCGACGCCGCCGCCGGACAGGTAGATGGCACGGAACCCGGCCTGGCGCGCGAGCAGCGCGTGGTTGGCGTTGATCGCGCCGACGATCTGCAGCGGGCTCTCGGCCTCGAGCGCGGCGCGAAACCGGGCCCCGGGCGACGGCGGACGCGCGTCATTCGTCCCAGCGGTCATCGCGGCGCTCATGGCAGCAGGTGCTTGACGCCGTCGCGCTCCTCGCTCAGCTCGGCGAGCGTCTTGTCGAGGCAGGCGCGCGAGAACTCGTCGATCGGCAGGCCCTCGACGAGTTGGTACTCGCCGCCGGGCTTCGTCGTGACCGGGAACCCGAACATCGTGTCGACCGGAATGCCATAGCTGCCGTCCGACGGAATGCCCATCGTCACCCAGGCCCCGTTGCTGCCGAGCAGCCAGTCGTGTACATGGTCGATCGCCGCGTTGGCGGCCGACGCCGCCGAGGACAGGCCGCGCGCCTCGATGATCGCGGCGCCGCGCTTGCCGACGGTCGGCAGGAAGACCTTGCGGTTCCAGTCTTCGTCGTTGATCATGGCCTTGACGCTCTGGCCGCCGATCGTCGCGAAGCGGTAGTCGGCGTACATCGTCGGGGAATGGTTGCCCCACACGCACAGCTTCTCGATCGCCGCGACCGGCTTGCCGGTGCGCAGCGCGATCTGCGATGCCGCCCGGTTGTGGTCGAGGCGCAGCATCGCGGTGAAGTTTCGCTTCGGCAGGCTCGGGGCCGACTTCATCGCGATGTAGGCGTTGGTGTTGGCCGGGTTGCCGACGACGAGCACCTTGACGTTGCGGTCGGCGACCGCGTCGAGCGCCTTGCCCTGCGCCGTGAAGATCTGCGCGTTGGCCGCAAGGAGATCCTTGCGTTCCATGCCGGGTCCGCGCGGCCGGGCCCCGACGAGCAGCGCGACCTGCGCGTCGCGGAACGCGGTGTTCGGGTCGCCATGCGCGCTCATGCCGGCGAGCAGCGGGAAAGCGCAATCCTCGAGCTCCATCATCACGCCCTTGAGCGCGCGCTGTGCCTTGTCGTCGGGAATCTCGAGCAGCTGCAGGATCACCGGCGTGTCGGGCCCGAGCATTTCGCCGGCGGCGATACGGAACAGCAGGGAATAGCCGATCTGGCCAGCGGCGCCTGTCACCGCGACCCGCACAGGGGATTTAGTCATGTGTTTGCTCCGAACGAGACGGCAGGAAGATGGGCGCGGCCGCGGCACGCTGCACCGCGGCAGCGGCGTCCAGTGTAGTGGTGGGACCCGGCGACCGGGGCGGCCGCCGGGGGCTGGACCTCGGTTGACCGATGGGCCGGAAGCAGCGTGGCATCCACGAAACCGAGTATACTCATCTATAAGACATATGTCTTGAAAAATTGCGGCGTTCCGACACCTTGGTCCCCCTAGCGCCTATGCGCCACCGATCGACCGATGGCTGCTGATCCGACCCCTGCGCGGCGCGCCGCCGGCGCCCGCCCACGCCTGCGCGCCGCCGCTGGCATGGCCGGTCCGTCGGCGGCGGTGTTCGCACCGCTGTATCGCCAGATCAGGGACCTGCTGGTCGCGCGGCTCGACGCCGGCGAATGGAAGCCCGGCGAGTTGATCCCGAGCGAGATCGAGCTCGCGGCGAGGTTCCATGTCAGCCAGGGAACCGTACGCAAGGCGGTCGACGAGCTGGCGGCCGAGAACCTGCTCGTGCGCCGCCAGGGCAAGGGGACGTTCGTCGCGAGCCACCACGAGCCGCGCGCGCAGTTCAGGTTTCTTCGCCTGACGCCGGACGTCGGCGACACCGAGCCGGCGCAGAGCCGATTCCTGGAGTGCCAGCGGGTCCGTCCGCCGGTCGATATCGCCTCGCGCCTCGGCCTGGCCGCGTCGGAGTCGGCCGTCTTCATTCGCCGGCTGCTGCTGATGCGCGGCAAGCCTGTCGTCCTGGACGAGATCTGGCTGCCGGGCGCGCAGTTCAAGGGGCTCACCGCGGACCGCCTGCGCGCCTATCACGGCCCGCTCTACGGACTGTTCGAGACGGAGTTCGGGACGCACATGATCCGCGCCGACGAACGCCTGCGCGCCGTGGCGGCGGACGCGGCGGCGGCCGGCCAGCTCGGCGTCGAGCCCGGAGCGCCGCTGCTCCTCGTCGAGCGCACCTCGTACACGTACGGCGAGCGCGCGGTCGAGGTCCGGCGAGGCCTCTGCGTGACGACGGACTACCACTACTGGAACACGCTCGTATGACCCGATCGCCGGGGCCGCCGGACGAGCTGCGCACGGCCCGCCGCGACGCCGCGACGCCGCCATGCCCTCGACGCGCACCGGTTTGTGCAGCCGCGTCGAAATGCGCGAGAATGCGGCGCCGCGCCATCGATGTTCGGCGTTCGGGACGTCGGTCCGGACCGCCATGCTCGCTCCGGGCTGGCGTCGAGCCCCGCCGTTAACGAAAAAGATACTGCCGCTCACGCGCCATGACCACGTCCCCCACACCTGCCGCGACGCCGCGGCGCGAGATCCGCAACATTTCGATCGGCGACCTGTCGGCCTACCGGCTGCCGCCTCCCGGCGTCGTCTCGATCCTGCACCGCGTGAGCGGCGTGCTGATGTTCCTGCTGCTGCCGTTCGTGCTGTGGCTCCTCGACTTGAGCTTGACGTCGGAGGACAGCTTCGAGCGCTTGCGGGCCGCGGCGCAAACGCCGCTGGTCCGCATCGTCGCCTCGGTACTGGCCTGGGGCTTCCTGCACCATCTCGCCGCCGGCGTCCGCTTCCTGCTGCTCGACCTGCACGTCGGCGTGGACAAGCCGGCGGCGCGCCGCAGTGCGGTCATCGTGCTGGCAACCGGCATCGTGCTCGGCATTGCCGCGGCGCTCTGGATCTTCGGAGTCCTGTGATGGCCATCGGATCGAAGCGCCTCGTCGTCGGCGCGCACTACGGGTTGCGCAGCTGGCTTGCGCAGCGGGTCACCGCGGCGGTGATGATCGTCTACGCGATCGTGCTGCTCGGGTTGTGGGTCGCCGCGCGCGTGCACGACTACGACGCCTGGGCCGGCATCTTCGCGCCGCTGCCGATGAAGATCGCGACGCTGCTCGCGTTCGCGGCGCTCGGTTACCACGCCTGGGTCGGCGTGCGCGACATCTGGATGGACTACGTCAAGCCGGTCGGCGTGCGCCTCGCGCTGCACCTGGCGACGATCCTGGCGCTGGGCGCCTTCGCGGCCTGGGCCGTGCAGATCCTCTGGAGAGTCTGAGTCCATGGAATCGAGTTCGTTGCCGCGCCGCCGCTTCGATGCGGTGATCGTCGGCGCCGGCGGCGCCGGGATGCGCTGCTCGCTGCAGCTGGCCCAGGCCGGCCTGAGCGTCGCGGTGCTGTCCAAGGTGTTCCCGACCCGTTCGCATACGGTCGCGGCGCAGGGCGGGATCGGCGCTTCCCTCGGCAACATGACCGAGGACAACTGGCTCTGGCACATGTTCGACACGGTCAAGGGCTCCGATTACCTCGGCGACCAGGACGCGATCGAATTCATGTGCCGCGAGGCGCCGAGCGTCGTCTACGAACTCGAGCATTTCGGGATGCCGTTCGACCGCAATCCCGACGGGACGATCTACCAGCGCCCGTTCGGCGGCCACTCGGCGAACTTCGGCGAGAAGCCGGTGCCGCGCGCCTGCGCCGCGGCCGACCGCACGGGCCACGCGCTGCTGCACACGCTCTACCAGCGCAACGTCGCTGCGCGGACGCGTTTCTTCGTCGAATGGATGGCGCTCGACCTCGTGCGCGACGCGGAAGGCAACTGCCTCGGCGTCGTCGCGCTCGAGATGGAGACCGGCGAGCTGATGGTCCTCGAAGGGAAGGTCACGGTGCTCGCGACCGGCGGCGCGGGACGGATCTTCGCGCAGTCGACGAACGCCTACATCAATACCGGCGACGGGCTCGGGCTCGCGGCGCGGGCCGGCATACCGCTGCAGGACATGGAATTCTGGCAGTTCCACCCGACCGGCGTGGCGGGCGCCGGCGTGCTCATCACCGAGGGCGTGCGCGGAGAGGGCGGCATCCTGCTCAACGACCGCGGCGAGCGCTTCATGGAGCGCTATGCCCCGACGCTGAAGGACCTCGCGCCGCGCGACTTCGTCTCCCGCTCGATGGACCAGGAGATCAAGGAAGGGCGCGGCTGCGGCGAGGCCAAGGACCACGTGCTGCTGAAGCTCGACCATCTCGGCGCCGACACGATCATGAAGCGGCTGCCGTCGATTCGCGAGATCGCGATCAAGTTCGCCAACGTCGATCCGATCCGCCAGCCGATTCCCGTCGTCCCGACCATCCACTACCAGATGGGCGGCATCCCGGCGAATTACCACGGACAGGTGGTCGCGCCGCGCGGCGGCGATCCCAACGCCGTCGTCGGCGGGCTGTACGCGATCGGCGAATGCTCCTGCGTCTCGGTCCACGGCGCGAACCGTCTCGGGACGAATTCGCTGCTCGACCTCGTGGTCTTCGGGCGTGCCGCGGGCAACCACATCGTCGAAGCGCTGCGCACGGCGCCGCGCGCGCACCGCGACCTGCCGCGCGACGCCGGCGAGGCGACACGGGCGCGCCTGGCGGACCTCGACGCTCGTGCCAGCGGCGAACGGACGCAGGATGTCGGCAACGGCATCCGCGCCGCGATGCAGGCGCATTGCGGCGTCTTCCGCACCGGCGAGCTGCTGCAGGCGGGCGTCGCGAAGATCGCCGAACTCGACGAGCGCCGGCGGCGGATCGCGATTGCGGACAAGTCCAAGGTGTTCAACACGGCGCGCATCGAGGCGCTCGAGGTCGACAACCTGATCGAGGCCGCGAAGGCGACGATCGCGTCGGCGGCGGCGCGCAACGAGAGCCGCGGCGCGCACGCGCGCGACGACTTCCCGGAGCGCGACGACGCGAACTGGATCCGCCATACCCTGTGGTACTCCGAACGGGGTCGCCTCGACTACAAGCCGGTGACGATGAAGCCGCTCACCGTCGAGACCTTCCAGCCCAAGAAGCGTACGTTCTGATCGAGAGTCCCGATGAACGCGTCGACGAATTCCGAATCCAAGGCCGTGGCCGGCGCCGCCGCGGCCGGCAGGACCGTCCGTTTCGAGATCTACCGCTACGACCCGGACCGCGACGAGAAGCCGCGGATGCAGAAGCTCGAGGTCCGGCTGGCGCCGACCGACAAGATGCTGCTCGACGCGCTGATGCGCATCAAGGGCGAAGTCGACGACAGCCTGTCGTTCCGCCGCTCCTGCCGCGAGGGCGTCTGCGGATCGGATGCGATGAACATCAACGGGCGCAACGGCCTGGCGTGCATCACGAACCTGCTGGACGTCGCCGAGCCGATCGTGCTGCGACCGCTGCCGGGCCTGCCCGTGATCCGCGACCTCATCGTCGACATGACGCACTTCTTCAACCAGTACCACTCGGTGCGGCCGTTCCTGATCAACGACAGCCCGCCGCCGGAGACCGAGCGGCTGCAGTCGCCGGCCGAGCGCGACGAGCTGAACGGTCTCTACGAATGCATCCTGTGCGCCTGCTGCTCGACGTCGTGCCCGTCGTTCTGGTGGAACCCGGACAAGTTCGTCGGTCCCGCGGGACTGCTGCAGGCCTACCGCTTCATCGCCGACAGCCGCGACCAGGCGACGGCCGAGCGGCTCGACAACCTCGACGATCCCTACCGGCTGTTCCGCTGCCATACGATCATGAACTGCGTCGACGTCTGCCCGAAGGAGCTCAACCCGACGCGCGCGATCGGCAAGATCAAGGAATTGATGGTCCGGCGCGCGGTCTGACGCGCAGATGGCTGCGAATCCGGCGCCGACGGGGGCGGGCAGCGCAGGCGCGGGGCTTGCCGATCCGCTGCCGCCCGACGTGCTCAGGCGCCTGCGCTGGCGGGCGCGGCGCGGGCTGCTGGAGAACGACCTGCTGCTCGGGCGCTTCTTCGACCGCCATGGCGCGGCGCTCGACGCCCGGGGCGCGCGCGCCCTGGCCGCGCTGCTGGAAACGCCCGACGGCACGCTGCTCGAGCTGCTGCTGGGCCGCGAGGAACCGACCGGGGCGCTCGACGTGCCGGAGGTACGCGACTTGCTTCACCTGATCCGCTCGGCTTGAACACCGCATCCGCAAGGACTCCGACATGGCACTGACCCGAACCGACCACACCGCGACGCTGACGTTCAGCGACGGCACGCCGACTCTCGAGATGCCGCTGTACAAGGGCACCGTGGGGCCGGACGTCATCGACATCCGGTCGCTGTACGGCAAGACCGGGAAGTTCACCTACGACCCGGGCTTCCTGTCGACGGCGTCCTGCAATTCGACGATCACCTACATCGACGGCGACAAGGGCGAACTGCTCTATCGCGGCTACCCGATCGAGCAGCTCGCGACGCACTGCAATTTCCTCGAGGTCTGCTACCTGATCCTGTACGGCGAACTGCCCGACGCCGCGCAGCGCAAGGAATTCGTCTACCACGTGACGCACCACACGATGGTCCACGAGCAGATGCAGCTGTTCCTGCGCGGATTCCGGCGCGACGCGCACCCGATGGCGGTGCTGACGGGTCTCGTCGGGGCGCTGTCGGCGTTCTACCCCGATTCGATGAACCTCAACGACGCGCGCGAGCGGGAGATCTCCGCGATCCGGCTGATCGCGAAGATGCCGACGCTGATCTCGCTCGCCTACAAGTACACGGTCGGGCAGCCCTACATCTATCCGCGCAACGACCTCGGCTACACGGCGAACTTCATGCGGATGATGTTCGCGACGCCGTGCGAGGAGTACCACGTCAACGAGGTGCTGGTGCGTGCGCTCGACCGGATCTTCATCCTGCACGCCGACCACGAGCAGAACGCCTCGACGTCGACGGTCCGGCTGTGCGCCTCCAGCGGCACCAATCCGTTCGCCGCGATTGCCGCCGGCGTCGCCTGCCTCTGGGGGCCGGCGCATGGCGGAGCCAACGAGGCCGCGCTCAACATGCTGAGCGACGTCCAGGCGCAGGGCGGCGTCGCGAAGATCGGCGAGTTCATCGCGAAGGTCAAGGACAAGAACTCCAGCGTGCGCTTGATGGGATTCGGCCATCGCGTCTACAAGAACTACGATCCGCGCGCCAAGATGATGCGCGAGACCTGCCACGAGGTGCTCGGCGAACTCGGCCTGCACGACGACCCGCTGTTCAAGCTGGCCATGGCGCTGGAGAAGATTGCGCTGGAGGACGACTACTTCGTCAGCCGCAAGCTGTATCCGAACGTCGACTTCTACTCCGGAATCGTCCAGAAGGCGATCGGCATCCCGGTCTCGCTGTTCACGGCGATCTTCGCGCTGGCGCGCACGGTCGGCTGGATCGCGCAGCTGAACGAGATGATCGCCGACCCGGAATACAAGATCGCGCGCCCGCGGCAGTTGTTCAGCGGCCCCACGCGCCGGGATGTCACGGCGGCGGGCAACGGCTGATCGAACGCCGGGAACGGATGGCTGCGGGTGCCGACGCCGGCCCCAGCGCGCGGAGCTTGATGCTATTCTCGGCCGTTTTTTTGCGATTCGAAATCGTTCGCATGAACAACGCGATGCCACGTCCGCAATCGCGTGGTGCGTGCGATGCGATTCGATCCACCGGAAATCCGACACATCGGGTCTGGGTTTCCGGCGCTGCTGTCCGCTCGACCGGCTGGCCGGAAAGCGGAAGGACCCCGGTGTTCCTGCATCCGAAGGGCGAAGCGCCCTCGAAGGTGAAGCACGATGATGAAGCAGTTCCAGGTGAATTCGTACCTGTTCGGCGGCAATGCGCCCTACGTCGAGGAGCTCTACGAGCAGTACCTTGACAATCCGGGTTCGGTCCCGGAACGCTGGCGGGCCTATTTCGACCAGATGCAGCTGGTACCGGCTGCCGACGGCAACCCCGCGACGCCTGACGTCGCCCATGCGCCGATCGTCGAGTCGTTCGCGCTTCGCGCGAAGACGGGCACGCTGCGGCCCTCGGTCGCGCCGACCGACCTTTCCGTCGCGCGCAAGCAGGTCCACGTCCAGTCGATCATCGCGGCCTATCGATTCCTCGGCAGCCGCTGGGCCGACCTCGATCCGCTGCAGCGCCAGGAACGGCCGCAGATCCCGGAACTGGAGCCTGCGTTCTACGACCTGAGCGAAGCCGACATGGATACCGAGTTCTCGGCATCCAACACGTACTTCGGCCAGGAGCAGATGACGCTGCGCGAGATCGTCAAGGCGCTGCGGCAGACCTACTGCGGGACGATCGGCCCGGAATTCATGTACATCGCCGACCCGACGCAGAAGCGCTGGCTCCAGCAGCGCCTGGAATCGGCCCGATCGACGCCGCAGTTCGACGGCGAGCAGCGCCGGCACATCCTGGAGCGCCTGACGGCGGCCGAAGGCCTGGAGCGCTTCCTGCACACGAAGTACGTCGGCCAGAAGCGCTTTTCTCTCGAAGGCGGCGAGAGCTTCATCGCGGCGATGGACGAGGTCGTCCGGCACGCCGGGGAATCGGGCGTCGAGGAAATCGTCATCGGCATGGCCCACCGCGGGCGCCTGAACGTCCTCGTCAACACGCTGTGCAAGATGCCGGCCGACCTGTTCGCCGAGTTCGAAGGCAAGGGCGGGGGCGAGCTGCCGGCCGGCGACGTCAAGTACCACAACGGCTTCTCGAGCGACGTCTCGACGCCGGGCGGCCCGGTCCATCTCTCGCTCGCCTTCAACCCGTCGCACCTCGAGATCGTCAATCCGGTGGTCGAGGGCTCGGTGCGCGCGCGCCAGGAGCGCCGTGGCGACCGCGACCACAACAAGGTCCTTCCGGTCGTCGTGCATGGCGACGCCGCCTTCGCCGGCCAGGGCGTCGTGATGGAAACGCTGAACCTCGCGCAGACGCGCGGCTACGGCACCGGCGGCACGATCCACATCATCATCAACAACCAGATCGGCTTCACGACCTCCGATCCGCGCGACAGCCGCTCGTCGATCTACTGCACCGACGTCGTCAAGACGATCGAGGCGCCGGTCCTTCACGTGAACGGCGATGACCCGGACGCGGTCGTGCTGGCGACCCGCATCGCGATGGACTTCCGGATGGAATTCCACAAGGACGTCGTCGTCGACATCATCTGCTTCCGTCGCCTCGGGCACAACGAGCAGGACACGCCCGCCGTGACGCAGCCGCTGATGTACAAGAAGATCGGCCAGCACCCGGGAACCCGCAAGCTGTATGCGGACAAGCTCGTCACGCAGGGCGTCGTCGGCGGCGACGTGCCGGACGAGATGGTGAAGGCCTATCGGCACGCGATGGAGGAAGGGCGCCTGACGGTCGACCCGGTGCTCACGAACTACAAGAGCAAGTATGCGGTGGACTGGACGCCGTTCCTCAACCGGCGCTGGACCGACCATGCCGACACGGCGGTTCCGGTCTCGGAACTGAAGCGCCTCGCGGAGCGCATCACGACGATTCCGTCGAACTTCAAGCTGCATCCCCTGGTGGAGAAGGTCGTCTCGGACCGGCGCGCCATGGGCGAAGGACGGTTGCCGCTCGACTGGGGAATGGCGGAGCACCTGGCCTTCGCGTCGCTCGTCTCGAGCGGGTTCCCGGTGCGCATCACCGGCCAGGACTCCGGCCGCGGCACGTTCTCGCACCGCCATGCGGTGCTCCACGACCAGAGCCGCGAGCGATGGGACGAGGGCGCGTACATCCCGCTGCGCAACGTCTCCGAGAAACAGGCGCCGTTCCTCGTCATCGACTCGGTCCTGTCGGAGGAGGCGGTGCTGGCCTTCGAATACGGCTACTCGTCGGCGGAGCCCAACGCCCTCGTGATCTGGGAGGCGCAGTTCGGCGACTTCGTCAATGGCGCGCAGGTCGTGATCGACCAGTTCATTTCGTCGGGCGACGTCAAGTGGGGGCGGCAATCGGGGCTCGTGCTGATGCTGCCGCACGGCTACGAAGGGCAGGGGCCGGAGCATTCCTCGGCGCGCATCGAGCGTTTCCTCCAGCTCGCGGCCGACAACAACATGCAGATCACGCAGCCGACGAACGCGGCGCAGATCTTCCACCTGCTGCGCCGCCAGATGATCCGGCTGTTCCGCAAGCCGCTCGTGATCATGACGCCGAAGTCGCTGCTGCGGAACAAGGACGCCGCTTCGCCGCTGGCGGACCTGTCGCGCGGCGAGTTCCATACGGTCATCGGCGAAGTGGCGGAGCTCGACGCGCGCAAGGTGAAGCGCGTCGTCTTCTGTTCCGGCAAGGTCTACTACGATCTCGTGGCGACGCGGCGCGACCGCGGCGCGGAGGATGCGGCGATCGTGCGCCTGGAACAGCTCTATCCCTTCCCGCACAAGGCGGTCGCCGCGGAGCTCAAGCGCTATCCGGCCGCGAGCGAGCTCGTCTGGTGCCAGGACGAGCCGCAGAACCAGGGGTCGTGGTTCTACGTCCAGCATCACCTGCTGGAGAACATGGCCGAAGGGCAGAAGCTCGGCTACGCCGGGCGCCCCGCGTCCGCGTCCCCCGCGGTCGGCTACTACGCGAAGCACAACGAGCAACAGCGAGCGCTGCTCGACACGGCCTTCGGCAAGCTCAAGGGACTCGTCCTCAACAAGTGACGCCCGTCGACCCGCGTCGCGCAGGATCGCCTCGGCGTTCCTGCGACGCGGGACGGCGGCCGCCGTCGTGCGGCGCGCGAGCGCCCGAACCCAACCACAAGAACGGACATGGCCATCATTGAAGTCAAGGTGCCGCAACTCTCCGAATCGGTTGCGGAAGCCACGCTGCTGCGCTGGAAGAAGCAGGTCGGCGATGCCGTCGCCGCCGACGAGATCCTGATCGAGGTCGAGACCGACAAGGTCGTGCTGGAAGTGCCGGCGCCGGCCGCCGGGGTCCTGGCGCAGATCGTCCGCCCCGACGGCGCGACGGTCGTCGCGGGGGAACTCATCGCGACGGTCGACACGGCAGGAAAGGCGGGCGTCGCCGGACCGGCGGCCGCAGGCGTTGCGCCGGCCCCGGCCGCGGCCCCGACGACCGCGGCGGCGGCATCCGCGCCGCCGCCTGCAAGCGCCGTCGCGATGCCGGCGGCCGCGAAGCTGATGGCCGACGCCGGCATCGCGCCGGGTTCGATCGCCGGAACGGGCCGCGACGGGCGTGTGACCAAGGGCGACGTGCTGGCGTCGATCACCGCGTCGAAGGCCCCGCCCATGCCGGCGCCGGCGGCGCCACCCGTGGCGCCGCGCGCGCCGAGCCCGGCGCTGCCGGAGGTGCGGGCGCCGATCGACCTCGCCGCGATCGCGAACCGGCCGGAGCAGCGCGTGCCGATGTCGCGGCTGCGCCAGCGCGTCGCGGAACGGCTCGTGCAGTCGCAATCGACGGCCGCGATCCTGACCACGTTCAACGAGGTCAACATGCAGCCGGTGATGGACCTGCGCAACCGGTACAAGGACAAGTTCGAGAAGGAGCACGGCGTGAAGCTCGGCTTCATGTCGTTCTTCGTGAAGGCCGCGGTCGCCGCGCTCAAGAAGTATCCGGTCGTCAACGCGTCGGTCGACGGCAATGACATCGTCTATCACGGCTACTTCGACATTGGCATCGCGGTCGGATCGCCACGCGGCCTCGTCGTCCCGATCCTGCGCGATGCCGACCAGCTGAGCTTCGCGCAGATCGAAAAGGCCATCGCCGATTTCGGCAAGCGGGCGGGGGAAGGCAAGCTCGCGATCGACGAACTGACCGGCGGCACGTTCTCGATCTCCAATGGCGGCGTGTTCGGCTCGATGCTGTCGACGCCGATCATCAATCCGCCGCAGTCCGCGATCCTCGGGATCCACGCCACGAAGGAGCGCGCGGTCGTCGAGAACGGGCAGGTCGTCGTGCGCCCGATGAACTACCTCGCGATGTCCTACGACCACCGGATCATCGACGGCCGCGAGGCGGTGCTTGCGCTCGTGGCGATGAAGGAGGCGCTCGAGGATCCGTCGCGCCTGCTGCTTGAACTGTGATCCGGGGAACCTCCGCGCCATGAGCAAGTCATTCGACGTCGTCGTCGTCGGGGCCGGTCCCGGCGGCTATATCGCGGCCATCCGCGCCGCGCAACTCGGCCTTTCCGCCGCCTGCGTCGACGCCTGGACGAACGCCGCCGGCGGGCCGGCGCCGGGCGGAACGTGCACCAACGTCGGCTGCATCCCGTCGAAGGCCCTGTTGCAGTCGAGCGAGAACTACGACCACGCCGCGCGGCACTTCCCGGAGCACGGTATCGGCGTCTCCGGATTGAGCATCGACGTCGCGCGGATGCTGTCGCGCAAGAACGCCGTCGTGAAGCAGAACAACGACGGCATCCTGTACCTGTTCAAGAAGAACAAGGTCGCGTTCTTCCACGGGCGCGGCGCGCTGAAGCGCGGCGACGGCGGCGGCCTGCAGGTGGTCGTCGGCGGCGCCAAGCCGGAGACGCTCGACGCGCGCCACGTCATCATCGCGACGGGGTCCGACCCGCGGGCGCTCCCGGGCGCCGATTTCGACGAGAAGCGCATCCTGTCCAATGCGGGTGCGCTGGCGATCGATGCCGTTCCGAAGAAGCTCGGCGTCATCGGCGCCGGCGTCATCGGGCTCGAAATGGGCTCGGTCTGGCGTCGCCTCGGCGCGGAAGTCACGATCCTCGAGGCGCTGCCGGAATTCCTCGGCGCGGCCGACGAGACGATCGCGAAGGAGGCGCAGAAGTCGTTCGTCAAGCAGGGCTTGGCGATGCATTTCGGCGTGAAGGTCGAGCGCGTCGCGGTCGCCGGCGACGGCGTCGAGGTGGATTGGGCCGACAAGGGCGGCAAGGCGCACAAGTCGGCGTTCGACCGCCTGATCGTCTCGATCGGGCGCAAGCCGCACACCGAGGGCCTGGGCGCGGCGGACATCGGCCTCGCGCTGGACGAGCGCGGCTTCGTCGTCGTCGACGACGACTGCCGAACGAACGTTCCGAACGTCTGGGCCGTCGGCGATGTCGTTCGCGGGCCGATGCTCGCGCACAAGGCCGAGGAGGAGGGCGTCGCGGTCGCCGAACGGATCGCCGGGCAGCACGGTCACGTCGATTTCGGGACGATCCCGTGGGTCATCTACACGTCGCCCGAAATCGCCTGGGTCGGACGAACGGAGCAGCAGTTGCGCGCATCGGGGCGCGCCTACCGCGCCGGCACGTTCCCGTTCCTCGCCAACGGGCGCGCGCGTGCGCTCGGCGACACGACCGGCATGGTGAAGTTCGTCGCCGACGCGGAGACGGACGAGATCCTCGGCGTGCATATCGTCGGGCCGATGGCCTCGGAGCTGATCGCCGAGGCGGTCGTCGCCATGGCGTTCCGCGCCTCGTCGGAGGACATCGCGCGCATCTGCCACGCGCATCCGTCGCTGTCGGAAGCGGTCAAGGAGGCGGCGCTCGCGGTCGACAAGCGCACGCTGAATTTCTAGGGCCGAATTTCCCGGACCCGCTCACGCCGGCGACGCGAACGCGATGTCGTTCCGCTCCCTGCTCGAGGTCGCGCTCGATTCGCGCGGATTCGAGCTCGACGCCGGACAGGCCGGGGCGGTTGCGGCGATGCAGCGCCTGGACGAGGATTGGACCGCGTACAAGCATGCGCGTCGCAACGCCTTCCTGAAGCTCGTCAGCTTTCCGGACATCCCCCGCGGCGTCTACGTCTGGGGCAGCGTCGGACGCGGCAAGACGTTCCTGATGGACAGCTTCTACGCCGCGGTTCCGGTGATCCGCAAGACGCGGATCCACTTCCACGAGTTCATGCGCGGCGTGCATCGCGAGTTGGAGGAGGTCCGCGGCACGCCCGATCCGCTGGACGAGGTCGCTCGCCGCGTCGCGCATCGCTATCGCTTGATCTGCTTCGACGAATTCCACGTCGCGGACATCGCCGACGCGATGATCCTGCATCGGTTGCTGTCGCGGCTTGTCGCGCTGGACGTCGGCTTCGTCATGACGTCGAACTATCCCCCTTCGGGCCTCTACCCCGGCGGGCTGCACCGCGATCGGATCCTGCCGGCGATCGAACTGCTCGAACGCAACCTCGAGGTCGTCGAACTGGAGCGCGGACCGGACTACCGGCGCCAGGTGATGGCCGGAATCGACGGCTACCTGACGCCGTCGGGTGACGAGGCCGAACGGCGCCTCGACCAGGCGTTCGACCGGCTCGCGGAGACCGAGGACGAGGAGCAGGCGCTGCAGATCGAGGCGAGGACGATCCGCGCGAAGCGGCGTGCCGGCGGCGTCGTCTGGTTCGATTTCGCGGTGCTGTGCGGAGGACCGCGGTCGCAGAACGACTACCTGGAACTGGCGGCGCGGTTCCACACGATCGTGCTGTCGAATGTTCCGCGGATGACGGCCGCGCAGTCCTCGGAGGCGCGGCGTTTCACGTGGCTCGTGGACGTGCTCTATGATCACCGCAACAAGCTGCTGCTGTCGGCGGAGGCGCCGGCGGCCGAGCTCTATACCGAAGGGGTGCTCGCGAACGAGTTTCTTCGAACGGTCTCGCGCCTGAGCGAGATGCAGTCGCGCGAGTACCTCGACGCGCCGCGGCGTGCCGTGGCCGAGCGCATCTGACCTGCGGGCGTCACGACCCATGCGTCGTCACCTCATGGCTTCCGTCCTGCTGCTGGCCGGCGTCGTCGATGCCCGCGCAGACGACGACCTGGTCGGGTCGGCAGCCCGCCTGGAGGCGGCCTATCCGGCGGGGAGCATCTCGACGCGCGCTTCCGCCGAGTCGGCGCTGGCGGCCGCGGCGCAGACGGACCAGGAGACCGAGCGGCGCTACGACACGGAGCGCGCCGAATGCCTGCATCGGTTCCTCGTCAATCGCTGCCTCGACGGCGCCAGGCGGCGACTGGTCGTCGCGCAGCGCGTCATCCTGCGCGTCCAGGTCGAGGCGCACGACTGGCAGCGGGCCGACGATGCGGCGGGTCGGCAGCAGCGACGTGCGGAGGAAGGCGCCGATCGCGAGCGCGATGCCGCCGCGCAGGCATCGAAGGAGCGGGAAGCGCGTGCCGCGGCCGACGACCGCGCCGGCGATGCCGCGCGGCGGCAGGCAGATTCCCGCCGCCAGGAGGCGGAGCAGCCGGCAAACCGGGCCCGGTTTGCGCAGCGCCAGGAGAATCACGCCGCGGACCAGGCGCGGGCCGGCAGCGCGCAGGCGGCCGCCACGCGGGCCGACAACGTCCAGAAGCTCGCCGAAAAGCGCGACTTGGCCGCACAGCATGCGCAGCAGGTCGCCGCCGACCGCAAGGTCAACGAGGCGCGCCGCGAGGAGCGTCGCAAGTCGCTGGCCGCGGATGAGCAGCGGCGGACGCACCCGCCGCCGCAGGACGACTGACGGCGGCCGCGGCGCAACGGCGCTTGCGCGGTTTCGGCTGATGCCGGGCGCGACGCCGGCGACGGGTCCGGTTGCCGTGCAGCGTCCGCGTCCGTGGCGCTGGCGACAAGTACGCCGGGCGGCGAAGATGGCGTTCGCGCCTTCGAACCCCGATGCCCGTCGTTCCGTCGTCTTGCGTGCCGCTCGCCGCCACGCGTCGTCGCGTCACCCGCCGCGGCCCGGGAGGGTTGCTGCTCGCGGTTGCCGCGATCGCGTTCCCCGCCATGGCCCAGGCGTATGGCTTGATGGCGCACGAGGCGATCGGCGCGCTCGCGGCGGAGCTTCTTCGCGGCACGCCGACCGAACGGCGCGTTGCGGCCTTGCTCGACGGGATGTCGCTGCAGGAAGCCGCGATCTGGGCCGATTGCGCCAAGACGCCGTCCGCGCCCGTCGACGGCCCGCCACGCGCAAAGCCGAGTGCCGCCGCGCCATGCGCCAGCCTGCTGCGTTCCGACGCGCAAAGGGCCGAGATCGAGGCGTTCGTCCTGGCGCATCCGAATCATGCGCGCTACCACTATGCCGACGTGCCCTTCCAGGAGCCGGCGTACCGCGCCGGCACGTACGGCACCGACGGGTCGGATGTCGTCCAGGTGCTGCGCGAATGCCTCCTCACGCTGTGGCGGGCTGGCCGCGACGGGCCTGATCCGGCCGTCGACGGTTCGAAAGATCCGCATCGCCTGGCGCCGCGCGTCGCGCTGCTGCTGCTGGCGCACCTCGTCGGCGATCTGCACCAGCCGCTGCACGTTGGCGTCGCGTACATGGGTCCCGACGGGCAGTTCGGCGATCCTCGCCGCCTGCCGTTGGACGTCCTGCAGCCGACCGAGGGCGACAATCTCCTGGTCTTTTCGGACGGGCGCTCGCTGCATGCGGCCTGGGACGTCGAGGCTCCGGCGCGCGCGATGCGGCGGGCCGGTACCGCGTCCCCCGAAGGCTGGGCCGCGCACCTCCTTCGCCGAGGGATCCGAGTGCCGGACGCGCGCAGCGCGCCGGGCGCCGACTGTCGCGAGGCCGAGGTCCTGCGCCGTCCGCAGCGTTGGGCCGACGAATCGCTGGCACTTTCGGCGCGAATCCACGAGCGACTGGACGTGGCCGGACCGACGTGGGTCCCGCCGCGGCTCGACGGCCTGCAACCCAGGGCGGCCTGGCAAATCCGCGCGCGGCCGGGGCAACGGGACTGGATGACCGCGATGGCGGAGCAGCAGGTCGAACGCGCCGGACGACGCCTCGCGGCGATCCTGCAGTGCGTCTTGCCGTGATGAGGCGCCGGTCAGCGCGTCATGCCGCCGCTGCCGCGGCCCTGGAGCGTCCGTGGTTCCGGCGCCTCCAGCTTGACGATCGCGAGCGAAAGATTGTCCCCGCGCCCCTGGGCCCGATCGCGCGCGAGGCGGATGACTTCCGCGCAGGCGTCGCGTGCCGACATCGAGTGGACCAGCGATCCGAGTTCCTGGTCCTTGAAATAGGCCCAGACCCCGTCGCTGCAGAGCACGAAGGCGTCGCCGGGGCGCAGGTCCGTGACCTCGTCGACGACGACCCGCGGCTCGCGCGCGATGCCCAGTGCGCTGACCAGGACGTTCTTGAAGCGCGTGGCCGCGACCTCGGCCTCCGCCGTCTTTCCTTCGTCGCGCAGCTGTGCGGCGAACGTATGGTCGTCCGTCTTGCGGACGAGCTTGCCGGAGCGGAAGAAATAAAGGCGACTGTCGCCGGCGTGCGCCCAGGTTGCGCCTTCGCGTTTCAGGATCAGCGCCACGATCGTGCTGTGCGGCTCCTTTTCGCTCGACAGCGCGTTGAGCCGGATGACCGTGTGCGCCTCGGCGGCGATCTGCTGCAGCAGGTCGCGCAACGAGGCATCCTTTTCCGACAAGTCCTGGAACAGCGAATTCGCGGTCGCGATGACCTGGTCGGCGGCCAGCCGGCCGCCGGTGCGTCCGCCCATGCCGTCGGCCACCACCGCCATCAGCGCGCCCGCATTGCGCGCGCTCGCAAGAATCGCCACCCGATCCTGCTGCTCGGAGCGATCGCCGACATGGTCGGCGGTACAGGCGGTGATCTTGAAGCCGGACACGGATCGGTGCTTACCCAATTTGTCTGAGTGTATCCCGGTTGCCGATGGCGGCCACACCATGCGCAACCCGGCGCCTTGCCTGCTAGCATTATCTATTTCGGAATCGCCGTGCCGATACTGAGATGAGCGCCGAAGAAGACCAACAAAACGACCAGATCAAGCGCCGCATCATCGAGTTGCAGGTCGAACACCGCGATCTTGACGCTGCGATCGAGCAGTTGTCGCGTCGAAATGACCATGAATCAAATATGGGTATGGACGACATCGGCCTGCGGCGGCTGAAAAAACGCAAGTTGATGATCAAGGACACGTTGGCCCGTCTGCAAATGCGTCTCGTTCCCGACATTCCGGCTTGAGCTTGGCGAACAAGGGAATCGCGGGCGGCGCCCTGCCCACGGATCCCGATGTCCTGGAGGCACGGGCCCGGGTCGAGCAGGCATTTGCCGAAGGCGGCGACTTCTGCCGCGCGATCGACGGTTTCGTCGTTCGCGCCTCGCAGCGCGAGATGGCGCTCGCCGTCTTCGACACGATCACCGAGCGCGCGACGCTGCTCGCCGAGGCGGGGACCGGCACCGGCAAGACGTTCGGGTACCTCGCTCCGGCGCTGATCGCCGGCGGCCGCGTCCTGGTCTCGGTCGGCACGCGCGCGCTGCAGGATCAGGTCTTCGCCCGCGACCTCGATGCGGTCCGGCGCGCCCTCGGCCTGCGCCTCGAAACGGCGCTGCTCAAGGGTCGGCAGAACTATGTCTGCCGCCTGCGCCTCGCATCGGCCGAGGGCGAGGCGCAGGCGGCAGGCGGGCGGGCCTACGCGCAGTGGCGCGCGGTCGCCCGCTTCAGCGAAACATCGACGACCGGCGATCGTTCCGAGCTCGGCGCGGTGCCGGAAAATGCCGCGATCTGGCCCGACGTCACGTCCACGCGCGAAACCTGCACCGGGGCGGAGTGCCGGCATTTCGACGCCTGCTTCGTCTATCGCGCGCGTCGCCGCGCCCTGGCCGCCGATGTCGTCGTCGTCAATCATCACCTCTTCCTGGCCGACCTGGCCTTGAAGGACGACGCGGTCAACGAACTGCTCCCGATCGCCGACACGGTCATCCTCGACGAGGCGCACCAGCTGCCGCGGATCGCGTCCGAATTCTTCGGCCACGGCTGGTCGCTGCGGCAGGTCTCGGAGCTGGCGCGCGATGCACGCGTCCTCGGCCTGCGGGCGGCCGCCGACGATGCGCGATGGGCGACGTCACCGGCGGACGTCGAGGCGGCCCTGCGTCCGCTACGCCTGGCGCTGGCGCAGTCCGGCGTTCCGCCGGGCACCCGCGTGGCGCTCGGCTCGCTGGCCGGCACCGGCGCGCTGGCCGCGGCGATGCGCAGGCTTTCGGACCACCTCGCGACGCTCGCCGCCGTGATCCAGGCCCACGAGGGACGCGACCCGGAACTCGATCTTCTCGCGCCGCGCGCCGCCCACCTGCGCAGCGAAATCGACGATTGGGCATCGACGATCGCCGGGATCCCGAGCCCGCCTCGCCACGGTCGCGACGATGCCGCGCCAGCCTCCGACAACGCGGAGGACGACGACGCCGAGGTCCGCTGGATCGCCGCCACGCAGACGGGCGCGCAGTTCCACGCGACGCCGCTGGTGCCCGGCGCGGCGTTCGCGAGGGCGCGGGCGCGGCAGGCGCAGGCCTGGATCCTGACCTCGGCGACGCTGACGGTCGGTGGACGCTTCGACGCGTATGCCGCCGACATCGGGCTACCGGTTTCGACGCAACGGCGATGGGAAAGTCCGTTCGATTTCCCGCGCCAGGCCTGCCTCTACCTGCCGCCGTACGACGGCCCCGACGCGGCGATCGACGGGTCGGAGCGCGTTGCCGACTGCGCTTGGCCCCTGATTCGCGCGGCAGGCGGTCGCGCGTTCGTCCTGTGTTCGACGCTGCGAGCCGTCGAGCGGGTCGCGTCGCGCCTGCAGGCGCTGGCGGCGTCCGACGACATGGCGATCCGCGTCCTGCAACAGGGCACGGCCACGCGCAGCGCGCTGCTCGACGACTTCCGCCGGAACGGCGACGCGGTGCTCGTCGGCAGCGTCAGTTTCTGGGAGGGTATCGACGTCCAGGGAGAAGCCCTGACGCTCGTCGTCATCGACAGGATCCCCTTCGCGCCGCCGGACGATCCGGTCGTCGCCGCCCGGATCCGCCGCCTGCGGTCGCTCGGGCGCAATCCGTTCCTCGAATACCAGCTTCCGGAGGCCGTCACGCTGCTGCGCCAGGGTGCCGGGCGCCTCATCCGCGGCGAACGCGACCGCGGCGTGCTCGTCATCGTCGACGAACGGATCCTGACGAAGAGCTACGGAAAGACGATCCTTGCCAGCCTGCCGCCGTTCACCCGCTCGCGCGACGTCGAGGTCGCCAGGGCCTTCCTCGAGCCGCCGTCAGCGCGGTGATTCAGCGGACGCCGCGGGGCCGGAAAAGCTCCGATCGATGACCCGCTCGGTGTCGTCCTGCAGCTGCTCGAGGCCGAGGGCCTTGAAGGACGCGGCCATGATCTGCAGCGCCTCCTTCGTCGATGGGGCGCTGGGATAGTCGCGAACGACGCCCTGTGAGCGCTGGATTGCCGCCAGGTACGCGCTGCGCTGGAAGTAGTAGCGGGCAACCCCGACTTCGTGCTGCGCCAGCGCCTCGACGAGCCAGTTCATCCGCTCGATCGAGTCGGGCGCGTAACGGCTGTTCGGGTAGCGCGAGACGAGTTCCTTGAACGAGTCGAACGAGTCGCGCAAGGCCTTGGGATCGCGCTCCGCGACCTTGTAGCCGAGAAGGCGCCCGATGATGACCGGCGGCTCGTTGAAGTTCGCGAGCCCGCGCAGGTACTGGACGTAGTCCGCGTTCGGGTGGTTCGGGTTCTCCTTCAGGAACCGCTCGGTCGTCGCGAGGCACTGCGCCGTGTCGCCCTCCTTGTAGTACGTGTACGCGATCTCGATCTCGGCCTGCTGCGCGTAGCGCCCGAACGGGTAGCGCGTCTCGAGCTTCTCGAGCATCTCGCGCGACTTGGTCCAGTTGCCGGCCTGGAATTCGTCATGCGCCTCCTTGTAAAGGCGCTCCGCGTCCCACTTCGCGGTAGGATCGTTCTTCTCCGACGAGGCGCACGACGCCAGCAGCGCCGCCCCGGCGCACAGCGAGAAAACGAGGACTGCCCTGGCGCTGCGGATCGCATCCATCGGCGGCGGCATTTCCAGCAAAGATGATCTGCGCCGATTATATCGACCCCGCCCCGGAACCCGACGAGGACGATGACGCCGACGACGACGCGCCGCGCATCGATGCGCGGCAGGGCGCCGCAGCGGCGCATGGCGTGCGCGCGCCGGCGGAGGTCGCGGGCCAGCGCTTCGACAAGGCGCTCGCGATGCTCGTGCCGGAGCATTCCCGCGCCCGGTTGCGCGAATGGATCGAATCCGGCAGCGCAACACTGAATGGGGCGCCGGCCAAGCCGCGCGCGACGGTCGTCGCCGGCGACCGGATCGAATGGACCGAGGTGCCGACGGCGGCGGACCTCGCGTACGCGCCCGAGCCGCTGCCGCTTGCGATCGTCTACGAGGACGAGTCGATCATCGTGCTGGACAAGCCGAGCGGCCTCGTGGTGCATCCGGGCGCCGGCAACTGGGGCGGAACGCTGCTCAACGGGCTACTGGCGCACGACCCCGGACTCGCATCGGTCCCGCGGGCCGGCATCGTGCATCGGCTCGATGCCGCGACCAGTGGCCTGATGGTCGTCGCGCGGACGGCTGCGGCGCAGACGAATCTCGTGCGCCAGTTGCAGCAGCGCACCGTGACGCGCGAATACTGGGCGATCGTCTTCGGCGCGCTGCCCGAGGCTGGAACGATCGACGCGCCGATCGCGCGCGACCCGCGCCATCCGCGACGATTCGCGACGTCGCGTGCGGCGGGTGCGCGCCATGCGGTGACGAACTTCCGGCGCGCCGCGCTCGCGCTCGAAGGCGCGCAGCGGTTCAGTTGGGCGGTTTGCCGCCTGCAGACGGGACGCACGCACCAGATCCGGGTGCACTTCGAATCGATCGGCCATCCTCTCGTCGGCGATCCGGTCTACCGGCTGCGGCGCCCGCGCGTCGCCGCCAGCGAGCGCGGCGCGCCGTGGGACGCCTTCCCGCGCCAGGCGCTGCACGCCTGTCGCCTCGCGCTGGCCCACCCGCGCGACGACAGGCGCATGGCGTGGTTCGCCGCGCCGCCCGCCGACCTGCGGGCGCTGATGAAGTCGTTCCGCTGGGAGGACGTCGATGCCCCGGTGGAGCTCTTCGACGGGCGGAGCGACGAATGACCGGGCTTCCATCGCCTCTCGGTTTCGCGCCGACCTGGGACGCGCCGGCGCGCGTGCGGGCGCTCATCACGACACGCGCGGGCGGCGTGTCGCGGGGCGCGTATGCCGATGCCAACGGTGGCGGCGGACTGAACCTCGGCGCGGCGACCGATGACGCGCCCGGCGACGTGGCCGAGAACCGTCGGCGCCTCGCGGCAGCCTTGCCGCAACCGCCGCGCTGGATGCGACTGGTCCACGGCAATGCCGTCGCCGATGCGGAAGCGGTCGACGCCATGGCAAGCACCCCGACGATCGTGGCCGATGCGGCGACGTCGATGACTCCGGGGGTGGTCTGCTGCGTGACGATGGCCGACTGCCTGCCGGTGCTCCTCGCGTCGCGCCGCGGCGACGCCGTCGGTGTCGCCCACGCAGGATGGCGCGGGCTGGCCGGCGGCGTGATCCAGGCCACCGTGCGCCAATTGCGCCGTCGATTGCGCGACCCGGGCGCGGAGATCGTCGCGTGCCTCGGTCCGGCGATCGGGCCGGCGCATTTCGAGGTCGGCCAGGAGGTTTTCGATGCGATGCAGCAAACCTTGCCCGATGCGGCCGCGGCGTTCGCGACCGGGGCCGACGGTCGACTGCGCGCCGACCTGTTCGTGCTGGCGCGCCAGGCGCTGGCGCAGGTCGGCGTCGCGAGCGTCCGTGGCGGCGGCGAGTGCACCTATGCGAATCCGTGGCGCTACTACAGCCATCGACGCGATCGCGTGACCGGGCGTCACGCGGCCCTAGTCTGGATCGATGCGCCGACCTGAATCCGCGGGGCGACACGATGCGCGATCACCCGGCGCGCACCCATCGCGTCGGAACAGGCCCTAAAATGAGGTCGTGCGCGATCGCCTCACCGCTGCCGCAGCGACGACGCGGCCGTCGCGGAAGAAGAACAGAACGGGCTGGGAGACGTGATTCGTGGAACAGGTTCGCAAACCGGCGCGCAAGCGCTCGACTCCGGCGGCGAAATCCGTGCCTGCCGCTGCTGACGCACCCGCCGCCGCGGCCGCCGCGGCGCATCGGCCGGCAGCGCCGACGACCGGCGACGTGCCCGCGCTTCCGGCGCCATGGATCGACTGGTGGAATGCCATCAGCGGAACACTGCAGCACGGGCAGATGCCCGGACTGACGATTTCGCCGGAGCGCCTCGTCGCGCTGCAGCAGGACTACGTGCAGCGCATGGGCAAGCTGTGGGCGGAATTCGTCGACCAGGATCATGCGACGGCGGCATCGCCCATCAAGGACAACCGCTTTGCCGATCCGGCGTGGCAGAAGAGTTCCCTGTCCGCCTTCACGGCGCGCGCGTACCTGCTCAACGCGGAATTCATGAACGCGCTGGCGGCGAGCGTCGAAGCCGATCCGAAAACCCGGGCGCGGGTGCGGTTCGCGGTGTCGCAGTGGATCGACGCGGCGTCGCCGTCGAATTTCCTGGCGCTCAATCCTGCCGCGCAGCAGCGTCTCCTGGAGACGCGGGGCGAGAGCCTCGCCGCGGGACTGAAGAACCTGCTGGACGACCTCGGAAAGGGGAAAATCAGCCAGACCGACGAGGCGGCGTTCGAAGTCGGCCGCAACGTCGCGGTGAGCGAAGGCGCGGTCGTCTTCGAGAACCGGCTGATCCAGCTGATCCAGTACAAGCCGAGGACCGCGACCGTCCGGGCGCGGCCGTTCCTGCTCGTGCCGCCGTGCATCAACAAGTTCTACATCCTCGACCTGCAGCCGGAGAATTCGTTCGTGAAGTACTGCGTCGAGCAGGGCAACACCCTGTTCGTCGTGTCGTGGAAGAATCCGCACGAGGCCGAGGCGACGCTGACCTGGGACGACTACCTGGAACTCGGGCCGATCGCGGCCATCCGGGCCGTGCAGGAGATTTCGGGCCAGGACAAGATCAATGCGCTCGGCTTCTGCGTCGGCGGCACGATCATCGTCACGGCGCTGGCGGTTCTGGCGGCGCTCGGCGAGGAGCCCGCTGCGAGCCTGACGCTGCTCACGGCGCTCGTCGATTTCTCCGACACCGGGATTCTCGACATCTTCGTCGACGAGGCGCACGTCGCGATGCGCGAGCAGGCGCTCGGGCATGGGGGCCTGATGCCGGGGCGCGATCTCTCCAACACGTTCTCCAGCCTGCGCGCCAACGACCTGGTCTGGAACTATGTCGTCAACAACTACCTCGAGGGCAAGCGCCCGCCGGTCTTCGACCTGCTGTACTGGAACGGGGACAGCACCAACCTCCCCGGCCCGATGTACGCCTGGTACCTGCGCAATACCTACCTCGAGAACAACCTGGTCAAGCCGAACAAGGTGACCTGCTGCGGCGTCGGCGTCGACCTGCGCCGCATCCGCATCCCGACCTACGTCTTCGCGGCGCGCGAGGACCACATCGTCACGTGGCCGGCCGCCTACGCCTCGGCACGCGCGCTGACCGGCGTTCCGGACGGCGAGGTCCGGTTCACGCTGGGGGCGAGCGGGCACATCGCCGGGACGATCAATCCGCCTTCCAAGAATCGCCGCAACTACTGGACGGCGACGGGAGCGCTGCCGGTGCGCGCCGAGGACTGGCTGGCGAAAGCCGAGGAGCGTCCCGGGAGCTGGTGGGGCGACTGGGACCGGTGGCTCTCGAGGTTCGGCGGCGGTACCGTCGCGGCGCCCGCGGGCTATGGCGACGCACGGCACCCTGCGCTGGAGCCGGCTCCGGGGCGGTACGTGAAGGAAAAAGCGTGACGCCGCGGCGGCGGCACGCGGGTTGGTGAAACCAGAGGAGAAGTCGATGCAGCAAGCGGTGATCGTGGCGGCAACACGGACGGCAATCGGTAAGTTCGGCGGAACGCTTTCGCGCACGCCGGCGCCGGAACTGGGGGCCGTCGTGATCAAGGACGCGCTGGCGCGCGCGCGACTGGCGCCGGAGCAGGTCGACGAGGTGATCCTGGGGCAGGTGCTGACCGCCGGGTCCGGGCAGAACCCGGCGCGCCAGGCGACAATCAAGGCGGGCCTGCCGGTCGCCGTGCCGGCCCTGACGATCAACAAGGTCTGCGGCTCCGGTCTCAAGGCCGTGATGCTCGCGGCGCAGTCGATCGCCTGTGGCGACGCCGACGTCATCGTCGCCGGCGGCCAGGAAAACATGAGCCTCGCGCCCCACGTGCTGCTCGGGTCGCGGGAGGGCTTCCGGATGGGTGACGCCAAGATGGTCGACACGATGATCGTCGACGGGCTATGGGACGTCTACAACCGGTATCACATGGGGACCACCGCGGAGAACGTCGCGCGGCAATTCGACATCTCGCGCGCCGCACAGGACGAGTTTTCGGTCGCCTCGCAACGCAAGGCGGAAGCGGCGCAGAAGGCCGGCCGGTTCAAGGACGAGATCGTGCCGGTGATGATCCCGCAGAAGAAGGGCGATCCGCTCGCCTTCGCCGACGACGAGTTCATCCGCGCCGGCGCCACCGTCGAGGCGATGGCGGCGCTGAAGCCGGCGTTCGACAAGGAGGGGTCGGTGACGGCGGGCAACGCGTCGGGGCTCAACGACGGCGCGGCCGCGGTGATCGTGATGTCGGAATCGAAGGCGCGGGAACTGGGGTTGACGCCGCTCGCGCGGATTCGTGCGTACGCGGCCGCCGGGGTCGATCCGAAGATCATGGGCATGGGACCGGTTCCGGCGTCGCGGAAGGCGCTCGCGCGTGCCGGCTGGAAGCCGGCGGATGTCGACCTGATGGAGATCAACGAGGCCTTCGCGGCCCAGGCCTGCGCCGTCAACAAGGAAATGGGCTGGGACACCGCGCGCATCAATGTCAACGGCGGTGCGATCGCGCTCGGGCACCCGATCGGCGCATCCGGCTGCCGCATCCTCGTCACGTTGCTGCACGAAATGAAGCGGCGCGATGCGAAAAAGGGCCTGGCGTCCCTGTGTATCGGCGGCGGGATGGGCGTGGCACTGGCTGTTGAGCGTTGAACGCCGACGGACGGCGGTGCGCCCGGCGAGGCGCGCCGACCGCGTAGAAATCGATTGGAGGAGACGACGATGGGCAAGGTGGCATACGTGACAGGGGGAATGGGCGGCATCGGCACGGCAATCTGCCGCCATTTCCACAAGATGGGCTACACGGTCATCGCGGGTTGCGGGCCGACCCGGGATTTCAACAAGTGGCTCGTGGAACAGAAGAACGACGGCTTCAACTTCCACGCCTCGGTCGGCAACGTGTCCGATTGGGAGTCGACGCGGCAGGCGTTCGAGAAGGCGAAGGCCGCCCTGGGCCCGATCGACATCCTGGTCAACAATGCCGGCATCACCCGCGACGGCGTGTTTCGCAAGATGTCGCTGGAGGACTGGCGGACGGTCATCGACACGAACCTCAACAGCCTCTTCAACGTCACGAAGCAGGTGATCGACGGGATGCTCGATCGCAGTTGGGGCCGCATCATCAACATCTCGTCCGTCAACGGCGAGAAGGGGCAATTCGGGCAGACGAACTATTCCGCCGCGAAGGCCGGGATGCACGGGTTCACGATGGCGCTGGCACAGGAAGTCGCCTCGAAAGGGGTCACCGTCAACACGGTGTCGCCGGGCTATATCGCCACCGACATGGTCATGGCGGTCCGGGAGGACGTCCGCGACAAGATCATCCAGACGATCCCGGTCAAGCGCCTCGGCCGCGCCGAGGAGATCGCCTCCGTCGTCGGCTGGCTGACGACCGACGACGCCGGATTCACGACCGGGGCGGACTTCTCCTGCAACGGTGGCCTCCACATGGGTTGATCCGCTGCGGAATATCCGCCGGCGCGGCGTTCCTTGCGCCGGCGGGACCCTGCGGGAACCCAAAGCCGCGCTAATATTGCGGTCGGGCACCAAAAATGCGTACCCAAGTCGTGCCGGGGCGACGCTGCCTGCAGGTGCAAAGGAAATCACCGCATGTCTTCGACACCCACTCCGCGATTGATCAAGAAGTATCCGAATCGCCGGCTCTACGATACGCAGACGAGCACCTACATCACGCTCGCGGACGTCAAGCAACTGGTCCTGGATCAGGAGGAATTCCAGTGCGTCGATGCCAAGAGCGGTGAAGACCTCACGCGACAGATCCTGCTGCAGATCATCCTCGACGAGGAGCAGGGCGGCATGCCGATGTTCACGCCGCCGGTCCTGTCGCAGATCATCCGCTCCTATGGGAACGTGATGCAGGGGATGATGGGGTCGTACCTGGAGAAGAACGTCCAGGCCTTCATCGACATCCAGCACAAGCTCCAGGAGCAGAGCAAGGCGTTCTACGACTCGAACAAGATCGGGCCGGAGATGTGGGCGCAGTTCGTCAACATGCAGGGCCCGATGATCCAGTCGATGATGACGAACTACATCGAGCAGAGCAAGAACCTGTTCGTCCAGATGCAGGAGAACATGCAGAACCAGGCGCGTTCGATGTTCTCCACGTTCCCGTTCGGTCGACCGGCAGGCAACGGCCAGACCGAGAAGAAGTAGCCACGATGGTCGCCGCTCAGCGCGCCCGGCGCGCGCGCGCGGCCGCGTCACGAACGCCGAGCGTCGGATTCGTATCGCTCGGCTGCCCCAAGGCGCTCGTCGATTCCGAGCGGATCATCACGCAGCTGCGGGCCGAGGGCTATGGCATCAGCCCAAGCTACGACGGCGCCGATATCGTGGTCGTCAACACCTGCGGCTTCATCGACGCGGCGGTCGAGGAGTCCCTCGAGGCCATCGGCGAGGCGCTGGCGGAAAACGGGCGAGTCGTCGTCACCGGCTGCCTGGGCGCACGCAGCGATGCGGACGGCGGCAACTTCGTCGCGAAGCGGCTGCCGAAGGTTCTCGCGGTGACGGGCCCGCACGCGACGGACGAGGTGCTCGCGGCGGTCCATGCGCACGTGCCGCGTCCGCACGATCCCTTCGTCGACCTCCTGCCGCCGGCCGGCATCAAGCTGACGCCGAAGCACTACGCGTACCTCAAGATCTCCGAGGGATGCAACCACCGCTGCACGTTCTGCATCATCCCGTCGCTGCGCGGCGATCTCGATTCGCGTCCGATCGGCGACGTCGTGCGGGAGGCCGAGAATCTCGTCCGGCAGGGTGTCAAGGAGCTTCTCGTCGTGTCGCAGGACACGAGCGCGTATGGCGTCGATGTCCGGTACAAGCTGGGGTTCGTCGGCGGCCGCGCGGTGCGAACGCGCGCGACGGAACTCGTCCGGGAACTCGGCCGCCTCGGCGCGTGGGTCCGGCTCCACTACGTCTACCCGTATCCCAGCGTCGACGAACTCGTGGCGTTGATGGCCGAGGGCGTCGTGCTGCCGTATCTCGACGTCCCGTTCCAGCATGCGGATCCGCGGATCCTCGGCCTGATGAGGCGCCCCGCGAGCGCGGAGCGCAACATCGAGCGGGTCCGGGCGTGGCGCGCCATCTGCCCCGACCTGACGATCCGCAGCACGTTCATCGTCGGTTTCCCGGGAGAGACCGAGGCGGAGTTCGAGCGGCTGGTCGATTTCCTGCACGAGGCGCAACTCGACCGCGTCGGCTGTTTCGCGTATTCGCCCGTCGACGGGGCCGAGGCGAACCGGCTGGACGGCGCCGTGCCCGACGAGGTTCGCGAGGCGCGCCGGGCGCGGCTGATGCAGGTCCAGGAAGGGATTTCGCGGCGCCGGCTGGAACGCAAGATGGGAGGCATCGAGCGTGTCCTCGTCGACGAGATCGGCGACGACGGATCGGCGATCGGGCGCTCGTCGGCGGACGCACCGCAGATCGACGGCTGCGTATACATCGCGCCGGCGCCGGGACTCGCCGTCGGCGAATTCGCCGACGTGCGGATCGAGTCGGTCGATGCCCATGACCTGCGCGGCAGGCTCGCCGACCCCGGTCGACGTTGATCCACGGCATCCCGGCCGGCCGGCGGCGTGACAGAATCCGTTTTCCGACAATGTGACGGGCGGGGGCAAGATGAAGCGCGAAGTCGTCGTGGGCGCGGGCGTGCGGACCGCGATTGGCACTTTTGGCGGCAGTTTCAAGGAAACGCCGCCGACGGCATTGGGCGCGGCCGTGATACGCGAAGCGATGGCGCGTGCGCAGATCAAGGGCGACGAGGTGGGACACGTCGTCTTCGGCCACGTCGTGAACACCGAGGCGCGCGACATGTACCTCGCGCGCGTCGCGGCGCTTGACGGCGGCGTCGCCGAGACGGTTCCGTGCCTGACGTTGAACCGCCTCTGCGGCAGCGGGTTGCAGGCGGTCGTTTCCGCGGCGCAGACGATCCTGCTCGGCGATGCCGACGTCGCGATCGGCGGCGGCGCGGAGAACATGTCGCGCGCGCCCTACGCGCTGACGTCGGCCCGGTGGGGCCAGCGCATGGGCGACGGCAAGGTCGTGGACATGATGGTGGGTGCGCTTCACGACCCGTTCCACGCGATCCACATGGGCGTCACGGCCGAGAACGTCGCCGCCAAGTTCGGCATCAGCCGCGACGACCAGGACCGGCTGGCGGTCGAGAGCCATCGCCGCGCCGCCAACGCGATCCGGGAGGGGCGCTTCAAGGGCCAGATCCTCGCGATCGAGGTCAAGGGACGCAAGGGCACCGTCTCGTTCGACACCGACGAGCACGTCCGGGCCGACGCGACGCTCGAGGACATGGCGAAGCTGCGACCGGTGTTCGCGAAGGAAAACGGGACGGTGACGGCGGGCAACGCGTCCGGGATCAACGATGCGGCCGCCGCGGTCGTCCTGATGGAGCGATCCGTCGCCGAGAAGCGCGGCGTCAAGCCGCTGGCGCGACTGGTGTCGTACGGTCACGCCGGCGTCGATCCGAAGCTGATGGGCATCGGTCCGGTTCCGGCGAGTCGCGCCGCACTGGCCCGTGCCGGCTTGGCGATCGGGCAGATGGACGTCATCGAGTCGAACGAAGCGTTCGCCGCGCAGGCCTGCGCCGTGATGCGGGAACTGGGCGCCGATCCTGCCAAGGTCAATCCGAACGGCAGCGGAATCTCGCTCGGACACCCGATCGGCGCAACGGGCGCGATCCTGACCGTCAAGGCGGTCCACGAGTTGCAGCGCATCGGCGGCCGGTATGCCCTCGTGACGATGTGCATCGGGGGTGGACAGGGCATTGCCGCGATCTTCGAGCGGATCTGACACCCGCCAAGCGCCCGGCGCCGGCACGCTGACGAAAGAAAGTCCTTGACTTTGCTGCATCGCACAATACAATGAAATTGTGCGATGCAGCATTTCCTGTCCGACGCGATGGGAAATGCGGATCGCCGGGGATGACCGATCCGATTTCCGATCCGCCACGCGGGAGATAGTCATGTTGCCGAACGAATTCACCGAATTTCACAAGACCAGCCTCGAAGCCTTCGGCGCGCTGAGCCGCGCCGCGATCGATGCGAGCGAGAAGCTCGCCCAGCTGAATCTCGCGGCGAGCAAGTCGCTGCTCAACGACACGACGGTCCTGGCGCAGCAGTTGAGCGGGGCGAAGGACATCCAGGAAGTCGTCGCTGTCGCCGGCAATTCGGCACAGCCGGCCGTCGACAAGCTCGTGAGCTATTCGCGCCAAGCGTTCGGGATCGCGAACGACGCCGGTTCCGTGATCGGCCGGCTGGTCGACGCGCAGGTGCGCGGCGGTCGCCGCCAGGTCGAGGAGTTCGTCGATCTCGCGATGAATCCGAAGGCGCGCAAGGCGGCCTGAGGCGCGCCGCGGCGGATGTTCAGGCGCCGGCGGGTCCGGCGCCGCACATCATCCAGTGGCGGGCCCACGCGAGCGCCGCTTCCAGGTGCGCGAGCGCGGCCGGCTGCGGCGGCGCTCCAAGTTCGAACGTCGAGGCGCGGATCGCGAGCAGCGTGCATGGCGGCGGCTCGGCGCCGAACAGGTCGCGATAGACCTGCATCACCGCGGCGGGCGACATCGCGTGCGTCGTGAAGCTGGCGTCGCGAGCCGGGCGCAACGGCGAGGCGGCGAACGGGGCGTCGCATTCGACGCTGGCATCGATGAAAAGGACGCGTTCGCGCCCCTGCAGGTCGAGCGCGTGCTCGACCTGCAGCTGGTAGTCGTCCAGGAATTCCGCCCGCCCCGGCACGGCGTCCATGCGTCGCAGGCGTTCGACGGCGAGCGGCCCGAGAGCGTCGTCTCCGCGCGACGGATTGCCCCAGCCGAAGACGAGCAGCGGCGGACAGCCGGTTCGCCGCGTCACGCCGCTGGCGCTCGCCGCGTCTCGCCGCTGGTTTTCACGAGGCGCTCGATCGGCTCGCCGTCGGGACCCGCCAGCGTGACGTCGAGCGGCATCCGCCCCAGCGCATGCGTGGCGCACGACAGGCAGGGGTCGTAGGCCCGTATCGCGACCTCGATGCGGTTCAGCAGGCCTTCGGTGAGCTGCCGTCCGTCGAGGTACTGGCGTGCCACCTGCCGTACCGCCTCGTTCATCGCCTGGTTGTTGTGCGTCGTCGAGACGATCAGGTTGCACATCGACACCAGGTCGTCGTCGCCGACGCGGTAATGGTGGATCAGCGTCCCGCGCGGCGCCTCGATGATCCCGATGCCTTCGGCGCAGCGTTGGCCTTGCGCGACCAGGTCGCCCGCGAGGAGATCTCGATCGTCGAGCAGGTCGCGGATAACCTCGACCGTATGCAGCGTCTCGATCATCCGCGCCCAGTGGTAGGCCAGCGTCGCATGGATCGGCGCGCCCTTGCCCCACGCGAGGAATTCCTGGCGCTGCGACTCGGCGAGCGGCGTCGGGATGAAGTCGCAGTTCTGCACCCGGGCGAGCGGTCCGACGCGATACCAGCCGCTCTCCCGGCCAAGGCTGCGCAGGTGCGGGAATTTCATGTAGCTCCACGGGCGGACTTCCTCCTCGATCAGCTCGAGGTAGCTCGAGGCCGCGGCGCCGTCGACGATGATCCGCCCGTCGGCGTCGCGCGCGCGCAGCCTGCCATCGTAGAGGTCCATCGCGCCGTCGGCCCGGACCAGCGACAGCATGTTGGCGCGGAACGTGCCGAACTCGTCGTAGAGGCCGGGATTCGCCGCGTGCAGCTGCTTCGCGATGTTCACCGCATCCTGCGCCCATTCCAGCATCTGGTTCACGTCCGCCCTCAACCGCTCGCGGTCGCCGCGCGCCAGGTGCTTGTTCATGCCGCCC
>DATKPC010000107.1:0-26573 GCA_035524275.1 Burkholderiaceae bacterium
GCGGCGGCAACCCCGGCGGCCCCGGCGGCGAGCAGCGTGCGGCGGCGCATCCCTCAGTCCCGCAGCGTCGCGAGGAACGCGACGACGTCGTCGATCTGCTGCTCGTCGAGCACCGCTCGACCGCGGAACGCCGCAGCGACGCGCCAAAGCCCGTCGCCGGCTCCGTACGGAGGCATGATCGTCGCCGGATTGACGCGCCTCGCGTCGACGATCCGCTCGCGCAACTGTTCGGGCGTCCAACGCGCGCCCGCGCCGCGCAGGTCCGGCGCGAGATCGCCCTGCTGGGCGACGTCCTCGAACGGGCCGCGGTGGCACAGCAGGCACATGCCGACCTGCCGGTCGGCGACGATCGCGCGCCCGCGCTGCGCGTCGCCCGCGCCGGGATCGGCCGTCGCCGCGGCATGCAGCGCCAGCGCCAGAACGCCGCCGGCGACCGAAGCCGCGCTCATCCGAACGCTTCCTTCGTCATCGCGCGGAACCCCACCTGCGCCGCCTCCGCGTCGCGCGCGCGCTGCGCGTCCTCGCCGGGCACCGGCGCGTTCGCCGCGGCGTCGACTTCCGCGAACGCGTCGTCGCGCGGCACGAACGAGCCGCGAATCGCGATCCCGTACCCGGGCGCGGCGAGGCTGTGGCAAGCGGTCTCGAGGCGTGCCGCCTCGACGCTCCTGCCGGCGAGTTCCGCGATCACCGCCGCCGCGCAACGTCGCGCCTGCGCGATCGCACCGGACGCGGACTTCGGCAGCGCGCCGGTCAGGACCGCGTCGCCGATCACGTGCGTGCCGGGTTGCAGCCGCGACTCGAAGCTCGCCGAATCGACCGGGCACCAGCCGCTCCGGTCGGAGACGCCGGCGATCGCGGCGATGCGCCCCGCACGGTGCGGCGGGATGACGTTGGCCACGGCCGCACGGTACTGGTCGAAATCGGTCTCGATCGTTCGCGTCGCCGCGGTGACCGAGACGACCTCGCCGCCCTTGGACAACGGCACCCATTCGATGCGCCCGGGATAGAGCTTCGTCCAGGCTTCGACGAACAGGGCCTGCCGCGGGATCGCGTCCTTCGCATCGAGGATGACGAGCTTCGAGCGCGGCTTTTTTTCCTGCAGGTAGTGCGCGATGAGGCTCGCGCGCTCGTAGGGACCCGGGGGGCAACGCAGCGGGCCCGCCGGCACGACGATGACGACCAGTCCGCCGTCGTCCATCGCGTGCAACTGGCTGCGCAGCAGCACGGTCTGGTCACCGGCCTGCCACGCGTGAGGAAGCTGCAGAGACGCCGCCTCGTCGTAGCCCGGCCACGCGTCCCAGCGCAGCTCGATTCCGGGGGCGAGCACGAGGCGGTCGTACGCGAGCCGGCTCCCGTCGGACAGCGTCACGCTTCGCGCCACGGCGTCGACGCCGACCGCGGCGAGCGGGACGACCGCCACGCCGGCCGCCTTCAACGCGTCTCGGCGAAACTGCTGCTGCCGGATGTCGCGCAGCCCGGCGATGACCGAGTTGCTCATCGGACACGCGGTGTAGACCGGGTTCGGCTCGACCAGCGTCACCGCGATCGACGGCTCCGCGCGACGCAGCGTCCGGATGAACGTGGCGCCGGCGAACCCGCCGCCAATCACGACGACACGGGCCGTCGCGCCCTTGGCCGGCGTCGCCGCGATGGGCAACGCCGCAAGGGCGGCGCCGGCGCCGATCAGCTGCCGGCGGCGCATTCAGACGAGCTCGTAGCCGCTGTTCTTCAGCGGGAATTCGCGGATCCGCCGGCCCGTGGCGCGGTACATCGCGTTGAGCACCGCCGGCGCCGCCACGCAGATCGTCGGCTCCCCGACGCCGCCCCAGAACCCCCCGGAGGGCATGACGATCGACTCGACCCTCGGCATCTGCCGGATCCGCATCGAGTCGTAGTCGTGGAAGTTCGTCTGCTCGATCCGCCCGTCCTTCACGGTGCACTGCTGCATGAACAGCGCGGACAGGCCGTAGACGAACGAGCCGGCGACCTGGCGCTCGATCTGCGCCGGATTCACCGCGTAGCCGCAATCGGTCGCGCCGACGATGCGGTGGACCTTGACCTTCGTTCCGCCTTCAACGGACACCTCGGCGCACGCCGCGACGTAGCTCGCGAACGCGCGGAACACCGCGAGGCCGCGGTGCACCCCCTCCGGCGCCGGCGTGCCCCAGCCGCCGCGCTCCGCGACCGCGTTCAAGACGGCGAGGGCCTGCGGATGGTGCGCGAGCATCCCGCGGCGGAACTCCAGCGCATCCTGGCCGGCCGCTTCGGCGAGTTCGTCGACGAAACACTCGACGAAGATCGCGTTCTGGTTGATGTTGACGCCGCGCCAGAATCCGGGCGGCACGTGCGGGTTGCGCATCGCGTGGTCGATGCGGCGGTTCGGGATCTCGTATTCGAGCGAATGTTCGCCGCTCGGCCAGAGGCCCTGGAACGCGATCGGATCCTTGCCCTGCGCCAGCATGTCCGGCCGCGCCGACGCCAGGATCGACTGTCCGGACAATCGAAGCCGCAACGCGGCCAGGCGGCCGTCGGCATCCAGGCCGCCGACGAGCCGGGCCTGCATCACCGGGTGGTAGCGGCCGTGCGTCATGTCCTCCTCGCGCGACCACAGCAGCTTCACCGGCGTGCCGGGCATCTGCTTGGCGATCGCGACCGCCTGGTGGACGTAGTCCGTGAAGCCGCGCCGACCGAAGCCGCCGCCCAGCAGCAGCTTGTGCACGTCGCATTGCGCGATGGGCAGCCCCGCCGCCTCCGCGGTCGCGGCCAGCGCCGCCTCGCCGTTCTGCGTCGGGCACCACACCTCGCAGCGGTCGCCGGTGAAGAGCGCTGTCGCGTTCATCGGCTCCATCGTCGCGTGGTTCTGGTACGGATAGCGGTAGACCGCTTCGATCCGCTTCGCGGCGCCCGCGATCGCCGCGTCGACATCGCCCGCCTCGTTGTGCACGAACGCCTGCGGCGCGTCGAGTCCGGCGGCCAGCGTCTGCGCGATCGTCTCGCTCGACACGCCAGCGTTGTCGCCGCCGTCCCATTCGATCTCGACCGCGTCGACCGCGGTCTTTGCCTGCCACCAGGTCTCGGCGACGACGGCAACCGCGGAATCGCCGACTCGCACGACCTTGCGCACCCCCGGCATCGCCTCCGCCTTCGCGGCGTCGTAGCGTTTCAATGTGCCGCCGAACACCGGGCAATCGCGGATCGCCGCGTTGAGCATCCCGGGGAGGCGCAGGTCGATGCCGTAGACCTGCGTGCCGTCGATCTTGTCGCGCGTATCCAGGCGCTTGACCGGCTTGCCGATGATCTGCCACTGCGACGGGTCCTTCAGCCGGACGTCGGCCGGCGGCGCCAGCTTCGCCGCCGCGGGCGCGACCTTGCCGTAGGTCGTCCGGCGACCGCTCGGCGGATGCGTGATCACGCCGCGCGCGACGCGGCACTCGGACACCGGGACCTTCCAGCCGTCGGAGGCCGCCTGCAGCAGCAACGCACGCGCCGCCGCCCCACCCTTGCGCACGTAGTCGACGGATGTCCGGATTCCGCGGCTGCCGCCCGTTCCGAACTCGCCCCAGACCCGCTTGCGCGCGACGTTCTGCCCCGGAGTCGGGAACTCGGTTGTCACCTTCGCCCAGTCGCAGTCGAGCTCGTCGGCGACGAGTTGCGCGAGGCCCGTCATCGTGCCCTGGCCCATCTCGGAGCGCGCGATCCGGATCACGACCGTGTCGTCGGGGCGGATCACGACCCAGGCGTTGACCTCGTCGGCGGCCTCGGAGGCCAGCGCCGGCGTCCCGAACGGCACGCGCAGGCCGAACGCGACGCCGCCGCCGACCACCGCGCTGCGGACCAGGAACGCGCGTCGGCCGCGATTCCACGTGGCATGTGACATGGCACGCTCCTTCACGCCTTCGCGGCGGCGTGGATCGCCTCGCGGACCTGCTGGAACGTCCCGCAGCGGCAGATGTTCGTCATCGCGTCGTCGATGTCGGCGTCGGTCGGATGCGGCTTCTTCGCCAGGAGCGCGGCCGCGGCCATGATCATTCCGCTCTGGCAGTAGCCGCACTGCGGCACATCATGGTCGAGCCAGGCCTGCTGCACCCGGCCCAGCCGGCCCTTCGGCGACAGGCCCTCGATCGTCGTGACCTTCCGTCCCTGGACGCTGGAGACCGGCGTGACGCACGCGCGCACCGCTTCGCCGTCGAGATGGACGGTGCAGGAGCCGCATTGTGCGATGCCGCAGCCGTATTTCGTCCCGGTCAGCCCCAGCTGCTCGCGCAGCACCCACAGGAGCGGCGTCGTCGGATCGACGTCGACGTCGTGGGACTTGCCGTTGATCGTGAAGCGCACCATGCCATCGGCCTCCTTTGCAGTCGAACCCGCCGCCGGACGCGTATAGGAACTCGCGGCGGAACCCGGACGTGCCATGGTACCGACGCGGCGCAGGTGAGGCGCGCGAACGCGCGCATCGGCGTCCCCCACTTTGCGTGATCGCGGTCGCGCGTCGAGCGCCCGTTAAGCCGCGTTTCAGGCGGGGATTTCAGGCGGGGATTTCAGGCGGGGACTGCAGGCGGGGGCTTCAGCGCCGTCGCGCCGGCACGCTGCGAAAGCGCGCGATCATCACGATCACGAACAGGAGCGTCGCGATCACGAAGAGGAAGATGCCGGCGCGGATCGCGCGCGCATCCAGCAGCGGCGGCGAGACGCCGTTCGCGCGCACCACGAGCCAGTGCGCGTAGACGAGGAACGCCAGCGGCACGTACGCGAAGCGTCGCATCATCGCGGTCAATGTCGCGATCGTCGCATCGCGGCGCTCCGGAGCAAGCCAGTAGTCGCGGTGGGGAAGATGGATTCGCGCGTCCGGCCGCCGCAACGCCATCGCCGGCACGATCGCGATGACCAGACCGACGACGACGACGAGCGCAACCATCACGCCCATGTACGGGGTGCGCGGCATGAAGCCGTTGGCGTGCCCTGCGGCGTCGAAGTGGGACGCGACGAGCGCCGGGAGCGAGGAGGACGTCGCGACGACGAACGCCGCGCAGGCCGCGACAAAGACGAGGAAAACGGCGTTCGCGTAGCCGCCGACGCGGCCCGCCCGACCGTGGGGGCCTGGCGCGGATCGCGCGGATCGAACGCGTGGGCCTGGGGCCATCGGGCGCTGCGCCGGTCGGGTCGAGACGGGGATGTCGGCGGCGGGGCGCGTCAGACGGTCCGCCCGCCGTCGACCGGGAATTCGACGACGGCATCGATGTCGGCGCGCCGCGTCACGTCGCACCGCACGACGGCGGCCGCATCGCCAAGCGGCGTGGCGACCTGCTGCGCCCCCGCGTCGTTGATCTCGGCGAGCACGACGCGCGCGCGGCGGGCGGCGTACATCCGCGCGATTTCGGCGCCGAACCCGCTCGCGGCGCCGGTTACGATCGCGACCTTGTCCGCGAGTCGAGCCATGCGAATCTTCTCCTGGGGGACATCGATCGTACGCCGCGGAGCCCCGGGCGATGCTTGCGGGGGCGCCGGACGGACGGAAACACGGGCCCGAAGGAACGGGACGTCGGGGCGGGTCGCATGAACGGCACGACGCCATGAACGGCACGCGGACCGGCCCGCTTCAGGCCTGGATCGGCCGCCGCGAAACGCGGGCCGATCGGATCACGGCCGCGCCGCTGGCCGGCCTGGCGGCGACGCTGGATCGCGACGCCGACGGACACCCGAAGCGCGGCGAGTTCCTGCCACCGGTCGCGCTGCCGCGCCGGATGTGGGCCGGCGGCCGGCTGGAATTCCTGCAGCCCCTGTTCGACGGAGAGCCGATGACGGTCTGCGGTCGCGCGACGGCCGCGGGATGTTTCGACCTCTGGGCGTGCGGCCCCGATGGATCCGTCGCGATGCGCGCGGAAGCGAAGGCCGGCTGAAGCGCGGGCCCGGTCGCCCGCGCGCGGCGTGGGTCAACGCGGCCTTCGTCGTCGTGCTCCTGGAGGCGCTGGGGCTCGTCGTCGCGGTCTTCGGGTTTCGGCGCGCGCGCTGGGGGGAATCGCGGACGAATCCGTCGCGTTGAGCCGCCGGCGACCGCGGCGTCGCGGGCCGGGGGCGGATGCGCGAAATCAGAAGCTGTCGCCCGGGACGCGCACCCAGCCTTCCATCAGGACCCGCGCGCTGCGGCTCATGATCGCCTTGGTGACCGTCCACTGGCCGTCGACGCGCTGCGCTTCGGCGCCGACGCGCAACGTGCCCGACGGATGGCCGAACCGCACTTCGCGCCGGTTGCCGCCGCCGGCGGCAAGATTCACGAGCGTCCCCGGGATCGCTGCCGCCGTGCCGATCGCGACCGCGGCCGTACCCATCATCGCGTGGTGCAGCTTGCCCATCGACAGCGCGCGAACCAGGAGGTCGACGTCGGCGGCCGCGATCCGCTTGCCGCTCGACGCGGTGTAGTCCGAGGGGCGCGCAACGAACGCGACCTTCGGCGTGTGCTGCCGTCCGGCCGCCTCGCGGGCGTCCTTGATCAGGCCCATCCGTACCGCACCGTGCGCGCGGATCGCCTCGAAGCGCGCAAGCGCCTTCGGATCGCCGTTGATCGCGTCCTGCAGCTCGGTGCCGGCGTAGCCGATGTCCTTCGCGTTGACGAAGATCGTCGGGATGCCGGCGTTGATCAGCGTCGCCTTGAAGGTGCCGACGCCCGGCACCTCGAGGTCGTCCACGACGTTGCCGGTCGGGAACATCGCGCCGCCGCCATCCTCGCCTTCGTCGGCCGGATCCAGGAACTCGAGCTGGACCTCGGCGGCGGGAAAGGTCACGCCGTCGAGCTCGAAATCACCGGTCTCCTGCACCTGTCCGTCGACGACCGGGACGTGCGCGACGATCGTCTTGCCGATGTTGGCCTGCCAGATCCGGACCGTGCAGACGCCGTCCCGGGGCACGCGTTCCGAAGGAACCAGTCCGTGCGCGATCGCGAACGGGCCGACGGCCGCGGAGAGGTTGCCGCAGTTGCCCGACCAGTCGACGAAGGGCTGGTCGATCGACACCTGCCCGAACAGGTAGTCGACGTCATGGTCGGCACGCGCGCTCTTCGACAGGATGACCGACTTCGATGTCGACGATGTCGCCCCCCCCATCCCGTCGATCTGCTTCGCGTACGGGTCGGGGCTGCCGATCACCCGCATCAAGAACCGATCGCGGGCCGTCCCCGGCTCACGGGCCGGCGGCGGAAGGTCCTCGCGGAGAAAGAAGACGCCCTTGCTCGTGCCGCCGCGCATGTAGGTGGCGGGAATCTTCACTTGCGGTGCGAAGGCCATCGTTACGCCGCCCTGCTCTCTGCCAGGAAGTCCTGCGCGAAACGCTGCAGGACGCCGCCGGCTTCGTAGATCGACACTTCCTCGGCGGTGTCCAGCCGGCAGGTCACCGGGACCTTCACCGCCGCGCCGTTGCGGCGCCGGACGATCAGCGTCAGGTCCGCGCGCGGCGTGCGCTCGCCGACGACATCGAAGACCTCGGTGCCGTCGAGCTGTAGCGTGAGGCGATTGGTGCCGGGCTTGAACTCCAGCGGCAGCACGCCCATCCCGATCAGGTTCGTGCGGTGGATTCGCTCGAAGCCTTCGGCGACGACCGCCTCGACGCCGGCCAGGCGCACCCCCTTCGCGGCCCAGTCGCGCGACGAACCTTGCCCGTAGTCGGCGCCGGCGACGACGATCAAAGGCTGGCGTCGATTCAGGTAGGTTTCGATCGCCTCCCACATCCGCATCACCTTGCCTTCCGGCTCGACGCGCGCGAGCGAACCGGGTTTCACCTTCCCGTCGGCGTCGCGGACCATCTCGTTCTTGAGCGTCGGGTTCGCGAATGTCGCACGCATCGCGGTGAGGTGGTCGCCGCGGTGGGTCGCGTAGGAATTGAAGTCCTCCTCCGGCAGGCCCATTTTCGCGAGGTATTCGCCGGCGGCGGAATTCGCGAGGATGGCGTTGGACGGCGACAGGTGGTCGGTCGTGATGTTGTCCGGAAGGATCGCCAGCGGCCGCATGCCCTTGAGCGTGCGCGGCGTCGCGGCGAGCGCGCCGACGCCCTCGCGGTCCCAGTACGGCGGGCGGCGGATGTACGTCGACTGCTGGCGCCATGCGTACTGCGGCCCCACGTTCTCGCCGCCGTCTCCGCGCGGGGCGAACATCGGTTCGTAGACCTGCAGGAACATCGCCGGCTTCACCGAGGCCTTCGCAATCGCGTCGACCTCCTCGTCGCTCGGCCAGATGTCCTTCAGACGGATCTCCTTGCCGTCGACGACGGCCAGCGCGTCGCGCTCGATGTCGAAGCGCACGGTGCCGGCGATCGCATAGGCGACGACGAGCGGCGGCGAGGCGAGGAACGCCTGCTTCGCGTACGGATGGATGCGACCGTCGAAGTTCCGGTTGCCCGACAGGACGGCGGTCGCGTACAGGTCGCGGTCGACGATCTCCTTCTGGATCGCCGGATCGAGCGCGCCGGACATCCCGTTGCAGGTCGTGCACGCATAGGCGACGATCCCGAAGCCCAGCTTTTCCAGCTCCGGCAGCAGGCCGCTGTCCTTCAGGTACAGCTCGACCGCGCGCGAGCCGGGCGCGAGCGAGGACTTGACCCACGGCTTGCGCGCCAGGCCGAGCCGGTTGGCATTGCGCGCGAGCAGGCCCGCGGCGATGACGTTGCGCGGGTTCGACGTGTTCGTGCACGACGTGATGGCGGCGATGATCACCGCGCCGTCCGGCATCGTCCCCTCGTGGGCGGCCGGCATCGTCCACGCGCCGGCGATGCCCTTCGCCGCCAGGTCAGACGTCGCGACGCGCGCATGCGGGTTCGACGGGCCCGCCATGTTGCGCACGACCGTCGACAGGTCGAACGCGAGGTTGCGTTCGTAGACCGCGTCCTTCAGCGTTTCGGACCACAGGCCGGCGGCCTTCGCGTAGGTCTCGACGAGCTTGACCTGTTCCGCGCTGCGCCCGGTCAGCGCCAGGTAGTCCAGCGTCTGCGCGTCGATGCTGAACATCGCCGCCGTCGCGCCGTACTCCGGCGCCATGTTCGAGATCGTCGCGCGGTCGCCGAGCGTCAGGCTCGCCGCGCCTTCGCCGTGGAACTCCAGGTACGAGCCGACGACTTTCGACTTGCGCAGGAATTCGGTCAGGGCGAGCACGACGTCGGTTGCGGTGATGCCCGGTTGGCGCCGCCCGGAGAGCTTGACCCCGACGATCTCGGGCAGGCGCATCCACGACGCGCGGCCCAGCATCACGTTTTCCGCCTCCAGCCCGCCGACGCCGACCGCGATCACGCCGAGCGCGTCGACGTGCGGCGTGTGGCTGTCGGTGCCGACGCAGGTGTCCGGATAGGCGACGCCCGCGTCGGCATGGATCACCGGCGACATCTTCTCCAGGTTGATCTGGTGCATGATGCCGTTGCCCGGCGGGATCACCTGCATGTTGCGAAAGGCCTTGCGGGTCCACTCGATGAAGTGGAAGCGGTCTTCGTTGCGACGGTCCTCGATCTCGCGGTTCTTGCGGAATGCGTCCGGGTCGAAGCCGCCGCACTCGACGGCGAGCGAGTGGTCGACGATCAGTTGCACCGGCACCACCGGATTGACTTTCGCCGGATCGCCGCCCTCGACGGCGATCGCGTCGCGCAGCCCCGCCAGGTCCACGAGCGCCGTCTGGCCCAGGATGTCGTGGCAGACGACGCGGGCCGGAAACCAGGGGAAGTCGCGGTCGCGGCGACGCTCGACGATCTGGCGCAGGCACTCGTCCAGGATCGCGGGATCGCAGCGGCGCACGATGTTTTCCGCATGGACGCGGGCCGTGTACGGCAGTCCCGCCCAGGCGCCGGGCCGGATCGCTTCGACGGCTTCGCGCGCGTCGAAGTAGTCCAGCGTGGTGCCGGGAAGGTTCTTGCGGTGTCGTGAGTTCATGGCGTGGAGGGGGTGTCGGGCGTGGAAGTCGGCGGTCGGCGCGCGCGGCGCGACCGCGGGCGCGGGCGCGGGCGAACCCGGGCGGCTTGCGGCGCGAGGCGGAAAAGGCACGGGTTATGTTAGCGAAGATTGAGGCGAGCCGCGTGGGCCGCCTGGCTCGCCGACAAGATTCGACCGGGTTATCCGGCGCCTGCGGCGGCAGGATCCGAAGCGCTCACGCCGTCCACGGCGTCGGCGCGTCCCGCTGCAGGCCGTAGCGCTCGATCGCCCGATCGCAGGTTGCGGCATCGACGCGGCATTGCCGGCGCAACGCGTCCAGCGCCGCCACGACGATGTGATGCCGGTCGACCTCGAAGAAGCGGCGCAATTCGGCACGCGTGTCGCTGCGGCCGAATCCGTCGGTACCCAGCGCCGTGAACGAGGCGTCGACGTAGGCGCCCGCCAGTTGCGGCCAGGCGCGCACGTAGTCGCTCGCCGCGATGACCGGCTCCGGGCCGGCCAGGCATTGCTGGACATGGCTGCTGCGCGCCGGCTCGCCGGGATGCAGCCGATTCCAGCGCTCGACCTCGCGCGCCTCCCGCGCCAGTTCGCAGAAGCTCGTCGCGCTCCAGACCTCGGCCTCGACGTTCCAGTCGGCCCCCAGCAGCTCCGCCGCCGCGATCGCCTCGCGCAGGATCGTCCCGCTGCCGACGAGCCGGACGCGGCCGACCGCGGCCGCGACGACGCTCGTCGAGTAGCGGTACAGGCCGCGGATGATGTCCTCCTCGACGCCGGCGGGCAGCGACGGCTGCGCATAGTTCTCGTTCATCAGCGTCACGTAATAGAAGACGTCCTCGCGCTCCTGCAGCAGCGCGCGCATGCCGCGATCCAGGATGACCGCGAGTTCGGCGGCGAAGCACGGATCGTAGACGCGGCAGTTCGGCACGCTCGAGGCATGCAGGACGCTCGCGCCGTCCTGGTGCTGCAGCCCCTCGCCGCCGAGCGTCGTGCGACCCGCCGTCGCACCCAGCAGGAAGCCGCGCGAGCGCTGGTCGGCCGCCGCCCAGATCAGGTCGCCGACGCGCTGGAAGCCGAACATCGAGTAGTAGATGTAGAACGGCAGCATCGCGATTCCGTGCACCGAATGGCTCGTCGCCGCGGCGGTCCAGCTGCTGATCGCGCCCGCCTCGCTGATCCCCTCTTCCAGGATCTGCCCGTCCTTCGCCTCGCGATAGCTGAGGACCGAGCCGATATCCTCCGGCTCGTAGGCCTGCCCGTTGAACGAGTAGATGCCGACCTGGCGGAACAGGTTCGCCATCCCGAAGGTCCGGGCCTCGTCGGCGACGATCGGCACGATGCGCGGCCCGAGCGCCTCATCCTTCAGCAGCGTGCCCAGCATCCGCACGAAGGCCATCGTCGTGCTCATTTCCTTGCCCGCCGCCTGCGTGGCGAACTCCGCATAGCGCGCCAGCGGCGGCACCGGGACGGCTTCCGCGTTTGCGGCTCGCGCGGGCACGTAGCCGCCGAGTGCGGCGCGACGCGCGTGAAGGTAGCGGATCTCCGCGCTGTCGTCGGCAGGCCGGTAGAAGTCGAGCCGCGCGGCCTGCTCGTCGGTGAGCGGCAGCGCGAAGCGGTTGCGGAACGCGATCAGGTCGTCGCGCTCGAGCTTCTTCTGCTGGTGGGTCGTCATCCGGCCCTGGCCGGCCTCGCCCATCCCGTAGCCCTTCTTCGTCTGTGCCAGCACGACCGTCGGCCGGTCCACGGTGCGCCGCGCCGCATCGTAGGCGGCGTGGATCTTCACGAGATCGTGCCCGCCGCGCTTCAGGCGGTCGATCTGCTCGTCCGTCAGCCCCTGCGCAAGCGCCGCGAGCGCCGGATCCTGCCCGAAGAAATGCTCGCGGTTGTAGCGCCCGTCCTTCGCGGCGAACGTCTGGAACTGGCCGTCGACGGTCTTCGCGAACGCGCGCGCCAACGCGCCCTGCGCGTCGCGGGCGAACAGGCCGTCCCAATCGGACCCCCAGACGAGCTTGATGACGCGCCACCCGGCGCCGGCGAACAGCGCCTCCAGCTCGTCGACGATGCGCCCGTTTCCGCGCACCGGCCCGTCGAGGCGCTGCAGGTTGCAGTTGACGACCCAGATCAGGTTGTCGAGCTTTTCGCGCGCAGCGAGCGTGAGCGCGCTCATGCTCTCCGGTTCGTCCATCTCGCCGTCGCCGAAGACGCCCCAGACCTTTCTGGCGGAGGTGTCCCGCAGCCCGCGATGCTGCAGGTACCGCATGAAGCGCGCCTGGTAGATCGAGCTGATCGGCCCCAGCCCCATCGAACCGGTCGGGAACTGCCAGAAGCCGGGCATCAGCCACGGATGCGGGTAGCTCGACAGGCCGCGCGCGCCGCGGCGCTTTGCCGCCAGTTCCTGGCGGTAGTGCGCCAGGTCGGCGTCCGCGAGGCGCCCCTCCAGGAACGCGCGCGCGTAGACGCCGGGCGCCGAATGCGGCTGGTAGAAGACGAGGTCGCTCATTGCGGCGTCACCGCCGCGGAAGAAGTGGTTGAAGCCGACCTCGAACAGGTCGGCCGCGCTGGCATAGCTCGCGATGTGGCCGCCGAGCTCGCCGTAGGCCTGGTTCGCGCGCACGACCATCGCCAGCGCGTTCCAGCGCATCAACGACGCGAGGCGCTCCTCCAGCGCGAGGTCGCCGGGGAATCCGGGCTGCCGCTCGGCCGGGATCGTATTGACATAGGCCGTGCCGAGCGCCGGTTGCCAGCCGATCGACGGGTTGCGCGCGATGGACGCGAGGACGTCCATGATTTCGCGGACACGCTCCGGCCCGGACGCCGCCAGCAGCGACGCCAGCGCATCGCGCCACTCGGCGGTCTCCTGCGGGTCGCCGTCGTGCCGCGCAGCCGCCGCGTCGCGGGCCGCGCCTTCGGGAGTCTGCGGATCGCGCATCGGACTCTCCTCCGTCGCCCAGGCGCGGCCCGAATGGCCGGCCGACGGGACCGAAGTTGACGTCATCGGACGATTCTCGCAGCTTAATCGCGGCCGCGCGACATCACGTCGCGAAGCGTTCGCGGGCTATTCTCCCGGCTCGCGCCCGGCCCGACGCCGGCCCGCCACCTGCCCCTCGCCCCCCGCCGCCGTCACGCCGTCACGCCCCCATGCCCGAGATCAAGACGCTGTCATCGAAGATCGTCTACGAAAATCGCTGGATGAAGGTCCGCGAGGATGCGATCGAACGCGCGGACGGAACGCGCAGCATCTACGGTGTCGTCGAAAAGCCGGACTTCGCGGTGGTCGCCGCGGTCCAGGACGACGTCGTCTACCTCGTGGAGCAATACCGCTACCCGGCCGGCGCCCGCTACTGGGAGCTTCCGCAGGGTTCGTGGGGCTCCGGGTCAGGGGGAGCCGACGAGCTCGCGCGCACGGAACTGCGGGAAGAGACCGGCATCGTCGCGGCGTCATGGCAGCACGTCGGGCGCCTTCACGAAGCCTACGGCTACGCGATCCAATCGTTCGACGTCTTCCTCGCGACCGGCCTCACCTTTGGGGCCCAGGAACTGGAAGCCGAGGAGCTGGGCCTCGTCTGCAAGGGATTCGGCGTGGCGGCCGCGATCGAGATGATCCGCCGCGGCGTGATCACCGACGCGGTGACGGTCGCGGCGTTCGGGCTGCTGAAGATGAAGGATCTCGTCTAACCCGGAGGGGATCGGATCCACGGACGGCGCGGCGTGAATATTCACCGCGACGCTCTCCCCCTTTCATCGGGAAAATCGGTTGCCAGCTGCGGTGGCATCCGGCGCCACAGGGCAGGCTCGCGCGGCCGGCGCGGCCGCGTACGGGCGACACGGCAACCGAACGGAAGGAGGGAATTCGATGTCAAGGAATGCGATTCGTGCTTCACGGTCATCTGCTTACGCGGTCTCGGTCGCGGTCGCTTTTGCCCTCGGCCTTGCCGGCACGCTTGCGAGCGCGGGTGCCGTTGCCGACGACGGATCGATGACGACGGCGGGCGCCCATGGCAGCCTGGAGAAGCTCACGACCGACGGCAAGTTGAACGGCGGCTGGGGCGTGCGTGGCGCGGCGGTCAAGTACACCGGCGCCGACTGCGATTCCGACCTGATCCTGGACCTGCTTCGACCTGGCCACGGGCGCGAAAACGTCAAGGCGCACATCTGGTGGGCACACATCGAGGACCTGCACGTCGGCCATGACGAACTGGTCTTCACGTACAAGAAGGGCACGCCGCTGCACCTGACGACGGACGACGCGTCCGCGCCGGCGATGATCGAGGCCGCGCAATTCCTTCAGAAAGCCTGCATCGGGAAGTAGACCGGGCGGCGAACCCCGACGACCGTCGCCGGGATCGCCTCCGTGACGGCCCGGAGGATCGCGGGGCGCCGCGGGTGCGCCTTGTGCGCGAGTTCCCGCCCACGATGGGTTGCTGCGCCGCGGCAAGCGCTTAAGGTCGCGAGCGTTTCCGGCGCGGATTCCGCGCCGCACGACATGCGGCTCATCCGACAGGCACCGGACGCCGAATCGAACGGCTGAAGTTATGGACATTCCGGCTGTCGGTGTGATCGCTGGCGACCGCCTGCACCACAATGCCGCGCGGGATGCGTCCCACGACGAGTCCCGCAAATAGCGGCAAGAAGTCGCATCAGTCCATTGAGGAGACACGATGAAACGAATCACGATCGCCATCGCTGCGGCAGCGATCTCGCTGGCCGGCTTCGCCCCGTTCGCGGGCGCCCAGGAGAAGGGCACGATCGGCATCGCGATGCCGACGAAGTCGTCGGCCCGCTGGATCGCCGACGGCGACAACATGGTCAAGATCCTCGCGGCGCGCGGGTACAAGACCGACCTGCAGTATGCGGAAGACGATATCCCGAACCAGCTGGCCCAGGTCGAGAACATGATCACCAAGGGCGCGAAGGTGCTCGTGATCGCCGCCATCGACGGCACCACGCTGTCGAAGGCCCTGCAGAGCGCGGCCGACAAGGGCGTCAAGACGATCGCCTACGACCGCCTGATCCGCGGCAGCAAGAACGTCGACTACTACGCGACGTTCGACAACTTCCAGGTCGGCGTCCTGCAGGCGACATCGATCGTCGACAAGCTCGGCCTGAAGCAGGGCAAGGGGCCCTTCAACATCGAGCTGTTCGGCGGATCGCCCGACGACAACAACGCCTTCTTCTTCTACGACGGCGCGATGAGCGTGCTGAAGCCCTATCTCGACAGCGGCAAGCTCGTCGTGCGCAGCAAGCAGATGGGCATGGACAAGGTCGGGACGTTGCGCTGGGACGGCGCCGTGGCGCAGGCCCGGATGGACAACCTGCTGTCGGCGTTCTACGGCAACGCGAAGGTCGACGCGGTCCTGTCGCCATACGACGGCCTGTCGATCGGCATCCTGTCGTCGCTGAAGGGCGTCGGCTATTGCACGGCGCAGCAGCCCTGCCCGATCGTCAGCGGACAGGACGCCGAGGTTCCCTCGGTGAAGTCGATCCTCAAGGGCGAGCAGTACTCGACGATCTTCAAGGACACGCGGGAGCTGGCGAAGGTCGCGGCCGACATGGTCGACGCGGTGCTGTCCGGCAAGCAACCCGAGATCAATGACACGAAAACCTACAACAACGGCGTGAAGGTCGTGCCCTCGTACCTGCTGAAGCCGGTCACGGTCGACGCGATGAACTGGAAGAAGGTGCTCGTCGACAGCGGCTACTACAAGGAATCGCAGATCCACTGATAGGCCGTAGCGCCGCGAAGGCGTGCCGCGCCCCCGCGCCGCAAGGCCGCGGGGCGCGCGCGTTATCGGCCGCGGCGGATACCGACCCAGCCGCCGATTCCAACGCCGCACGCTCGAGGCCGAAGCATGTCCCTGGAGACCATTCTCGAGATGCGATCGATCCGGAAGGCCTTTCCGGGCGTCGTCGCGCTCAACAACGTCAACTTCAGCGTCCGCCGCGGGGAAATTCACGCGCTCGTCGGCGAAAACGGGGCGGGCAAGTCGACGCTGATGAAAGTGCTCTCCGGCGTCCTGCCTGCCGGCAGCTACACCGGTGCGGTGGTCTTCGATGGCGAGGAGCGGCGCTTCCGCGGAATCCGCGACAGCGAGGCGCTGGGCATCAGCATCATCCACCAGGAGCTGGCGCTGGTGCCGTCCCTGTCGATCACGGAGAACCTGTTCCTCGGCAACGAGATCGCGCACCGCGGCGTCGTCGACTGGAATGCGGCGCATCGCCGCGCCATGCAGCTTCTCGCGGTCGTCGGCCTGAAGGAGTCCCCGTTCCGGCTGGTCGGCGATCTCGGCGTCGGCAAGCAGCAGCTCGTCGAGATCGCCAAGGCCCTTTCGCGCGAGGTGAAGCTGCTGATCCTGGACGAGCCGACCGCGAGCCTGAACGAGAACGAAAGCCGGGCACTGCTCGAGCTGCTGCTGGACCTGAAGTCCCGCGGCATCACCTGCATCCTGATCTCGCACAAGCTCAACGAGATCGCCCGCGTCGCCGATTCGGTCACGATCCTTCGCGACGGTTCGACGGTCGAGACGATCGACTGCTCCGCGGCGCCGGCAAGCGAGGATCGGATGATTCGCGGCATGGTCGGCCGTGAAATGGCCGACCGCTTCCCGCGTCGCACTCCGCGGATCGGCGAGACCGTGTTCGAAGTGCGCGACTGGCATGTCCACGATCCGCTGCGACCGGACGTCGAGGCCATCAAGGGCATCGACCTGAACGTGAAGCGCGGCGAGATCGTCGGCATCGCCGGACTGATGGGCGCAGGGCGGACCGAATTCGCGATGAGCATCTTCGGGCGCTCGTGGGGCAAGCGCATCAGCGGGCAGGTGTTTCTTCGCGGCGAGCGGATCGACGTCGACACGGTCGAGAAGGCCGTCGACAAGGGACTTGCGTACGTGACCGAGGACCGCAAGGGCAACGGGCTGGTCCTGAACGAGGACATCCAGTTCAACGTCTCGCTGGCCAACCTGTCGGACGTGTCGGCCGCCGGCGTGATCGATGGCGGGCGCGAATACGCCGCAGCCGAGAAGTTCCGCAAGGCGCTGCGCATACGAAGCGCCGGCGTCGGGCAAAAGACCGTGAACCTGTCCGGCGGGAACCAGCAGAAGGTCGTGCTCAGCAAGTGGCTTTTCACGAACCCGGAGGTCCTGATCCTGGACGAGCCGACCCGCGGCATCGACGTCGGCGCCAAGTTCGAGATCTATACGATCATCGCGCAGCTCGCCGACGAAGGGAAATGCGTCATCATGATCTCGTCGGAAATGCAGGAACTCCTCGGCATGTGCGACCGCATCTACGTGATGAGCGAGGGTCGCTTCGTCGCCGAGGTGGCCGGGGCGGAAGCCTCGCAGGAAATGATCATGCGTGCCATCGTCACCCGTCACTGACATCCATGGACAACAAGCTCGTCGATACCGCCCCTTCCGAAGCGAACGTCGAGGCGCCGGCCGCGGCGCGGAAGACGCTCGACTTCGTGAAGCAGAACTTCCGCGAATACGGAATGCTGATCTCGTTGATCGCCATCATGGTCTTCTTCCAGGCCGTGACCGACGGAACGCTGATGCAGCCGCTGAACCTGACGAACCTCGTGCTGCAGAACAGCTACATCGTGATCATGGCGCTGGGGATGCTCCTCGTCATCGTCGCGGGCTACATCGATCTTTCCGTCGGCTCCGTCAGCGGATTCATCGGCGCACTGGCTGCCGTCCTGATGGTGAACTTCGACTGGCACTTCGTGCCGGCGTCGCTCGCCTGCCTCGCCGTCGGTGCCCTGATCGGCGCCGCGCAGGGCTGGTTCGTCGCGTACTTCCGCATTCCGGCGTTCATCGTCACGTTGGCCGGCATGCTGGTCTTCAAGGGCCTGGCGCTCGCGTTGCTGCAGGGCCAATCGGTGGGCCCGTTCCCGGACGCGTTCCAGAAGCTCAGCTCGGGGTTCATCCCCGACTTCTTCCATGTCCCGGGCTTGAAGTGGACGTCGCTGCTCATCGGCATCGGCGCCGCGGCGCTGCTCGTCATCGGCGGGATCCGCGAGCGACGCAACCAGCTTCGGCACGGCATCGATTCCGGGCCGGTCGGCCTGTTCGCGTTCCGGACCGCGGTCTTCGCGACGCTGCTGGTCTTCTTCTGCTACCTCCTCGCGTCCTACAAGGGGCTGCCGGACGTCCTGATCGTGATGGCCGTCCTGATCGTCGCGTTCGATTTCGTCACGACGCGCACGACGCTGGGCCGGCGCATCTATGCGCTCGGCGGGAATTCGAAGGCCGCCAAGCTTTCGGGCATCAACACGGAGCGGTTGAGTTTCGTCACGTTCGTCATCATGGGCGTTCTCGCCGCGCTCGCCGGCCTGATCTTCGCGGCGCGGCTCAACACGGCGACACCGAAAGCCGGCGTCGGATTCGAGCTCGACGTCATCGCCGCGTGCTTCATCGGGGGCGCCTCGGCATCCGGCGGCGTCGGCAAGGTGATGGGCGCGGTCATCGGCGCCTTCGTCATGGGCGTGATGAACAACGGGATGTCGATCATGGGCATCGGCATCGACTACCAGCAGGTCATCAAGGGGCTGGTCCTGCTCGCGGCGGTCTTCTTCGACGTCTACAACAAGAACAAGTAGCGTGGGCCGGATCCGAACCGATCCGCGGCAGGCGGCGCCGCGCCGGCGCGCCCGCGACGCGACGTCGCTCAACGCCATGCGGTCGTCGCGGCCGGACGGCGAAGCGCGGATCGTGCCCGGCTCGACGGCCATCCTGCGGGGCGGGGCGCTGGACATTCGCACCGACATGCCGGCCGGGACAAGCGGCTACCTCCTGGACCTGACATCGAAGGGCCGCGGGGAGATGTCCGTCGGCGGCGCCGCGCTCGCCTGCCATCCGGGTGACGCGATTCTCGTCCCGCCCGGCGTGCCGTGTTCCTATCGCCGCGCGCCCGGCAGCGCCCAATGGCTGCACCGCTGGATCCACTTCCGGCCCCGCGATGCGTGGGCGCACCTGCTGGCCTGGCCGCTGCCGGCGGGTCATCGCGTCGGCCGGCTGCGCCTCGCCTCGTCGCCCACGCGCGTCGAAATCGAGGCGCTTGTCGCCGACATCGATGCCGCGCATCGCGGCGGCGATGCCGTCTCGGAGGAGCTCGCGCTCAATCTCCTGGAGCGACTGCTCATCCGTTGCCGCGACGCCGCTTCCGGGAACCCCCGCGGCCCTCGCGATATCCGGGTGATCGCGGCATGTCGCCTGATCGCCGATACGCTGGCCCGCGACGTGGGCCTGGCCGACATCGCGCGATACGTCGAGCTGTCGACGTCGCGCCTGATCCACCTGTTTCGCGACGAAACCGGCGTCAGCATCCTGCGCTGGCGCGAGGACAAGCGCATCGTGGTGGCGCGGCACCTGCTGCACAGCACGACGCTGCCGGTATCGGCCGTCGCCGCCCACGTCGGCTATGAAGATCGCCTGTATTTCTCGCGCGTCTTCCGCAAGCGCGTCGGCATGAGCCCGACGGAGTTCCGCGACGCGAGGGGCCGCGGCGAATCGCGACGGCGCGGCGCCTGACTCGCCGCAGGCAACGCGCCCGGGGGTTCCGCCTGCGGCGCGGCGCCGAACCCCGTGCCGGCACGGGCCGGCGGCCGCGTCATGCGGCGCCCCCCGGGTTGCCCCCTTCGCGCAGCTTCCTTCGCAGGATCTTGCCGACGTTGGTCTTCGGCAGCGGTTCGCTGGAGAACTCGACGATCTTCGGGATCTTGTAGCCGGTCAGGTGCCGCCGGCAATGGTCGAGCAGCGCCTCCTCGGTGAGGCTGTCGTTCCTTTTCAACACGACGATCTTGACGACTTCGCCGGACCGCTCGTCGGGCGCGCCGATTGCCGCAACCTCGGCCACGTCTTCATGAAGCGCGACCACGTCCTCGATCTGGTTCGGGAAGACCTTGAACCCGGAGACGATGATCATGTCTTTCTTGCGATCGGTAATCCTGAAGTGGCCGCGCTCGTCCACGAATCCCATGTCGCCCGTTCGCAGCCAGCCCTCCTCGAGGAACACCTTCTCGGTCTCGTCGGGGCGGTTCCAATAGCCGCTCATCACCTGCGGTCCGCGAACGCAGATCTCGCCGACCTGGCCGACCGGCGCCTCCTGGTCGCTTTCGTCGACGATCCGGGCTTCCGTCGATGGAATGGGTATCCCGATGTCCCCGGTCCAGTCCGCGATGCCGAGCGGGTTCGAGATCACGACCGGCGACGTCTCGGTCAGCCCGTAGCCTTCGATGATGGGCAGGCCGGTGCGCTTCTTCCACCGCTCCGCGACCGCGCGCTGCACCGCCATTCCGCCGGCGCTCGCCAGCTTCAACCGGCTCGTGTCGACGCCGGCGAATTCCGGCGTATCGAGCAAGGCCCGATACAGCGTGTTGACGCCGATCAGGATCGTGAACGGGTATTTCTTCAGGTCGTGGATGAATGCCGGCAGGTCCTTCGGGTTCGTCACGAGGACGGTATGCGCGCCTTTCTTCAGGAACACGAGACAGGAGGTCAGTGCATAGATGTGGTACATCGGCAGCGGACAGACGAACACCTCCTTGCCGTCGAGCAGGTCGCGCGCCGTCCATGCGGCGGTCTGCTGCACGTTGGCCACCAGGTTGCCGTGCGTCAGCACCGCGCCTTTCGCGACGCCGGTCGTGCCGCCGGTGTACTGCAGGAATGCGACGTCGTCGTGATCGAGCGGCACCGCCTCGACGTCGAGCCCGCGCCCTGCCCGCAGCGCGGCGTTGAACTCGACCGCGCCCGCGATCGTCCACGGCGGCACCATGTGCTTGACGTACTTGACGACGGCGTTCGTGAGCAGTTCCTTGACCGCCGGGAACAGGTCGCCGACCTCCGTCGTGATGACGGTCAGCTTCAGCGCCGGGTTCCTCTGCAGCACTTCCTGCAACGTGTGCGCAAAGTTCTCCAGAACGACGATGGCCGACGCGCCGGAGTCCTGGAGCTGGTGCTCCAGTTCCGGGACCGTGTACTGCGGATTGACGTTGACCACGACGAGGCCCGCCCGCAGCGCGCCGAAAATGGCGACCGGATACTGCAGCAGGTTGGGCATCATGACCGCCACGCGGTCGCCCTTGCGCAGGCCGAGCGAACGCTGCAGGTAGGCCGCAAAGCGGCGACTGGACTCCTCGAGCTCGGCATACGTCATCGTCGCGCCCAGGTTGCTGTAGGCCGGCAGGTTGCCGAAACGCGCGCAGCTCTGCAGCACGATGTCCCTCAACGAGGCGAACTCGTGCACGTCGACGTCCGCGGGGACGCCGGGAGGGTAGTGATCCAGCCAGGTTCGTTGCATCTCGGGCCCCTCCGCGTCAGTTCGCTCTGATGCCGCACAACCGCCGGGCCGCTCGATGCGCCGCGCGCGGCGACGACCGACCCTTCGAGAATAACTTAGCGCCCGGCGTCCTTCGCGTGGTTGCGAACCGTCAACGGTTGAGCCGGGCCGTGCGGCCGCGGAGCCAGGTCCGGCGATGCTGCGGCGCCGCACGCGTCGCCCCGACGCGCCAGGCAGGCGGCAGCGCCGCGCGGCCCGCGGCCTTGCTGACATCCGTCAATGGCGAATCGCCCGCCGTCTCTAGGATTCCTGCAAGGAACCGCGCAACCCATGGCGCACCTGCGATGGCGGGAACCGGTTCGGTCGCGCCGCGGCCGCGATCGCGGCGCCGAAGCGAGGAGGAGCGGCAGGCGATGGCAAGCTATCCGATGAGCGCGGTGGACGCCGCCTGGTACCACATGGACGGCCCGTCGAACCTCGCCATGGTGACGGGCCTGATGGTGACGAAGGAGCCCCTCGACTTCAAGAAAGTGCGCGCGATCTACCGCGAGCGAATCGTCCGCTTCGACCGTTTCCGGCAGCGAGTCGTCGAATCCGGGTTCCCGATCGCGACGCCGCACTGGGTGGACATGCCGCACTTCGACGTCGACCAGCACATCCACCACCTCACGCTGCCGGCGCCCCACGACGAAGCCGCGCTGAATGCCCTGATCGTGGACATCGCCAGTACGCCGCTGGACCGCGAGCAGCCGCTGTGGCAGGTACACATCGTCGACAACGTCGATGGCGGCAGCGCGGTGTTCACGCGCTTCCATCATTGCATCGCCGATGGCACCGCGATGATGCACGTGATCCAGCATCTCTTCGACCCCGCACCGGGCCCGGTGCGGAAGTCCGGCGCGCCGGCTGCAGCGACGGCAGCCGGGCGGCCGGCGCGCGGCGGCTTGCTGACGTCGGCGTTCGACGCGATCGAGGGCGCTGCCCGCCGGACGTGGGCGGCGGCCGGGGTGGCCGTGGATGCCGTCGCTCATCCGCGGCCGGCGATCGAGAAGGCCGCGCTGGTGCTGCGCGGCGCCGAAGCGCTGCTGACCGAACTGGTGAAGTGGCCGGATCCGAAGTCTCCGTTCAAGGGCGAGTTCGGCATGCGCAAGCACGTCGCGTGGTCGAAGCCCGTCGCGATCAAGGACGTCAAGGAGGTCGGCGCGCGGTCCGGCGCGAAAGTCAACGACGTGCTGGTGGCCGCGATGACGGGCGCGCTGCGCACGTACCTCCGGCGGCGCGGCGTCGACGTCGACCACACGACCGTTCGCGCGATGGTGCCCGTCGACTTGAGGCCGCCGGAGCGGGCCGGCGAACTGGGCAACGATTTCGGGCTCGTGATCCTCGACCTGGCCGTCTCCAAGGCCCGCGCGGCAACGCGACTGGCGCTTACGCAGGCCCGGATGGACGCGTTGAAGCGTTCGCCGGAACCGATCGCGATGCGATTCCTGTTCGAGATCTTCGGCCGCGGGCCCAAGGCGGTGGAAGACGTCGCCAACGACATCTTCGGCAGCAAGGCGAGCCTCGTGATGACGAACGTGGCCGGCCCGAAGGAGCCGCTGTTCCTGGCCGGCGTGCCGATCGAGCGGATGATGTTCTGGGTGCCGCACCCCGGCCGGCAGCTTGGCATGGGCATCAGCATCATGAGCTATCGCGGAATGGCTTCCCTGGCGGTCATTGCCGACGCGCGCCTCGTTCCCGACCCGGAAAAGATCACCGAGGAGTTCGACCGCGAGTTCGACAAGGCGCTGCGCAGCGTCCGGGCGGCGGCCGCCGGGACTGCCGCGAACAGGACGGCGGCCAAGGCGACCAAAGCATCGAACAAAGCGGTGAAGCAGCGGGCCGCGGCGGCGAAAGTCGCCGGGCGCAAGTCGGCGCCCGCGGGCCTGCCGAGCTCGCGGCGTGTCGCGCCGGGCAAATCGCGCCCGCCGCGCGTGGCGTGACCGGCAACGGCGGGTCGGCCGCTTTCGTCGCATCGCGCGGGCCGATCCGATGAACCAGCTTTCGACGCTCGACGCGGTCTTCCTGCATCTGGAGACGCCGGAGATGCCGATGCACGTGGGCGCGCTCCAGATCCTGCAGCGGCCGCCGCCGCGCGTGCACCGGAAGTCCGTCCGGAAATCCGAGACGAACCGCGGCGGGCCCGCGGAGCCGTACGTCGATGCCCTGCGGCGCGTGGTGGCATCTCGGCTGCATCGCGCCCCGATGTTGACGCGCGCGCTCGTGCCGCTGCCGCTGGACATGGGCAACCCTTTCTGGCAAGACGGCGTCGCGGTCGACCTTCACTGGCACGTCCGCAGCTATCGGCTCCCGGCTCCCGGCGGACCGCGGCAGCTGGACGAATTCATCGCGCGGCACGCCGCGCGCCTGATGGATCGCTCGCGCCCGCTGTGGCAGCTGCTCGTCGTCGAGGGTCTCGACGAGTCCTTCGGCCCCGACGCGGTCGCCGTCTACACGAAGCTGCATCACGCGGCCGTCGACGGCAATGCGGCCGTGGCACTCGGCAACGTACTGTTCGACACCGAGCCGGATCCGGCGTCGTCGCTGGCGCCGCAAGGGCACGCGCTTCGGCTGGCGCAGACCCCGCCGCCGGCGACCCGCGCGCTTCTCGGCGCGGCCGCGTGGAACCAGGTTGCGCACAGCGTCCGCCTCGCGGGCGCGCTGCCCAAGGCCGGCCGCAGCCTCGCCGCGGTGCTGCGTCAATGGATCGGCTTGACCACGCGCGGCACCGGGACCGCGCCGCTGCAGATCGCGCCGCGCACGTTCCTCAACGTCACGGTGTCGCGCAAGCGCGCCTACGGCACCGCGCGCGTGCCGCTCGGCGAGCTGAAGGAGATCGGCCATGCCTGCGGCGCGACGGTCAACGATCTCGTGCTCTGGCTCGTGTCGACGGCGCTGCGGGAGTACGTCGAGCGGCACGAGCCGCTGCCCGACCGGCCGCTGCTTGCCGGGGTCCCGGTGTCGTTGCGCCCCGAGGGCGATACGAACAGCAACACGCAGGCGACGTTGACATCCGTCAATCTCGCCACGCATATCGACGATCCCCGGCTGCGATTGGCGGCCATCCAGGACGCGACCGCCGCGATGAAGGATACGATCGGCCGGATGAGGCCGTTGCTCGCCATCGAGTTGCCGTCGCTCGGGTTGCCCTGGCTGCTTCGCGGCGCCGCCTCGATCTACGCGTCCGCGAGGCTTGCCGAGCGCCTTCCGGGCGTCGCGAACCTCGTCGTCTCGAACGTCGCCGGGTCGCGCGTGCCGCTGTACCTTGCCGGCGCACGGATGGTCGCCACGTATCCGGTGTCGATCATCGTCCACGGTGTCGGCCTCAACATCACGGTGCAGAGCCATGACGGCGCGCTCGGCTTCGGCTGCGTCGGCTGCGGCCGCGCGCTGCCCGACATCGCGCTGCTCGCGAGCGGGATCGAACGCGCGTTCGACGCGCTGCGAGCCGCGGCGATGCCGGTGCGCATCGCGTCGCGTCCGCCGGCGAAGCCGCTTGCCCGCAGGCGCACGCCAACGAAACATGCCGACGCGTCGTAGATCCACGCACGCGCCACGTGGCGACGCGATCGCGCCGGCGCCGCCGCCGGAACCGATCGAAGCGGCGCACCACGACGCCGACCTGAAGCCGCCGTCGGCGTGGAAGATGATGCTCGAGAGCCGCGCGCCCTGGGAGTTCGCGGCGACGTTCATTTCGATGACGGCGCTGGCGCGCGCGCCGCGCGGCGATGGCCATCCGGTCATCGTGTTTCCGGGGCTCGTTGCCAACGACGTCACGACGGCGCCGTTGCGGCAGTACCTCGCGTGGCTCGGGCATGCCAGCTATCCGTGGTCGCTCGGCGTGAACCTCGGTCCCCGCGAAGGCGTGCTGGACCAGTGCCGCGAGCTCGTCCGCGAGCTGTACCTGCGCCATGGCGAGCGCGTCAGCCTGATCGGGTGGAGCCTGGGCGGCATCTATGCGCGCGAACTGGCGAAGGAGTTTCCGCACTTCACGCGCTGCGTGATCACGCTGGGGACGCCGTTCTCCGGGCATCCGCGCGCGACGAACGCGTGGCGGCTGTATCGCTATGTCAGCGGCCACGACCCGGTCGACGACGAGACGCTGCACCACCTGCGCGAGCCGCCGCCGGTGCCGACGACGTCGCTGTATTCGCGGACCGACGGCGTCGTCTCGTGGCGCTGCAGCCTGAATCCACGGGGACCGCGGGCGGAGAACATCGAGATCACGGCGAGCCACTTCGGGATGGGCATGAATCCGCTCGCGCTCTATGCGATCGCCGACCGCCTCGCGCAGGTGCCGGAGACGTGGCAGCGCTTCGAAGCGACCGGTGCCTGGCGCTATTTCTACGGCCGCCAGCGCGACCCGTCGTCGCACCACGGCGACGACTGAATCGCGTGCAGGTCGCGACGCGCACGGTTTGCCTCGAAGTCCAGGACAACGGCCCGCGCAGCAGCCCGGTGGCGCTGCTGATCATGGGGCTCGGGATGCAGCTCACCGCCTGGCCGCAGGCATTCGTCGACGCGCTCGTCGGCGATGGGCTGCGCGTGATCCGCTTCGACAACCGCGACATCGGGCTTTCGCAGGCGTTCGACCACGCGAAGGCGCGCGCGATCCCGTGGGCGATCGCGCGCCGGATGCTGCGGCTGCCCGTGCGGCCGCCCTACTCGCTGGACGCGATGAGCGACGATGCGGTCGCGTTGCTGGATGCGCTCGGCATCGAGCGCGCCCACCTTTGCGGCGTCTCGATGGGCGGCATGATCGCGCAGATCGTTGCGATAAGGCATCCACAGCGCGTCGCGAGCCTCACGCTCGCGATGACGTCGAGCGGCGCGCGCGACCTGCCGTGGCCGAGGCCGGCCGCGGCGCGAGCGCTACTGCGCCGGCCGCGGGGTCGCGACGCCGAGGCGCTCGTCGCCTACGGTGTACGCCTGATGCGAGCGATCGGTAGTCCGGGCTTCCCGACGCCGGAAGCCGAACTCTCGCTGCAGATCCGGCGCTGGTTCGAGCGCAGCTATCGCCCGCAAGGCGTGGCGCGACAACTGCTCGCCATCGCGGCGGCGTCGGACCGTACGCCGCGGCTTGCCGGCCTGCCGATGCCGGTGCATATCATCCACGGGCTGGACGATCCGCTGGTGCCGATCGAACACGGTCGGCAGCTCGCGCGCGCGATCCCGCGGGCGAATGCCGACTTCGTCGCCGGGGTGGGGCATGACCTGCCGGAAGCGGTGTGGCAGCGGCTGCGCCGCGCCGTGGTCGGGTTCGCGTCGGCGTCGACGTCGACGTCGGCGTCGGGTCCGCGCTAGGAAGATACGCGGCAGGCTGCGCGCCCTCTCCCCCACCCCTCTCCCGCTCGCGCGG
>DATKPC010000108.1:0-10340 GCA_035524275.1 Burkholderiaceae bacterium
CCGCGCGAGCGGGAGAGGGGTGGGGGAGAGGGCGCCCAGCCGCCCGCGGACCTACTTCGCGGCTCCGCCATTCTCCCGAGGCGCGCCCTCGCCGAGAGCCTCGGCAAAGAACGTGTCGAGTTCGACGGCGAGCCGGGCCTGGAACGCCGCGCGGTCGAAACCGGGACGGTCGAGCCCGATATCGCCGTCCGGCGAGGGAATAGGCATCCCGGGCGTGTCCATGAAGGCGAAGTGCGTCGCCTCGTCGACCAGGTGCCATTGCGCCGTCGGGATCGCCTTGGCGACGCGTTCGCCGTGGAACCGCGGGACCAGGAACGTGTCGTAGCGGCCGGCGTAGACGCTGACCGGGATCGAGATCCCGGCCAGCGACGTGTCGGAGAACGGAACGCCCACCGGCGCGAGGGCCGCGACCGCGCGAACCCGCGCGTCACGCAAGGACCCGGGCGCGCCGGAGGGCGCCGCCGGACGTGCCTGGGCGCCGCTGGCGCAGAAAATCGGATCTTCGGCGCGTTCGTCGGCGCAGTGGTGCACGAGCCGCGGCACGTCGAGTTCGCCGCCGGCCAGCGCAAGCACCGTATAGCCGCCGGCCGAGTGTCCGATCGCGCCGATCCGCGGGCCGTGTGCGTCCTTGGCAATGCGCGGGGCGACGGCCGGGTCGGCGAGCAACGCATCCAGCACCGCGCTCGCCTGCCGTGGCCGCAGGACGAAGTAGCGCGAGGGCCCCTCGCCGATCAACGCATGGTCGCGCCAGTTGTCGTGCGGGTGGCGGAGCACCGCGACGATCCAGCCGCGGCGCGCCAGGGCCTCCGCAATCCGCCCCTGCCCGATCTCGCTGCCACCCAGCCCGTGGCTGAACAGCAGCAGCCCGCGGGCGTGCTCGAGGGGTTCCGCGTTGATGGCGGCCTCGACGCGGAACGGCCCCATCGGGACCGTGCGTGGCGACGCCGCAGTCGGGTAATACAGCGCGACCGTTGTCGGCTCGTCGAGAACCTCGCCGGCCGGCACCTCGATCGAGCGCCACCCGACATTCTGCGCACCGGCGAGGCCGCTCATCACGGCGAGCGCGGCGGCGGCGAGGATGTGCGCCAGGCGGTTCGTCGGGCGATGCGTCGGGTGTTGGACAGGCATCGGGTTCATCGCGTGCTCCCGCTCGGTGAGTGACATGGCTGCCGATTGGACCGCAAGCCATGGCGCCGCGGGCGCGGATTGCGATGAAACGCGCGGTTCCGGCGCCGAGCGACCGCCTGGCGGCGCGAGCGGCGGCCTGCGGTGGCCTTGCGTCCTTCGCGCTGGTGCATACTGCCGCGCTCGCCCATTTCCTCCGACCGTGCCGACCCCGATGAAAACCGTCACATTGCCGCGCACCTCCCTCCAGGTGTCCACGATCGGCCTGGGCACGATGACCTTCGGCGAACAGGTCGGCGAGGATGCCGCGCACGCGCTGATGGATCATGCGCTCGCGCGCGGCGTCAATTTCATCGATACCGCGGAGATGTATTCGGTGCCAGCCCGCGCCGCGACCTACGGCAGCACGGAAACGATCATCGGCAACTGGTTCGCGCGCCGGCCGGGGGTGCGCCATCGGGTGATTCTCGCGACCAAGGTCGCCGGCCCGTCGCGGGGCATGAACTGGATCCGCAACGGCAGTACGGACCTGACGCCCGAGGACATCGTCGCGGCCTGCGACGCAAGCCTCAAGCGCCTGCAGACCGACGTCATCGACCTGTACCAGATCCACTGGCCCGTGCGCCACGTGCCCGCGTTCGGCGGCGTCTATTTCGAACCGTCCCGCGTTCAACCGGTGACGCCGATCGCCGCTCAACTGGAGGCGCTCTCGCGCCTCGCGCGAGCGGGCAAGGTGCGCCATATCGGCCTGTCGAACGAGTCGGCCTTTGGGGTCGCGGAATTCGTCCGCATCGCGGAGGCTGGCTCGCTGCCGCGGATCGCGACCGTGCAGAACCCCTATTGCCTCGTCAATCGCGTCGTCGACAACGGCCTTGACGAAGCGCTGTTCCACTGCGACGTGGCGTTGCTGGCGTACTCGCCGCTGGGCTTCGGGCTGCTGACCGGCAAGTATGACGGGGCCGGGTTCGGGGATCCGCAGGGGGCCGGTCGCCTCGCGCTATTCGAATCGATGCGCAAGCAACGCTGGGGACGGCCCGAGGCCTTGGCGGCCGCGCGCCGCTATAACGCGCTGGCGCGCGCGCACGGATTGACGCCGACGCGGATGGCGTTGGCGTGGTGCATGTCGCGCTGGGTTGTCGCCAGCACGCTGATCGGCGTCACGAACCGCGCGCAACTGGACGAGAACCTCGACGCCTGCGAGACCTCGCTGGCTCCGGAGCTGCTCGCCGAGATCGATCGCATCCGGTGGGAAATCCGCGATCCGGCGCAGTAGCCGTCGAGCGACCGTCAGGCGCCAGGCCTCGTTGGCGCAGAATGTCGGCGATGAAACCTCCCAAGGCATTGCAGCCGCTGATCGACGAAGGCCTGATCGATTCCGTCGTGCGCCAACTGATGAGCGGGAAGGAAGCGACCGTGTACGTCGTGCGCTGCGGCGCGGAGACGCGCTGCGCGAAGGTCTACAAGGAAGCGACTCGGCGCAGCTTCCGGCAGGCCGTCGACTACACCGAAAACCGCAAGGTCAAGAACACGCGACAGGCCCGCGCGATGGCGAAGGGGACGCGCTTCGGCCGGGCCGCGATCGAGTCCGCATGGCGCAGCCACGAGGTCGACGCGCTGTACCGCCTCGCGGCAGCCGGCGTGCGCGTGCCGCGGCCGTACGGCTTCCATGACGGCGTCCTGCTGATGGAACTCGTCGCCGACGACGCCGGCCATGCGGCCCCGCGCCTGAACGACGTCGAGACGACGCCGGAAATGGCCCGCGAACTGCACGCGACGCTCCTGGCCGAAGTCGTGCGCATGTTGTGCGCGGGCGTCGTGCACGGCGACCTGTCGGAGTTCAACATCCTGGTCGGAGCGGACGGCCCGGTCATCATCGACCTGCCGCAGGCCGTCGATGCGGCGGGCAACCATCACGCCTGTCGGATGCTCTTGCGCGACGTGAACAACCTGCGCGGATTCCTGGGGCGTTCCGCGCCCGATCTGCTGGAAACTGAATTCGGCCCGGAGATCTGGCAGCTTTACGAGCGCGGGGCGCTCGCACCCGATACGCCGTTGACCGGCCGCTACGAGCCTCCGCGCGGCGCCGTCGACCTGCGCAGCGTGCTGCTTGCGATCGACGATGCGCAACGGGAGGAAGCCGAGCGGCGGGCGCGGCTCGGCGCGTGAACGCGTGCTGTCCGGGCAGGACCGATGGCGCGGAGCCGTTTCCGCGCGACGCCTGCACCCGAACGCCGCCGCGGCCGGTGCCCGCCGTGCCGAATCCACTCAGCTGCGTCCGCTCTCGGGGCGCGGCCCGCCGTGGCTTTCCTGCACGTGCCGCCCGCTTTCCAGCCACCTGAGCATCGTCGCGTAAAGGATCTTGATCTTCACCGGCTTGGATAGGTAGTCGTCCATCCCGCTGGCCCGGCAGGCCTGCCGATCCTCGTCGAACACGTTCGCCGTCAGCGCGACGATCGGTACCCCGTCGCAACGCGGCACGGCCCGGATCCGGCGGGTGGCTTCCAGCCCGCCGATGACGGGCATCTGCATGTCCATCAGGACCAGGCGGTAATCGCCCGCCGTCGCCATCTCCACCGCCGCTTGACCGTCGGCCGCGACGTCCGCGTCGAGGCCGACGTGGTGCAGCAACGACAGCAGCACCTCCTGGTTCACCGGGTTGTCCTCTGCGAGGAGAATCCGCGCACCGCGATGACGCTGCTGCAGCAGCGACCCGGCGTCCGCGTCGGCCTCGGCCCCGGTGTCCGTCACGGGCAACCTCCCCTGCGCGCGCTGCAACTGGGCGGTGAACCAGAACGTGCTGCCGACCCCGGGCCGGCTTTCGACGCCGCAGGTTCCGCCCATCAACTCGGCCAGCCGACGGGTGATGGCCAGCCCGAGCCCGGTACCGCCGAATTTGCGCGTGATGGAGGCGTCTGCCTGCTCGAAGGCCTGGAACAGGCGCGGGATGCTCTCCGGCGCGATCCCGAGGCCCGTGTCCTCGACCGAGAAGCGTACGAGCAGCCCGTCGTCACGCCCTTCCAGCAGCCGGGCGCGCAGTGCGATCGAACCCTGCTCGGTGAACTTGACGGCGTTGCCGGCGAAGTTCAGCAGGGCCTGTCGCAATCGGGTCGGATCGCCTCGAAGCCACGGCGGAACTGCGCCGGCATCGACCTCGACCTTCAGGCCCTTGGCCCGCGCCGATTCCGCGATGATCGAGACGACGCTGTCGAGCACGGCCGACAATGAAAAGTCCGTGGACTCCAGCCGTACCTGCCCCGCCTCGATCTTGGACAGATCCAGGATGTCGTCGATCAGCGCCAGCAGGTGCCTGCTGGCGCCATCGATCTTGTCCAGTCGGGCCGCCTGCTCCGGCGTCACGCCATCGAGGCGCATCAAGTCGTTGAGGCCGACGATCGCATTCAGCGGCGTGCGGATTTCGTGGCTCATGTTGGCCAGGAATGCGCTCTTGGCGCGGCTGGCGCCTTCGGCCAGGTCGCGCTGCCGGCGTGTCCTCAGCGTGTCGATCGCCGCCGAAAGGATGCGCGCCAGTTCCACCAGCGGCGGCAGTTCCTCCGCCGTGAAAGCGTCGACCTCCGCGGCGTACAGCGAGAGGATTCCGATCACCTCCCCCGCCGCGGTCAGCGGCAGCGCGACGCTCGACTGGAAACCGTGACCCACGGCCGCGTCGCGCCACGGCGCCATCTTGGGGTTGCTCCGCCAGTCCTGGTTCACCTGCGTGAGTCCGGTGCGCACGGTGATCCCGAACGGCCCGCGGCCCGCCGGCTCGTCGGCGCCCCAGGACAGCTTGATCCGCTCGAGGTAGCCCGTTGCCGGGCCGGCGCTGGCTACCACCCGTGCGCTTTTGGCCGGATCCCGGTTCGCGAAGATCACGCAGGCCAGCAGGTAGCCGCCCGCGGCGGCGACGGCCTCGCACACCTGGGCGAGATAGGCGCCTTCGTCGCGCACCTCGATCAACCCGAGATTGCAACTGCTCAACACCCGCAACGAACGGTTCAGGCGCCGCGTGCGGTCGTCGGCGAGCTTCAGATCGGTGATGTCGGCGAACGTGACGACGATCTGGCTGATCTGCCCCCGGTCGTCCCGCAAGGGATAGGCGTCCACGTGGACCCACGCCGGCTTCGGCAGGTCGGGCCGGCGCACGCCCATCACGAATTTGTTGATCGCGCTGCCGCTCGCCAGCACCTGCTGGACCGGATAGCGGGCGAGCGGCATCACCGTGCCGTCCTCCTCCAGGAAACACCAGGACGGATCGATCGCCACCTTGCCGCGCATCTGATCGAGTGTCAGGCCCACGACGCGGCACGCCGCCGGATTCGCATCGATGATCCGCGTGTCCGGGCCATGGACGATCGCGCCGCAGCTGATGTTGTCGAGCAGCGCGCGCAGTCGCTGTTCGTTCTGCAGCAACGCGGTTTGCGCACGCCGGCGATCGGTGATGTCGCGCGACAGGACGATGAAGCGTTCGACTTCCGCGGGGCCGGCGCGCTTGCGCGCGATCGAGAGCTCGAACCAATGCTCGCCCTGCGGCAGGTCGAGGCGTAGCTGTGCCCCCTGGGAGCTGCCCGCGCGGGAGGCGTCGCGCAGCGCGTCCATCACGATGTCCGCGGCCTCCTTCGGCAAGACGTCGCGAACCGTGCGTCCGAGGAACAGGTCGGGCGACGCGGCGAGCAGGTCGGATCGGGCGGCGCGGTAGTCGAGGTACTTTCCGTCGATGTCGACTTCGAAGAGCAGGTCGGGGATGGCTTCCAGCGTGGCGTCGAGCCGCGCCAGCGCCTGCTCGGTCGACTGCTTGACGGCATGGAGCGCCGTCAGCGATTTGGAGAGCTCTGCCGTCCTGGCCGCGACACGAGCGCGCAGCATCAGGCTCCAGGCGATCAGGATCGTCGTCACGAGAAGCACGCCGACCAGGGCGTCACCGACGTAGCGCGCGTAGGGCGGGCTTACGGGTCCGTTCAACGTCGAGCCGTACCACTTCTCGTCGATGCGCCGTCGTTCAGCCTCGGTGATGCGCGCGAATCCATCCTCCACCTGTTTCAGCAGTGCCGTATTGCCCTTGCGCACCGCTCGATGGAATTCGCCGGCGTACAAGGGCAACGACTGGCGGAAATCCTTCTCGGCGTTGAACTGGTGCAGCAGGTAGAGCGCGGGCGGCCGGTCCATGCAGAAGACGCGCACGTCGCCGGCCATGGCCGCCGCGATGACGGCCGTGTAGCTCGGGTACTTCTTCATGCTCTCGACACCGTGGCCTTGCAGCACCTCGATGCAGGCGTCGCCGTCCTTCACGCCGACCGTGAAGCCCTTGAGCGAGTCGGCATTGACGATGCCGCTGATGCTCTCGTGGAAGAAGATCGGAACGTCGAGCTTGGCGTAGGGCGCGGTGAAGTCGTAGAGCTGGCGGCGCGCGTCGGTTTCGAAGATCGTGTCGATGACGTCGGCCTGGCCCTGCTGCATGGCTTGCTGCGCCTTGGCCCAATCCATGGCCAGGAGGTGGACGGTCGTGCCGGTGCGCTGCTGCCAAAGCTCCCAGGTGTCCTTGAGGATGCCCTGCAGCTGACCCTGCGCGTCGCGAAAGACGAACGGCGGGTAGTTGTCGTCCAGTACGACCGTGATCGCCGCGGGCTGCGCGCTCGCCTGCGCGGGAGGTGCGCCGCTGGCGGTGGCCGTGCAGCACAACCCGAGCCCCAAAGACACCCAGGAGGCAAGCCGGCGGGGCCAGGAGGCTTGCCGTGGCGCCGGGAGCGCCAAGGGATTCCAGCGACAGGCCAAGGCAGACGTCCTCGATGGCATCGGATAGTGCCCCCCTTCGGAAATGCAGCGGGTGCCGCCTTAAGCCACCTCGACGCGCCTCTGCGAGCGATCACGCAGCGTCCGCCGGTTGGCCATCTGATCCGTGGGATCGACCCGCCGCCGGCAACTCTACCCTGGGATGGGCGCGTCGAATTACCCCGCCCAGCCCTATCCGCGCCGTTACCGGGTCCGTCGATGGTTCCGACTGACGCCTACGCGTACGCCTCGCGGTGAGACGGAAGGCGTTCGTGGGGACAGGACGATTGGACCATCGCATCACGCGGGTCACCGGTGCGTCGGCGGGCATGGGGCTGGTACTCGCCGGCGCGTTCGCGCGCGGCGGCACTCCGCTTGTTAGACTAAGAAAGCAAGAATCGAGCGCCCCGATCGGCACGCTCGCGTGTCACGACCCGCGCGCGCCCGATGCCTGCCTGGAAGCACGATGGACACGTTTCAAGATATCGAGCGCGCCGGGTGGGTCGAACGCGCGGGTCGCTACCGCGATCTCTTCGGCACGATAACCAGCCAGTCCATCGAGCCCCTGCTCGATGCGTTGGGGGATCTACACGGCGCCGATTTCCTCGATATCGCCTGCGGAGCCGGTGACCTCGCCGGCGCAGCGGAACGGCGCGGGGCACTTGTTCAAGGTGTCGACTTCGCCGATACGATGGTGGCCCACGCCAGCGCTCGCTATCCGGGGGTCGAGTTCCGGGTCGGCGATGCCCAGTGCCTGCCCTATGCGGATGGCTCGTTCGACGCCGCGGCATGCAGTTTTGGACTGCCGCACTTTGCCGATCCGGAGCGCGCCTTGCGGAGCGTGCGGCGCGCACTGCGACGCGGCGGTCGCTTCGCCGCGACCACCTGGTGCGGGCCCGGGCGCGGAGGCGAATTCTTCGAGTTCGTGGACGGCGTCATCATGCCGCTTTGCGAGCCAGGCACCGGGCTGCCGGTTGCGCCGCCGATGTTCCGTTTCGGCGTTGCCGACGAATGCCGTCGTTCGTTTGCGGCGGCAGGTTTCGATGTGAATGATGTCCGAGAGATCGAACTCGTGTGGAGCACCTTCAGCCCGCGCTCGATCCCCGAAATGATCGACGGGAGCCTCGTGGGTCGGTCTCTCAGTCTGCGACAGCAATCGCCGCAGGTCCGTGAGCGCATCGCGCGCGCCACGGACACCGCCGCCGAAGCCCGGCGCCGGGGCGGCAAGATCGCCTTTCGGTTTCCGGCGCTGCTTATCACGGCCAGCGCCTGCTGAAGCCGCGGCGTTCGTGGAATGGGAGCGCGCCGGCGCGCTCCGTCGGCGTTGGGAAGAGCGACTGGCGGACTACGACGAGATCGAAGGCAACGCCTGGCACAGGAATCCGTGGGGCCGAACCCGACGGATCGGGGGAAAAATGGGCCCAAGCGTCACCTGCCCGTCGACGGTCGTGGGGTCCCGCTGTCGATCATCGCCTTCCGGAAGAGCGATCGGCGTGAAAACCGCATTTGCGGATGGATCTCAGGCCGCCATCAGGAAAGTGAAATTGAATTTCGACGGACTCAATGACGGGGAGCCCGAGCTTCGAACGCTTTGCGGCCGCAGCGCGCCCCGGATCGGGGCCCGCCACCTGGCTTGGATCGCGGACCGGACGAGGCGTGGTCCAACACCCCAACCACCTCCGCGGGCGCCTTGACGCCGGTAGCTGATGCGCATCGGCGCTGTCGGCTGAAACTCGGTGGTCTCCAGGAACCCCGGGGCGGCTCAGCATGAAGGGCCCCAGCAGGGCCTACGCAGGAGAAGGCCGCCGTGTTCGAGTCGTCACGGGGCCGCCTGGTCGGTGCGCGCGGCTTCGCGGTGGATCCAGGAGACGAAGGCTTCCACCGGCGGCCGTTTCGCGTGCTTGGCGGGATAGACCACGAAATGAGCCTGGACGCGGACGGCCTTGTCGAGGCCGAAGACCGGCTTGAGCCTGCCGTTTGCCAGATGCGGACCGGCGTTCACCACGCTCTCGAGGGCGACGCCGAGGCCCTGCGTGGCCGCATCCAGCGACATCTGCGCCCGGTCGAAGCGCAGGGCGAACCGTTCCGGGGCACGCCTTTCGGAATAGGCCCGGAGCCAGTCGGACCACTGGACGACGCTGACGTTGCTGCGGATCAGCGGCACGTCGAACAGCTGGTCGATGCGCTTCAGTCGATGTTCGCGGATGAACGCCGGGCTGGCCAGCGGAACGATGCGCTCCTCGAACAGCGGCTCGACGACGAGGTCGCCCCACTGCGGCACGCCGTAGCGGATGTCCACGTCGGCCTGGCCGAGCGCGAAATCGCTGGGGGTGTGTGCCGCGGACAGATTCAGCGAGATCTCCGGATGGGCCTGCGCGAATCCTCGAAGCCTGGGCATCAGCCAGAGGCTGGCAATGCTCGGTGCGGAATGGACGTAGAGGCTGTTGCTGACCCCCTTGCGCAGGTCTTCCGTGGCGGCGGAAATGGCGGACAGCGCGCCGGACACCCGCTCCAGGTATCGCTCTCCGGCATCGCTCAGCCGCACGCCATGTGCGCTGCGCTCGAACAGCCGCACGCCGAGGTCAGACTCGAGCCGGGCGATCTGGTGGCTGATCGCCGACGCGGTCAGGTGCAGTTCCGCGGCCGCGAACGTGAAGCTGCGTCGGCGCGCGACCGCCTCGAACGCCAGCAGGTTCGCGACAGGAGGGAGCGAAGCCATGGTCCCGACCCCGTCCTTGGATGACAGGCCGTCATCCTAACCTGAGAATCGATCGTTTGCCATCATGCACCTCGCCGCCGAAGATCCGGTCCCACAACGGAGACAACGGCACGCAGACCCTGAAAGGGCGGTGCACTCGACCTTGACGGTCGTCGATGGTCTCCGATTCGCGTGGCCCCATTCACCGATGGAGATCGACGACATGCTGCTCAAGGACAAGGTTGCCGTGATTACCGGCGGAGCCGGGATCAACGGTCTCGGCTTCGCCACGGCGCGACTGATGGCATCTCACGGCGCTCGCGTCGCGGTGCTCGACCTGGCCGGCGCCGATCCGGCCGCCGCGGCGGCGCGACTCGGCGCGGACCACCTCGGCCTCGTGGCCGACGTGACCGACAAGGCTTCCTGCGACGCCGCCGCCGCCGCGGTGCTGAAGGCGTTCGGCCGCGTCGACGTGCTGGTCAACAATGCGGGCATCACGCAGGCCGCGAAGACCTGCGACATCACCGGCGCGGACTACGACCGAATCCTCGACGTGAGTCTGCGCGGCACGCTGTACATGTCGCAGGCGGTGCTGCCCGCGATGCAGGCGCGCAGGAGCGGCTCGATCGTCTGCATCTCCTCCGTCTCCGCGCAGCGCGGCGGCGGCATCCTGGGCGGCCCGCACTACTCGGCGGCCAAGGCCGGCGTGCTCGGCCTGGCGCGCGCGATGGCGCGCGAATTCGGGCCCGAGGGC
>DATKPC010000109.1:0-14934 GCA_035524275.1 Burkholderiaceae bacterium
CGAAGGCCGCGACACGCCGGGCTTGCTGGCGGCGCTGGCGCGGCGAGCCGACGCCGGCGCCGCGCCGCCGACGCTGCGCGACATCTCGAACGCGCGGCGCTGCACGCGTGCGGCAAGCCGCGCCAGCTCCTCGAGCCGCGACTGCACGTCCTGCAGCGAATCCTCGAGGTCGCCGATGCGCTCGTCGAGCGATTCCTGCGCGTCGCGGATCCGCGTCACGGCCTCGGTGCGCTTCGCGAGCGTCTGGCGCTGTTCGCGCAGCTGAACCTCGATCGGGGGCAGCAGCGACCGCACCCAGGCTTCGGCGTCGCGCTCGGCGGCGTTGAAGATCTCGCGCGAGCGCGACACCACCGTCTCGAAGAAACGCTCGATGAGCTGCCACTTGCCGAACGTGACGACCGCCAGCCCGCTGAACTGCGTGCGGAACGCGGCCTCGGTCCGATCCAGGTCGGCGACGTAGCTGTCGAGCGCATACGGCATCGGCGCCGGAAGCGACCAGCCGTAGTCCTCGGCAAACTTGCGCTGGACCGCGTCGACCATCTTCTCGATTTCGGCGAGCTTCCCGCTCGCGGCCCGGACCTCGAGCCGGAGCTGGTCGAAGTATTCCTTGACGACGGCGAAGAAGCGCGTCGTCAGGCGCGCCTTGCGCATCCGCTCGCGCGCCGCGCCGACGCGCTCGCGCAGGCGATCGACCTGCAGGTGCCCGTAGGCCTCCTCGGCGTGCTTCATCAGCACCGAGCGCAGCGCCACGACGCGCTTGACGTTGCCCTCGAAGTCGCGCTGCTCCGCCTGTGCCCGCCCCAGCATCCGCTCGACCGAGCTCTGGTTCTTGCCCTGCAGCGCCCGCAGCTCGTAGAGCTGCTCCATCAGGCCGCGCTCGCGCGCGGCCAGCGCCTGGCGCACCTCGGAGACGACGCGGTCGATCACGACGACCGTACGGTCGCGTACGATTCGCATCTTCGAGGGCACGAGCGCGTCGACCAGCGCCGATTCCAGCCCCGGCAGCCGGCTCTGCTCCAGCAGCCGCGCGTCGCCGGTGATCTTGGCCACCAGGCCCTTCTGCGCCGAAACCGGGAACACGCGCGCCGGCTCGATGCCCAGCGTCGAGGCGACGCTGTTCACCTGTCGCTGGACCTCCGCATCGATCTCGCTCTCGGTGCGAAGCGCGTCCCACAACCCGTCGATCTTGTTCAGGACGGCGATATGGCTGTTGTTGCCGGAGTCGTTGACGATCTGCTGCCAGATCTCGAGGTCGCTCTTCGTGACGCCGGTATCGGCGGCCAGCACGAAGAGCACCGCGTGCGCCGCCGGCACCAGCGACAGCGTCAGTTCCGGCTCCGTGCCGAGCGCGTTCAGCCCCGGCGTATCGAGCACGACGAGCCCCTGGCGCAGCAGCGGATGCGGGAAATTGATCACGACGTGCCGCCAGCGCGAGATCTCGATCATCCCGTTCGCGTCGACGGCCTGAACCTGCGCCGGATCGCTCGGATCGAACAGCGCGTACATCTTCGCTTCGTCGACCGGGACGCTGACGGTCTCGGCGACGACCCGGAACGCCTGCAGCATGCCGGCCGGCGACTCGGTGTCGACGGGGAACACGCGCCACTCGCCGGTGGCGCGCTTGAAGTCGGACGTGCTGCCCGAGCGCGCGCGCGTCTCGATCGGCAGCGCGCGCACGCAGGGCGGCAGGGTGTCGTCGTGGGTGAGCTCGGTCGGGCACATCGTCGTGCGGCCGGCCGACGACGGCAGGATGCGGCGCCCGTATTCGCCGAAGAAGATCGCGTTGATGAGTTCCGACTTGCCGCGCGAGAACTCGGCGACGAACGCGATGACGAGCTTGTCCTCGGCGAGGCGGTCGGTCGCGATGTCCAGGCGGCGGGACGCGTCGGCCTCGAGCAACTGGACGTCGGCCAGCCACGAGCGCAGCCGGTCGATCGACGCGGAAAGCGCGTCGCGCCATGCGGTGTACTGCTGGATTCTTTCGGCGAGCGGTGCCATCGGATGGCCGGGCAACGCGCCCGATTCGGAGCCGCGGCCAATCTATCACAGGGCCTGCGGCGTTGAATCCTCGGAACTGGCCCGGGAATCCGGGCGGCAGCGCGCCGGCGACGAGCGCGGTCGCCGGCGGCCGACGACCGGCGTCCGGGTGCCCGGCGACCGGCCGCGGCGCGGGCGATGTAGGGGCAGGCCCTAATCCATCCGGCGGCGCGAAGGCGTCACCGTCGCACGTGGCGCGTCGACGGCGTCGCGCCGCATCCGCGTGAACGCCGCGAGTTCCCAGGATCTGAGGCCGACGACCAGCGTGTAGCCGTCACGGCTCGCGGCCGGCAGGCGCTGGTCATCCTGGTGGTGGCGGGCCAGCGACTCCGCGAGCAGCCCGATGCGCTGGACCAGGTCCTCCGCGCTGGCGACGCTCAGCCGGCCATTCACGCACAGCAGGGCCTCGCCCGAGCCGTCGAAGCGACCGGCGAAGTAGTCGTCGATGACCTGCGTGCGGAAGAAGTTCTGCACCGGACCGTCGGGCCGCCAGCGGAATGCGCGCGCGACGCGCAGGCGATAGCGGTTCAACGGACGCAGCTCGATGATGCGCAGCCGATCGAGCTGCGCGAGGCAGTGGACGCACTGCGCCTCGCTGATCTCGTAGGTCTGGACCATCTGCTCCAGCGTCCATTGCCCCAGGCAGCAGATCGCGACGAGCAGGAGGCGGGGGTCGGCGATCAGCGACTCCTCCTGCTCCTGCGTCAGCCGCTCGGTCTGCGGCGCGGCGTCGGCCGCACGCCGCATCAGGTCGTCGAAACCGACGCCGGCGGCGCGGCAGATCTCGGCGAGCCGCGTGAGCGTCATGTCGTGGCGACTGAACATCCGCTTCACGCTCGACTCGCTGACGCCGATCCGCTGCGCCAGCACCGCGTAGGTGATGCCGACGCGCTTCAGCTCGGCGCGCAGCACGGACAGCAGGATGGCCGGGGAGCTCATGGAGCGATCGTGGGGAACCGTGCCGGAGTTGGTACCGCCATACAGTACCAAAAGTTCGAATTCGCGCGACATCGTCGCAAATCGTGGTACCACGGCGGCGGCAGGCGTAGGGTTCACCCGTGTCGCGGCGCACGCCTTCGCCGGCCCTCCAAAAGCAGCGTGGGCAGTTGTTGCCGCGACGACCGGTTTCCCTCTCGCGCGCGTGGTACTCCCGGACCTGCGTGTCGCGCCTCGGGCGCCGCCTTGCGGATCGTTGCAGGTGGCGCCCATTTTCTTTTTCGTGGGCCGTCGACGATCCGAGCCCGGCCACGCCGCGCCTGGGGCATCACGCCCGCTGGCACGCCGGGCAATAGAACGTCGCGCGCTGCCCCTGCACGATGCGCCGGACCGGGCGCCCGCAGGCGACGCACGGCTGCCCCTCGCGGCCATAGACCTGCGCCTCCGCGGTGAAGTAGCCCTCGCTGCCGTCGCCGCCATGGAAATCGCGCAGCGACGAGCCGCCGGCGGCGATCGCCGCGTCGAGCACGGCGCGGATCGCGGCGGCGAGCCGCTCGCAGCGGGCAGGCCCCAGGCGCTGCGCCGGCGTCCGCGGATGGATGCGCGCGCGGAACAGCGATTCGGAGGCGTAGATGTTGCCGACGCCGACGACGGCTTCGCCGGCGAGCAGCAGTTGCTTGATGGGCGCCCTGCGCCCGCGCGTGAACCGGTGCAGCCAGGCGCCGCCGAATCGCGGATCGAAGGGCTCGACGCCGAGGCGGGCGAGCCGCGGATCACGCTCGACCGCGCCGCGGTCCGCACGATGCCAGAACATCCCGCCGAAGCGCCGCGGGTCCGTGAGGCGCAGCAGGTGCACGCCGATGACGATGTCGACATGGTCATGCGGGCCGGGCGGCGGCGCGCGATCCGCGTGATGGATGCGCCAGGAGCCGGACATCCCGAGGTGCGAGACGAGCGTTCCGGCGTCGAACTCCCACAGCAGGTATTTGCCGCGCCGGCGCAGCCGATGCACGGCGTGCCCGGTGACGGCCGCTGCCAGCCGCGGCGGCACCGGCCACCGCAGGCGCGGCTCGCGCACGACGACGGCGGAAACGGTGTGCCCTTCGACGACCGGCGCCAGCGCGCGTCGCGTGACTTCGACCTCCGGAAGCTCAGGCATCGACGCCGTCCCGGGCCCGCCGGGCGCGCGGCGCGCGGCGCTTCGAACGGCGCGAGCACGCGCTGCGGACGGACGCTAAACTGTCGAATACGAAACGGCCGTGCGCGGCGCGCCGCGATGGCGCCGGCCCCCGCGAGGCCGGACCCGACGCCGGGGTCGCTCCGCCCCCGAGCCCTCCCTCACTGCACAGGCGCTGCTCAGCTCGACGACGATGCACGATTCCGGTTCCCTGTCTCCTGCCGCGACGCGCGATCCGATCCGGCTTCGATCCCTGGTGGTCGCGCTGCCGCTGGTCGCGATTCTAGGGTGCGCGCAGATGCGCGGCGCGAGTCCGTCGGCGGCGCCGGCCGCGCCCGCAGCGCCGCCCGCGAGTGCGCCGCCCAGCGCCGCGCCCCCGGCCGCCGAGTCCGACGCGACGCCGTCGCCGGCGGGGGTCGCGACGGACCCGCTGCCGAACGTCGACCTGTCGAGTTCGCTGCTGTTCGAGATCGTCGCGGCCGAAATAGCGCAGCAGCGCGGCGACGCCGGCGCGGCGTTCGCGACGATGCTGAAGGCGGCGCGCGAGACGCGCGACCCGCGGCTGGCGCGGCGCGCGACGGAGATCGCGTTGTCCGCGCGCGCGAACGGGCAGGCGCTGGAGGCCGCGCAGCTGTGGCACGAACTCGCGCCGCACTCCGGCGAGGCGGAGCAGACGGTCGCCGCGCTGCTCGTCGGCGCGGCGCGCTTCGACGACGCCGCCCCGCTGCTCACGGCGCAGATCCATGACGCGCCGACCCCGATCGAGGAACTGGCGCGGGTGCAGCGACTGCTGGCGCGGATGCCGGATCGCGCGCACTCGTTCGCGCTGCTGCAGCAGCTCGCGCAACCTTATCTTGCCGATCCGGCCACGGCGTTCGACGCGCACCTCGTCGTCGCGAATGGCGCGCACGCGGCCGGCGACATGGACCGCGCGACGAGCGAGGCCGACGAAGCGGCGAAGCTGCGGCCGGATTCGGAGCGGGCGGCGATGACGGCGGCGCAGTTCCGGCTGCGCGGCGAGGGTGCGGAGGGCGCCGCCGCGCGCAAGCAGTCGCTGCAGCTTCTCGACCGCTTCCTCAACGGGCATCCGCAGGCGCGCGACGTGCGCGCGATGTATGCGCGACTTCTCGTCGCCGACGGCAAGATCGACGCCGCGCGGCACGAGTTCGAGGTCCTGCTGCAGGGCGACCAACAGCAGCCCGATACGCTCTACGCGCTCGGCCTGCTCGCGCTGCAGGCGGATCGCCGGGCCGAGGCGCGCAGCTACCTGCAGCGCTATGTCGACGTCGCGCAGCGCGAGGGCGCGGAGCGCGATCCGGACCCGGCCTACCTGGAGCTCGCGCGGATCGCGGTCGACGACGGCAAGTACGACGAGGCGCTGCACTGGCTCGACCGCATCGAGGGCGGGGAGCAGGCGTTCAACGCGCGCCTCGAGCGCGCGCAGGTGCTCGCGCGGATGAATCGCGTCGACGACGCGGTGAAGGTGCTGACGGACCCGCCGCCGGCGACCGACGAGGAGCGGGTCAAGCTGGCGCTCGCCCAAGGCCAGCTGCTGCGCGACGCGCATCGCTACCAGGAGTGGTACGACCTGCTGGAGCACGCCCTGGGCGCGAGCCCCGACGATTCGGAGCTGCTCTATGAAACCGCGATGGCCGCCGAGCGCCTCGACCGCATCGACACGATGGAGGTCTACCTGCGGCGGCTGATGAAGCTGCACCCGGACTACGCGCACGCCTACAACGCGCTCGGCTATTCGCTGGCGGACCGCAACCTGCGGCTGCCGGAGGCCCTGGACCTGATCAACCAGGCGCTGAAGCTGGCCCCGGACGACGCCTTCATCATCGATTCCCTGGGCTGGGTGCAGTACCGGATGGGGCAACTCGCGCAGGCGCGCGACACGCTGCAGCATGCCTACGAGCTCAAGCCGGAAGCCGACGTCGCGGCGCACCTCGGCGAGGTGCTGTGGCAGCTCGGCGAGAAGGACAGTGCGCGGCGTGTCTGGCGCGAGGGCAACCGCAAGGAAGGCGACAACGAAACGCTGAAGGCGACGCTGCTGCGGCTGAAGGTGCGGCTGTAGGGCGCCCGCGGCGGCACGCCGATGGCTCGACTGCGCGGCAACCTCGCCCTCGTGGCCCGTGGCGCGCCGCGGATTGCCGTGCCGCCGCTCGCCGCGTTGCTGCTCGCCGCCGTGCTGCTTGCGGGCTGCCAGACGCTCGCGCCGGCGCGCGGCGAACGCTTCTACGAAGGACGCTTCTCGATCACCGCCGTCGCCGGCGACAAGCGTGACAGCGCCAACGGGCGCTTCACGCTCAGCGTCCGCACCGACGGGCTGACGCTCGACTTGGCGTCGCCTTTCGGCACGACGATCGCGCGGATCGAATCGGGATCGGACAATGCGCGCCTGATCATTCCCGGGGATGCCGACGCCTCGCGCTCCGACCCCGCGGGCCTCGATGCGCTGACGGTGAACGCGCTCGGCTGGCGCCTGCCGGTCGCGGGCCTTGCCGACTGGATCGACGGTCGCGGTACCGCCGGGCAGCCGGTTGCCCGCGCCGCCGACGGCAGCGACGCGATCGTGCAGGACGGCTGGACGATCCGCGTCGTCGAGCGCTTCGACGGCGGCGCGCCGCGGCAGCTGAAGATGGAGCGCGATGCCGACGCCGACGGCGCGCCCGCGATGGTGGTCAGGCTCCTGCTCGACCACGCGCCGACGTTCGCCGGCGCCGATCGTGGCGCCGGCCACCTCGTCCAGGGACCCCCATGACGCGGCTGCTGCTCGGGCTGCCGGCGCCCGCCAAGATCAATCTCTTCCTCCACGTCGTCGGACGCCGCAGCGACGGCTATCACGACCTGCAGACCGCCTTCGTGCCGATCGACGTCGCCGACCTGCTCGATTTCGAGCGGCGCGACGACGGCGCGATCGAACGCGACGGCGACATCGTCGGCGAGACGGAGCGCGACCTGTGCGTTCGCGCGGCGCAGGCGCTGCGGGACGCCGCCGGCATCGCCGCGGGCGTCCGCATCTCGGTGGAGAAGCGCATTCCGGCCGGCAGCGGCCTGGGCGGCGGCTCGAGCGACGCGGCAACGACGCTCATCGCGCTGAACCGGCTGTGGGCGCTCGGCTGGCCGCGTTCGCGCCTGGCGGCGATCGGGCGCCAACTGGGTGCCGACGTCCCGTTCTTCCTGGAACCGGGCGCGGCATTCGGCGAGGGGGTCGGCGAACGCCTGACCGCGGTCGATGTGCCGCCCTTGTGGGTGGTCCTCGTGCACCCGGCGATTCACGTCTCGACCGCGGAGATCTTCGGCGCCCCCGAATTGACACGTGACTCGAAAATCACCAAAATCTCCGCCTTTTGTCAGGCAGCCTCCGCGATTGCGCGCGTGCCGTTCGGCGCGAACGACCTGGAGCGCGTGGTGCGCCGGCGGTTGGCCGAGGTCGATGCCGCGCTGACCCTGCTCGAGCGCCATGCCGGCAGCTACGCGAGGATGAGCGGATCGGGCAGCGCGGTGTTCGCGCCGTTCGAAAGCCGGGCGGACGCGGAAGCGGCCGCCGCCGCGGTCCGGGCCGACGCGCCCGGAGGCTGGATGGTTCGTGTCGCTGCGTCGCTGCCGGAGCACCCGCTGAGGGCGTGGTAATTTCGGGGCGTGCACGGGTTGGCCGGCGGGCAGGTAGGGGGCGCGGAACAAGGGACGCCGAACAAGGGACGCCGAACGGGTTTCAAGCGCTGGGGAGTCGCCAAGCTGGTTAAGGCAGCGGATTTTGATTCCGCCATTCGAGGGTTCGAATCCTTCCTCCCCAGCCATCCATCAACCGGCCGCGGCGCATGAAGTCGGCCGCGCCCCGGCAGCCCCGCCCGGAACGGAACCTCGACGGCAGCGTCGGGGCAAGATCGGCATAAGCAATTTCAGCGGCAGCAATGACGGCGTCAGCCCGAGAGCGGTAGAGATCCCATGGTCCCGATGGTGCCCGAGAACCTGATGGTATTCGCCGGCAACGCGAATCCGAAACTCGCGCACGCCGTCGTGCACCACCTGAACATCCCGCTCGGGCGGGCCGTGGTCTCTCGCTTCTCCGATGGCGAGGTGATGGTCGAGATCAACGAGAACGTCCGCGGACGCGACGTCTTCGTCCTGCAGCCGACCTGCCATCCGACCAACGACAACCTGATGGAGCTGGTGATCATGGTCGACGCGCTGAAGCGCGCGTCGGCGGGGCGGATCACGGCGGCGATACCCTACTTCGGATACGCGCGCCAGGACCGTCGCCCGCGCTCGGCACGCGTCGCGATAAGCGCCAAGGTCGTCGCGAACATGCTGCAGGCCGTCGGGGTCAACCGGGTCCTGGTGATGGACCTGCACGCCGACCAGATCCAGGGATTCTTCGACATCCCGGTCGACAACATCTACGCGAGTCCGATCCTCCTCGGCGACCTGTGGAAGCACAGCTACGACAATCTCGTCGTCGTGTCGCCGGACGTCGGCGGAGTCGTCCGCGCCCGCGCGCTGGCGAAGCGGATGGACGCGGACCTCGCGATCATCGACAAGCGCCGCCCGCGCCCGAATGTCGCCGAGGTGATGAACATCATCGGCGAAATCTCCGGGCGCACCTGCGTCATCATGGACGACATGATCGACACGGCCAACACGCTGTGCCAGGCCGCGCTGGTGCTGCGCGAGCACGGGGCGACGAAGGTCATGGCCTATTGCACGCACGCGGTGCTGTCCGGCGCCGCGGTCGAACGGATCGCCGCCTCGGTGCTCGACGAAGTCGTCGTCACCGACACGATCCCGCTCAACGAAGCCGCGCTCGGCTGCCCGAAGATACGGCAGCTGTCGTGCGCGGCGCTCCTGGGCGAAACGATTTCGCGCATTTCGCGCGAAGACTCGGTGAGCTCGCTGTTCATCGAGTAGGCAAAGGGGCATCCGTGGCTGGTCGCGGCCCGATGTCCGGCATCAACGGGAGAAACCGATGAAAGTCGTCGCGAACACGCGCAATGCGCAAGGCACGAGTGCGAGCCGCCGCCTGCGCCATACCGGCAAGGTGCCGGGCATCCTCTACGGCGGCCGCCACGAGCCGGTGCCGATCGAGGTCGAGCACAACCCGCTGTTCCATTCGCTCCGCCGCGAGAAGTTCCATGCGTCGATCCTCGACATGGAACTCGACGGCAAGGCCGAGATGGTGCTGCTGCGCACGTTCCAGATGCATCCCTACCGGCCGCAGGTGCTGCATGTCGACTTCCAGCGCGTCGCGGCGGACCAGAAGATCCACATGCGCGTGCCGCTGCACTTCAGCGGCCAGGAATCGTCGCCGGCCGTCAAGCAGTCGGCCGCGATCATCGGCCACGTGCGCTCGGACGTCGAGATCGCCTGCCTCCCGAAGGACCTGCCGGAGTTCATCGAGGTCGACCTGTCGAACCTCACGGCGCAGGATACGGTCCACGTCGGCGACCTGAAGCTTCCGGCGGGCGTCAGCGCCGTGCTGCGTGGCAAGGAAAACCCGGTCGTCGTCACCGTGACGATCCCGGGTGCCGCGGCCGAGGAAACGGAATCCGAAGCGGCGGCGGCCGGCGCGGCGCCGGCTGCAGCGGCAGCCCCGGCCGCGGCGAAACCGGCCGCAGGCGCCGCGGCGAAGGCCGCCGCTCCGGCGGCCGCGGCGAAAGCCCCGGCGGCGAAGAGCGGCGGCGACAAGAAGAAGTAACCGCTCGGCGTCGATCATCGAAGCCATCGACCCCACGGCCCGCCGACCTCGCGTCGGCGGGCTTTTTTGATGAATACACCGCCACCGATACGACTGATCGCCGGGTTGGGCAACGTGGGTGCCGAATACGAGCGCACGCGTCACAACGCCGGCTTCTGGTTCGTCGACGCGGTCGCGCACCGGGCGGGCGGAAGCTTTGCGCCGGAACGCAAGTTCCATGGCGACATCGCGCGCATCCGCGGCGGCGGGCGCGACCTGTGGCTGCTCAAGCCCTCGACGTACATGAACCGCTCGGGGCAGGCCGTCGTCGCGCTCGCGCTTTTCTACCGGATCCTGCCGACCGAGATCCTCGTCGCCCACGACGAACTCGACCTGCCGCCGGGCGCGCTGAAGCTCAAGGCCGGCGGCGGACACGCCGGGCACAACGGCCTGAAGGACATCCAGGCGCGGCTGTCGACACCGGATTTCTGGCGGCTGCGCCTCGGCATCGGCCACCCGCGCACGCTGCAGCTGCAGCAACCGGTGGCCGACTTCGTGCTGCACCCGCCACGGCGCGACGAGCAGCAGGCGATCGATGAGGCGATCGACCGCGCGCTCGACGCCGTACCGCTGCTGGTCGACGGGCAGTTCGAGCGCGCGATGATGAAGCTGCACGCGGCGCCGCGCCGCCCATCGGACGCCGGCACGGAGCGCGACCGGTGAGCCGGGCCGCGAACTTCGAGGTTCTGGCGGGTGCGCGCGCGGCGGCGCACCTGCGCGCGAACGGGCTCGCGGCGCGCGACGTCGCCTGCGTGCCTGCGGCGGCCGGCGGGCCGAAGGGGCTCGCGCTGATCCCGCTCGACAAGCTGCTGTTCGGCGGCTGGTTCGCCGGCGTCCAGAGGCAGCGGCCGCTGCAACTGATCGGATCGTCGGTCGGCGCCTGGCGCATGGCGGCTGCCGCGCAGCTGCGTCCGTCCGAAGCGCTGCAGCGGCTCGCCGACTACTACACCGGCCAGCGCTACGGCAGGCGCCCGACGCCGCGCCAGGTGAGCGACGTGATGCGCGCGCTCGTCCGCGTCATCCTGCTCGGGCCGCGCCTCGAGGCGCGCGACGACGTCTCGCTGGCGGTCGTCACGTCGCGCGGTCGCGGCCGGCTCGCGCGGGACCATTCACGCGCCGCGTTCGCGCGGGCCGCGATCGACAACCTGCGCGACCGCGCGCTGCTGGCGCAGCACCTGGAGCGCGTCGTGTTCCAGATGGCGCCGATGCCCTGGCTGCAGCCGCCGCACGATGCGTTCGGGACGGTCCAGGTCCCGCTCGACATCTACAACGTCGTCGATGCCTTGCGCGCCTCCGGCTCGATCCCGATCGTCTGCGAACCGGTCGACAGTCCGAGCGGTGCGCCGCGCGGCGCGTATTGGGACGGCGGGATGATCGACTATCACCTGCTGCTGCCCTACAACCGCATCGACGGCATCGTCCTCTACCCGCACTTCGTGCCGTACGTGACCCCCGGCTGGCTCGACAAGCAATTGCCGTGGCGCAACCGCCCGCGGCGCCATCCGTGGCTGGAGAATGTCCTGCTGATCTGCCCGTCGCGGCGTTTCCTGACCCGGCTGCCGAACGGCAAGCTGCCGGACCGAACGGATTTCCGTCGCTATGGCGCCGACGATACGGCGCGAATGCAGGCGTGGCGACGCGCGATCTCGGAATGCGAGCGCTTCGCCGAAGAGGCGATGGCATGGATCGAGCGGCCGGACGTCTCGATGATCCGGGAGCTTTGATGACGCAGCGGCCGGGGGCTGTCGGTCGCCGGTGAACGGTCTCTTGGGGGCTGGCACCCTCTCCCCCGCCCCTCTCCCGCTGGCGCGGGCGAGGGGAGCCACACGACGCCATCCGTTGAGGCAGCACTTCAAACTGGCGACGATGAAACTCCCCTCGCCCGCGAAGCGGGAGAGGGCCGCCGCATCCCGACAGTCCTCACCCCTGCTCCGTCGGCGTCAACGGCAGGTGCACCAGTCTGCTGCCGCGGACCAGCCGCGCGACACACGACCGGCCGATGCGCGTCGCATCCAGGTGCCGCTGCAGGGCGTCGATCCCTTCGATCGGCTGCCCGTCGAATCCGATCAACCAGTCTCCTGGCTCGAATCCCGCCCGTTGCGCCGGACCTCCGGCGGCGACCTCGGCGATGCGGATCCCGCTGCGCTGCTCGACCCCGATCGCGCGCTGCAGTCGCCGCGGCAAGGGCGCGGTCGAACCGCTGATGCCGATGTACGCGCGTCGCACGCGCCCGTGGGCGAAGAGTTGGCCGACGACCCAGCGCGCGGTATCGATGCCGGTCGCGAAACACAGCGCCTGCGCACCCGGAATGATCGCCGTGTTGACCCCGACGACGGTGCCGGCGGAATCCACGAGCGGACCGCCGGAATTGCCCGGGTTCAGCGCCGCGTCGGTCTGGATCACGTCATCCATCAGCCGGCCGCTTTCGGCGCGCAGCGACCGGCCGAGCGCGGAGATGACGCCGGTCGTCACCGTGTTCTGGAACCCGAGCGGATTGCCGATCGCCACCGCGATCTGCCCCACGCGCAGCGCGCCGGAGCGGCCCAGCGGCGCCGCCGGCAGGTCCGCGGCCCCGACGCGGATCACCGCCAGATCGGTGTCCGGATCGGCACCGACGAGCACCGCATCGAAGTCGCGGCCGTCCGGGAACGTCGCGCGCAGCGCGCTCGCGCCGTGCACCACGTGGCTGTTGGTGAGCACGTAGCCGTCCGGCGTAAAGGCGAAGCCGGACCCGGTACCCGCGGCGCCGCGGCGCGGATCACCGCGGACGCCGGGCCTGCGCCGAACCTCGATGAGGGCTACCGACGGGCCGACGCGCTCGACCACCTCGACGATCGTCCGCGAGTACGCATCGAGCGCGGCGCGATCCGGGTCGGACGGCGGCGCGCCAGGCTTCGCCATCGCGCCCTCGCCGGCGCGATCGCCGGCCACGAACACGGGTCGATCTCCCATGGGCCGGACATGGACGCGCCGAAAGCCGTTTCAAGTCGCGCGATAATGACGCGCATGCGTCACCCGTCGACTGACCTGCCGGATGCCCTGGTGCTGTTCGCGCACGGCGCCCGCGACGCCCGCTGGTCGCAGACGCTGTCGCAGCTCGCCGATGCGATCCGCGCGCTCGCCGCCGCCGAGGCGCCGGGCCGCGAGCTGCACGTCTCGACGGCGTTCCTGGAGTTCCAGCCGCCGACGTTGCAGGACGCGCTGGACCAGGCGATGCGCGACGGTGCACGCCGCATCGACATCCTTCCGGTGTTCTGGGCCAGCGGCGGCCACGTCGCGAACGACGTGCCGCCGCTGCTCGCGGCGTTTCGCGCGAGCCACCCGGCGCTGCAGCTGCGCATGCTGCCGGTGCTGTCGGAACTGCCGGGCATGCTGGACTTCATCGCGGCCGGCGCGCTGCGCGGCGGGCGATAATGCCGGGTTTGCCGGCCGCGTGCGGCGGCGGCTCCTTTCGAAACGCGGATAAATGGCACTCAAATGCGGCATCGTCGGCCTGCCGAACGTCGGCAAGTCGACCCTTTTCAACGCGCTGACCAAGGCCGGGATCGCGGCCGAGAACTACCCGTTCTGCACGATCGAGCCGAACGTCGGGATCGTCGAAGTCCCGGATCCGCGGCTGGCGGCACTGCAGGCGATCGCGAAGCCTGAAAAAGTGCTCCCGGCCACGGTCGAGTTCGTCGACATCGCGGGCCTCGTCGCCGGCGCGAGCAAGGGCGAAGGGCTCGGCAACCAGTTCCTTGCCAACATCCGCGAGTGCGACGCGATCGCGCATATCGTCCGCTGCTTCGACGATCCGAACGTGATCCACGTCGCCGGCCGGGTCGACCCGATCGACGACATCGGCGTGATCAACACCGAACTCGCCCTGGCCGACCTGCAGGCGGTCGAGAAGCAGCTCGCAAAATCGAGCAAGGTCGCCAAGTCGGGCGGCGACAAGGAGGCGCAGCGACTCGTCGCGGCTCTGGAGAAAGTCCGCGTCGCGCTGGACGACGCGCGGCCGGCGCGCAGCGTCGACCTCTATCCGGAAGAGCGCGCCGTGCTGCGCCCGCTGTTCCTGCTGACGATGAAGCCGACGATGTACGTCGCGAACGTCGAGGAGCACGGCTTCAAGGACAACCCGCTGCTGGCGCGGGTCGAGGAGCTGGCGGCGCGCGAAGGCGCGCCGGTCGTCGCCGTCTGTGCGAAGGTCGAGGCCGAGATTGCCGACCTGTCCGACGAGGACAAGACGGTCTTCCTGCAGGACATGGGGATGCAGGAACCGGGACTGAACCGCGTGATCCGCGCCGGCTACACGCTGCTCGGGCTGCAGACGTACTTCACGGCCGGCCCGAAGGAGGTCCGCGCGTGGACGGTGCCGACCGGCGCGACCGCGCCGCAGGCCGCCGGCGTGATCCACACCGATTTCGAGAAAGGCTTCATCCGCGCCGAGACGATCGCCTTTGACGACTTCGTCCGCTTCAAGGGCGAACAGGGCGCGAAGGAGGCGGGCAAGATGCGCCTCGAAGGCAAGGAATACGTCGTCCACGATGGCGACGTGATGCACTTCCGCTTCAACGTCTGAAATCGGGGTCAGGACCTCGCCAACGACGATTGTACCGACGCGCGGCGCTTGCCGATGTGACAGACTCGCCTTTCGCAGCGGGCGCGGCGTCGCGGGGATGGGGCACGACGCCTTCAAAATAGCACGTGGGGGAGACATGGTCAGGAAACTGCTGATCGGCGTCGCGGTAGCAGTCGTTCTCGTCGTCGGCGGCCTCTTGGCGCTGGCGACCTTCGTCGACGTCGATCGATTCAAGCCGCAGATCGAGAATATCGTCCAGGAAAAGCTGCATCGTCGCCTGACGATCGACGGCAAGCTGAGCCTGTCGGTCTTTCCGCGGATTGCCGTCGCGTTGCCGCCGACGCGCCTGTCGGACCTGGCCGGCAAGCAGGATGCCGCGAGCTTGAAGGGAGCGCGGATCACCGTGGCGCTGTTTCCGCTGCTGAGCGGCCGGATCGAGGCCGACACGATCCGCATTGACGGACTCAAGGCGACACTGGAGAAGCG
>DATKPC010000110.1:0-5430 GCA_035524275.1 Burkholderiaceae bacterium
CGGCGCGCCGGTCGCGAGCGAGACGAGCTGCCGCTTCGTCTCGCGCGACGGCGCGCTGCTGTGGGTCAAGCCGACGCTGCGCCTGCTCAGCACCGTCGGCGGCGGGCGCAGCTACCTGCTGGTGCTGGAGAACTTCACCGAGCGCAAGATCTTCGAGGAGCAGCTGCAGGTCGCGCTGCGCGACCAGCAGACGCTGCTGGAGACGATGGCCGCCGGCGTCGTCCAGGCGGTCGACGGCAAGGTGCTGCTCGCGAACCGCGAATTCAGCCGCCTTTTCGGCTACCTCGGCGTCAACGTCATCGGCATGCCGCTCTGGGACCTGTGCCGCAGCGGCGCTCACGCGCGGCCGGCCGACGAGGTCTCCGGCCTGCCGGCGGTGCGCGCCGGCCAGACGACGAGCGCCGAAGTGGTCCTGTTCCGCGCCGACGGCGAGCCGATCTGGTGTCTCGTCCATGCCCGCCCGATCGAGCGCGGCAGCCGCGGCGGCGACGCGCCGTCGAACGAGGCGATCTACACGTTCCAGGACGTCTCGGAGCTGAAGCGCCAGCGCGAGGCGCTCGCCGGCTCGCTGCTCGAATTGAACGTCGTGCTCGACGCCGCGCCCGTCGGCGTCCTGCACCTCGACGAGGAGGCGCGGGTCCGCCGCGCGAACGCGCAGGCCCAGGAGGCCTTCGATGCCAGCTCGCGCCTGCTCGCCGGCCGTCCCTTCGCGTCGTTCTTCGTCGTCGGCGGCGAGGCCGAGCAGATCCTGCGGGCGATCGCGCTTGCCGACGAGAACCACGCCCCGGCGTCGGCCGAGGTGCGGTTGCTGGGCGTCGGCGGCGAGCCGTTCTGGGCGCTCGTGACGGCGCGCGCCATCGGCGCGCGCCCCGGCGGCTCGATCGTCACCGTCGTCAACATCAGCGATCGCCGGCGCGCCGACGAGCAGCTGCAGACGCTGCTGGCGGAAAGCCGGCTGCTCTTCGACACGGCCCTTGTCGGGCTGCTGTTCGTCCGCGACGGCCGCGCCGTGCGCGCCAATGCCGCGATGGAGGACCTGCTCGGCTGCGAGCGCGGGACGCTCGCCGACCCGACGCCGCCGCTCGCGCAGCCGGCCGACAGCCTGCTCGCCTCCGGGCTCGCGCAGCACTACGACGAGATCGGCGAGCGCGGCGTCTGCGAATTCGAGTTCCAGATGCAGCGCCGCCGCGGCGACTCGATCTGGGTCGCGGTCCAGGGCCGCGAAGTGAGCCGCCACCGGCCGGAGCTGGGCTACATCTTCGCCTTCGTCGACATCGACCAGCGCAAGCGCTCGGAGCGCGAGCTGCGCGCGGCGCTCGCGGAGCTGCAGCTGATCTTCGACAACGCGCTGGTCGCGATGACCTATGTGGCGGCCGATGTCGTCATCAAGGCCAATGCGGCCACCGAGCGCCTGTTCGGCCTCAGCCACGGGATCGGGATCGATCTCCCGGTGGCGTCGCTGTTCGCCGATCCCAAGGACTGGACGTCGATTCGCGCCGCGGCATCGGCCGCCGTGGCGGATCCCGATTCCGTTGCGCAGGCGAATTTCGAGTGCCTGATGCGCCGCGCCGATGGCGCCGCGTTCTGGTGCTCCGGAACCGCGCGGCCGATCGCGCGCGAGGCGCCGGGTCGCGGGATGATCGTGGCGTTCATGGACGTCGACCAGCGGCGCCGGTCGGAGGACGAGTTGCGCCGCGTCCAGAACCGGCTCGCGCTCGTCGTCGAGAACCTGCCGGTGATGGTCTCGGTGCGCGAAGCCGACAGCGGCAGGTTCATCAGCGTCAATCGCGCCGGCGAGACGATCCTCGGGCTGGATCGCGACCGGATCGTCGGCCGGACGTGGCACGAGATCTACGGCCGGCGCTTTGCCGACCTCTTCGCGGAAATGGACCGGCAGGCGATCGCCTCCGCGACGCAGATCGAGCGGCCGCGCGACGTGATGCTGCGCGCCGACGGGCGGACGCTGACGATCAACCAGCGCGTCGTGCCGCTGTTCGAGGACGTCGGGCCCGAGCGCAAGGCGCGCTACGTGATGTCGATCATCGACGACCGCACCGAGGAGGTCCGCGCCGAGGCGGCGCTGCGCGAGACCGAGGCGCGCTTCCTGCAGTTCGCGGAGAACATCGACCAGATCGTCTTCATCGCGACGGCAGACCTGTCGCGGCTGTTCTACGTCAATGCGCGCTGCGCGCAGCTCACCGGGCTGCCGGCGGGGCCCCTGCTGGAGGACCCGGCCGGCGTGCTGGCGCACGTCGAGCCGGACGACGCGCGGCGCTTCCGGCGCGGACTGCCGCGGCTTCTCGCGGGGCTGCGCCGCCTGCGGCGCGCCGAGTTCTCGGCGCGGATCCGGCATCCGCTGCGCGGGCTGCGCCAGTTCAGCGTGCGCCTCGGGCCGGCGCGCATGTACGACGGCTCGATCAGCGTGTTCGGCATTGCCGACGACGTGACCGAACGCACCGCCGCGGAGCAGCAGCGCCTCGCCGACGCCGTCAAGCAGCGCGACGTGCTGGTGCGCGAGGTCCACCATCGGATCAAGAACAACCTGCACGGCGTCGCCGGCCTGCTGCAGCAGATGGCACAGGGCAAGCCGCAGCTGGAGCCGATGCTGAACGAGGTCGCGACGCAGATCCAGGCGATCGCGCAGGTCCACGGCCTGCAGCTCCACGGTTCGGGGACGCTGCCGATCCTCGGGCTGATCCAGGGCATATTCTCGAACCTGGGCGGCACGTTCGGCGCCGAGATCCGCCTCGATCCGCCGTCGCCGTCGCTGTGGCGCTGGGGTCTGCCGGAGGGCGAGGGCGTGCCGCTCGCGCTGGTGATCAACGAACTGGCGACCAATGCGATCAAGCACCGCGGGCGGCGCGACCAGGCGCTCGCCGTGCGCGTCGAGCCGCGCCCCGACGGCGTGACGGTGCAGATCGAGAACCCGGGGGAACTCGACCCCTCGTTCGACCTCGCCCGCATCGCGTCGAGCCTTTCGGGGCTCGGCCTCGTGCGCGCGATGCTTCCGCGGCGCGGCGCGCGCCTGTCGATCGACCAGCACGGGGCGGTCGTCCGCACGCGCCTGGAGCTGTCGCCGCCGGCGATCCGCGAAGAGGGCGAGAAAGGATGAATCCGATGAGCGACGACACGTCCACCCTCCTCGTCGTCGATGACGACCGGCTCGTCCTGGCGACCGTCGTGGCCGGATTGCGCCAGGCCGGATTCTCGGTGCTGGAAGCGGACAACGGCGACGACGCGATCCTGCTGGCGCGTCGCTACCGGCCGCGGCTGGCGATCCTCGACATGCGCATGGAGGGAAAATCGGGCCTCGACGTCGCGCGCTATCTCGCGGCGAACACGCAGACCGGGTTCATGTTCGTCTCCGCGTTCGGCGACAGCGAGATCGTCGAGGAGGCGACGCGCCTCGGCGCGCTCGGCTACCTCGTGAAGCCGATCGACATCCGGCAGATCGTGCCGGCCGTGAACGCCGCGCTCGCGCGGCTCGCCGCACAGGCCGCCGACGCCGAGGCGGCGCCGCCGCCGGCGCGCGCGCCGCAGGAGCCGCGACGGCACGAGGCCATCGCGGTCGGCATCCTGATGGAACGCCTCCGCCTCGACCAGGGCCGGGCGCTCGAGGCATTGCGGGCGCAGGCCCGCAGCGAGGGCATCGCCGTCGAGGCGCTCGCGGCGAGCATGGTCGACGCGGCGAACCGGCTCAATTCGATCCCGCGCTGACCCTCTCCCCCGGCCCCTCTCCCGCTTCGCGGGCGAGGGGAGTCCCGGCGTCGGCCGGGTCGACGATGCTTGCCTTAGCGACGGCGAGGCTCCCCTCGCCCGCGAAGCGGGAGAGGGGCCGGGGGAGAGGGCGTGCGCCCCTACCCCCGTCCCTCCCAGAGCGTGAAGGAGAACGTCGCGCCACGCCCCGGTTCCGCCTGCGCCCAGACGCGGCCGCCGTGGCGGTGGACGATCCGCTGCACGGTCGCGAGGCCGACGCCCGTGCCGGGGAACTCGCGTTGCGCATGGAAGCGCTGGAACAGGCCGAAAAGCTTCTCCGCGAAGCGCATGTCGAAGCCCGCGCCGTTGTCGCGCACGAAGTAGACGGTCGCCCCGCGTTCCTCGGCGTATCCGAACTCGATCCGGGCAGGGTTCGCCTTCGCGGTGAACTTGAAGGCGTTGCCGAGCAGGTTCTGCAGCACGAGCTGCAGCAGGGTCCGGTCGCCGTCCGCGACGACGCCCGGCTCGATCTCGAACTGCACCGTGCGCGACGGCTCGGTGCGCGCGAGCTCCTCCGCCAGCTCGGAGGCCAGGCGTGAGAGGTCGACCCTTTCGCGCTGCAGTTCGCGGTTCGTCGTCCGCGACAGCGCGAGCAGCGTGTCGATCATCGAGTTCATCCGCTGGCCCGCGGCAACGATGCGCCGCAGGTGGTCGCGGCCGAGGTCGTCGAGCCGGCTGCCGTAGTCCTCCAGCACGATGTTCGCGAAGCCGTCGACGACGCGCAGCGGCGCCCTCAGGTCGTGCGACACCGAATGCGCGAAGCTGTCGAGATCCTTCACCGCCAGTTCCAGCTCGCGGGTCCGCTCCGACTGCTCCGCTTCCAGGTGCGCGATCCGCGCCGCCTGCCGGGCCGACGCGCCGGGGTCGACCGCGTCGCCCCCGGCAACGGCCGCCGCTTCGCGGCCGGTCCCGGCGAAGCCCAGGCATGCGCCGCCATCGTCCCATAGCGGCGCCCCGCTGAGCAGCGCAACCCGCCCGTTGGCCAGCGGAACCGGCACGTCGAAGAAGGCGACGCGCGAGGACATGGCCGCCGCCAGTGCCGCGGGCGCCTTGGCCGCTTCCGCGCGCCGGGCCATCGCGGCGCCCGCCGACGGGTCTTCGGCAGGCCGGTTGCCGCCGGGTGCATCGCCGGCCGGTGGGCCGCCAAGCTGCCAGGATTCGCGACCGCGTAGCTCGGACCAGCGGGCGACGGTCGCCGGACGCCGACCGGGCCTGACGTCGAGCACGACGCCGGCCGCGTCGCTGCGCCAGAACCAGTCGGCGCTGACGTCAAGCTGCGTCCGGGACTCGAGCGCGGCCGCCGACTCCCGCCGCCGCACGCCGGCGGCGTAGGCGGCCACCGCCACGAGCCCGCCGGCGACGAGGCCGAGGGCCAGGAGGAGGCCGGTGTTCAGGATCGAGGTTTCCACGCTAGCGGGTCGTGAAGCCTGATGCGCAGGCGCGGGCGGCGCGCTTCCGGTCGTCCGGACGAAAAGTTAGTGTGTGCATACACCCGTTTGGAGGCCCGACAGAAGTCACGCTCCGCGGCGTATGGAAGATGACTGACAAAGCAGGTCCTTTTCCGGCGGCGCCTCGCCGTCAAGTTGCGGCAAGGTTCGTCGAATTCACCGCAAGGCGCCGCTGGCCTGGACCGTCCTCGCCCGGCCACTTGGAACATCGCGCGGCATGGCTAAC
>DATKPC010000111.1:0-13757 GCA_035524275.1 Burkholderiaceae bacterium
ACCCAGTCCTTCTGCAGGTCCAGCGCCTCCAGGTAGTGCGTCACCGCCATCAGGTTGGCTTCGGCCGGCAGCACGTAGCCCTTGCTGCCCCAGTAGCCGTTCATGAACGGGCCGAGCTGCCCGCTTTCGACGAACTTCTTCAGGCGGTTCTGGATGTCGCGGAAGTAGCCCGCCGAGGACCGGGGATGCGACGGCGAGACGATCTGCTGCAGGTCCGAGGTCTTCTTCGGATCGGCTTTCAGCGCCGAGACGACGTCGACCCAGTCGAGCGCGTGCAGGTGGTAGAAGTGCACGACGTGGTCGTGAACCTGCAGCGTCTTGCCGAACAGTTCGCGCAGCAGGTGCGCGTTCTTCGGGATCCGGATGCCCAGCGCGTCCTCGACGGCGCGGACCGACGTGAGCGCGTGCGTCCCGGTGCAGACGCCGCAGATCCGCTCGGTGAAGGCCCAGGCATCGCGCGGATCGCGGCCCTTGAGGATGACTTCGAGGCCGCGCCACATCGTCCCGGTCGACACCGCGTTGCGGATGACGTTGTCCTTGTCGACGTTGACCTCGCACCGCATGTGCCCTTCGATCCGCGTGACCGGATCGACGACGATCCGGCGCCCGCTGTCGTCGAGCTTGTACCCCTGTGTTTCGTAAGGCATGTCGTCCCCTCCGCCCCGTCAGTTCTTCGTCGTTTCGCGGTTCTGTGCCGCCCGCTTCAGCGCGGAGGCCGCGGCATGCACCGCGAGCGTTGCCCCGACCACGCCGGCGGCCGTGCCGCCGATGCGATCGGCGGTGCCTTCGATGCCGAACTGGTGGATCGTCGTCAGTCGGTCGTAGAAGGAGCCGCGGTCCCAGAAGCCTTCCTCGGAACACCCGATGCACCCGTGACCGGCCTGGATCGGGAAGCTGGTGCCGGCGTTCCATCGCGTCGTCGAGCAGGCGTTGTACGTCGTCGGGCCCTTGCAGCCGACCTTGTAGAGGCAGTAGCCGCGGCGGGCGTATTCGTCGTCGAAGCTCTCGACGAACTGGCCGGCATCGAAGTGCGGCCGGCGGTAGCACTTGTCGTGGATGCGCTGGCTGTAGAACATCTTCGGGCGCCCCTGGCGGTCGAGCTCCGGGATGCGGTCGAAGGTCAGCATGTACGTGATGACCCCGGTCATCACCTCGGCGATCGGCGGGCAGCCCGGCACCTTGATGATCGGCTTGTCGGAGATGACCTTGTGGACCGGGGTTGCCTGGGTCGGGTTGGGTTTCGCGGCCTGGACGCAGCCCCAGGACGCGCACGAGCCCCAGGAAATGATCGCCTTGCAGTCCTTCGCGACGCGCCGCAGCTGCTCGACGAAAGGCTTGCCGCCGATGATGCAGCTCATCCCGTCCTGGTTGAGCGGCGGATTGCCTTCGACGGCAAGGATGTAGTTGCCCTTGTATTTCTGCGTGATCTCGTCGAGGATCGCCTCGGCCTGGTGGCCCGCCGAGGCCATCAGCGTGTCGTCGTAGTCGAGCGAGATCATCGACAGCACGGCGTCCTTCGCGAGCGGATGCGCCGAGCGGATGAACGATTCGGAGCAGCACGTGCACTCCAGGCCGTGCAGCCACAGCACCGGCGTTCGCGGCTTCGTCTCCATCGCGTGCGCGATCCGCGGCACCATGACGGGCGAGAGGCCCAGCGATGTTGCGGTCAGCGAGCAGAATTTCATGAAGCTGCGCCGCGAAATTCCCTGGCGACGCATCACGTCGTAGAACGTTTCCACCGGGCGGTCTCCTCGTCGGATTCGTTGTGCGCTGCGAATGGCGCTGATCCCAGAATCGGCACGATCAATTGGGCAAGACGCGTGCCATCGTCGGTCGCCGCGAGCGCGCGACGGCGCTTGGCTCGCGTCGCCTCGGATGACGGCGCAGCGCCAGCCGGCGCTTTCAGGCGGCGGGCCGGGATTCCCGGAACGCGCGCTTATCACTTCGGCCCAACGGCGATCACGTCGTGATCGGTCTTCACCGATCGGTGACGGGTCGCGAGGAACGAGAATCGCTGCGCTGCATCACGTCTGGGGCGAGGTGCGCCGGCCCGGATTTCCGGAACGATGGCGGTCGCCTGGCGAACGGACTTCCACAAAACAGGCAGAATCCGGCTCGCGCTCCGCCGGACCAGCGCCCGACGCGGGCCGCCCGAGCGGGCCGAAGTCCGCGTCCCTCGAGTCGCCTGCGTGCCCGATTCCGAACCGATCACCGCCGAGGCGTGGCTTGCCCGGCTTGGCCAGCTGGCGCGGCGCCACGGCGTTCATCTCGCGACCCTGCGCGAGCGGGACGCCCGCGATTTCGAGCTGATCCTGGCGACGGCCGCGCTGCACCTTCCGCCGTCGCAGGCGCTGCAGGAGGCGCAGGCCAACGAGGCGCTGCGCGGATTCCTCGGCGGGGCCGGCTCGATGCTCGGCACCGACCATGTCGAACTGCGCCGCACGCTCGTCGACCATGGCTTTGTCCGGCGAACCGATTACGGAACCGACTACCGCCGCGGGGCCCTGCCGCCATGGCTTGCCGCGGCGGCGTCCGAACTCGACGCCGGCCGCCTTGCGGCAGCGGTCCACGAGGCCTGCGAGGAATCCGACGCCCGGCGGGCGGCGCGAAAATCGGCCTGGCTCGCGCGCACGACGCAGGTCGAGGAGATCGACGGCACGGCCGACGTTGCCGAAGGCGTGCCGGCGCACCGCCTTGCGGTGACACCGGCGTCCGAGCTGGAACCGCTGGACTCGCTGATGATGCGACTGGCGCTGGACCAGGCGCACAACGCGTGGGCGCTCGGCGAAGTGCCGGTCGGCGCCGTCGTCGTCAAGGATGGCGCGGTCGTCGCCACCGGGTTCAACCAGCCGATCGGCAACTGCGACCCGACGGCGCATGCCGAGGTCCAGGCCATTCGCGCCGCCGCCGAGATGGTTGGAAACTACCGCCTCTCGCACTGCGACCTGTACGTCACGCTGGAGCCGTGCGCCATGTGTGCCGGCGCGATCCAGCATGCACGAATCCGCCGCGTCGTCTTCGGCGCGCGAGACCCGAAGACCGGCGCCTGCGGCAGCGTCGTCGACCTCTTCGCGGAATCCAGGCTCAACCACCACGCGACGGTCCACGGTGGCGTCCTGGCCGACGAATGCGGCGCGGTGCTTGCGGGTTTCTTTGCCGACCGGCGGCGCGCGCGAGAAGGCGATGCCTGAGGCGAGGAATCGGCGCGCCGGCTCGACGTCCGGACAACGCACGATCGGACTCGTCGCGCCCAGCGGGCCGCTTGCCGACCCGACGCTGGTCGACCGCGCCGCAGAAAGCCTGGTGCGGCGCGGCTGGCGGGTCGTGGCCGGCGACGGCCCGTTCCGGCGCCACCAGCGCTTCGCGGGAACCGACGAGGAGCGTCTCGCGGAGCTCGAGGCATTCTGTACCGATCCGACGCTCGACGTCGTCCTCGCGGTGCGCGGCGGCTACGGCATGTCGCGCCTGCTGAATCGGATCGATTGGCCGGCGCTGCGCGACGGCGCGCCCCTGATCGTGGGCTTCAGCGATTTCACCGCGTTCAACCTCGCCTTGCTGGCGCGCACCGGGCGCACCAGCTTCCAGGGCCCGACGCTGGCCGATTTTGCACGCGAGGACGATTTCACCGCGAGCCGGTTTCTCGACGTCATCGAGGCGCCGCGATACCGTGTCGATTTCGCGGCGTCGCCGCGGCGCGACCTCGACGTGACCGGTCGCCTGTGGGGCGGGAACCTGGCGATGGTCTGTTCGCTCGTCGGCACGCCGTTCCTGCCCAGGATCCGGGGCGGCATCCTGTTCCTGGAGGATGTCAACGAAGCCCCGTATCGGGTCGATCGAATGCTCTATCAGCTGCTGAACGCCGGCATACTGGAACGCCAGCGGGCTATCGTCCTCGGCGAATTCTCGCCGCCGGCGGGGCAGCCGCCGGGTGACGGCTTCGATTTCGCCGCGATCGTCGCGCAGATCGGCGCCGCGATCGCGACGCCCGTCCTGGGCGGCCTGCCGTTCGGCCATGGTCCGCGGCGCGAGACGCTGGCGGTCGGCGCGCGTGCGCGTCTCGTGTGCCGCGAGGGCCGCGCCGAGCTCGAGATCGACCGCTATCCGTCGCTCGCGTGACGCCGGGCGAGCGCCGCGGGCCGACGGCGCGTCATTCGTTCGGATGATTCGCCGTCGTGGCCGCGTGGCGCTACGCTGCGCCGCCGACCGACGTCATCCGGGCGCTGCCGATCTCCTGCCGCCGACGTCGCCGCACCGGGAACCCCTTCCGTGCATAGATTGCGGCTGCACCATGCGGCCTGAAGACTGATGGCAGCCATTCCCAGCGACGCCCCTGGCAGTGGCGGCGGCGCCGTCGCCTATCATCTGGACATGATCGGCGGCCCCCTGACTCGTATCGGTCTTGCCGGCGAGAGCCGCGAGCGGCGCCAGGAGCGGATCCTCGCCGGCGTCATTGCGTCCGTCTATCGCCAGGTCCCGCAGTCCGTCCTCGGCAGCATCGTCGGCGGCGTGGCGCTCGTCGCGGTGTTCTGGCACACGCACGATCCGAACATGCTGATCGCGTGGTTCATCGCGATGCTGCTGGAAGCGCTGATCCGGCTGCGGGTCGCGCGCGCCTACCGCGCTGCCGCCGCAACGCCGACGCAGATCGGTCGCTGGTCGCGCAGCTGGGTCGCGATGTCGGCGGTCGCCGGCGGGCTGTGGGGGGCGGCCGGCGTGCTGTTCTTCGCACCGCAGTCGCCCCTGCTGCAGCTCGTGCTCGTCGCGGTGATCCTCGGCGTGACGTTCGGGTCGCTCACGCTCTATGCGAGCCACCGGCCGGCGCTGCTCGCGTTCCTGCCGCCGGCGCTGCTGCCGCTGATCGCGCGGATGATCGCGCAGCAGGATCCGGCCTATTACACCGCGGCGATCGTGATGTTCGCGGTGTTCTCTTTCACGCTGTTTTTCGGCCGCAACTTCGGCGAGGCGGTCTCGGAGTCGGTCAAGAACAACTACGAGAACGAAGTGCTCGTCGCGCAGCTGCTGCAGGAGAAGGGCGCCGCGGAAGACGCGCGGCGCGCGGCCGAGAACGCGACGCGCTCGAAGACGCAGTTCTTCGCCGCCGCGAGCCACGACCTGCGCCAGCCGCTGCAGGCCATCGGCATCTATTGCTCGCTGCTGCGCAAGCGCGCGCAGGGGCCGATGGAGCCGCTGGTCAACAACCTGTCGTCGGCGGTCGAGTCGCTCTCCAAGCTGGTCGAAGAACTGCTCGAGATCTCGCGGCTCGACTCCGGCGCCATCCAGCCGCGCACGCAGCATGTCAACGCCGACGATCTTTTCTCGGTGCTGGAGCGCGAATTCACCCCGCAGGCGGCTTCCAAGCACCTGTCGCTGCGCCTGCGGCGCGGCGGCTTCATCCTCGAATCCGACGGCATGCTGCTGCAGCGCGTGCTGCGCAACCTGGTGGCGAACGCGATCCGCTATACGACCGAGGGGGGCATCCTGCTCGCGGCGCGGCGCCGCGGCACGGTCGCCAGCCTCGAGATCTGGGACACCGGCCCGGGCATACGGCAGCAGGAGCTCGACCGCATTTTCGAGGAGTTCTACCGCGGCGAAAGTTCGAAGGGCGCCGCGGGCGGCGGGTTCGGACTCGGCTTGTCGATCGTGCGGCGCATCTGCGGCGTCCTCGGCCACCCGCTGGTCGTCACGACACGCCTGGGATCCGGCACGGTATTCAAGGTGGAAGTGCCGATCTCGACGTCGCCGCGGCGCGCCAACGAGGAACCCGCGCCGACGCGCGAGCCGGCGATGATGGCGTTCGACGGCGTCCACATCGTCGTGCTGGAAGACAACGAGGAGATCCTGAACAGCCTCGCCCGGTTGCTGCGGTCCTGGGGCGCGGACATCCTGTCGGCGACGGCCTACACGACGGGCCTCGTCAAGAAGCTCGCGGCGCGCAACCGGGTCGACCTCGTCATCGCCGACCAGAACCTGGACAACGAGATCAGCGGTTGCGAAGCGGCCTTGCGGATCCGCGCGGCCATCGGACGCCCGATCCCGATCATCATGCTGTCGGCCGTCAATGGCGTGGAGGTGCTGGCCGACTTCCAGCGACAGTTGAAGGGCTTTCTTGCGCGGCAGCCGACCCTGGCGCGCGCGATCGCGCGCAGCCGCGTCGAGGAACCCATCGTGCTGCAGAAGCCCACGAACGCGGCCATGCTGAACGCGGCGGTCGCTCGGGCACTGACGGTGGATGCCGCCGCGGGTGCCGGCCATCGCAAGCCTCGCGGGCCGGTCGGTGACGCGACGCCCGAGGGAACCGAAGACCGGGTCTGACCTGCCGCGGACCCTGGCCCGACGGCGGCTCCGTCGTCGGGTGACGGGAAGGACTACCCGATGTCGTATCCGTGCCGTCGCGCCGCGAGGAGGGCTTCGGTCCGGTTCGATGCCCCGAACGCGCGGTAGATCGCGGTCACGTGCGTCTTCACCGTGCCCTCGGAAAGCCCGAGCTCGCGGCAGATGATCTTGATCGGCGCTCCGCGGGCGAGAAGCTGCAGGACCTGTTCCTGGCGTTCCGTGAGCGCGACGCGCACGCCTCCGGGCGGCGCGTTCTCGCGCAGCCGTTCCGGCGCCCCCGACAGCGGACCGAGGCGCTGCGCTTCCTCCAGCAGGTCGCCCGGGATGTAGAACCCGCCGGACAGCACGAAGCGTATCGCGGAAACCAGCGTTTCCGAGGCCATCGACTTCGGCACGAAACCGGCGGCACCCAGTTGCAGGACCCGCAGCACGTTGCGGGCGTCCTGCGTGCCGGACAGCACGAGGATCTTCAGGTCCGGAACCTGGGCGACCACGGCTTCGAGCAGCGACGTGCCGGATACGGACGGCAGCCCGAGGTCGAGAAGCATCAGGTCCGCATCGGGATGTTCGGCGACCAGCTTCATCGCCGCGTCGGCGTCCGCCGCCGTATGGATCTCGGCGTCGGCGTCGACGTCGAGCAGCAGGACCTTCAGGGCATCGGTGATCAGCGTATGGTCGTCGACGAGCAGGATTTTCATGATGTCACGGCGCCGCGGGCAGCTATGGATCTCACCGTCGGCACGGTGTGAGTTGGCGGTAGTCCGATTGTAGAGCCGCAGGAGCGCTTGCGGACCGAATCGCGCGGACCCCAGCCGAACGTCGTCGCGCGGATGCGGTGCGTGAACGGCGCGCCGTCGGCGGCGATGCGCCGCGAAACGGGAATCGCGGGCGATCGCGTACGATCGCGCGGCCAGCGCGGCAACCGGCACGCAGCCGATGCGGCAGCCGGACCGCCCTCAAGGAGACGACATGAAAAAACCAATCTATCGGCAGTTGTACGTCCAGGTCCTCTTCGCGATCGCCTGCGGCGTGGCGCTGGGCTATTTCGCGCCGGCGAACGGCGCCGCGATGAAACCGCTCGGCGACGCGTTCATCAAGCTGATCAAGATGATCATCGCGCCGATCATCTTCTGCACGGTCGTCACCGGGATCGCCGGGATGGACGACATGAAGAAGGTCGGGCGGGTCGGCGGCAAGGCGCTTCTCTACTTCGAGGTCGTGAGCACGATCTCGCTGGTCATCGGCCTGCTGATCGTCAACGTCCTGAAGCCGGGCGAGGGCATGAACGCCGACGTCAGCACGCTCGACACGAAGGCGCTGGCGGGCTACGCCCAAGCCGCCAAGAGCCAGTCCACCGTCGACTTCCTGATGAACATCATCCCGAACACGGTCGTCGACGCGTTCGCCAAGGGCGAAATCCTGCAGGTGCTCGTGTTCGCGCTGCTGTTCGGCTTCGCGCTGTCGAGCGCCGGCGAGGCCGGCCGACCGATCGTCCGCTTCATCGAGCAGGTCTCGCATGCACTGTTCATCGTCGTGGGCTACATCATGCGGCTCGCGCCCATCGGAGCGTTCGGCGCGATGGCGTTCACGATCGGCAAGTACGGCATCGCCTCGCTGCTGCCGCTGGCTCGCCTGATGGGGACGTTCTACCTGAGCTGCCTCGTCTTCGTCCTCGTCGTCCTCGGGACCATCGCGCGCCTGGCCGGGTTCTCGATCCTGCGCTTCATCGCCTACATCAAGGAGGAGCTGCTGATCGTCCTTGGAACGTCATCGTCGGAATCCGTGCTCCCGCGGATCATGGTCAAGATGGAGAAGCTCGGCTGCAGCAAGTCGGTCGTCGGGCTGGTGATCCCGACGGGCTATTCGTTCAATCTCGACGGCACGGCGATCTACCTGACGATGGCCTCGATGTTCGTCGCGCAGGCGACCAACACCCCGCTGACGCTGACGCAGCAGCTGACGCTGCTCGCCGTGCTGCTGCTGACCTCGAAGGGGGCCTCCGGCGTCACCGGCTCCGGCTTCATCACCCTGGCGGCGACGCTGTCGGCGATTCCCACCGTCCCGATCGCCGGCCTCGCGCTGATCCTCGGGATCGACCGCTTCATGTCCGAGGCCCGGGCGCTGACGAACCTCGTCGGCAATGGCGTCGCCACCGTGGTCGTCTCGAAATGGGAGCGCGAACTGGACTCGGCGCAGCTTGCGCGGGCCCTTTCCCGCGACGTGGAAGACGAAATCGAGGCCGAGGAGGGTGGCAAAAAGGCCTAGTCCCGGCGCCCCGGCACCCTGGCACCCGGCAGCGGGAGGGCTCACGGACTCCGATCCTCCTCCAGATCACTCGAGCGCGGCAATGCGTTCGATGCCGGCCGCCGCGGCGGACCCGCCGGCGTGGGGACCGTTCCGGCATCCGGCGTTCCGGAGCCTGTGGACCGCCGCGCTCGTTTCGTACATCGCTTTCTGGATGCAGACGGTGGCGGGCGCATGGCTGATGGTGTCGATGCATGCGTCGCCGCTCGTCGTCGCGCTGATGCAGACCGCCGCGAGCCTGCCGATGTTCCTGTGGTCGCTGCCCGCGGGCGTCCTCGCCGACCTCGTCGATCGGCGCCGGCTGATCCTCGGTTCGCAGGCGGCCGTGATCATGGCGATGGTCGTCCTGGCCGCGGGAACGGTCGCCGGTGCCATCGGACCGGTCCTGCTGCTCGCGTTGACCTTCACCCTGGGCACCGGGCTCGCGCTGAGCGGCCCGGCATGGCAATCGTCGATTGCGGAATCGGTTCCGCGCCTGCAGTTGCCGCAGGCCCTGACGCTGGTCGGCATTGCCTACAACGTCGCGCGGGCGGTCGGGCCCGCGCTCGCCGGGGCGCTGCAGGCCGTCAGCGGGCCGGCGACGGTGTTCGTCGCGAACAGCATCGCCTACCTCGCCGCATTCGCGCTGGTCTGGCGCTGGCGCCATCCGGTGCCCAAGGCGCACTTGCCGCCCGAACGCCTCGTCAGCGGGATGCGCACGGGCCTGCAGTACGCCGCCCATGCGACGGCGGTCCGCTCCGCGCTGCTGCGCACCGCCGCCTTCATGCTGCCGGCGAGCGCGCTCTGGGCGCTGCTTCCGGTCCTCGGGCAGTCGCGCCTGGGCGTGTCCGCGGCGGGATACGGCCTGCTGATCGGAAGCCTCGGCACCGGAGCGATCGTCGCCGGCCTCGCGATGCCGTGGGTCCGCGCACGCATCCCGATCGAGATCACGGTCGTCGTGACGACCGTGATCTACGCGCTCGTCTCGACCCTCGTCGGGGAGTTGCCGTCGCTCGCGCTGCTGTGTCCGATGCTGATGCTCGCCGGTGCCGCGTGGAGCCTCGCGCTGACACTTCTCAACGCGAGCCTGATGACGTCCGTGCCGTCGTGGGTCCGGTCGCGCACGATCGCATTGAACCTGCTGGTGACGCAGGGCGCGATGGCTGCGGGCGGCGCGATCTGGGGCACCGTGGCGGAGGCCGTTCACGCGAACCACGCGCTGATCGTCTCCGGCGTCGCGCTGCTGGCGACGCTGGCCTGGGTACGCCGCCATCCGGTTCGACTCGGCGACGAACGCGACGTCACGCTCGTGCCCGGGGAACTCCAGCCCGGCCTGTCGGACGCCGCACCCGCCGAGGCGGGACCGGTTGCCGTCGAGATCCGCTATCGCGTTGCCGAGTCGCAGCGGCGGGATTTCCTCGACGCCGCCGAGGAGGTCGGCGCCATCCGGCGCCGTAACGGGGCCCGCTTCTGGCGCCTGTATCGCGACCTCGCGGAAGACGGCCGGTTTCTCGAACGGTTCATCGTCGAATCATGGGTCGATTACCAGCGCCAGCTGATGCGATCCACGGTCGCCGATCGTTCCGCGGAAGATCGCCTCCGTGCGTTCCAGGTAACCGGCATCCCAATCGAGACGGCGCACTATCTCGCCGAGCGCTGAAGCGGCAGGGCGCTGCAAGTCCATGGTGCGCGACCGCGTTGTCTCGGTGCGTTGATCCCCATTATACGGGATAACGCAAATAGGTGAAATTTCTTAATTAAATCTTATATAAGACATAAGTATCTGAGATATCGATGAAATTTATGATTCCTTGCACGATGTGGATTGCCCCAAGGGTTGTCAGGTCCTGTATTGACTTTGGTGCGATGCGATAGAAAATTCGTGCTGCATCGCAACAGCATGGTTCGGCGCCCGACGAACGAGCAGCCGGTCATTTGGACAGAAGACGGTGGGCCGTTGCCCCCACCCCCTACATGGAGAGGAAATCATGTTCCCGACGCCCGCCCAGTTCGCCGACCTGCAAAAAGGCCAAGTCGACGCCCTCAACGCCTATGGCCACGTCTTCTTCAACGCGGCCGAGAAGCTCGTCCAGCTGCAACTGGCCACCGGACGCAACCTGGTCCGCGAAGCGAGCGAAGCCGCCCAGGGATTTGCCGGCGCCCGGGATCCGCAGGAATGGTTCGCGCTGTCGCAAGGTTCGGCGCAGCCGGCCGTGGAGAAGGTCCTGAACTACTCGCGCCAGTTGTACGGCATCGCCAGCGGCATGGGCGCCGAGCTGTCGAAGATCGCCGAATCGCAGGTCAGCGAAGGCAACCGTCGCGTGGCCGAGTTCATCGAAGCGGCGGCGAAGAGCGCGCCCGCCGGGACCGAGCCGGCGGTGGCCTGGTTCAAGAACGCCGTCGCGGCCGGCAATAGTGCGTTCGAGTCGCTCAACAAGGCCGCGCAGCAGGCGGTCGAGACGACCGAGTCGAATTTCGCCGCCGTCGCCGGCGAAGTCGTGAAGGCGAAGCCGCGCAAGGCCGCCTGACCGCCCGGCGCGCTGTCCGAACGAAGGGCGGCGGATCCCGCGAGGGGTCCGCCGCCCTTCGTCGTTTCCGCCGACCGCGCGCCGTGCGGATCGCGGCATACTCCGGCCTTCGATCCACGCCGCGGGAGCGCGTCGATGATCCTCGAAGTGGCCGACATCCGGATCCGGCCCGGCATGCAGCAGGAGTTCGACGCGGCCATTGTCCGCGGCGTCACGACCGTGATCGCCGGGGCTGCCGGCTATCGCGGACACCGGATCGAGAAGGGCATCGAATCGCCGGAGCGCTACCTGCTGATGATCCACTGGGAACGCCTCGAGGACCACACCGTGGGCTTTCGCGGTTCGCCGGCATTCCAGCAGTGGCGTGCGATCGTCGGACCGTACTTTGCTGCACCGCCGAACGTCGAGCATTTCCTGCTGCTCCAGGACTCCCGCTGACGTCGGCATAGCCGATCGGTCCGAGCCCCGACCTGTTCCAGATTGGAACAACCCACGTAGCCTCGATGCGTCCCCGCTCGGCACAACGCGGCGCCGCCCACTAGACTTTCATCGCCGGATCGCTCGCGCACGCCGTGGATGGCCGTGCGGCCGATCCGTAGATTGCGTTCCACTCCCGAGCCACCCGACGGATTACAAGGAGACAAGATGGGCGTTTCCATTGCGTTGAAGGTCAACGGAAAGGCGGTGACTGCGACCGTCGAGCCGGATACGTCGCTCGCGACGTTCCTGCGCGAACACCTGCGCCTGACCGGTACCCACGTGGGCTGCGACACCGCGCAGTGCGGCGCATGCACGGTCCACCTTAACGGTCGGGCCGTGAAGAGCTGCAATACGCTGGCCGTGCAGGCGCAGGGCCTGGAGGTCACGACGATCGAAGGCATCACGCCCGCCGAAGGCATGCACCCGATGCAGGCCGCGTTCAAGGCCTGCCACGGCCTGCAGTGCGGGTTCTGCACGCCCGGCATGGTCATGAGCGCGATCGACCTGGTCACGCACCACGCGCATGGCGACGAGCGCACGATCCGCGAGGGTCTCGAGGGCAATTTCTGCCGCTGTACCGGCTACCAGAACATCGCCCGCGCCGTCGCGCAGGGTGCCAAGGGCATGGGCCTGTAAACAGGAGCCGGACATGAATGATCCGAAGGAAGGTTTCATTGGCCGCTCGATCGAGCGTCGCGAGGACTACCGGTTCCTGACCGGGCAGGGGCAGTACACCGATGACGTGACGCTGCCGCAGCAGAGCTACGCCGTCTTCGTCCGCAGCCCGCACGCCCACGCGCACATCCGCTCGATCGACACCGCCGAAGCGCTCAAGTCGCCGGGCGTCCTCGCCGTCTTCACCGGGCAGGACCTCGCGGGCATCGGCGGCCTGCCGTGCGGCTGGCTCATCAATTCGCTCGACGGCACCCCGATGAAGGAGCCGAAGCACCCCGTCCTCGCCGAGGGCAAGGTGCGCCACGTCGGCGACCAGGTCGCGATGGTGGTCGGCGAGACGCTCGCCGCGGCAAAGGCGGGCGCGAACCTCGTCGCGGTCGACTACGATCCCTTGCCGGCGGTCGCCGACACGGCCACCGCGGCCGGCGCAGGCACCGCCGTCCACGACATCGCGCCCGACAACGTCTGCTACACATGGGGCTGCGGCGACAAGGCCGCAGTCGACGCGGCCTTCGCGAAGGCCGCGCACGTCACGACGCTGGAGTTCGTCAACAACCGGCTGGTCCCCAACGCGATCGAGCCGCGAGCCGCCAATGCGATGTACTCGCGCGCCGACGACAGCTACACGCTGTACGTCGCGAACCAGAACCCGCACGTCGAGCGCCTGCTGATGACCGCGTTCGTCCTCGGCCTGCCCGAGCACAAGGTCCGCGTGGTCGCTCCGGACGTCGGCGGCGGTTTCGGTTCGAAGATCTTCCTGTACGCCGAGGACACGGCGCTCGTCTGGGCCAGCCGGCGCGTCGGCCGTCCGATCAAATGGACCGCCGAGCGTTCCGAGAGCTTCCTCACGGACGCTCATGGTCGCGATCATGTCTCGAAGGCCGAACTGGCGTTGGACGCAAGCGGCAAATTCCTGGCGCTGCGCGTGCATACGACGGCGAACCTTGGCGCCTACTTGTCGACGTTTTCGTCCGCGGTGCCGACGATCCTCTACGCGACGCTGCTTGCCGGGCAATACGCGACGCCCGCGATCTACGCCGAGGTCAAGGCGGTGTTCACGAACACCGCGCCGGTCGACGCCTATCGCGGCGCGGGCCGCCCGGAGGCCACGTACCTGCTCGAACGCACGGTCGAGACCGCGGCGCGGGAACTGAAGATGGATCCGGCCGAGTTGCGGCGCAAGAACTTCATTCGCCAGTTCCCTTATGCGACGCCGGTCGGGCTGACCTACGACACCGGCGACTACGAGGCGACAATGAGCCGGGCCCTCGAACTGGCCGACGTCAAGGGGTACGGCGCGCGCAAGGCGCAGAGTGCACAGAAGGGACTGCTGCGCGGGATCGGCTACTCGGCGTACATCGAGGCGTGCGGAATCGCGCCGTCGAACATCGCCGGAGCCCTCGGCGCGCGCGCCGGCCTCTTCGAGGCGGGCGAAGTGCGAGTGCATCCGACCGGAAA
>DATKPC010000112.1:0-11309 GCA_035524275.1 Burkholderiaceae bacterium
CGACCCGACGACGAGTCGCTGCCGCCTGGCGCTGCGAATGCCGTCGCGGCAGCGCCCGCGGTGCCGGAATCGGCCGTGGCGGCACGCCGGCCGGCGGCCGGTCCCGGCGCAGGCGTCGCGATCGCGATCCTCGTGGCCGCCATCGTCGCGCTGGGCGTTGCGCTGGTTCGCCAGGGCGACCGTCTCGGCGGCGAGATCGCCGCGTTGCGCGCGCAGCTTGCGCATGCGCCGGATGCGGCCGCCGCCGCGGCCGAGCCCGCGGGCGCCTCGGAGGCGCCGCGCGACCGCGTCGATGCGCTCGCGCAGCGGCTCGCCGACCTCGAGGCGCGCAGCCCGGCGGCGCCGGCCGCGGCCGAGGCGCAGGGGCTGCACGACGAGGGCGTGACGCTCGAGGTCGAGCGACTGGTCACGCTGGCCAGCCAGGAATTGCAGATCACGGGCTCGGTGCCGACCGCGCTGGCCGCGCTGCAGGCCGCCGATGCGCGGCTGGCGCGGGTCAGCCGCCCGCAGGCCGTCGAGTTGCGGCGCGCGATCGCGCGCGACATCGAGAAGTTGCGCGCGGCACCGGTCGTCGACGTGACCGGGATGGCGATCCGCCTGGACCAGCTCCAGCAGGCCGTCGACGGCTGGCCGCTGATGGCGGATCCGGCGCAGCGCCCGGCGCCGGAGGCGCCGCGCGCCGCGGCCGCGCACCCGGCGGCGGGACCGCCGGCCACGTTCGGTGCGCAACTGCGCGCATGGCTGGCGGCGGAGTTCGGCGACCTGATCCGGATCCGCGAGGTCACGGCGCCCGAGGGGCTGCTCGTGGACGCGCAGCAGCAGGCGCTCGTGCGCGACCGGCTGCGGCTGCGGCTGCTCGGCGCGCGGTTCGCGCTGATCGCCCGCGACGACCGCCTGTTCCGCGCCGACCTCGGCGAAGCGGCCACGCTGCTCACGCGCTACTTCGACGTACGGCACGCCGGCGTGGCCGCCGCGCAGGCGCAGATCAAGGTCCTCGCGGCGACGCCTGTCGTCGTCGAAGCGCCGACGATCAACGACAGCGTCGGCGCGCTGCGGGCGCTGCGCTCCTCCGGGTCGCGATGACGAGCCTGGTCCGGACGCTCGTCGTCGCGGCGCTGGCGGTCGTGGCGGCGTTGATCGCGCAGGTCAACGAAGGACGCGTCGTCTTCTTCCTGCCGCCGTGGCGGATCGACGTGTCGTTCAACCTGTTCATCGTGCTCGCGGGGGTCCTCGCCTACGCGATCTACCTGGGCGGCCGGCTGCTGCAGAAGTTCGCGGATTTCCCCGGCCGTGTCCGCGCCTATCGCCAGCGCCGCGAGGAGTCCGGCGCGCAGCGCGCGCTGCGCGATTCGCTTCGCGCCCTCTTCGAGGGACGGTTCGCGCGCGCCGAGCGCTCGGCGCGCGTCGCGCTCGAGGTCCCCGGGATGGCCGGCCTCGCGGCGATGCTCGGCGCGCGCGCCGCGCACCGCCTGCAGCAGTTCCCGCGCCGCGACGACTGGCTGCGGCGCGCGGACGAGGAGGCCGACGTCGCCGTCGCCCGCCTCGTCGCCGGCGCCGAGATGTGGATCGAAAGCCGCGACAACGAGCGCGCCCTGGAGGCGATCGATCGGCTGCAGGGCAGCGGGGCGCGCCATATCCACGCGATGCGGATCGCGATGACGGCGCGGCTGCAGGCGGGCCAGAACGAGGAAGTCATCCGCAGCGTGCGGGCGCTCGAGAAGCATCGTGCGATCCACGCGGCGGCCGCGTTGCGCTTCAAGCGCGCCGCCTACGTCGGCCTGCTTGCCGCGCGCCGCGGCGACGGCATGCTGGTCGAGTCCGCGTGGCGCGATATCCCGGAGGAGGATCGGCGCGACCCGGTCCTGGCGCTCGAGGCCGCGCGGTTGCTGAACGCGGCCGGTCGGGCGTCCACCGCGGCCGCCGCCCTCGAGGCGGCCCTCGAGGAGCACTGGGACGGACGGCTGCTCGACGAATACGGGGCCACGCCGGCGGCCGCGCGATCGCAGCTCGAACGTGCCGAGGCTTGGCTGGCGCGCCATCCGGGCGACCCGGCGCTGCTGCGCTGCCTCGGGACGATCTGCCTGCGCAGCCAGCTGTGGGGCAAGGCCCGCAGTTACCTGGAGGAAAGCCTGCGGCAGGATCCGGATTCGCCGGCGACGCGACTGGTCGCGGCACGACTGTTCGAGGCGCTCGGCGACGAGCCGACCGCGGCGCATCACTTCCGCGTTGCCGCGGTGAATGCGGCCGGAGGCCCCGCGCATCGCGAGGCGGGGGTGGCGCTCGATCCGGTCGCCGCGGCGAACGGTCTGCGCCCGACGCTGCGCGGCCGCGCCCTGTAGCGGCCGCGGCGAATATACTGCGGCGCAATACCAAATTCTCGCGGAGCGGCTGGCCATGGGTCTGGAACGCGTGCCTTCGGGCCGGAACCTTCCGAACGATTTCAACGTCGTGATCGAAATCCCGATGAACGCGGATCCGATCAAGTACGAGGTCGACAAGGAGTCCGGCGCGCTCTTCGTCGACCGGTTCATCGGCACCGCGATGCATTACCCGTGCAACTACGGCTACATCCCGCATACGCTGTCGGACGACGGCGATCCGGTCGACGTCCTGGTGATCACGCCTTTCGCGCTGCAGCCGGGCGTCGTCGTGCGCTGCCGCCCGCTGGGCATGCTGCGCATGGAGGACGAGGCGGGCAACGACGCGAAGCTGCTGGCCGTGCCGATCGACAAGATCCTGCCCTGGTACCGCCATTGGCAGACCGCCCAGGACATCGCGCCGGAACGCCTCTCGCAGATCCAGCACTTCTTCGAGCACTACAAGGACCTGGAGAAGGGCAAGTGGGTGAAGATCCTCGGCTGGACCGGGCCGGACGAGGCGCGCGCCGAGATCCTCGAGGGCATCCGCAACTACCAGGCGGCGGCCGAGAAACCGAACTTCTGAGACGCCGGCGGCATGGAGCGCCGGGGTCCTACTCCCGCTCCTTCAGCGCCCGGTGCTCCGCCAGTTCGTCGATCGCGCTCTCGACCGATGCCCGCTCCCGCGCGATGAACCGTCGCACGGCCGCATGCAGTTCCGGGTCGCGCAGCCAGTGCGCCGACCACGTCTCGATCGGATCGAGGCCGCGCGCGAGCTTGTGGACACCTTGGGCGCCGCCCTCGAAGCGATCCAGCCCGCGTTCGATCGCGAACTCGATCAGCTGGTAGTAGCAGCACTCGAAGTGCAGGCACGGGACCTGCTCGAGGCTGCCCCAGTAGCGGCCGTAGACGACGCCGCGGGCTTCGTCGAAGACCGCGAGGGCGCTCGCGATCGGACGCCCCTCGCGACGGGCGACGACAAGCAGCAGGTTCTGCGGCATCGAACCGGCCAGCGCCAGGAAGAAGTCCAGGTTCAGGTACGGCGACGAGGCGTGCGCGTCGTAGGTCGCCTCGTAGCAGCGCTGGAAGAAGCGCCAGTCGGCCTCCGAGATGCCGGTGCCGACGCGGCGTTCGAGCGTGACGCCGGCCTCGGCCACCTTGCGGCGCTCGGCGCGGATCTTCTTGCGCTTCGGCTGCGCGAGGGCGGCAAGGAAGTCGTCGAACGTCGCGTAGCCGCGGTTCTGCCAGTGGAACTGCATGCTCGCACGCACCAGGAGACCGTGTCCGGCGAGCAGGTCGACCTCGGGACGCGGCGCCAGGAGCACGTGCAGCGACGACAGCTGCTGCGCGTGCGCGAACTCGACGAGCGCGCGGGCCGCGGCGGCCCGCGCCGGCTCGTCGGCGGCGAGCAGCCGCGTGCCGGACACCGGCGAGAACGGCACCGCCACCAGGAGCTTCGGGTAGTAGCGCAGCCCGAGCTGCCGGTAGGCGTCCGCCCACGCCCAGTCGAACACGTATTCGCCATACGAATGCGACTTGGCGTACAGGGGCACCGCCGCGGCGAGGTGCTCCCCTTGCCACAGGGTCAGGATCCGAGGCTGCCATCCGGTGCGGGCCGTCGCGCAGCCGCTCGCGTGCAGCGCGCTCAGGAAGGCGTGCGAGACGAAGGGATTCGCATTGCCGTCGGCCTGCAGCAGGCGGTCCCATGCCGCGGCATCGACCTTGCGCGGGTCCTCGACGATGCTCGTGCGATAATCGATGCGAGTCATGCGTGCTTTCGTGGCTCCGGTTCGCGCCCAGGCGTCGTGACCCGAAGCGGCGGCCAGGCGACGTGGCAGGACAACGCAGCAGGCCGTCCTGGCTTGTCGTCCCGAACTTTCGCCCCGACCATCCGCCCCGTTCGACACTCGCACGTCACCGGCATTCGCAACGATGGCCTCCCACGTACGCGTCGCGCTGGCCCAGCTCAACTGCACGGTCGGTGATTTCGAGGGCAACAGCCGCCGCATCCTCGACGCGGCGCGCCGCGCGGCCTCGCTCGGCGCCGGGATCCTGCTGACGCCCGAGCTCTCGCTGTCCGGCTATCCGCCGGAGGACCTGCTGCTGCGCCGTTCATTCTACGAGGCGACGGACCGCGCGCTGTCGCTGCTCGCCGGCCAGCTGCTGCAATTCCCGGACCTGCGCGTCGTCGTCGGCCACCCGCTGGCGCGGGAAGGGCGCCACTTCAATGCGGCCTCGCTGCTGCACGGCGGCGTCGTCGCCGGCGTCTACTGCAAGCACGACCTGCCGAACTACGACGTCTTCGACGAGCGGCGCTACTTCACGCCGGACAACCGGCCCTTCGTGTTCGAGGTCGCCGGCACGCGCTTCGGCATCAACCTGTGCGAGGACACCTGGTTCAGCTACGCACCGGAATGCGCGCGCGCGGCCGGGGCGCAGGTGCTGCTCGTGCCGAACGGCTCGCCCTATCACCTCGGCAAGCAGGCGCAGCGGCTCGACGTGATGCGCGCGAACGTCTCGCGGTTCGGCCTCGCGATCGCCTATGCCAACCTGGTCGGCGGCCAGGACGAACTCGTCTTCGACGGCGCCTCGTTCGCGCTGCGGCCCGACGGCAGCCTGGCGGCCATGGCGCCGCAGTTCGTCGAGACCGTTCTCGCGGTCGACTTCGTCGACGGTGTGCCGCAGGAGGCCGCGTGTCGCGACCCGGGAACGCTCGAGGAGCAGGCGTACGGCGCCCTGGTTCTCGGCTTGCGCGACTACGTCGACAAGAACGGCTTCCCGGGCGCGATCCTCGGCCTGAGCGGCGGCATCGATTCGGCGCTGACGCTCGCGCTGGCGGTCGATGCGCTGGGCGCCGCGCGCGTGCGCGCCGTCATGATGCCGTCGCCGTACACGGCCGCGATGAGTCTCGAGGACTCGCGCGCCTTGGTCGGCGCGCTCGGCGTCCGCTACGACGAGTGGCCGATCACGCCGGCATTCCAGGCGCTGCTCGCGACACTGGCGGCGGAATTCCGCGGGCTGGCGTGGGATGCGACGGAAGAAAACATCCAGGCGCGGGTTCGCGGCACGCTGTTGATGGCGTTGTCGAACAAGAGCGGATCGATCGTCCTGACGACGGGCAACAAGAGCGAGATGGCGGTCGGCTTCTGCACGTTGTACGGCGACATGGCCGGCGGCTTCGCGGTCATCAAGGACATCCGCAAGACGCTGGTCTACGCGCTGGCGCGCTACCGCAACGGCATCGCCCACGTGATCCCGGAGCGGATCCTGACCCGCGCGCCGAGCGCCGAGCTGCGTCCCGACCAGACCGACCAGGACTCGTTGCCGCCCTACGAGGTCCTGGATGCGATCATCGAGCGGTACATGGAGCAGGGCGCCAGCGTCCCGGAAATGGTGGCTGCGGGGCTTCCGGAGGACGACGTGCGCCGCGTGCTGCGCCTGATCCGCCTGAACGAGTACAAGCGCCGCCAGGCGCCGGTCGGCATCCGCATCACGCATCGCGGCTTCGGTCGCGACTGGCGCTATCCGATCACGAACCGTTTCCGCGAGGAGGCGGTCGGCGGCAACTGATCCGGTCGCGATGCCGCCGCGGAGAACGGCCGGGACGCAGGAACGAGGGACGAGGAGGGCCTGAATTGAAACACATCACCGCCATCATCAAGCCATTCAAGCTCGACGAGGTGCGCGAGGCGTTGGCCGAGGTCGGCGTCAATGGCCTGACCGTGGCCGACGTGAAGGGCTTCGGGCGCCAGAAGGGGCACACCGAACTCTATCGCGGCGCCGAGTATGCGGTCGATTTCCTCCCCAAGATCAAGGTCGAGGCCGTGGTCCCCGATGCCCTGGTCGATCGCGCCATGGACGCGATCGTGCGTGCCGCGCGCACCGGCAAGATCGGCGATGGCAAGATCTTCGTGCGGTCGGTCGAGCAGGTCCTGCGCATCCGGACCGGTGAAACCGGCGAGAGCGCGATCTAGCCCGCTTCCGAAAACGTCGCGCCGTGGTTTTTCAACAGCCTGCCGGGCCTGTTCACGCCGCGAACTGCAGGGCCGCGAGCCGCGCGTAGAGTCCCGCGCGCGCGACGAGTTCGGCGTGCGTGCCCGATTCGACGATCTGCCCATGGTCGAGCACGAAGATGCGATCGGCCCGCTGGACCGTCGCGAGCCGATGCGCGATGACGATCGTCGTGCGGCCCTTGATCGCTTCCTCGAGTGCCGCCTGCACCGCGCGCTCGCTCTCGGCGTCCAGCGCGCTCGTCGCCTCGTCCAGCAGGAGCAGCGGCGCATCCTTCAGGATCGCGCGGGCGATCGCGAGCCGCTGGCGCTGGCCTCCGGACAGTCGCAGCCCGCGTTCGCCGACGAACGTCGCATAGCGCTCCGGCAGCTGCTCGACGAACTCCTCGACGTGGGCGGTGCGCGCCGCGGCCAGCGCCTCGGCCTCGCTCGCGCCGGCGCGGCCGTAGCGGATGTTGTCCAGCACCGTCCCGGAGAAGATGACCGGCTCCTGCGGGACCACGGCGATTCTTGACCGCAGCTGCGCGAGGCGCGTCGCGTCGATCGCCACCTCGTCGATCCGTAGCGACCCGGCGGCGATGTCGTAGAAGCGTTGCAACAGCTGGAACAGCGTCGACTTGCCTGCGCCCGAAGGGCCGACGATCGCGACGGTCTGCCCCGGCTCGATCGCGAGCGTCAGGCCGTCGAGCACCGCGTGCTGCGGCCGCGACGGATAGCTGAAGCGCACGCGGTCGAATCGCACCGCGACGCCGCGTCCGTGGACGCGCGCCGGCAAGTCGCGCGGCGTCGCCGGATCGACGATCTGCGGCTCGGAGGACAGCAGTTCCATCAGCCGTTCCGTGGCGCCGGCGGCGCGCAGCAGGTCGCCCCAGACTTCCGCCAGCACCGCGACGCTGCCGGCGACGAGCATGACGTAGAGCGCGATCTGGCTCAGTTCGCCGGCCGTCGAACGGCCCGCCACGACCTCCTGCACGCCGCTGTAAAGCCCGTAGAGCAGCGACCCGAAGACGCCGATGATGACGAAGGCGGTGAGCAGCGCGCGCGTCCGGGTGCGCCGGATCGACGTGGCGAAGGCGCGCTCGTTGGCCACCGCGAAGCGCCCGGCCTCGGCGTCTTCCTGCGTGAAGCTCTGGACCACCGGTATCGCATTGAGCACCTCGGCCGCGATGCCGCTCGTGTCCGCCATCCGGTCCTGGCTCGCGCGCGAAAGTCGCCGCACGCGGCGCCCGATCACGGCGGCCGGGACGACGACGAGCGCGATCACGCCGAGGACCGCCAGCATCAGCCGCGGGCTCGTCGCGATGAGCATCGCGAGCCCGCCGAGGCCCAGCACGGCGTTGCGCAGCCCGAGGGATATGCTGGAGCCCACGGCGTTCTGGATCACGGTCGTGTCGGTCGTCAGACGCGACAGCACTTCGCCGGTGCGCAGCGTCTCGAGGAACTGCGGGCTTTGCCGCAGCACGTGGCGATAGACCGCTTGCCTCAGATCGGTCGTGACGCGCTCGCCGATCCAGGTCACCGTGTAGAAGCGCGCGGCCGTGAAGATCGCCAGCCCGACGGCAACCGCGAACAGCAGGATGAAGTAGGCGCGAATCGAGACGAGGCGATCGCCGAGGCCGCCGGACGCCGGCACGAGGCCGTGGTCGACGAGCAGCCGCACCGAATAGGGCAGCAGCAGCGTGGCGCCGGCGGCCAGCGCGAGGAAGACGATCGCGGCGGCCACCTGCAGCCGGTACGGCGCGACGAAGGGGAGCAGGCCGGCAAGCGGGCCGACCCGCGCGGCGCGCGGGCGCTGTGCCGTGGGCGATGCCGCCGCGCTCATGAGGCGAGGAACGCGCGGGCGATCCCGATCGCGGAGCCGCCGGCGAGCGCGAGCAGCGCAAACGACGACAGCAGGTAACCGGCATGGCGGCGCCGCGCCTCGCGCAGGTAGCCGGCCGCGTAGCCGATGCGACCAACCAGCCAGGTCGCGCCGAGGGCGGCCGACCACGCCGGGTTGGCGTACAGCGCGAAGAGCCAGAGCGACGGCAGGAAAGCGACGGACGCCTCGAGCGTGTTCATCTGCGCCCGGAAGGCTCGCTCGAAGTCCGGATGCCCCGTCGTTGCCGGCGCCTGCACGCCGGTCCGTGCCCGCGTGCGGCCGACGACAAGCGACAGGACGATCAGCAGCGCCACCGTGAGGATCGTGACGGCGGCCGGCCAGTGGAGGGAGTTCATCGACGCGTATTCCTTGCTGGGCGAACCCGCGATGGTACCGGGTCGCCGTCGGGCGACGCCGCGGGTGCCCGTCAGCGCGACGGTGGGGCGTAGCCGGTGAGTTCGAGATAGCCGACGCCGGCGTCGCGGCCCGCCTCGCGGATCCGGCTCGCACCTTCCCAGTAGACGACGCCGGTGTCGAGGCGACTGTCCAGTTCCTGGTCGGGCATCAGCGGCACCGTCTCGAACATGCGGTCTGCGATGTGCAGGCGCTGCGCGACCGGATACGTCGCGCGCGTCCGGGGCGACGTCCAGGTCCGCAACGTCTCGAAGCGGACCGCGTCGCCGGCCAGCGTCGCCACCGACCCGTCGGCGTCCGCGCGGCGCAGCGACGCGTAGGTCGACAGCGTGGCGCCGGACCGATCGCGCAACCGGAACGCGGTGAGCGCGGACCCGTCGTCGAGATTGGCGCCGAGCCAATCCCAGCCCGCCGCACTCGCCGGAAGCAGCGCGCTCGACCATTCGTGGTCGAGCCAGCCCGTGCCGGTCCAGGTCGCGCTGACCGGGTTGCCCGTCGAGGCGCCGCGCGTGTCGATCGACGCCTCGCAGGCAAGTTGCGGCACGGAGTAGTAATAGCTGGCGCCGCCGCCCTGGCGCGTGTCCGCTTTCTGCGAAAAGCCGCGATCGCCCTGCAGCAGCAGCGGCTGGCGCGGCGTGGCGCGCAGGGCGATCCGCAGCAACCGACCGTCGCAGGCCGCGAGGAACCGTCCGTCGACGGGATGGCGCTCGAAGCGCCAGCGGTCGACCGCGATGCGCATGTCGTCGGTGGCGAAGCCGGTGCCGTAGCCGTCGCGCTCGACGCGCTCCTCGTGCAGGAGCCCGCCGCGCGACGGATCCGCGATGGCGACGTGAGCCATCAGCAGTTGCCGCGCGGCGAACGTGCTGCGGTTTTCGCTGCCCAGCGCGGTGCGGATGCGGAAGAACGTGAGCTGCAGGCCGATCGGCGCCACGGCGACGCCGTCGCGCCGTCCCAGCACGGCCGTCAGGTACCACCATTCGATCCGATGTCCCGGATGCGCGCCGTGATCCCGTGGGAACAGCAGCGTACGCGGGAAGACGGCCTCGAATCCGTCGTCGTCGCCGGACGCCGACGCGGCGCCGAGCGCGGGCATCGAGGATGCGGCCGCCATCGCGGCCAGCGCACGGCGGCGGCCCATCGACGGCGGCTGCGCTGCATGGCGGCCGGCCGCGACGCGGGCGCTCGCGGTCCCGGGGTACCACGGGTGGACGGGTCCCGGATCCATCGCGCTACCAGTCCTCGCGCACGGCGAGCACGGCGTCCGCCGCGATCGCTCCGCGCCCTGCAACCACCGCCGTGGCGACGGCCGCCGCCAGCGTCGCGCCGGCGAGCGCGCCGATCGTGGGCCAGGGAAAGCGCAGGTCCATCGTCCAATGGAACGATTGCGGGTTCACGACGTCGACGAGGATCGCCGCGGCGCCGAGGCCCGCGATCGTGCCGAGCGCCACCGCCAGCAGCGTCGCCACGAGGCTCTCGATCGCAAGGACGAGGAGGATCTGCCGCCGCGTCACGCCGACATGGCGCAGCACGCCGAATTCGTGGCGGCGCGTGATCGCCTGCACCGAGAACGTCGCGCCGATCCCCGCCAGCCCGATCGCGATCGCAGCCACCTCGACGAGGTTCGTGACGGCGAAGCTGCGGTCGAAGACGCGCAGCGTGACCGCGCGGATCTCGCCCGGTGCGGCAATCACGGCCTGCGTGTCCAGGAGTCGTGCCGCAAGTTCCTCGCCGACGCGCTGCGCCGAATGCCCCGGCGCGATCCACAGCGCCGCTTCGCTGCAGGTCGCGTCGCCGGTTGCGCGGCGGTAGTCGTCGATGTCGACGGCGACGCTTCCGCCCTGGCGCGCGTAGTCGCGCCAGGTACCGGCGATCCGCCAGGCGGTGTCGTGTCCCGCGAGGGCCATCGCGATGGTGTCGCCGAGTCGCAGCCCGTGGAGCGCGGCAGCCGCCTCCGAGACGTAGGCGGGCGCCGGCACCGCCGCGCCCGGCGCCGCGCCGGGCGCGATCGCGACGATCGGCAGCGTCCGGCCCGGATCCTGCCGATCGATCCGGCGGGCAATCAGCGTGAGCGGCGGCTTCTCCGGGTCGATCGAGAACAGTCGCGTGCGGCCGAAGTCCACGCGGGCCACGCCGTCGGCCGCGGCGATCCGCGCCAGGTCGCTCGCCGGAAAGTTCGACTCGACGCCGGGCGGCGCGGCGCGAACGTAGAGGTCGGCCGGCAGCATCTGCCCGAGCCACGCGTCGACCGACGCGCGAAAGCTCGTGACCATGGTGGCCATCGCGATCATCAGGGCGAAGCTGGCGCTGACGCCGGCGACGCCGATCGCGGCGAAGCGCGGCGTGGCCGCCAGGCGCTGCAGGGCGAGCCACGAAGGCACCGGCGGCCGCCGTCCGGCGGCGACGGCGCGCGCCAGCGGCCGCAGCAGCCCGGGCGCGATCACCGGCTTGGTGGCGATCGTCCCGACGAGCACGGCCGCAATCGCGAGGTACGCGAAGATCGGCGTGCCGTCGATCGGTGGCAGCAGCAACGCGGCGACGACGACGATTGCCGCGGCACCGATCAGCAGCAGGCGTCCGCGCGTGCCCGCCTGCGCTGCCAGTTCCGCGTCGAGCGCCGCATGGCTCTTCAGCGCCGGCGCCGGCGCCATTCGCGCGGCGGCCATCGCC
>DATKPC010000113.1:0-13345 GCA_035524275.1 Burkholderiaceae bacterium
CTGAAGGGGGCTGGGCTTACTGCCGCGGACACGCTGCCTCGCGCGGTGGGTTTCGGTGCGACCGCCCTCTCCCCCACCCCTCTCCCGCTTCGCGGGCGAGGGGAGTCCAGTCGTCGCCCATCGAGACATCGTCGCCACGGCGACGCCGAGACTCCCCTCGCCCGCGAAGCGGGAGAGGGGTGGGGGAGAGGGCGGTCGCACCGAAACCCACCGCGCGAGGCAGCGTGTCCGCGGCAGTAAGCCCAGCCCCCTTCAGTCGACCTTCGCGAACCGCAGCTCCGGCACGTCGTTCGGCCACAGCACGACGTGCACGCCGCGCCGCATGATCCATCCGAGCTGGCGGCGATACAACGGCACCGAGGGCAACTCGCGCAGCAGCAGGCGCTGCGCATCCGCGAGCGATTGGCGGCGCCGCGCCAGGTCCAGGTCGCTGCGCGCCGCATCCAGGATCCGGTCGAGTTGCGGGTTCGCGTAGCGGCCGCCGTTGAAGTAGCCCGGTCCGCCGGCGCTCCAGCTGTGGAACAGCCCGTAGAGCGGGAACCAGGCATCGCCGCTCGCGCTGTAGCCGACCTCGTAGAGGCTCGCCTGCCCGTCGACCACCTTCGGGAAGAACTGGGCCCCGGGCCAGGTGTGAAGGTGCGCGCGGATGCCGACCTGCGCCAGCATTCCGGCGATCGCCTGGCAGACCGCCTCGCGGAGCGGCGAATTGACGCAGTCGAAGTCGACGTCGAAGCCCGCGGCGTAGCCGGCGTCCTTCAGCAGCGCGCGCGCCGCGTCGCGATCGAACGGCATCCGCGGCTCCTCGTCGAGGGCGCCGCCAAGTCGCGGCGACAGCGCCATGCCCGTCGGCGTGGCGCGGCCGCGCAGCATCTTGGCGGCGATCGCGTCCATGTCGATCGCCTGGTAGACCGCGCGTCGGACGCGAAGGTCGCGGAACGGATTGCGGCCCTTGACGCCGCTTTCCGCGAGCTCGTCGCGCCCGAGGTTGAAGACGAGGTACGACGTGGCGAGGTCCGTCGTTTCCGCGAGCGCGAAGCGCGGGTCGCGCGCGAGCCGGCCGATGTCCTGCAGCGGCGGGTCCAGCACCAGGTCGACCTCGCCCGACGCCAGCGCGGCCAGCCGCGTCGCATCCGACAGCATGGAGACGAAGACCGATTCGTCGACATTGCCGCGCTTGCCCCACCATGACGGGTTCGCGACGAGCACGGTTCGCAGGTCCGGCTCGTAGGACTTGAGGCGATAAGGACCGGTGCCGTTGGCGTGGCGGTTCGCCCACGTCTCCTCGTGGCGCGAATAGTCGAGCGGCTTCTCGACATGGTGCTCGACGCACCACGCCTTGCTCATGATCGCGACCTGCCAGAGTTTCTCCGGCAGCACGGCATCGGGACTCGACAGGTCGATGTCGACGGTCAGATCGTCGACGCGTCGCGCCGCGGCGACGCCGGCGAGCTGCGAGGCGCGGGCCGACGTCCGCGACAGCGCGCGTTCGATCGAGAAGACGACATCGTCGGCGTTCAGCGTCCCGCCGTCGTGGAATTGGACGCCTGGCCGCAGCCTGAAGCGCCAGGTCGTCGGCTTCACGGCCTCCCACGACAGCGCGAGTGCCGGCTCGAGCTTGAAATCGGGATCCCGGTCGACGAGGAACTCGTAGATCTGCGTGTAGACGCGGTAGTTGTAGATCACCGCGATCGCGTGCGGATCCATCGTCTGCGGATCGAACGCGCTCGCGATGCGCAGCGTCGCGGCTTGCGCCGCGGCCTGCAGCAGCAGCGCGCACAGGATGGCGCCGAGCGCGGCGCCGGCCGATCGGTGTCGCTTGCCGCCCCGCCGCGTCATTCGCGGTCCCTTCGTTCGCCCCGTGGAATGCTACCGCAGGCTCGCGTCAGTTGACGTTTTCGCTCGTGTGCATCGTGAACGGCGCGATCCTGGTCGGGCGCGGCGGGGCCTCGCCGCGCCCGAAGCCCGCGAGCAGCTCGAGGGCGTCCCGCGCAAGCCGCGGGATGTCGTGGGCCAGCGCGAGCGTGGCCGTTCCGTCCAGCAGCGCCTCGCGCGTATGAGGCGCCAGTTCGTGGCAGGCGAACGCCGGGAGCCCGGCGAGGCCGGGATTCGCCGCCGCGTGCTCGCGCAGCGCGCGGATGACGCCGGCTTCCCCGCCGCCGGCGCAATACAGTCCGGCGATCGCGGGGCGTAGCGCGAGGAAATCGCGCGCCGCCGCGTGCGCGAGGTCCGGATCGTCGAGGCAGGTGCGCGGCTCCAGCACGACGAATTGCGGCGCATGTTCCCGCAGGTAGCTGCGCAGCCCGATCTCGCGGTCCTCCTGGCCGAGGTAACCGTGGCTTCCGATGACGACGGCGACCGGCCCGCCATCGCGCGCGCAATGCGCGATCGCCCATGCCGCGGTGCGGCCGGCGGCACGATTGTTGATGCCGGCGTGGCCGCGGCAGGCGGCGCCCGAAAGCTCCGTCAGCAGCGAGACGACGGCGACGCCGCGCCCCTGCACCGCCGCGATCGCATCGGCGATGCGCGGATGATCGACCGCGACGATCGCCAGGGCGTCGTTCTCGGCGGCCATCGCGTGCAGCCGCTCCTCGGTGCGAGCCGGGTCGACATCGCTGCAGAAATCGATCCGGACGGTGGCATTCAACTGCGGCGTCGTCGCCGCGGCCTCCTCGATGGCGGCTGCGAGCTGCCGGTAGAAATCCGAATCCTCCCGCTGCAGCAGGATTCCGCAACGGACGCGGGCGGCGCGCGGGCGAGTCGCCATCGCGCGAGACGCCGGCAGCCCGAACGCGTAGGCGAGATCGCGCGCGGCGGCGCGCACGCGCTCGACCGTCGCCGCGCTCACGAGCGGCCTGCCATTGAGCACGCGGTCGACGGTGGCGACGCTGACGCCGGCGCGCTCCGCGACGTCGCGGAGCGTGGATCGTCGCAACGGCAGCTCCTTGTTTGATGAAAAAACATCATACCGCATGCCGGCGGCAGGATGCGCTGTTCGGCTTGACTTGGTCAGGCGATGTGATAATTTCACATCAAGCAAAGAAAATTGCCGTCATTAGCCGTCATGCAATTCAATTTCCAGAGCTTGTCGCATGTCCCGCCCGGACTGAACCGCGGATGAGCCGTCGCATGCCGAGCCTGCGTCATGTCGTGATCGTCGGAGCCGGGCGGGCCGGGGCAAGCGCCGCGGCCGCGCTTCGCGCCGAAGGCTTCGACGGCTCGATTCGCCTCGTCGGCGACGAGAGCCTGCCGCCGTACGAACGCCCGCCGCTGTCGAAGGCCGTCCTCGCCGGTACGGCCGCGGCCGGGGCGCAGCAGGTCCTTGCGCCGGACTTCTATCGCGAGCAGCACGTCGAGCTGCTGCTGGGGCAGGCGGCGAGCGCCGTCGACCTGTCCGCGCGCTGCGTCGAGCTGGCGGGCGGCGCGCGCCTGTCCTACGACCACCTGATCCTCGCGACGGGGGCGCGCGCACGGCGGTTGCCGCCGGACCTGGACCCGGAACGTCGCGCGCTGGCGCTTCGCGACGCCGCCGATGCGACGCGGCTTGCGGCGGCGCTGGCGTCGCCGCGTTGCCGGCACGTGATCGTCGTCGGCGGCGGCGTGATCGGCCTGGAGGTTGCCGCGGCCGCGCGGGCGGCGGGCCGCGCGGTCACGGTCGTCGAGGCCGGCCCTCGGATCATGGGCCGCGTCCTGCCGGCCGCGCTGGCGCCGCTTCTGAAGCAGGAGCACGAGCGGCACGGCGTCCGCATCCTGGAGGCCGTGCACCCGCGCCGGTTGACGGTGCGCGAGGCCGCGACGTCGACGGTCGACGCGGACGTCGCACCCGTCAGGCTCGATCTCGGCGACGGCTCGGCGATCGTCGGCGACCTCGTCGTCGCCGGGATCGGCGCGGTTCCGCAGACCGCGCTGGCGCAAGCCGCGGGACTGCACTGCGACGACGGCATCCTGGTCGACGAGTTCGGCGCGACCTCGGATCCGGCCGTGAGCGCAGTTGGCGACGCCGCGCGGTTCCTGCATCCGACGTTTGGCCGCGCATTGCGTGTCGAGTCCTGGCAGCACGCGCAACGCCACGCCGCGGCGGTCGCCCGCCATATCGCCGGCCAACGCGAGCCCGGGCAACGCGAGCCTTATGTCGACGTCCCCTGGATGTGGTCCGAGCAGTTCGGCCTCGAGCTGCAGGCGGCCGGCCTCCTCGACGACGGCGACGAAAGCGTCGTTCGAACCTCGGCCGACGGCAGCGTGACGACGGTCTTCGCGTTGCGCGGCGGGGCATTGCGCGGCGTCGCGGCGCTGGGCCCGGACGGCAAGATCGGTCGCGACGTGCGGGTCGCGCAGCTGATGATGGAACGCGGCGTCAAGGTCGCGGCCGCGGCGCTCGCCGATCCGGACGTCAGGATGAAGTCGTTGATGTCGTCGGCACCGCCTGCGGCGCCGAATCGCGACGCGGTCGCCTGACGCCGACCTTCTCGAGCGATCCGACGAACCGCCCGACTCGCAGGGAGATGCCGATGAGTGCCTTGACCGAACGTTCCGCCGCCGCCTCGCACGCCGACTATCGCCTCGTCGGCGGGCGCGGCGAGGCGGCCGTCGCGGCCGGGCTCGCCAACGCCGAGTGGTACCACTGCAGCGTGCCGCGGCCGGCGATGAAGTCGCTGATGCAGCGCTCCGATGCGCGGGCCGTGCGCGACACGCTGCTGTGGTATGCGCTGATCCTGCTTTTCGGCGCGCTCGGCTGTGCCGCGTGGGGCACGTGGTGGGCGGTGCCGGTCTTCCTCGTCTATGGCGCGCTGTACGGCGGCGCCGCCGATTCGCGCTGGCACGAATGCAGCCACGGAACGGCGTTCAGGACGCGGTGGATGAACGACGTCGTCTACCAGCTCGCCTGCTTCCAGGTGCTGCGCCGTCCCACCGCCTGGCGCTGGAGCCACGCGCGCCACCACACCGATACGCTCGTGACCGGACGCGACCCGGAGATCGCGGTGCAGCGACCGGTCGACCCGGCGACACTCGTGGCGAACCTGGTCGCCCTGAAGCACGGCACGCACGAACTGGCGCGCGTCGTCGCCCACGCCGCCGGAAGCCTCGACGACGAGGAGAAATCCTTCATTCCGCAGGTCTCGTGGCCGAACGTCGTGCGCGAGGCCCGCCTGTGGCTGCTGGCCTACGCGGCCCTCGTCGTCGCGTGCCTCGCGATGCACAGCGTCCTGCCGGCGATGCTCGTCGGGCTGCCGTCGTTCTACGGCGCCTGGCTCTACCTGTTCTTCGGCCTGACGCAGCACGCCGGGTTGCCGGAGAACGTGCTGGACCATCGCCTCAACAGCCGCACCGTGATGATGAATCCGGTCTTCCGGTTCCTCTACTGGAACATGAACTATCACGTCGAGCACCACATGTTCCCGATGGTGCCGTTCCATGCGCTGCCGCGGTTGCACGAGGCAATCCGGTCGGATTGCCCGCCGCCGTATCGCAGCACGCTCGAGGCCTATCGCGAGATCCTTCCGGCGCTGAGGCGCCAGGTCCGCGATCCGACCTTCCACGTCGATCGTCCGCTGCCGGGCGCTGCGTCCGCCGGGCGGGCGGCCTGAACCTTTCTTGCGGAGAGCCCAGAATGCCGGCATGGCTGGAAGTCTGCCCCATCGACGACATCGACGACGAGGACGTCGTCCGCTTCGACCATGCCGACCGCACCTACGCGGTCTACCGCATCGGGGGCCAGGTCTACGCGAGCGACGGCCTGTGCACGCACGAGAAGGTTCACCTGTCGGGCGGGCTCGTGATGGATCACGTGATCGAATGCCCGAAGCACAACGGACGCTTCGATGTGCGTGACGGCCGAGCGCTGGGCGCGCCGGTCTGCGTCAACCTGGCGACCTATCCGGCAAAAGTCGAGGGCGGAGTCGTCTTCGTGCAGATCGCCTGAGCGCGCGATCACGCGGCTTGACGTCGATTAAGCGACTCGCGGGGGTCGCTCGCTAGGATTTGTAATCGTCGGTCGCCTCGGGCGCCGTTGATCCAGGCGGCCGGCGGAGGCAAGATGGCCGCGCGGTCGCAAGGACAAGGGGACAAGGGATCAAGGGACCCTGGGGGAACATGGGCCTTTGCGAATCGGGTTTCCCCGGAGTTGTCCTGGACGGCGTGCCGCCCACATCGTGAAAGAGCCACGCCCGCCCGCTCGATGAGCTCGAATGTGCTCCGCCGCCGTGGCATCTCGACGATGACGATCGCCGGGATGCGTAGACACACCCTCTGGTTCAGCGCGCTCGGCGTTGCGCTCTGCATGGCGACGGTCGCGATCCGGCAGCAGATCCCGATCCCGCCTGCCGAACGTCCGCTGCTCTACCTGTTCATGTTCCCGATCGTGGTCTGCGCGATGCTCGGCGGCCTGGTCCCCGGCATTGTGGCGACCATGACGGCCGCGCTGCTGGCCGACTATTTCATGGTCCCGCGGATCGGTTCCTTCATCGTCGAGCGGGCGGCCGACGCTGTGCAGTTGGGCATGCTGCTGCTCAACGGCATCCTGATCAGCGGCCTCGCCGGCCTGCTGGAGCGTGCGCGGCGCCGCGATACGGCGCATGGGCGGCAGCTGGTCGAAACGGAAGGCCGGTTGCGCGCCGTCGAGGGCCGCTTCGAGGCGGCCTTCGAGCAGGCCGCGGTTGGAATTTCCCTCGTCGCGGCCGACGGGCGCCTGCTGCGCGTCAACCGGAGGCTGTGCGAGATGGCCGGCTATTCGGAGGATGAACTGCTGGCCCGCCGCATCCAGGACATCACGCACCCCGATGACCTCGAGGCGGATTTCGCCGGGTTCGGCCGTCTCGTCGCGGGCAATGGCGGAAGTTTCGCTCTCGAGAAGCGCTACCTGCGAAAGGATGGTCGCCCGACCTGGGTCCGCCTGACGGCGGCCGTGCTGCGCAAGGATGATGGATCGCCCGACGGCTTCATCTCCTTCGTCGAGGACATCGATGCGCGCAAGGCGAATGACGAAAATCTTCAGCGGTCGCGCGCTCAATTGGCGACGTTCATCGGTGATGCACCGATCCCGGTCGCGATGTTCGACCGCGCGATGAACTACATCGCGGCGAGTCGCCGCTGGACCGCCGTTTACGTGCCTGGGGGCGCCGACCCCATCGGGAAGAACCACTACGAGCTGATCCCGGACCAGGTTGCGGCATGGCGCCAGGTCCACCAGGCGGCGCTCGCCGGGCAAGCGATACGCAAGGACGAGGACGAGTGGGTCCGCGCGAATGGCGAGTCCGACTGGTTGCGCTGGGCGGTGCAGCCGTGGACCGACGAGTCGGGCGCGATCGGTGGCATCGTCATCACGACAGAGGACATCACGGCGGAGAAGCGGGCGCAGCAGGTGCTGGCGCGCGACCACGAGGCGCTCGAGGCGCTCGTCGCGGCGCGCACGCGCGAGCTGAGTGCCGCCCGCGATGCGGCGCAGGCCGCAAACGTCGCGAAGAGCGCGTTTGTCGCCAACATGAGCCACGAGATCCGCACGCCGATGAACGCGATCCTCGGACTCGCGCACCTGATGCTGCGCGACAGCCGCGACGAGCTGCTGCGCGATCGACTGACGAAGGTCGAAAATGCGGCACGCCACCTGCTGCAGGTGATCAACGACATCCTCGACCTGTCGAAGATCGAGGCGGGCAAGATGCAGCTGGAGGACGTCGACTTCGACCTCGACGGCCTGCTGGCGCGCGCGATGGACCTGATCGCCGAGCCGGCGCGCGAGAAGGGGCTGGAGGTCGGGCTCGGCCGCGACGATGCGCTGCCGCGGCACCTGCGCGGCGACCCGACGCGCCTGTCGCAGGCGTTGATCAATCTGTTATCGAACGCCGTCAAGTTCACGTCGCGCGGATCGGTGCGCCTGCAAGCGGGCATTCTCGGCGGGGACGCGGGCGGCCTTCGGGTCCGCTTCGAGGTCCGCGACACCGGGGTCGGCGTCCCGCCGGAGCGCGTCGCCGCGCTGTTCGATGCCTTCGAGCAGGCGGACAACTCGACGACGCGGCGATACGGCGGCACCGGCCTCGGCCTGGCGGTGACGCGACGGCTGGCCACGATGATGGGCGGCGAGGCCGGCGCAACGAGCGAGCCGGGTGTCGGCAGCTCGTTCTGGTTCACCGCGGTGTTGCACCCCGCGCGGGACATCGAGCCGGCGGCGCGCGACGCGGCGTCGTTGGCGGCGTTGCCGCCGCGGGACGGTGGCGCGTCGCTGGAACGCCTGCGCGCCGAGCACGCTGGCCAGCTGATCCTGCTCGTCGAGGACAATCCGATCAACCAGGAGGTCGCCGACGAGCTGCTGCGCGGTGCCGACCTGCTGGTCGAGATCGCCGGCGACGGCGCGCGCGCCGTCGAGCTCGCGCTGTCGCGCGACTACGACCTCGTGCCGATGGACGTCCAGATGCCGCAGATGGACGGCATGGACGCCGCGCGCGCGATCCGGTCCGGCGGCGATGTGGCGACACCGATCATCGCGATGACCGCCAATGCGTTCGACGAGGACCGCGCGGCTTGCCTCGCGGCGGGAATGAACGACCACGTCGCCAAGCCGGTCGATCCGGAGGCGCTCTACGCGGCGCTGCTGCGCTGGCTGCCGGCTCGCGCGCGCGTCGAGGCGCCGGGCGCGGCGGTGCGGGAGTCGGTCGGCGGCGCACCGGCCGAGTGGGCGGACCGGCTCGGGACGATTCCCGGTTTCGACGTCGATCGGGCGCTGCGCAACGTCGCCGGACGCCTGCCGATGCTCGAGCGAGCGCTGCGGACGTTCGCCCAGGCGTATCGCGACGGCGTGCCGGCGTTGCGCGAAGCGGCCGCCTCCGGGAACGTCGTCGCGTGGCGTGGCGCCTGCCACTCGCTGCGCGGTGCCTGTGCGACGATCGGCGCGACGGCGCTGAGCGATGCGGCACTGGCGCTGGAGCGCGACCTGGCGAAAGTCGCGGTCGATGCCGTCGGCCCTCCGGGCGCTAACGGGGCGTCCGGCGCCGGCGTCGCCGACGGTTCGGGCGTCTCGGCACGCGCGAAGGACCTCGATCGCCAGGCGAGCGCGCTCGCGGCTCGACTCGCGTCGGAACTGCCCGATCGGAGCGCCGTCGCGCCGTGACGGGTCCCGCCCGTCTCCGGCGTCGCCACGGCAGGTCGTCGCCCGGAAACATCTTGTTGCAATCGGGATGACCCCGATCGCCGAAAACCGCCGTTCAAGTCATCGTCTCCCTGGCCTCGAAGGACGCCGATGACCTCCTGCTGCACGATTCCCTCCTGCACGTTTCCCGCCGCCGCCGCCGTTGCGGCCGCGGCCCTCGCCGCCAGCCTGGCGGCCTGCTCGCTGCCGACACCGGCCGTGGGCGCCACGGTCGATGCGCTGCGCCCGATGCGGCTCGCCGATGTCCAGGTCGTCGACCGCAGCACCGGGGAGCGGCTGCCGATCCATGGCCACGCCGGGAGCCGCTGGGTCGCCGGAACCCCGGGCCACCGGTATGCGATCGACGTGCGCAACCGCACCGGCGTGCGCCTGCTGGCGGTGATCGCGGTCGATGGCGTCAACGTCGTGAGCGGCGAGACCGCGGGCTGGTCGCAGCGCGGCTATGTCTTCGGTCCCGGGGAGTCGTACGAGGTTGCCGGATGGCGCAAAACCCCGCAGCAGATCGCCGCGTTCGAGTTCGCGTCGCTGCCGGACTCCTACGCCGCGCGAACCGGACGGCCGGAAAACGTCGGCGTCATCGGCGTCGCGTTCTTCCGCGAGGCGCAGCGGCCGGTGCCCGCCCGCGATGAATCGACGCCGCCGTCGCCTCCGGTGTCGGTCCCGCGCTCCGAGGTCGCGCCGGCCGCCGCATCCGGAGCCGCACCCTCGTCGAAGGCTCGCGGCGAAGGCGATGTCGCGTCCGATGCGCCCGCGCAGCGGGCGGCCGATCGTTCCCGCCTCGGGACGGCGCACGGCACGATCGAAACGTCGTACGCCGCCGTCACGTCGTTCGAGCGGGCGAGCGCGACGCCCGACGAGGTGATCAGCATCCGCTACGACCGGCGCGAGAACCTCGTCGCGCTCGGCGTGCTGGCGCCGGAAGCGCCCGCGCCGGCGCCGACGGCATTCCCGGCGTCGGCATCGAACTACGTTCCGGATCCGCCGGCGCGCTGAGGCGAAGGCGCATGCGAATGCGGGTGGGCGCGGGCGAGTTCGCCTCGGGCGGGCGCGTCGCAGGATAATCCCGCCGATGGATGCGGCGTCCGCCCTCGGTGCGAAGGAGCCGGCATCGGCCGCGGCGGCCGAGCCCGCCGCCATCGCGGATCACGACCTGCTTCGCGCCTACGTCGCCGGCGACCACGCGGCGTTCGCGTCGCTCTACGATCGGCACGAACTCGCGCTGTTCCGCTTCCTCAGGCGCTCGGTCGCGGATCAACAGGTCGCCGAGGACCTGCTGCAGGAAACCTGGCTTTCGGTCATCCGCGTTGCCGCATCCTACGAACCGCGCGCCGCATTCCGCACCTGGCTGTTCCGGATCGCGCGCTCGAAACTCGTCGATCACTGGCGCGGCCGCGAACCGGCGACGGTGCTGAGCCTCGAGGCGCCGGCCGCGAACGATCCGGAGCTGCTGCTCGGCGCGACGATTGCCGCCGATGCAGCGCTGCAGCCGGAGCCGCAAGTGCTCGGCCGCGCCCAGGCCGCGGCCTTCGTCGCAGCGGTCGAGGCCTTGCCGGCGGCGCAGCGCGAGGCGTTCCTGCTGCATGCCGAAGGCGACCTCGGCGTCGCGGACATCGCCGCAGTGACCGGCGTCGGCGTCGAGACGGCGAAGAGCCGGCTGCGCTATGCCGTCGCGAAGCTGCGTTCCGTTCGGGAGGCCTGGTCGTGAACGACCCCGACATCGCGAAGGCCGCGGCAAATCGCCTGCGGCGTGCCGATGACGCCCTCGACGCGCGTCCGTCGGCGCGTGTCCGCGCGGACGTGCTCGCGGCGGCCGCCGCCGGAAAGGACGCCCTCCCGGCCGCGACGTGGCCGCCGAACGCGTCGCCGCCGTCGGCCGCACGCGGCGGCGTGTCCGCTAGGCACCTGCCGCCGCGCTGGCGCTGGTCGATCGGCGCCGCGGCGTCGTTCCTGGCCGGTGCGCTGGCCCTTCGGCTCGCCGTCGACGTTCGCGATCGCGACCTCGGCCGCGCGCCCGCGGCCCGGTCAGCGGCGGCCGAGGACGTGGCGCCGCCCGCAGGAACAGGGGCGTCCGCCGCGGCGTCGGCGGCGCCGGCGCCGGGCGCCCCGCCGTCGCCCGCGGCCGCGCCACGGATCCCGTCGACTTCCGGGCCCGCGCGCCGGTCCGTCGCCACGCCGGCCATCCCTGCCGCGCCGGGCGAACCGGCCTCACCTCGTGCGCCCGCCGTGGCCGAGGCGCCCGCGCCGACCGCAGCCGCTGCGGATGCGCCGCGCTCCGCCCCGCCTGCGCCGACGCCCTTGACGCGGGCGGCAGCGGCCTCGCCGGTGCCGCCCGGCGTCGAGGATCGAAGCGAAGCGGCATCCGCCGCCGGGGCGGCTGCCGCCAAGGCGCGGATCGGGCCCGTGTCGGGCGCGCACCGCGAGGACGAGGATCCGGACGCCTGGATCGCCCGCATCGTGGCGTTGCGGCGCGATGGCCGCGACGCCGAGGCCGACCGCGAAGTCGCGCGATTCCGCGCCCGCTACCCGGCGTTCGAGATCCCGCGGGCCGCGCGTCCGCCGGGTCCCTGACCGGCCACCGGGCGCTTCCTCAAGGTGCGCCGCCGCGCGCCGATAGACGTGGCAGGGCGCAGCACGCCGGGTTCCCGGCGCGCAGCCCGGTTCGAAACGGTTGCAGGAAGATGTTCAAGTTCGCATTTGCGGCGGGCGTGGTCGCCGAATGGCTGCTCGGCGGCAATGTCGAGACGCCGCAGCAGTTCGCGCATTGCGCGCTACGCGCGCTGATGGCGACGATCCTGGCGTGGATCGTGCTGGAAGCGCTGCGCGCGGTCTACCGGACCGTGATGTCGTACGACGATCACACGGCACACGGCTCGCGCGGCTGATCGGCCCGGCCGATCCGCGCCGCCGTCGTCAACGCGTCACAAGCGCTGCGCAGAATCCGCGCCTCATGCTGGCGCGAGAACGACCTGCTGCCGCCGAGTCGCGGCCCACGGTGCTGGTGACCGATGCCTGGCACCCGCAGGTGAACGGCGTCGTCCAGACCTGGACCTATGTCCGCCGTGAACTGGCCGCGGTCGGCGTCGATATCCGCGTCGTCCACCCCGGCGGATCGCGCGCCGTCCCGGTGCCCGGCGAGCCCGGGTTGAGCCTGTCGATCGAACCGCGGCGCCACCTGCGGCGCGGCCTCGGCGATGTCGTGCCCGCCGCGCTGCACATCGCGACCGAGGGGCCGCTGGGCTGGGCCGCGCGAGCGCTCGCGTTGCGCCGCGGCTGGCCCTTCACGACGTCGTACCACACGCGCTTCCCGGAATATCTGGCGGCGCGCCTGCGGGTTCCGACGCCATTCACCTATGCGCTGCTGCGTCGCTTCCATCGTCCGTCGCGGGCGATCCTCGTGCCGACGGCGGCGATGCGCACGACGCTCGTCGATGCCGGATTCGATCGCGTCCGCATCTGGAGCCGCGGCGTCGATCGCGACGTGTTCCATCCCGGCGACCGGCAGCGCCTGGCGCTGCCGCGGCCGATCTTCCTCTACGCCGGACGCGTCGCGAAGGAGAAGAACCTGGAGGCGTTCCTGCACCTCGACCTGCCGGGCTCGCGCGTCGTGATCGGCGACGGGCCCGAGCGCGCAAGGCTGCAGGCGCGTCACCCGGATGTCCATTGGCTCGGGATGCTGCCGCACGACGGACTCGCGCCGTACTACGACGCCGCTGACGTCTTCGTTTTTCCGAGCCGCACCGATACGTTCGGCCTCGTGATGCTCGAGGCGATGGCCTGCGGCTGCCCGACCGCCGCGTTTCCGGTCACCGGACCGATCGACGTCGTGACGCCGGGCGTCAGCGGCGTGCTCGATGCGGACTTGCGGCAGGCATGCCTCGCGGCGCTGCGCCTCGATCGCCTCCGGGTCCGCGAGGCCGCGATGTCGCGGACCTGGCGCGCGATCGCGCAGGACCTGCGCTCGGCGCTCGTACCGATCGACGACGTGCCGGCGGCCCGGCCGCACCTGTCGCCGGCGTCGCGCTGACGCGAGGCGTCTGCGCGCAAGCGGACGCCCGGGAGGCTCCCGGGCGTCGAGCGCGGGACCGTGGGGCTGCTGGCACCCTCTCCCCCACCCCTCTCCCGCTTCGCGGGCGAGGGGCGATCCGTCGTCAGCGAGGCAGGCGACATCTCATATTGCGACGCCGAATCGCCCCTCGCCCGCGAAGCGGG
>DATKPC010000114.1:0-84793 GCA_035524275.1 Burkholderiaceae bacterium
TTCTCGCTGCGGCGCGCTTTGTCGACCGGGGCGCCTCGTCGCGGCCGGTTCCTGGCCGGGTCCAGTGCTCGCCGGCGTTCAGGCGGGCGTCGCCTGCTGCGCCGCGAGCCTCTGTTCCAGGTAGTGGATGCTGGTGCCGCCCTGGATGAACTTCTGGTCCAGCATCAATTCCCGATGCAGCGGGATGTTCGTGAGGATGCCTTCGACGACCATTTCCGACAGCGCGATCCGCATCCGGGCGATCGCCTGGCTGCGCGTGTCGCCGAACGCGATCACCTTGCCGATCATCGAGTCGTAGTATGGCGGCACGACATAGCCGGAGTAGGCGTGCGAATCGACGCGCACGCCGGGCCCGCCGGGCGGATGCCACGACGTGATGCGGCCGGGGCTCGGCGTGAACCGGAAGGGGTCCTCCGCATTGATCCGGCATTCGATCGCGTGGCCGCGGGGAACGACGTCGCGCTGCCGCATCGCGAGTTTTTCACCGGCCGCGACGCGGATCTGGTGCTGCACGATGTCGAGGCCGCTCGTCATCTCGGTGACCGGATGCTCGACCTGCAGCCGCGTGTTCATCTCGATGAAGAAGAACTCGCCGTCCTCGAACAGGAACTCGAACGTGCCGGCGCCGCGGTAGTTCATCTTGCGGCAGGCTTCGGCGCAGCGCTCGCCGATGCGCTCGATCAGGCGCCGCGGAATGCCCGGCGCCGGCGCCTCCTCGATGATCTTCTGGTGCCGGCGTTGCATCGAACAGTCGCGCTCGCCCAGCCACACGGCGTTGCGATGCTGGTCCGCGAGAACCTGGATCTCGATGTGGCGCGGATTCTCGAGGAACTTCTCCATGTAGACGGCCGGATTGCCGAACGCCGTCTGCGCTTCCTGCCGGGTCATCGCGACCGCGTTGAGAAGCGCCGCCTCGGTGTGGACGACGCGCATGCCGCGCCCGCCGCCGCCGCCGGCTGCCTTGATGATGACCGGATAGCCGACCGTGCGCGCGACGCGGACGATCTCCCGCGCGTCGTCCGGCAGCGCGTCCTCCGAACCCGGCACCGTCGGGACGCCGGCATCGATCATCGCCTTCTTCGCCGAGACCTTGTCGCCCATCAGGCGGATCGATTCCGGCCGCGGCCCGATGAAGACGAACCCGCTGCGCTCGACGCGTTCCGCGAAGTCGGCGTTTTCCGAGAGGAATCCGTAGCCCGGATGGATCGCTTCCGCGTCGGTGACCTCGGCAGCGCTGATGATCGCCGGCGTGTTCAGGTAGCTTTCTCGCGACGGCGGCGGCCCGATGCAGACCGATTCGTCGGCGAGCTTGACGTATTTCGCGTCCGTGTCGGCCTGCGAGTGGACGACGACGGTCTTGATGCCGAGTTCGCGGCACGCGCGCTGGATCCGCAGCGCGATTTCGCCGCGGTTGGCAATCAGCACTTTCCCGAACATCGCGTTACCTGCCTCGCACGTGCCGCATCAGCCGACGACGAACAGCGGCTGCCCGTACTCCACGGGCTGGCCGTTCTCGACGAGGATCTCGTGGACCGTCCCGTCGACCTCGGATTCGATCTCGTTGAGGAGTTTCATCGCCTCGATGATGCAGAGGGTCTCGCCCGCCTTCACCGCCTGGCCCAGTTCGACATAGGGCTTCGCGCCGGGGCTCGAGGAGCGGTAGAACGTCCCGACCATCGGCGACTTGATGACGTGGCCCTTCGGAGCCTCGGCGGCGGGCGGAGCCGCCGCCGGCGCAGCACCCGCCGTCGCCGGCGGCGCCGCGAGCGCCCCGGCCGGCGCGGCCATGGGATGCGCGGCCGGCATCATCGGTGGCGCCGGCGCCCACATCGGAGCGACGGGCGCGACGTTCTTCACGATCCGGACCTTGTCTTCGCCCTCGGTCACCTCGATTTCCGAGATGCCGGATTCGGCGACGAGGTCGATCAGGGTTTTCAGTTTTCTGAGGTCCATCCCGGGTTCCTCCCCGCATCCGCTCACGCGGTGACTGCGGCCGCTCTTGTCGTTTGATGGCGGAAGATAAATGCAAATCGCGACACTTTAAATCAATATCGCGATCGCGTCTATCGAGGACGTGCGTCCGGCGGCCGGGCTGATGCGTGCCGGGCCGTGACGCGAGCTATGAGCCGATCTGCTGATCGAGCCAATGGCGAAGATCGCTGCCCTTGACGGCACCTAGATGACGCTGCGCGATCTTGCCGGAACGCGACAGGACGGCAGTATAGGGTAGGGCGCCTTCGGAATCACCCATTTCCCGCAGCAGGTCCGACCCGCCGATTCCGGCAACGAGCAGCGGATAGCGGATCGTGCCCGCCTGCCGGAAGGTCCGCACGGCGTCCGCGCGATCGATCGCGATGCCGATGATCTCGACGCCCCGCGACCGGTACTCGTCCTGGATCTTCTGAAGTTCCGGCATTTCCTGGATGCACGGGCCACACCACGTGGCCCAGAAATTGACCACGAGGACGCGCCCGCGGTAGTCGGCGAGTTCGCGACTCGTTCCTTCGTCGTCCGGCAGGCGGGTCGCGAAAAGCGTGGCCGCGGCTTCGCGGTCCGCGCCGCCGGCGTACAGGCTCGCCGCGATGCCGGCCGCCGCCGCAATCGTCGCGCAGGCGAGCAGCAGCGGCCAGCGCAGCCGCGGCGATCCGACGGGCCGTTCGGCGTCCCCGTCAGCCGGCATCGCGTCGTCCCCGAGCGGCATCCGCCAGCAGTTCCCGCACGGCGTCGATCCCGGCGCGTCCCATCTGCTCGACGCGATGAAGCTGCGCGTCCGTCGAACGGCGTCGCGGAGCGACGCGGATCGCGTCGACGGCGTGGATGGCGAGGCGGATGCCGACACGCGGCGGCAATCCGTGCTCGCGCGGCGGCGGGACGACGAACTGGATCGTCTCGTCCGGCCCGCCCGGCACGCGGTCGCCCTCGATGACGTCGAAATCGACGCCGTCGTTGATCAGGAACATCTCGACATCCTTCGCGCTGTCGGTGAACAGATGCAGCGCGAGATCCGAATGCGCGGTCGCCGTGCCGTTGAGCGCCGCGCCGGCCAAGTGCGGATTGAAGGCGGCGAGTCGCTCCATCCATTGCAGCGCGAGCTGCCGCAGCGCCGCGAGCAGGCGGGGCTGCTCGTCTCCCGCAAAGAGCCGCAGGTGCTCGCGCAGCGCGCTTTCGACGTCGGCGTCGTCGGGCATCCGATGGCGGGCGACGCGACCGTGGCCCGTGACGAGCTCGGCCGCGCGCCGGCGCGCGGTGCCGTAGTCGAATCCCTCGTCGGCGATCAGTCGCGCCGCCGCCGCGGCGATTTCACTGCGGAGGTCGGCGCCAGGTCCGGCTGGTAGCGTCATCTGCGGGCCCGCCGTCGCGGGTTTCCTGCGGCTCGACGGCCGGTTGCGGCAGTGTACCGAACTCGGGGGGGCGCGCCCGCCGCGAGCAGCTCGCGCTTAAACTCCGCGCTTCGCTAACGCGGCGCGAAAGGCGGCAGGCGCGTGCATATCCACGTGGTCGGCATCGGTGGGACATTCATGGGAGGGTTGGCTCGCCTCGCGCAGGAAGCCGGCCACCGCGTGACGGGATGCGATGGCGAACTTTATCCGCCGATGAGCGAGCAGCTCGCCGCCGCGGGCATCGACGTCGTGCGCGGCTACGGCGCGGACCAGCTCGGCCTGCGCCCCGACGCCTGGGTCGTCGGCAACGTCGCCACGCGCGGGATGCCGCTCGTGGAGGCGCTGCTCGATGCCGGTACGCCCATCGTGTCCGGCCCGCAATGGATCGCGGAGCACGTGCTGCGCGGACGCCGCGTGATCGCGGTCGCCGGCACGCACGGCAAGACGACGACGGCGTCGATGGTCGCGTGGATCCTCGATCGCGCGGGCCTCGCGCCCGGATTCCTGATTGGCGGCGTGCCGACGGCCTTCGGCACCGGCGCACGCCTCGGCGCCGCCGGTCGGTCCGCCGGCGACTGGTTCGTCATCGAAGCCGATGAATACGACACCGCGTTCTTCGACAAGCGCAGCAAGTTCGTCCACTACTTTCCGACGATCGCGATCCTCAACAACCTCGAATTCGACCACGCCGACATATTTCCGGACCTCGCGTCCATCGAGACCCAGTTCCACCACCTGGTCCGCTGTGTCCCCGGGTCCGGCCGGCTGGTCGTGAATCGCGGCGACGCGGCGCTCGCGCGGGTTCTCGCCCGCGGCTGCTGGACGCCGGTCGTCGGATTCGACGCGCCCGATGCCTGGCATGCGAACGCGATCTCGGAGCACGAAATCCACGCCTTCGACGTCTGCCGCGGCGATGCGCGGGTCGGGCGCGCGGAGCTTCCGCTCGCCGGCGCACACAATCGATCCAACGCCATCGCGGCGATCGCCGCCGCAGGCGAAGCCGGCGTCGCGCCCGCGGCGGCCATCGCCGCACTCGCCGACTTTCCCGGCGTCAGGCGCCGGTTGGAGCTGCGCGGCGAGGCCGGCGGCGTCCGCGTCTACGACGACTTCGCCCATCATCCGACCGCGATCGCGGCGACGGTGCAGGGGCTTCGCGCGAGGATCGGCGAGGCGCGGATACTCGCGGTCGTCGAGCCGCGCTCGAACACGATGCGGATGGGCGTGCTGGCGCCGCGGCTCGCGCCGAGCCTGCGCGGCGCGGACCTCGTGTTCTGCCTTGCGCCGGCGGCTGGCACGTCGGGCGCCGGCGCCCCGTCGTGGAATGCGCTCGAGGCGCTGGCGCCGCTCGGTGATGCGGTGACGGTCTGCACCGCGATCGACTCCCTCGTCGCCGCGATCGCGCGCGCGGCGCGCCCCGGGGACCACGTGCTCGTGATGAGCAACGGCGCTTTCGGCGGCATCCACGAGCGGCTCCTCGCCGCGCTGCGCGCCGGCCGCGATGGTCGCGACGTGCACGGGCGTCGCGAGTCCGGCCCCGCGCCGCAGGCGTTGCAGGCCTCGCGGTGATCCTCTACCTGCACGGCTTCCGGTCGTCGCCGCGGTCGACGAAGGCGCAGCAGATCCGCGAGTGCCTGGCGCGGCGCGCGCCGCACGCGCCGCGGTACGAATGCCCGCAGCTGCCCGCCTCGCCGCGCGCGGCGGCGGCCCTGCTGGCGGATGTCGCCGGAGCCGTCGATCCGGGTTCGCTGGCGCTGATCGGCTCCTCGCTGGGCGGCTACTATGCGACCTGGCTCGCCGAGCGGGTCGGCTGCCGCGCCGTGTTGTTGAATCCCGCGGTCCGCCCCTACGACGACCTGCAGGCGCACCTGGGTCGCCAGCAGGTTTTTCACGGGGGCGGCGAGTTCGAGTTCCGCGCGGAGTACCTCGATGAACTGCGCGCGCTCGACACGCCCGTCATCACGCGCCCGGAGCGCTACTTCCTGGTCGCGGCGACCGGCGACGAGGTCATCGACTACCGCACGATGGTGACCAAGTACGCGGGCTGCGCGCAGTGCGTGATCGACGGGTCCGACCACGCGCTGACGGATTTCGAAAACCATATCGACCGGGTCCTCGCGTTCTGCGGGGCATGACGATGAACGACAAGCCCTCCGCCCTTCCGGCGTCGGCGCAGCGCGTCGAAACCGCGCTGGCCGCGCTCGGCATCGACGCCGCGATCCGGCACCTCGCGAGCTCGGCGCGCACCGCGCAGCAGGCCGCCGACTCGCTCGGCATCGAGGTCGGGCAGATCGCGAAATCGCTGATCTTCCGCGCCGTATCCAGCGACCGCGCGGTGCTGGTGATCGCCGCCGGCGATCGCCGCGTCGACGAAGCGCGCGTCGGCGAGCTGCTGGGCGAACCGATCGAACGGGCGCAGCCGGAGTTCGTCCGGGCGCATTCCGGATTCGCGATCGGCGGCGTCGCGCCGGTGGGGCATCCGAAGCCGATGGTCACGTTCGTCGATCGCTCGTTGCGCCGCTTCGCGACCGTCTGGGCGGCCGCGGGCACGCCGCACTGCGTCTTCCCGATCGATCCTGCGAGCCTGGTGCGCGTCAGCGGCGCGCGCGAGGCGGACGTCACGGCCTGACGCGCATGGCGAGCCAGCACCTGCTGTTCGAGGAGGACGGCGCGTTCAAGGCCGGGACGGTGCTCGCCGCCACCGACGCGTCCTACCAGGTCGAGCTCGCGAGCGGCAAGCGGACCAAGGTGAAATCGGGCCACGTCCTGCTCCGGTTCACGCAACCGACGCCGCCGCAGCTGATGCAGCGCGCGCAGGCCGATGCCGCCGCGATCGACCTGGATTTCCTCTGGGAATGCGCGCCGCAACGTGAATTCGATTTCGACGAGATGGCGCGCGAATATCACGGCCACGAACCGAACGCCGTCGAGGCCGCCTCGATCCTGCTGCGCCTGCATGGCGCGCCCGTCTATTTCCATCGCAAGGGGCGCGGCCGCTTCAGGCCGGCGCCGCCCGAGATCCTGCAGGCGGCGCTCGCGGCCGTCGAGCGCAAGCGCCGCCAGGAGGCGCTGCGCCAGGAGTATGTCGACGAGATGAAGGCGGGCGGGATGCCGCCGGCGATTGCGGCGCAGGCGATCGCGCTGCTCGTCGAACCCGACCGCAATTCGATCGAATACAAGGCGCTGGAGCAGGCCGCCGCGGAGTCGCACCTGTCGCCGCTGAGGCTTCTGCTGGCGCGCGGCGCCATCGCCTCGCCGCGCCGGTGGCACGTCGACGCGTTCCTCGCCTCGGCGTTCCCGCGCGGCGTCGCGTTCCCGTCCGGCCTGCCGTCGCCTTCCGGTGTCGTGGAGACGCTCGACGGCGCGTTGCCGCTGGCCGCCGTCGAGGCCTTCTCGATCGACGACAGCACGACGACCGAGATCGACGACGCGTTCTCGCTGCAGCCGATCGAAGCCTCGGGCGGTGCGTGGCGGATCGGCATCCACATTGCCGCGCCGGCGCTGGCGATCCGTCGCGGCGACGAACTCGACGCCGTGGCGCGCGGGCGGATGTCGACCGTCTACGCGCCGGGACTGAAGTACACGATGCTCCCGGAGGCGTGGATCGAGGCCTTCTCGCTGAACGCCGGCCGGATCGTGCCGGTGCTGTCGCTCTACGTCGATGTCGACCCGGCCGACCTGTCGGTCGGCGCGACGCGGACGGTCGTCGAGCGGATCCGCATCCGCGACAACCTGCGGCACGATCGCCTCGACGAGATCGCGACGCCGGAGTGCCTGGAGGCCGGAGGCGACGGACTGCCGCGCGGAAGCGAACTGGCGTTCCTGTGGCGTTTCGCGCGCCGCCTGCTCGCGGGACGCGAGGCCGTGCGCGGCCGCCCCGAACCGGTCGGGCGGACCGAATACTCGATCGCGCTTGAAGGCGACGGCGACGATGCGCGCGTCGAGATCCGCGCGCGGCGCCGCGGCGCGCCGCTCGACCTGATGGTCGCCGAACTGATGATCCTCGCCAACAGCCATTGGGGCGGATGGCTCGCGCAGAAGGGGCGCGCCGCGATCTACCGCTCGCAGGCGCGCGGTCCGGGCGCGAACCGCGTGCGGATGGGCACGACGCCGGCGCCGCACGCCGGCATCGGCGTGGAGCACTACGCGTGGTCGACGTCGCCGCTGCGCCGCTACGTCGACCTCGTGAACCAGCGCCAGCTCATCGCTGCCGCCTCCGACGCCGCCGCGCCGTACGTGCCGAACGACGCCGAACTCTTCGCGGTCGTCAGCGGCTTCGACGCGGCCTACACGTCTTACAACGAATTCCAGGACCGGATGGAACGGTTCTGGTGCCTTCGCTGGCTGCGCCAGAACGACGTTCGCCAGCTTGTCGCCACGGTGCTCAAGGGCGATCTCCTGCGCGTGGACGGCCTGCCGTGGGTCGGCCGGCTGCCGGGGCTGCCCGACCTGCCGCGCGCCACGCGTATCCGTCTCGATGTGCTGGGCTGCGACGAGGTCGACATTTCGCTGCAGATGCGGCTGGCCGAGGTCCTTCGCGACCAGCCGACCGCCGACGACGCGGCCGAGGACGAGGACGACGACGAGGAGCGTGCTGCGGCCGTCGATGCCGCCGAGGTCATCGGCGCGGTGCCTGCGACGGCTCCGCCGAGCACCGCGTCGGCGGTCCCGGAAGCCTCCGGAAGTCCCGATCCGGTCTAGCCCGTGGGGGAGAGGGCGCTTACCGCGCCTCCAACTGGAAGCCCGGCACCCCGAACTGCCACAGCATGAAGCTCATCGCATCGGCGCGCATCGACAGCCGCAGGTCCGCGGCATTGCCGCCGACGAGGTTCGAGGCCCCCAGCAGGAGCGTCGGCTTCCCGCCCGGGTTCGCCTGCTGCAGGCGCGCCGCGAGCACGGCCGTGGCATCGCCGATCAGCAGTGCGGCCGGATAGCGGACGCCGGTCGTGATCCGCGCCTCCAGCGTCGAATCCGTCGCGGCGCCGATCGCGGCGACCGCGGCGAAGAGGTCCGGGCGTTCGATCGCGGTGCGAACGGCCAGTGCCGCGGCGCGATCCCGGCCCTCGACGGCGAGCGTCGAGGGCGACGCGATGCGCTGCTCGACCAGGTAGGCCGCGCAGGCGACCGCTTCCTTCCACGCTTCGGCGTCGCCGCGTCGCAGGGCGGCGAAGGCGATCACGCCGCCACGCTCGAGCCATGCGAGTTCCCGCGCATCGAAATCCGGATCCGCCGCGTCGTCGTCGCCGACGCGCAACCGAAGCCGCGTCGGATTGGTCCCGTCGCGCACGAGATCCCGGCGCTGGACGATCGTCAGCACGGTCCGCGGCGCGACGTCGGTGCCGCCGACGTCGCCCAGCATCACCTCCGTGGCCGAATAGTCCGTCGGCGCGTCGTACGGACCGGTGGCCTGCAACGTCGTCGCGGCGACGCGCCGGCCGTCGAAAATCACGTAGCGCCGCGCCTGCATCCACGACTGCTGCTCGACCAGGATGCCCGGCACGCGCGGGTCGGCCGCGGCGATTCGCGCCGACCCGGCGCCCGGCAATGGAACTTCCGCCGCGGTGGCATTGGGCTCGAGTCCGATTCGCCACAGCCCCGCGACGGCGCCGGCGCGCCGCGTGAAATAGACGCCGTCGAGCGCTCGCGACAACGTCCGGATGCCACCGGCGGCATCCTGTGCCACGATCCGTGCGCTTTCGATCCTTCCGCGGCCGATCGTCGTCTCCAGGACCCGGCTCCCGCCGCCGTCGTCCCCGGCAAGCAGGAACAGCCGGTCGCGGACCGACGCAAACGCGGTCACGCGCTCCTGGCGATCGACGATCCGTTGCCATGAGACGCGTCCTGCCGCCAGCGATGCGAGCGGCGCCACGTAGATGTCCAGCGGGCGCCGCCCATGCACCGAACCGTCGACGACGATTCCGGCGGCCAGGTTGGTCCCCGGTAGCACTTGCACCGAGGGCAGGTCGCGCGCGCCGTCGATCGACGTGCCCGGGAATCCGGGCCCGAGGACGGGCTGTGCCCGCTGCGGATCGCCGCCGAGGCGAAAGAGATAGCTCCGCGCGCCGGACGTCGCGCTCGTTGCGCTCGATGCGCTCGATGCGCTCGCCGGCGGCGCGGCACGCGTGAAGAAGATTCCGCTCTCGTCGGGAAGCCATCCGACTTTCGTCGCGGCGACGTTCTCGATGGGACCGGCCACCACGCGACCGGTTCGTGTCTCGACGACGATCAGCGAGGCTGCAGCGGCCGGGCGCGCCGCGGCGGGCGCGGCGACGCTGCAGGCGACGAACCGGCCGCCGGGGGAAGCCTCGAAGCTTCGGATCGCGCGCCCGCTCGCCGATTTCACTCCGGCGCCGGGCGCGCCGCCGCCGGCGGCCGACTCCGGGTCGAAGAGGATGCGTTCCGGACCTTCGAAGCCGTGCCGGACATAGAGCGTCCGCGCGGCGCCGCCGAGATCGCGACGGATGTAGAAAAGCAATTCGCCGGGTCGCCACTGCGGGGCGCCGACGGCCGCCGGCGTCGCCTCGTCGATCGTCCTCAGGCGCGCGAGCAGGGCGGTGCGGCCCGGGATGCCGTCCAGTGTCGCGCGTGCCCGCGCCCCCTCGGCGCGGAGCCACGCGGGAGTCCGCGGGTCGTTGGCGTCCGCAACGAAGCGCTGCGGGTCGTCGTCGACGGCCACCGCGCTGCCTGCGGGGGACGTGGCGGATGACGCCGAGGGCGCGGCGGCGGTGCCGGCCCAGGCGCCGATGGAAAGGGCCGCGACGCCGAAGCTCGCAGCCAGGGCGCGCAGCAACCCGCGACCGCGGGCCGTCCGCACGTCAGTCGCCCGTCACCTGGATAAGCTCGATCTTGTAGCCGTCCGGATCCTGCACGAAGGCAATGACCGTCGAGCCGCCGGCGACAGGACCGGGCTCGCGCGTGATCGTTCCTCCCGCATCCCGAATCCGCGCGCAGGTCGCCGCGACGTCGTCGACGCCGATCGCGACGTGGCCGTACGCGGTGCCCAGGTCATAGCGGTCGACGCCATGGTTGTAGGTGAGCTCGAGGACCGCGCCGCTCGACTCGTCGCCGTAGCCCACGAAGGCGAGCGAATACTTCTGTTGCGGGCGCTCGGTCGTGCGCAGTACGCGCATGCCCATCACGTGCGTGTAGAAATCGACCGAGCGCTGCATGTCGCCGACGCGCAGCATCGTGTGCAGGATCCTTGCCTTGGCCATGCGTTCTCCCGCCGCTGTCACAGCGGCAATGCCGAAAGGTCCTCGTCGCGGATCCGGTCGCGCGCGGCCTCGAAGTCCGGCAGCAGCTGCGCGACGGCGCGCCAGAAGCGCGGTCCGTGGTTCAGCTCGCGAAGGTGCGCGAGCTCGTGCGCGACGACATAGTCGATGACCGGCATCGCGAAGTGGACCAGGCGCCAGTTGAGGCGGATGCGCCCCTGGGCCGTGCAGGAGCCCCACTGCGAACGCGCCGACGACAGCGCCCAGGAAGAAAAGCGCAGCTCGTTGCGCGCTGCGATCAGGTGCAGCCTCTCGCCGAGCACGCGCCTCGCCTCGCCCTGCAGCCAGGCGTAGAGCGCGTCCTTGACCTGGACGGCGTCGGCGTCGAGCGGCAGCGCGAGCAGCAGTTCGCGCGGCCCGGATTCCGACAGCTGCGTGACCTGGACCTGCGGCCGCAGGCGCATCACGAGCGGAGCGCCGAGATAGGGAAGCGAACCGCCGTCGCCGAAGCGCACCTCCGGCAGCCGCCGGCGCTCGCGCCAGTCGCGCCAGTGAGCGAGCTTCGTCGTGATCCAGCGCTGTTTTTCGCGGATCGCCGCCTCGACCTCGCGGATCGGGACCCAGCGCGGGGCGCTGACCGTGAGCCCGTTGTCGTCGATCTGGAAGCCGATCGAGCGGCGGCGGCCGCGGCGCAGGCGATAGCTCAGCAGCTCCGCGCCGACCACGCACTGCCGGAAGTTGACCGGTTCCGACGTCGGCGGCGTCGCCGATGGCCTCCCGGGCGCGTCGAACGCCAGCGAGAGCTGCTCCATCGGCTGGGGTGCTTGCATCAAACGATGCCTGCCGCGTTTCCCGTTCCGGCCCGCAGCGCCTCGCGCTCGGGGGCGACGTAGGGACCGGCGTAGCGATGCGGCGCCAATCGCCGCATCTCGGATTCGATCCACGATTCTACTTGCTGCGCGACCTGGTCGACGGTCATTCCGCGCGGATCGATCGGCGGGCCGATCGAGACCGTCACCGTGCCCGGCGTCTTGATGAACGCGTTGCGCGGCCAGACCTCGCCGGAGTTGAGCGCGATCGGCACCGCGAGCGCGCCGGTCCGCACCGCGAGCCGCGGGCCTCCGGTCTTGAAGCGGCGCGACGAGCCGGGCGCGGTGCGCGTCCCTTCCGGGAAGATCAGGATCCACCAGCCGCGCTGCAGCCGGTCCGTCCCCTGCTCGACGACCTGCTCGAACGCATCGAGGCCGCGCGACCGGTCGATGTTGATCATCTGCAGCGTCGCCATCGCCCAGCCGAAGAACGGCAGCATGTGCAGTTCGCGCTTGTAGACGAACGTCAGCGGACGCGGCATCGTCGCCTGCAGCCAGAGCGTCTCCCAGGCCGACTGGTGCTTCGGCAGCAGGATGGCCGGCGCCTGCGGCAGGTTCTCCCACCCTTCGACCCGCCAGCGTATCCCGCAGATCGCCCGCGCGCCCCAGATCGCGAGTCCGGTCCAGCCCTGCGCCATCGCGTAGCGCACGCGCAGCGGCGCGATGGCCGCGACGATCACCGCCAGCGCCCACGGCACGACGGTGACCACCAGGAAGGCGAGGTAAAGGCCCGATCGGGCAGCGAGCAGCGCGCGCGCCAGCGGGTTGGATCGCGGGGCGGCGTTCGTGTTCATCCGGCTGCCAGCATCGAGATGTCGGCCACGGCATTCATCCGCTGCCGCAACGCGGCCAGCAGCGCCAGGCGATTGCCGCGGATCTGCGGGTCCTCGACCATGACCATCACGTCGTCGAAGAACCGGTCGACCGGGATCTTCAGCGGCACCAGGGCCAGCAGCGCGCCGGCGTAGTCGCCGGCGGCGTAGCGCGCCTCCGATTCCGGCGCCGCGGCGGCGAATGTCGCCGCCAGCGCCTTTTCCGCCGGCTCGAAGAGGAGGTTTTCGTCGTAGCGGCCGCTGACGCCGTCGGCCTTCTTGAGGATGTTGCCGATCCGCTTGTTGGCGCCGGCGAGGCTCGCCGCCTCCGGTCTCTGCATGAAGGCGCGCACGGCGTGCAGGCGCGCGGGGACCTGGTCGACGCGCGTCGGGCGTTGCGAGACGATGGCCTCGATTTCGTGTGCCGTCGCGCCGTCGTCGCGCAGGAGGCCGCGCAGCCGGTCGTGCAGGAAGGCGAGCGCCTCGTCGTCGGCGCGCTTCCAATGCGGCGCGGCGACGAACGCCTGCGCTGCGATCTCCAGCAGCCGATCGAGGCCGAGCGCGAGCTTTCCTTCGATCAGGATGCGCAGGATGCCGAGCGCGTGTCGTCGCAGCCCGAAGGGATCCTTGTCGCCGCTCGGTTTCTCCCCGATCCCGAACAGCCCGACCAGCGCCTCCAGCTTGTCGGCGAGCGCGACGCAGGTCGCGATCGGCGACCGCGGCAGTTCGTCGCCCGCGAACCGCGGGCGATAGTGCTGGTCGATCGCGTCGGCGACATCCTCGGCTTCGCCGTCGTGCCGCGCGTAGTAGGTCCCCATCGTGCCCTGCAGCTGCGGAAACTCGCCGACCATCTCGGTCCGCAGGTCGGCCTTGGCAAGCCGGGCGGCGCGCTCGACGTGCGTCGGGTCGGGGCCGAGGTCGCGCGCAATGGCGACGGCGATCTCGGTCAGCCGCTCGACGCGTTCCAGCTGCGAGCCGAGGCGATTGTGGTAGACGACGTGCGCCAGCAGCGGGATGCGGCTCGCGAGCGGCTGCCGGCGGTCCTGGTCGTAGAAGAACTTCGCGTCCGCGAGGCGCGCGCGGACGACGCGTGCGTTGCCGGCGGCGATCGCCGCGCCGCGGTCGACGGCTTCGAGCTGCGAGACGAGCAGGAAGCGGTTCATCAGCGCGCCGCCGGCGTCGCGCAACGCGAAGTACTTCTGGTTCTGCTGCATCGTGAGGATCAGGCACTCCGCCGGGACGTCGAGGAACTGCGCGTCGAAACCCGATTCGATCACGACCGGCCACTCGACGAGCCCCGCCACCTCGTCGAGCAGCGCGGGGGGCATGACCACGGTCGCGCCGAGGCGGCCGGCCGCCGCGCGCAGGCGCGCGGCGATCTCGTCGCGGCGCGCGGCGAACGACGCGATCACGCGGCCCTCGTCGGCGAGCTGCGATTCGTAGCTCGCGGCGGCGCGGATCGACAACGGGCCGCGGCTCAGGAACCGGTGGCCGAACGTCTCGCGTCCGGCCTGCAGCCCGAGGGCCTTCACCGGCACGACCGCGGCGCCGTGCAGCGCCACGAGCCGATGGGCCGGGCGCACGAACTGGACCGTCGTCGTGCCGTCGGCCAGCTGGTAGTTCATCAGCTTCGGTATCGGCAGGTTCGCGATCGCGTCGTCCAGCGCGGCCTGCAGCCCGGCCGCGAGCTCGACGCCGGGCCGCACGCCGGCGTGCACCAGGACCTCCTGCTTGCCGTCGCTCTCTCGCGCCAGCGCGTCCACGGCAACGTCGAGACCGAGCGCGGCCAGCCGCTTGCGCAGCGCCGCCGTGGGCGCGCCGTCCGGCCCGATGCCGACGCTCACGGGCACGAGCTTCTGGCGGATCGCCTGGTCCGGCGCGCGGTCGGCGACGCCATCGACGATCACCGCAAGGCGTCGCGGCGAGGCGAAGACGGCGCGCGATTCCGGCGCCGCCTCGGCCAGATGCGCAGCGGCGAGCCCGGCGTGGATCCGCTCGGCGAACGCCCGCGCGAGGTTCGCGAGTGCCTTCGGCGGCAGTTCCTCGGTGTGCAGTTCGACGAGCAGCGCGGCGCGGTGCGTGGGCTTCATGCGGCCCCCGCGACGGTGGCGTCGAGCAGCATCGGGAAGCCGAGGCGCGAACGCGATTCCAGGTAGCTCGCCGCGACGCTGCGCGCCAGGTTGCGGATGCGCCCGATGTACGTCGCGCGTTCCGTGACGCTGATCGCGCCGCGGGCGTCGAGGAGATTGAACGCGTGATTGGCCTTCAGCACCATCTCGTAGGCGGGCAGCGCGAGGTTCGCGTCCATCAGGCGGCGCGCCTCGCTTTCGAAGAGCTGGAACTGCCCGAGCAGGATCGCCGGGTCCGATGCCTCGAAGTTGTAGCGGCTCTGTTCGACCTCGTTCTGGTGGAACACGTCGCCGTAGCGCAGCGTGCGTTCGCTGCCGCGATCGCGCCAGCGCGTGTAGACGAGGTCGTAGACGTTGTCGCAGTCCTGCAGGTACATCGTGAGGCGCTCGAGCCCGTAGGTGATCTCGCCGGTGATCGGGCGGCAGTCCAGGCCGCCCACCTGCTGGAAGTAGGTGAACTGCGTGATCTCCATGCCGTCCATCCAGACTTCCCAGCCGAGTCCCCAGGCACCGAGCGACGGGTTTTCCCAGTTGTCCTCGACGAAGCGGATGTCGTGCAGCGACGTGTCGATCCCCAGCGCGCCGAGCGAACCCAGGTAGGTGTCGAGGATGTCCGGCGGCGACGGTTTCAGCACGACCTGGAACTGGTGGTGCTGGTGCAGCCGGTTCGGATTCTCGCCGTAGCGCGCATCCTTCGGGCGGCGCGAGGGCTGCACGTAGGCGGCGCGCCACGGCTCCGGGCCGATCGCGCGCAGGAACGTCGCGGTGTGCGACGTGCCGGCGCCGACTTCGAGGTCGATCGGCTGGAGCAGCGCGCAGCCGTTGCGGCTCCAGTACTCCTGCAGGCGCAGGATGGCTTCTTGGAATGTGATCATGTCGACGCCGCGTCGGACGACGCGCCGCCGCGCGTTCCGCGGCCGCATCGTCCGATGGCGGATTTCCTCCGAGCCCCGATTTTATCGGGCAACGGGGATCTTCACCGCGCCCTCGTGTTTCGCCGGCGGCACCCGCCGGCGCGACGCCAGGGCGCCCGCGAGCAGCAGCGTTGCCAGCGCGACGAAGGGCGCGTTGCCCACGCGCACGTAGGGCGTCGCGCCGCGGTAGCCCTGCGCGGTGCCTTCGAGCGCGCCGGGCGCGAGGAACGGCAGCAGCGCGTCGACGTCGCCGTGCGGGCCGATGATCGCGGTGGCGCCGGTGTTGGTGGCACGCAGCATCGGCCGTCCGGTCTCGATCGCGCGCATGCGCGCGATCTGCAGGTGCTGCGGCAGCGCGGCCGAATTGCCGAACCAGGCGAGATTCGACACGTTGAGCAGGATCGTCGGCGCCCGGCGCGGATCCTGCCACGCGCGGATGATCTCGGCGCCGAACAGGTCCTCGTAGCAGATGTTCACCGCGATGTCCTGCCCGGCGAGGCGCATCGGCGGCTGGTCGTCGGGACCGCGGTCCTGGTCGCCGATCGGTATCCGCATCAGGTCGACGAACCAGCGGAAGCCGGGCGGGATGTACTCGCCGAACGGCACGAGATGCCGCTTGCTGTAGTGCTGGTACGTCGCGGCGCCCGGCTCCAGTCCGAGCGCGCTGTTGAGGAAATGGCCGGGCGGGTCCTCGATGAACGCGCCAAAGACGATCGCGGCGTGCTGCTGCCGGCCGAATTCGACGATCGACGGCAGCAGGTCGGCGGGCAGGTCCCCCAGCGGGACCGGAAAGACCGATTCCGGCAGCACGACGAGGTCCGCATGGCGACCGTCGCCGCGCATCAGCCGGGCGTGCGTCTCGATCGCGCGCGCCATCCCGTCGACGCCGAATTTCAGGTCCTGCGGGATGTTGCCCTGGACGAGGCGGACGCTGATCGGCCGTCCGTCGGGGGTGGTCCAGTCGATGCGGCGCGCGGCGGTCGCGCCGGCAAGGGCGACGCCGCCGATGACGACGATGGCTGCCGCGAGCGGCGGGCGGGCGCGCGTGCGCCAGGCGGCGACGAGCGCGCCGGCGAGCGCGGCGGCGGCCAGCGTCACGCCATAGACGCCGACGATCGGGGCCAGGCCGGCGAGGCCGCCGTCGGTGTGCGCGTAGCCGCCGGCGAGCCACGGGAACCCGGTGAACACGATTCCGCGCAGCCATTCGCCCAACGCCCAGCATGCGGGCAGCGCGAGGAGCGGCCGCGACAGCGGTCCGCGCGACGACAGCCATCCCGCCGCGGCGGCGGCGGCGGGCAGCAGCGCGAGCCCGGCGGCAAGTGCGCCCTCGGCGGCGGCGGCCATCCACCCCGGCAGGTCGCCGTAGTCGTGCATGCTGATGTAGAGCCACGCGAAGCCATCGCCGAACCAGCCGCAGCCGAAGGCGAACCCCAGCCAGGCGGCGCGTCGCCAGCTCGCGGCGCGATCGATCGCGGCAAAGAGGAGCGCCAGCACGCCGACCTCGAGCCACCCGCGCGGTTGCGGCGCGAACGACAGCGCGTGCACGACGCCCAGGAGCGCGGCGGCCGCGAACGCCGGCGCGCGGGACGACCACATGGCGGCCGCGGGTGACGGGCCCGCCCCGCTGTCGCCGTCGATCGCCACGCGCCGCCTCTCAGGACGGCCGGTGTTCTTCAAGGTCCGCGAATTCCTGCGCCGCGGTCTTCGGCATCCGCGAGACGTGGAACAGGTGCACCTGGCGCGGATCGGCGCGCAGCACCTCGAATTTCATATGGTCGATCTCGATCGTGTCGCCGCGCCGCGGGACGCGGCCGCACTTGTCGGTGACGAGGCCGCCGATCGTGTCGAATTCATCGTCGGGAAACGAGGTCCCGAACGCGGCGTTGAACTGCGCGATCTCGGTCAGCGCGCGGACGCGATAGGCGTCATCCTTCTCGGCGATGATGTTGTCTTCCTGCTCGTCGATGTCGTATTCGTCGTCGATGTCGCCGACGATCTGCTCCAGGACGTCCTCGATCGTGATCAGGCCGGCGATGCCGCCGTATTCGTCGACCACCAGCGCCATGTGGTTGCGCTTGGCGCGGAAGTCCCTCAGCAGCACGTTCAGGGGCTTCGATTCCGGGATGAAGACGGCCGGCCGCAGCATCGCGCGGACGTCGAAGTCGTCTTCGGCGTAGTGGCGCAGCAGGTCCTTCGCGAGCAGGATGCCGATGACATGGTCGCGGTTGCCCTCGAAGACCGGGAAGCGCGAGTGCGCGGTCTCGATGACCCGCGGGATCCACTTCTCGATCGGTTCGCCGATGTCGATCACGTCCATCTGGGCGCGCGGCACCATCAGGTCGCGCGCGCGCAGCTCGGAGACCTGCAGCACCCCCTCGATCATCGACAGCGCGTCGGCGTCGAGGAGGTTGCGTTCGTGGGCCTCGTGCAGGTGCTCGAGCAGTTCCTCGCGGTTCTCCGGCTCGCGGAAGATGAAAGCCGTCAGGCGTTCGAGCAGGGAGCGTTGTTTCTGCGACGGTGCGAAGCGGACCTGCGAAGGCTCGGGCATGGCTGTCGGGCGCGGCGTCCGGCGCGCCCGGCGGTTGGGGTGAGGCCAGAATATCCGAACCGCTGCCGCGTGACGATGACGGCAAACGGGTCGTGCGACGGCGAGGCCGCCGGTCCCTGACGTGCCGTCGCTGACGGAGCGGTCAGCGACGCCCCGAAGCTTGCGCTAACTTACTCCGCGATGCGCGTCGCCGGCCGGCGCTTACGTCACGGTCGTGCGTCGGCTGCGGTTCGTAGGGGTTCGCGATGCGCAGGCGCGCCAGCAGCGCGGTCTCGAGCGCCTCCATCCGGCGCGCGTCGCGGGCGTCGACGTGGTCGTGCCCCAGCGCGTGCAGCACGCCGTGGATCACCAGGTGCGCCAGGTGCGCACGGACCGACTTGCCCTGCTCGCGCGCTTCGCGCCGGACCACCGGGACGCACAGCACGATGTCCGCGAGGACGAGTGGCTCGCGTTCGTAGTCGAACGTCAGCACGTTCGTCGCATGGTCGGCGCGGCGGAACTCCCGATTCATCCGCCGGCCTTCGGCTTCGCCGACGAACCGCAGCGTGATCTGCGCCGGACGATCGAGCGCGGCGAGCGACCAGCGCCGCAGCGTGCTGCGCGCAGGCAGGCCCGCGAACCGCTCGCGGCCCTGCACGGCCAGCCCCAGTCGCGGCATCGCCGGGCCTTCGTTACGAGCGCGTGCCGCCGCGCCGCGCCGCCGCGGCGTGCGCCGGGGCGGCCGTCGCGCCGGCCGGCTCCCGTGGCTGTTCGGGCCCTTCGGCGGCATCGAAGCGTTCGTAGGCCTCGACGATGCGCGCGACGAGGGGATGGCGCACGACGTCGGCCGCCGTGAAGTACGTGAAGGCGATGCCACGGACGCCGCGCAGCACGTGCTGCGTCTGCACCAGCCCGCTCGGCGTTCCGCGCGGCAGGTCCATCTGCGTCACGTCGCCGGTGACGACCGCCTTGGAGCCGAATCCGATGCGCGTCAGGAACATCTTCATCTGTTCCGGCGTCGTGTTCTGCGCTTCATCGAGGATCACGAAGGCCTGGTTCAGCGTGCGACCGCGCATGTAGGCGAGCGGGGCGATCTCGATCGTCTGCCGCTCCAGCAGGCGCTGCGTCTTGTCGAAGCCGAGAAGATCGTAGAGCGCGTCGTACAGCGGGCGGAGGTACGGATCGACCTTCTGTGCGAGGTCGCCCGGCAGGAACCCCAGGCGTTCGCCGGCCTCGACCGCGGGGCGCGTCAGGACGATCCGCTGCACGGCGTCGCGCTCCAGCGCGTCGACGGCGCAGGCCACGGCGAGGTAGGTCTTTCCGGTGCCCGCCGGCCCGATGCCGAAGCTGATGTCGTGTTCCAGGATCGCGTGCAGGTAGTCCCGCTGACGCGGCGTGCGGCCGTGCAGGTCGCGCCGTTTCGTCCGCAGTACCGGAAGGTCATCGTCCGGCGGCGCGCCGTCGGCGGGCCGCGCGCGCTTCGCAGCGCCGCCGGCGCCGTCGCGGCCCAGTTCGACGAGGTAGAGCTGGATGTCGTCGGGCGAGATCGGCTGGTCCGCGCGTTCGAGAAAGTGCGTCAGGACGCCGACGGCGCGCTGCGCGCGCTCGCGTTCGCCCTCGATGCGGAAATCGTGGCCGCGCCGCTTGATCGCGACGTCGAGCTCCGTTTCGATCTGGCGCAGGTTGGCGTCGAGCACGCCGGCCAGGTTGGCGAGGCGCGCGTTGTCGGCGTCGCCCGCGGAGACCTGCAGGACGGCCCGCCGCGCCGCCGCTCGCGCCGGCGCCGCAGCCGGGCGGGCGCCGTCACGCGGTGGCGGCATGCGTCGGGACCCGCTCGCCGCGCAGGCTGTGGGGCAGTGCGCCGTCGATGCGCACGTCGACCACCGCGCCGGGCGCGAGCGCGCCGGCCGCAAAGTTGACGATCCGGTTGTTCGACGTCCTGCCGCTCGATTCGGCGGCATCGCGTCGCGATACGCCCTCGACGAGGACGCGCTGGATCGACCCGACCATCGCCTCGCCGATCGCGCGCGCGTTCGCGTCCAGCGCCGCCTGCAGCCGTTGCAGCCGGGCGAGCTTCGCCTCGTGCGGCGTGTCGTCCGGCAGGTCCGCCGCCGGCGTGCCCGGGCGCCGGCTGTAGACGAACGAGAAGCTGGCGTCGAAGCGCAGTTCGTCGACCAGGCGCAGCGTCTGCTCGAATTCCGCCTCGGTCTCGCCCGGAAACCCGACGATGAAGTCCGACGAGATCGAGATCGACGGGCGCGCCGCGCGCAGGCGCCGGACGATCGACTTGTATTCCAGCACCGTATAGCCGCGCTTCATGGCCGCAAGCACCCGGTCGGACCCCGACTGCACCGGCAGGTGGACGTGTTCGGCGAGCTTCGGCAGGCGGGCGTGGGCTTCGATGAGCCGCGCGCTGAACTCCTTCGGGTGCGACGTCGTGTAGCGGATGCGCTCGATGCCCGGAATCTCGCTCAGGTAGTCGAGCAGCAGCGCGAAGTCGGCGACGCCCGTCGCCGGTTGCGCCTCGGCGCCCTCGGCCGCGACCGCGCTCGCGCGCCCGCGATACGCATTGACGTTCTGCCCCAGCAGCGTGACCTCGCGCACGCCCTGGTCGGCGAGGCCGGCAACCTCCACCAGGACGTCGTCGAGCGGCCGCGAGACCTCCTCGCCGCGCGTGTACGGCACGACGCAGAAGCTGCAGTATTTGCTGCAGCCTTCCATGATCGAGACGAAGGCCGTGGCGCCGTCGGCGCGCGACGGCGGCAGGTGGTCGAACTTCTCGATCTCCGGGAATGAGATGTCGACCTGCGGGCGGCCGCTGGCGCGGCGGCGCGCGATCAGGTCCGGCAGGCGGTGCAGCGTCTGCGGCCCGAAGACGACATCGACGAACGGCGCCCGCTGGACGATCGCGGCGCCTTCCTGGCTGGCGACGCAGCCGCCGACGCCGATGAGCAGCTCCGGGCGCTCGCGCTTCAGCTGGCGCACGCGGCCGAGGTCGGAGAAGACCTTTTCCTGCGCCTTTTCGCGCACGGAGCAGGTGTTGAACAGGATCATGTCGGCGGCCGCCGGGTCGTCGACGACCTCGTAGCCCTCGGCATCGGCGAGCACGTCGGCCATCTTCGCCGAGTCGTACTCGTTCATCTGGCAACCGAAGGTGCGGATGTAGAGCTTCCTGCTACCCATGCCCGCGCGCGCCTCGTGTACGGTCGAACCGGTTGCCGGGGCGCGGCGATCGCGCCGGGAGCGGGCTTCTCTCCCCGCGCGGCGTGGGCCGCGCCGGCGTCACGCCGACGGCGGCAGTCGAAGCGTCCCGTTTCAGCGGATTCTCGACTCGATGGATGGTGGCGGATCAGGGACTCGAACCCCGGACACAAGGATTATGATTCCTCTGCTCTAACCGGCTGAGCTAATCCGCCGAAACCTGTTCCGTCCGTCGGCGCGACGCGCGCGCTTGCGGGACAGAGGGCGCGGATTATATCTGTGTCGGCCACCGTTCGGTCAAATCGGCGCCGCACGCCGGACGGAAAAAAAAGGCCGGCGATGCGCCGGCCAATTTCTCTCCCCGCCTTACCGCGCGCTTAGTCGTTGGCGTAGATGTCGCGGTCCTTCGTCTCCGAAACAAAGAGGGTTCCGATCACCAGCGTCATCGCGGCGACCGCGATCGGGTACCACAGGCCCGAATAGATGTCCCCGGTCGCCGCGACGATCGCGAAGGCCGTCGCCGGCAGGAAGCCGCCGAACCAGCCGTTTCCGATGTGGTACGGCAGCGACATCGAGGTGTAGCGGATCCGGGTCGGGAACAGCTCGACGAGCATCGCGGCGATCGGGCCGTAGACCATCGTCACGTAGATCACGAGGATCGTCAGCAGCAGCACGACCATCACGTAGTTGATCTGCCCCGGATCGGCCTTCGCCGGGTAGCCGGTCGCCTTGACCTCGCCGGCGAGCGCCTTCCGCAGGTCGTCGGCGGCCTTCTTCTCGTCGCCGCCGGCCGCGCTGAGGACGTCGGCGTACGCGACCGACTTGTCGCCGAACTTCACGACCGGCGGCGTTCCGGGCGCCGCGCTTTCGTTCTTGTAGTTCACCGATGCGGACGCGAGCGCGCTCTTCGCGACGTCGCACGGCCGGGTGAACTTCGACGTCCCGGTCGGGTTGAACTGGAACGAGCACGTCTGCGGGTCCGCAACGACCGTGACCGGGGCGGTGGCCTGCGCCGTTTCGAGCGCCGGATTGGCGTAGTGCGCGATCGACTTGAACAGCGGGAAGTACGTCAGGACCGCGAGAAGGCAGCCGGCCATGATGATCGGCTTGCGCCCGACGCGGTCCGACAGCGACCCGAAGAAGATGAAGAACGGCGAGCCGATCAGCAGCGACGCGGCGATCATGTAGTTCGCGGTCGCGAGGTCGACCTTGAGCGTCTGCGTCAGGAAGAACAGCGCGTAGAACTGGCCCGTGTACCAGACGACGGCCTGGCCGGCGGTCAGCCCGAACAGCGCCAGCAGCACGATCTTGAGGTTCCCCCAGCGGCCGAACGACTCGGTAAGCGGGGCCTTCGACTGCTTGCCTTCGGCCTTCATGCGCTGGAACGCCGGCGATTCGTTGAGCTTCAGGCGGATCCAGACCGAGATCGCGAGCAGCAAGGCCGAGATCCAGAACGGAACGCGCCAGCCCCAGTCGGCGAAGTCCTTGTCGCCGAGCGACACGCGCGTGCCCAGGATGACGAGCAGCGACAGGAACAGGCCGAGCGTGGCCGTCGTCTGGATCCAGCTCGTGTAGTAGCCGCGCTTGCCCATCGGCGCGTGCTCCGCGACGTAGGTCGCGGCGCCGCCGTACTCGCCGCCCAGCGCGAGGCCCTGCAGCAGGCGCAGCGAGATGAGGATGACCGGCGCCGTGATGCCCCAGCTGTTGTAGCCGGGCAGCAGGCCGACCGACAGCGTCGAGATACCCATGATCAGGATCGTGATCAGGAAGGTGTACTTGCGCCCGACCATGTCGCCGAGTCGCCCGAAGATCACCGCGCCGAACGGGCGCACCGCGAAGCCGGCCGCGAAACCGAGCAGCGTCATGATGAACTGCGCGGTCGGCGTGAGCGGCGCGAAGAACTGCTTGCCGATGAACGCGGCGAGCGAGCCGAAGAGATAGAAGTCGTACCACTCGAACACGGTACCGAGCGACGACGCGAAGATGACCGTCTTCTCCTCGCGCGACATCGGCCGCGGAGCACTGTCCGGCACGCGCGCGCTGCCCGGTGACTTGCCGACAATTGAACTCATGGATACGACTCCCTTCCGTCGATGGTTTCGCTTCTATGGACGAGCGGTATGGGGCGTCCCCCGCGTCGTCGCCGCGGCGGCCACTCTCCGTCTCCCGTCCCAAGCTTGCAACGGCTGCCTTACGCGAACCTTGCTTCGCTCTGTTGCGGTGCAGCGCAAATGGCGCGCGTCAGGCGACGGAAAACGACGGGCGCGCGCCCGGCGTGTGCGAGAACTCGATCGCAATCAGCGTCCCGGGCCCTCGGCCGGCGGCGCGCGGATTGGCGTCCACGCGCAGCAGCGCGTCGTGCTGCTCGACGATCTCGCGGACGATCGCGAGTCCGAGCCCGCTGCCGTCCTGCTCGGTGCCGAGGCTGCGATAGAAGCGCTCGAACACCAGCGTGCGCTCGGCCTCCGCGATCCCGGGTCCGTCGTCCTCGACCTCCAGCGCGACGCGCGCATCGTCGCGCCGGACGCGGACGGTCACCGTGCCGCCGCGCGGCGTGTAGCGCAGCGCGTTGTCGATCAGGTTGCCCAGCGCCTCGCGCAGCATCGCCGGCAGCGCGATGACGCGCGTGTCGCCGGCGCCGCCGTCGGCGGCGCTCTCGTAGCCGAGGTCGATTCCGCGTTCGATCGCCATCGAGACCCAGTCCTGGACGATCGCGCGGGCGAACCGGTCGAGGTCGACGAGTTCGAACGCGGCCGGCGCGCTGGCCTGGTGCTCCGCGTGCGCCAGCGCGAGGAGCTGGTTGACGACGTGGGTCGCGCGCTCGGTCGAGGCGGCGATCTGCCGCAGGCTGCGCCGCACTTCGCCCGGATCCTGCTCGCGCAGCGCGAGTTCGGCCTGCGTCCTCAGTCCGGCGAGCGGCGTCTTGAGCTGGTGCGCGGCGTCCGCGATGAAGCGGCGCTGCGCCTGCACGTTGCGCTGCTGCCGTTCGAGCAGGTCGTTGAACGACTGCACGAGCGGGGCGATCTCCTCCGGCACCGCATGCGTATCCACCGGCGACAGGTCGTCCGGCATGCGGGCGCGCAGGCGCGCCTGGATCCACGCCAGCGGCGCAAGGCCGCGCGAGAGGCCGAACCAGACGAGCACGACGGCGAGCGGCAGCACGACGAACTGCGGCACGATGACGCCCTTGATCATCTCGTTGGCGAGTTGCGAGCGGCGTTCGAGCGTCTCGGCGACCTGCAGCAGGACGGCCGGCCGCGGCGTCGCGGCGCCCGCGGACCCCGGCGCCGGCGCCGGCCGCGGGACGAGCCGTATGCTGGCGACCCGGATGTCGCGCCCGTCGATCGTGTCCGAGCGGAGGCTCGTCCGGCCCACGGCGGGCGCTTCGTCGTCGCCGGGCAGCGGCAGCGCGGCGTTGCCGGCGAGCCGTGCGCCGCCGCCGTCGTGGATCGCGAAGAACACCGTGCCCGGACCCTCGGAGCGCAGCAGGTCGCGCGTCGCGCTCGGCGTGTCGAAGGCGATCCCCTGCGGCGTCGCGACGACGTGATCGGCGAGGAACTCGGCCCGTTCGCTCAACTCCGCGTCGAACGGCGTTCCGGCGATCGATTGCGCGACGAGGTAGGTGACCATGACGCTGATCGGCCACAGCAGCAGGACCGGCGCGAACATCCAGTCGAGGATCTCGCCGAACAGCGAGCCCGGTTCCCCCTGGCGGCGCAGCGGATTGAGCGGTGCCCGCGGCGGCTGCGGCCCGGGCGCGGCGGTGGCCGCGTCGCTTCCGCCCCGGCCCAGCAGGCGCGCGGCCGCGGCGCGAACGTTGGCGCGCCGTGGCGCCCGCGTCACGGGGCGCGCGCCGTCGACGTGCAGCGGGTGGGCGTCAGGCATGGGCCGAGGATAAGGCCGGGCGCCCGGCGCGACGACCGGTTCGCGCGCGCATCGCGCGACGGAACACGGGCAACGGGCCGACCAGCAACGGGCGCGGTGGCCGCGCCGGATCGTCAGGCTGCGGCGCTCGCCGCCGCTTCCGCGGCCCGCTCCAGGCAGTAGCCGAGGCCGCGGACCGTGACGATGCGTATGCCGCCCGGTTCCAGCTTGCGACGCAGGCGGTGGACATAGACCTCGATCGCGTTGTTGCTGACCTCCTCGCCCCACTCGCAGAGGTGGTCGACGAGCCGCTCCTTGCTGACGAGGCGGCCGGTCCGCTGCAGCAGGATTTCCAGCAGCCCGAGTTCGCGCGCCGAGAGGTCGATCGGCTGGCCGTTGATGGTCGCGACGCGGCCCACCTGGTCGAGCGCCAGCGTTCCGTGGCGGATCAGCGTCTGCGCGCCGCCCATCGCACGGCGCGTCAGCGCGCGCACGCGGGCCTCGAGTTCGGACAGCGCAAAGGGCTTCGCCATGTAGTCGTCGGCCCCCAGGTCCAGGCCCTTGACCCTCTGGTCGACGCTGTCGGCCGCCGTCAGGATCAGCACCGGCAGCGCGCTGTTGCGCGCCCGCAGACGGCGCAGCACGTCGTGCCCGGCGAGCCGCGGCAGCCCGAGGTCCAGGATGAGGAGGTCGTAGGGCTGCGCCGCGAGCGCGGCGTCCGCGCGTTCGCCGCAGTCGACGGCGTCCACGGCATACCCGGCCGCGCGAAGCGAGCGGCAGAGTCCGTCGGAAAGCACGGCATCGTCCTCGGCGACCAGGATCCGCATGACGCTTGCTATCCTATTTCCCCTATCGTGTCAGTCTAGACAGGTGCCGCGGCAGTCATCAAGGCGCGCCGCATCAACGCGCGACCGCATCCGTCGACGCGGCTTGACGGCGGGTACTGGATGAATTTACAGTTCGCCTACTGTAGAAAATTCCAGTGAGGGCGACCATGGACGACGGAAGGAGCGCTTTCGTGACCGACAGCAAGGAGCGTCAGAAGGCCCTTTCGGCCGCGCTCGCACAGATCGAGAAGCAGTTCGGCAAGGGCACGGTGATGCGCCTTGCCGACGGCGAAGGCGATCGCGACATCGACGTCGTTTCCACCGGCTCGCTGACCCTCGACATCGCGCTGGGGGTTGGCGGGCTGCCGCGCGGCCGCGTCGTCGAGGTGTTCGGTCCGGAGTCGTCCGGCAAGACGACGCTGACGCTGCAGGTCATTGCGGAAATGCAGAAGGTCGGCGGCACCTGTGCCTTTATCGATGCGGAGCACGCGCTCGACGTCCAGTACGCGCAAAAGCTGGGGGTCAACCTGCAGGAACTGCTGATCTCGCAGCCGGACACCGGCGAGCAGGCGCTGGAAATCGTCGATGCGCTCGTGCGCTCCGGCTCGGTCGACCTCATCGTGATCGACTCGGTCGCGGCGCTGACGCCGAAGGCCGAAATCGAGGGCGAGATGGGAGATTCCCTGCCCGGCCTGCAGGCCCGGCTGATGAGCCAGGCGCTGCGCAAGCTGACGGCCACGATCAAGCGCACCAATACGCTGGTCGTCTTCATCAACCAGATCCGGATGAAGATCGGCGTCATGTTCGGCAATCCGGAGACGACGACTGGCGGCAATGCGCTGAAGTTCTATGCGTCGGTTCGCCTCGACATTCGCCGCGTCGGCTCGATCAAGAAGGCGGAGGAGGTGATCGGCTCCGAAACGAAGGTCAAGGTCGTCAAGAACAAGGTCGCGCCACCCTTCCGCCAGGCCGACTTCGACATCCTCTACGGCGAAGGCATCTCGCGCGAAGGGGAGGTCCTCGACCTCGGTTCCGACAACAATGTCGTCGAAAAGTCGGGCGCCTGGTACAGCTACGGCGGCGAGCGCATCGGCCAGGGCAAGGACAACGCCCGCGAGTACCTCAAGGCGAATCCGGCGATGGCGCTCGAGATCGAGAACAAGATTCGCGAGAAACTGGGCGTCGCACTGCGTTCGACGGCCGACGTCAATGCGGCGGCGTCGTGATGGCGCCGGTCTAGGCGTCGCCACCGACGAACCGACCGGCGGTGGCTGGGCGCAGGCCCGCAGGCCGGTTTCGTTGATGCATCGTGCCGTCGCGCTGCTTGCGCGGCGCGACTACAGCCGCCTGGAGTTGTCGCGGCGGCTGCGCCTTGTCCTGGACGACGGCGCCGACTCGTCGGAAATCGATGCCGTTCTCGACAAGCTCGAGGCGCGCGGGCTCCTTTCGGATCAACGTTTCGCGCAGAGCCTGTCGCGCTGGCGGGCCGCGCGCTTCGGCGCCGCCCGTGTTCGTGCCGACCTCAAGTCGCGCGGCGTCGCGGAGGAACTGATCGGCGAGGCCCTGGCGCCGCTGCTCGCCACCGATCTGGAGCGCGCCCGTGCGATCTGGCAGCGGCGCTACCGCGGCATGCTTCCGCACTCGCCTGCGGAACGTGCGCGGCAGATGCGCTTCCTGGCCGGACGCGGGTTTTCGGCGGAAACGATACGAAAGGTCCTCGGCGCCGGCGACGACGCCTCCGATCCCGTCGACGCCTAGCGCGGCCGCTCGGCACGCGCGCGGCAAACATGCAACGACGAGCATAAGCGGCGATGCTGCGGTGCTAACATGCGCGTCGCGCTATACGACGCGCACCGCTCGAACCTGCCGAGCCGCCGTTTCAGGTCCCGCATCAATTCCCCGCCAAGAAGGCCGTCGCGATGAAAATTCACGAGTACCAGGGCAAGGACATCTTGCGTCGATACGGTGTTGCAGTGCCGCGAGGAATCCCGGTGTTCTCGGTCGATGAGGCGGTCAAGGCCGCGGAGCAGTTGGGCGGACCGGTCTGGGTCGTGAAGGCGCAGATCCACGCCGGCGGGCGCGGCAAGGGCGGTGGCGTGAAGCTCGCCCGCACGCTGGGCGACGTCAAGACGCTGGCGGGTCAAATCCTCGGCATGCAGCTGGTGACGCACCAGACCGGTCCGGACGGCCAGAAAGTGCGGCGGCTGCTGATCGAGGAAGGCGCCGATATCAGGAAGGAGCTCTACGTCGGCATGGTCGTCGACCGCACGACGCAGAAGGTCTGCCTGATGGCCTCGAGCGAGGGCGGGATGGACATCGAGGAAGTCGCGGCCCACACGCCGGAGAAGATCCACAAGGTCTTCATCGATCCGGTCGCCGGCCTTTCGGACGCCGACGCGGACGCGGTCGCAAGGAAAATCGGTGTTCCGGACGCCTCGGTGGCGCAGGCCCGCACGGTGCTCCAGGGCCTTTATCGCGCGTTCTGGGATACGGATGCGTCGCTTGCCGAGATCAATCCGCTGATCCTGACGGGCGACGGCAAGGTCGTCGCCCTCGACGCGAAGTTGAACTTCGACGCGAACGCGCTTTATCGACACCCCGACATCGTCGCGATGCGCGATCTCGACGAGGAGGATCCGGCCGAGGTGGAGGCGTCGAAATTCGACCTCTCGTACATCCAGCTCGATGGCGACATCGGCTGCTTGGTGAACGGGGCGGGCCTCGCGATGGCGACGATGGACACGATCAAGCTCTACGGGGGCAACCCGGCGAACTTCCTCGACGTCGGCGGCGGCGCGACCGCCGAGAAGGTCACCGAGGCCTTCAAGATCATGCTGCGCAATCCGAGCCTGAAGGCAATCCTCGTGAACATCTTCGGCGGGATCATGAAGTGCGACACGATCGCGGCCGGCGTGATCACGGCGTCGCGCGCCGTCCAGCTCAAGGTGCCGCTCGTCGTGCGGATGAAGGGCACGAACGAGGCGCTCGGCAAGAAGATGCTGGCCGACTCCGGCCTGCCGATCATTTCGGCCGACACGATGGCCGAAGCCGCGGAAAAGGTCGTCGCCGCGGCCAAGGCCGCGGCCTGAACCGCCACGAGCAACCGAACGCACGGATATCCCGATGAGCATCCTGATCAACAAGAACACCCGCGTCGTGACGCAGGGCATCACCGGCAAGACCGGCCAGTTCCACACGCGGATGTGTCGCGAGTACGCGAACGGAAACGCGTGCTTCGTGGCCGGCGTCAATCCGAAGAAGGCCGGTGAGGATTTCGAAGGCATCCCGATCTTCGCCAGCGTCCGCGACGCGAAGGCGAAGACCGGCGCGAACGCCTCGGTGATCTACGTTCCGCCGCCCGGAGCGGCCGCGGCGATCTGGGAGGCCGTCGAGGCGGATCTCGACCTCGTGATCTGCATCACCGAAGGCATTCCGGTCAAGGACATGATCGAAGTGCGCGACCGGATGCGCCGGGAGAATCGCCGCACGATCCTCGTCGGGCCGAACTGCCCCGGCGTGATCACGCCGGACGAGATCAAGATCGGGATCATGCCGGGCCACATTCATCGCAAGGGGCGCATCGGCGTCGTCTCGCGGTCCGGCACGCTGACCTACGAGGCGGTCGGCCAGTTGACGGAACTCGGCCTCGGGCAGTCGTCCGCGGTCGGCATCGGAGGCGACCCGGTCAACGGCCTGAAGCACGTCGACGTGCTGCGTCTCTTCAACGACGATCCGGAAACGGACGCCGTCGTGATGATCGGCGAGATCGGTGGCTCCGACGAGGAGGCCGCGGCGCAGTGGGCCAAGGACCACATGAAGAAACCCGTCGTCGGCTTCATCGCCGGCGTGACGGCGCCGCCCGGAAAGCGCATGGGCCATGCCGGAGCCATCATTTCCGGCGGCAAGGGCACCGCACAGGAAAAGCTCGACGCCATGGAAGCCTGCGGCATCAAGACGACGAAGAACCCCTCCGAACTCGGCCGGCTGCTCAAGAGCGTGATCTGACGGCGCCCATCCCGCGCGAAACTCCCCTCTCCCGCGAGCGGGAGAGGGGTGGGGGAGAGGGTGTAAGCCGATTCGCGCCCTTCCCCGATTCCACCCCCACCGCACCGCACCATCGCCACCTTCCGCAAAACACCTTATCCTTCGCGAAATGTGACGTAAAGATGTAACGACTCATCGTCCCGGCCCTGGAGACCAGGGGTGCAACGCGGGTGCCCGGTCTCCGTCCAATCCATGCCGAACGAACTCGATTTCGTCCTCAAGAGCCATCCTGGCCGCGTCCGCCCGCTGAACGAGGACGCGATCGGCGCCGACCCGCGCGTCGGTCTCTTCGTCCTCGCCGACGGACTGGGCGGCTACAACGCCGGGGAGGTCGCGAGCACGATGGCCGTCAGCATGCTGCTGGCGACGCTATCGGACCGGCTCGGCGACGCCAACGCGGCCGAACGGCCCTTCGATCCCGGTGCCGAATTGCGCGAGGCGCTGATCGGCATGAATTCGTCGATCTATCGCGCGGCGCTCAACAGTTCCGCGTACGAGGGCATGGCGACGACCGTCGTCATCGCGTGGTTCCTTGCCGGTCGGCTTTGGGTGGCGCACACCGGCGACTCGAGGCTGTACCTGCTGCGACACAACGCGCTGACGCAGGTGACGCGCGACCATTCGTTCTCGCAGGAACTGCTCGACGCCGGGATGGTGACGGAGGAAGAGGCGAGGCTGCTGCCGGCAAAGAACCTCGTCACGCGCGCGCTGGGGGCTGCCGCGGAAGTCGAGCCGGAAATCCACGACTACGCGATCGAATCGGGCGACCTGTTCCTGCTGTGCTCTGACGGGCTGACCGAGATGGTCTCGCAGCCTGAAATCGGCCACTTGTTGACGACGGCGGGCACCGATATTCGCGACGCGGCCCGGCGACTCATCGATCTTGCCAACGAGGCGGGCGGTCGTGACAACACGTCGGTCGTGCTCGTCAGGGTCGGTACGGCGGCCGGCAGCCCGGTCCGTGCCGATGGCGGCGAAAGGCCGGCGACGATCGGCCACGGGCCGACGACGATCGACCGGTCGATGCTCGATGAGACCGTCCCGCCGGCTTTCGCGCGGATCGACGACGCCGTCTGATCGCGTCGCGCCGGCCGCCGGTAGCGCGCCCGGCCTTCGCTTGGCAATCGGCTCGCCGCACTGGCACAATCGGATTTGACATGTGAATCGATCGCGACCCAAGGGAGGCGGCGATTCCGTCGCGACGTGGCGTCCCGGCCGAAAGAGACAAGCAAACGTTGAGGATCCCTTCCCTTGCGCGGCGCGTAAGGCAAGCGACGGGGACCTGGGATGGAGCGCCGTAGAATCGCTGGGCAGCGTCGATCGGAGGAAATAAAAGCAAATGCCGCGGCTGGTATTGAGTCTGGACGGTGTCGTGTTGCGCGAGGTGAGCCTGGCAAAGGAGCGCACGACGATCGGCCGCCGGTCGCACAACGACCTGGTGATCGACAACCTGGCCGTGAGCGGCGAGCACGCGGTGATGGTGCTCAATGGCAGCGAGGTCTATCTCGAGGACCTCGGATCGACCAATGGAACGACGGTCAACGGCCAGCCGATCAAGAAGCACCTGCTTCAGAGCGGCGATACCGTCGAGGTCGGGAAGTACCGCCTCAAGTTCTTTGCCGACGGCGCGACCGGGACGGAGGAGGGCGGCGTCGACATCGACACGTCGCAGCCGCTGCGCCGCGAATACTACGGTCCCGGACCGGCGACGATCCAGGTTCGCGCGCCGGGCGCGCAACACGACGAGACGCCGCACGGCACCGCGATGATCAAGATCCTCTCGGGTGCCAACGCCGGACGCGAACTCGCGCTCGTGAAGGCACTCACGACGATCGGTCGACCCGGCCACCAGGTCGCGGTCATCACGCGCCGCCCGACGGGCTACTACATCGCGCACGTCGAGGGCGAGCACTTTCCGCTGGTCAACGGCCAGAATCTCGGATCGGCCGCGCACCCGCTGAAGGACAAGGACGTGATTGAACTGGCGGGCGTGAAGATGGAATTCACGAATCCGCAAGCGACGTCGTAAACCAGCCTTCTGACCAGAACGCTGACATCGCGTCGGCGACCGCGTAACGCATTGCGCGGGAAGTAGTTCCCTCGGGTCTATCGCGACCAGCCGAATGCCCGATGCCGTTCGGCGTCGGGCGCCACGCGTTCGTCCTGCCGGCGCGCCCGGACCACACCCCAGGGTGTGCCCCCAGGTCCCGTTCCCCGTACGGCCCCCCTTGGCGCGGCAGGAACCTCCCTTCGAATCGCCTTCTTTCCTCCATTACGCAAATGCGTGGCACGAATTATGATTGCGCCACCTGCGAATTCTCGCGTAGCCGATCCAGGCTGCTTGGCGGATGGAAGGGTCCAGGGGTTGACGCATGCAAGGCACTCGAAATTCGACGAATGCACGCGGTTTCACGCTGATCGAGCTGATGATCGTCGTCGCGATCATCGGGATCCTCGCCGCGATCGCGATTCCGCAGTACCAGCAATACACGATCCGCGCGCGGGTGGCCGAGGGCCTGGCACTTTCCGAACCGGCGCGGGATACGGTGTCCGACATGCTCTACACCGGCAACCCGCAGGCGGCGCCCACGGGCTATGCGACCGGGTGGGTGGCACCGAACGCGACGCAGAACGTCGCCTCGGTCGCGCTCGACGGCACCGAGGGGATCATCACGATCACGTACTCGGCGGTGATCAACGGTTATACGCTGACGATGACGCCGTATACGGGAGGTCTGACGGCGCCGACGAAACTTCCGGTCGGTACCGCCAATTTCGTACCGCCGACGGATTCCATCTCCTGGCAGTGCCGCGCTGCCAACTCCACATTGATCGCGCCCGGCAGTGCCGCCGGGACATTGCCGCCGCAGTACGCGCCCGCCAACTGCCGCTGAAGCGCACGCCGAAACAAGGTTTTCTTAAAGAAAACAGGGGCTTGAAGCCCCTGTTTTCATTCGGCCGGCGATCCGGGACGGCCGATTCGCGAAACATCGTCGGGCCGGTGACGCGTGACATAAGCCGGGGCACACATGACGAACCTCGTCAGCCCGTGGCCCAAAAATGTCAATCCTTCGGGCGCCGAGCGCGGAAATAGCCCAAAAACGTCAACCGAGGGCGTCCCAAGGATATGGCACGGAATTTGGGTCTGTTTCGGCATCGGCATCCAGCCGTAAGCCCGTAAGCCGGTGAACCGGTAAGCCCAATGGGCCTCACCATCGATATGGAGTCTCTCGACATGCTGCAAGCTCAAGCCCGCCGCGCGATGCGCGGTTTCACCCTGATCGAACTCATGATCGTGGTGGCGATCATCGGCATTCTCGCCGCCATCGCGATTCCGCAGTACCAGCAGTACACGATCCGCGCCCGCGTGTCGGAAGGTCTGTCGCTCGCCGACGCCGCGAAGACGAACGTCGCCGACGTGCTGGCCAACGGCAACCCGCAAGCTGCCGCGACCGGTTACGCGACCGGCTACGTCGCCCCGAATACGACGCAAAACGTGACGGGCATCGCCGTCGACGCCGCCGAAGGCTACATCACGATCACCTACTCGGTGAACGCGGGCAACGGCACGCTGACGCTCAACCCGTACACCGGTGGTACGGCTGCCGCGGCGAAGCTGCCGGTTGGCACGGCCGCGTTCACGCCGCCGACCGACGCGCTGTCGTGGCAGTGCCGCGCCGCCGGCTCGGCGCTGATCGCGCCGGGTAGCGCTGCGGGCACGCTGCTGGCCCAGTACGCTCCGGCGAACTGCCGCTAAGCGCAAGGTTCAAGGCGTCGGGCAGCGCAGGTCCCTCAACGTGCGGAAGTTGACGTCGGGACCGACCGCCGAACGCGACGCCAAGATGGGCTGAGTCTGTTTTTGATCTGCAGCTCGTAACCCCGGGGGCCTTGTGCCCCCGGGTCGTTTTTTCCTTACCCGATTCCGAAGCCTCCGGCCATGTCGAACGATGTCCCGGCGGCGCGATCCCGGCGTCTCGCCGTTCGTGCCCAGGCTGCATCCATCCACCTCGGCGCCAGCGCGATCCTCGCGACGCTGATCGTCGTGCTGATCGCCTTCGTCTGGTATCCGTCGCCTTATTTCCGCCTCGCAGGCGGCCGCGACCTGTTCCTCCTGATCACCGGTTGCGATCTCGTCCTGGGGCCCCTGCTGACGCTCGTCATCTTCGACGTGCGCAAGCCCCGCGGCGAACTGGTGCGCGACGTCGCCGTCATCGCGATGCTGCAACTGGCGGCGATGTCCTATGGCCTGTGGACGATGCTGCAGGCGCGCCCGGCGTTCATCGTCTACAACGTCGGCCAGTTCAACGTGGCGCTCGCCAACGAGATCGCGGCGGAAAACGAAGCCGGCGCTGCGCCCGCGTTGCCATGGTCCGGTCCGAAAGTGGTCGCCGCGAAACTGCCCGACGACCCGCGCGAACGCACTCGTATCACGTTCTCCGCCATCGAGGGCCGGGGCGACATCTTCCAGATGCCGAAGTACTACGTCCCCTATGCGTCGCTCGTCGACGACATCCGCAATCACGCCCGGACGGCCGAGGAACTCGCCGCCGCCATGCACCGCCCCGCGGAGGACATCGCGCGCGCCGTCGCATCGGCATCGATCCCTGCCGGCATCGACGCCGGCTACTTGCCGCTCGTCGTCCGCTTTCACACCGCCATCGCCATCATCGATCGCCAGACAGGCCGATTCCTGGGCGCCGCCACATTGCAGGATTCCTAGTCTCGAGCGAACGGCGAGCGCTTTGGCGCTTGGCGGGGTCAGAGCGTGCAATGTCGCGTTAGCGAATTGCGCGCTTGGCGGGGTCAGACGAGCACAGACTCAAACGCGACAGTGCACGCTCTGACCCCGCGCGGGAAGGAGAGCGGTTATGCTTTTGCGATGTCCCAGGCCGACGACGCCAAGGCAATGCTGCGGGTGCTCCTGCTCGGGCGAAAGGCTGCCGCGCTGGGGACGGTCGACGGCGGACGTCCATTTGTCTCGATGACGCCGTATGCGATCGACGATCGCACCGGCACCCTCTTGATCCTCGTGAGCAGCCTGGCCGCGCACACGCGTAACCTGCGCGCGAACCGCGGCGTTTCGATCCTGGTCATGCAGGCTGAGGACGAGGCTCCGTCGACGCACGAAATCGCGCGGGCGACGATCGATGCGGAGGCCGTGCCGATCGAGCGGGGCACCGCGGAACAGCTTGCGGCGCGCGACGCTTACCTCGCGCGCTTTCCGGAGGCCGAGCCGCTCACCGGATTCGGAGACTTCTCGTTCTTTGCGCTGCGTCCGCTCGGCGCCCGCGTTGTCGCAGGATTCGCGCGGGCCAGGACGCTGGATGCGGACGAGGTGGCCGAGGCAATCCGTTGCACGAGCGCATGACGCGCCCGGCCGCGGTGCCCGTCAAAGTGGATAACTGTCGTCCGGCAGCCGCAGCCGCAGGCCAAGCGCACTTTCCGAGCGTTCGCCTTCCGCTCCGAAATAGCGGATCCGCCCGCTGAGCTCGACGAGGATCACCTCGCGCGAACCCGCCGCCAGGTAGGCGGCCAGCTTTTCGTTGAGTTCCCGCCGCGTGTTCGATTCGGACTGCACTTCGATGCAGATGTCGGGCGCGACCCGCTGCGGATCGTCGTTTGCGTAGCGAGGACTCCACACCACATCGGGAATGAAGACGCCGGACCGTGTCAGCACGCCGACGCCAGGAAGAGACTCGCCGCCAAGCTCCCGATCCAGCTGCCGCATGAAGGACGCAACTATTCGCTGATGCGCTGTCTTTGGCGGCGTCATCGGGAGGATGTCGCCGTAGGCGTCGAGTTCGAATCGCTCCGGCGAGCGTGGATCGCCGAGCAGGGTCCGCCAGCGCTGAGCCAGTTCCTCGGCGGGCAACGGCGCGAAGGCGACCCCCCATGGGGACGCGATGGACGGGCGCAAGTCAGGTGCGGACGACATGGCGATTTGACGGGTGTGCGGGGCACTCCCGTATTCAAGCCGAGTATAGGCCGCGCGTAGCGCGGGAAGGACGCTGACGCTGACGCCGGCGACGCGGCGCTATTTGCCCCCGTCCTTGTCCACGGCATCCAGCGCTTGCTGGCGCGCCTTCGTCGCGGCGTCGATGTCCCGGCGCACTTTTTCTTCCAATGCTTTGGCGTCCTCGGCCTGCTTGCTCGCGGCCGCCGCATTCGCGCCGGCTGTCGTCGCGACGCCGGCATCGCAGGCGGCAAGCACCGCCGTCGCCGCGACGGCAACGGCCACGACAGCCTTCGTTCGACGCCCAGAGCCTGTCATGCGCGGTTCACGCTGCGGCGCGCGGCGAATCAACCGTCGACGCCGGCGAGTCGACCTCCGCCGCCGCCCCGTCGCCCGCGTCCGACGACTCGATGATCGCGCCGCCCAAGCAGACCTCGCCGTCGTAGAGCACCGCCGACTGTCCCGGCGTCACGGCCCATTGCGCCTCCCCGAACGCCAGTTCCAGCGCGCGGCCGTCGCCCCGGACGACGACGCAGCCCGAGTCCTGCTGCCGATAGCGCGTCTTCGCGCCGAACGCCGCGCCGCTCCGCGGAGCAGCACCGGCAACCCACGACGCGTCGACCGCGACGAGCCGCCGCGACATCAGCCACGGATGATCGTGCCCCTGCACGATCCACAGCGTATTGCTCGCCGGGTCCTTGCGCGCGACGAACCACGGCTCGCCGGTACCGTCGCGCCGGCCGCCGACGCCGATCCCCTTGCGCTGGCCCAGCGTGTAGAACGCGAGCCCCACGTGTTCGCCGATCTTCCTGCCCTGCGGCGAGCCGTCGGGCGTCCGGATCAGCCCCGGACGCGTCGGCAGGTAGCGGTTCAGGAACTCGCGGAACGGCCGCTCGCCGATGAAGCAGATCCCGGTCGAATCGCGCTTCGTCGCATTCGGCAACCCGATCTCCGCGGCAATGCGCCGCACCGCCGACTTGTGCAGGTGCCCGATCGGGAACATCGACCGCGCGAGCTGCGCCTGGTCGAGCCGATGCAGGAAGTAGCTCTGGTCCTTGCCCGGGTCGACGCCTCGCAGCAGCGCGAAGCGTCCGCCGGGCTCCTCGCGCACCCGGGCGTAGTGCCCGGTCGCGATGCGCCGGGCACCCAGCCGCAAAGCATGGTCCAGGAAGGCCTTGAACTTGATCTCCGCGTTGCACAGCACGTCCGGATTCGGCGTGCGCCCGGCGCCGTATTCGCGCAGGAACTCGGCGAACACGCGCTCGCGATACTCGGCGGCGAAATTCACCGCCTCCAGCTCGATGCCGACGACATCGGCGACGGCCGCCGCATCGATCAGGTCCTGTCGCGTCGAGCAGTATTCGTCATCGTCGTCGTCCTCCCAGTTCTTCATGAAGAGTCCGACGACTTCGTGCCCCTGCTGCTTCAGCAGGTACGCGGTGACCGCGGAATCCACGCCGCCCGACAGCCCGACGACGACACGCTCGCGTTTCATTCGCGCAACCCCGCGCCCGCGGCCCCGATCGACGATCCGGTGCTGTCGAAGATCCCGGGGTGCGTGAACAGCAGGTCGAGTCCGACGCGCTGCCCGCGGCGGTAGTCCTCGACGCACTGCATGACGAGCGGGCTGCGATGCCGGTCGCGGGTCGCGCGCATCTGCGACTCGTCCATCCAGAGCGTGCGGATGATCCCGTCGTCCAGCGCCCGCCCCGCGATCCGCTCGTGGACCGTGCCGCAGAACGCGAACCGGAGGTAGGTCGGCGGCAGGTGGCCGTCGGCCCACGGTTCGCCGCGCCACAGGTACACGCCGATGAGCGCCGCCGGCACGAAAACGTGCGCCGTCTCCTCCAGCACCTCGCGGACCACCGCGTCGTGCAGCGATTCGCGCGCCTCCAGGTGGCCGGCAGGCTGGTTGATGCGGACGCCGTCGGCCGTATGCTCCTCGACGAGCAGGAAGCGGCCTTCGCTCTCGATGACGGCGGCGACGGTCACCGCGGGAAGAAAGGTTCTGGGCATCGGACCTGCGATAATGGCGTAAATTCTAGCCCCGCGACCGTCGGTCGGCGCCCGAGCGCCCCGGGTCGCGCAGAATAATCCGGGCTGGACCGCGCGAGCCACGTTGCAGCCCGCAGGAGGGAATCCATGCGTATCGGAGTGCCGGCAGAGACTCGGCCGGGGGAAAGCCGTGTAGCCGCGACCCCGGAAACCGTGAAGAAGCTCGTCGCGCAGAAGCATGCCGTCGTCGTGCAGTCCGGCGCCGGCGTCGCGGCCAGCCAGCCGGACGACGCCTATGTCGCCGCCGGCGCGACGATCGGCAGCCTCGCCGACGCGTTCGGTGCCGAGATGGTGCTCAAGGTTCGCGCGCCGGTCGCCTCGGAAATCGCCGCGCTGCCGCGCGGCGCCGTGCTCGTCGGGATGCTGGAGCCTTTCAACACCGACGGCATCGCGGCGTTGAACGCGGCGGGCGTCACGGCGTTCGCGCTGGAGGCCGCGCCGCGGACGACGCGCGCGCAGAGCATGGACGTGCTCTCGTCCCAGGCCAACATCGCCGGCTACAAGGCCGTGCTGATGGCGGCCAACGCCTACGGGCGCCTGATGCCGATGATGATGACCGCGGCCGGGACGATCAAGGCCGCGCGCGTCGTCATCCTCGGCGCCGGCGTCGCCGGCCTGCAGGCGATCGCGACCGCCAAGCGCCTCGGTGCCGTCATCGAGGCCTCCGACGTCCGGCCCGCGGTGAAGGAGCAGATCGAGTCGCTCGGCGCCAAGTTCATCGACGTCCCGTACGAGACCGACGAGGAGCGCGAGATCGCGAAGGGCGTCGGCGGCTACGCGCGGCCGATGCCGCCGTCGTGGATGCAGCGCCAGGCCGCCGAAGTCGCCAAGCGGATCGCGCTCGCGGACATCGTGGTCACGACGGCGCTGATCCCCGGCCGCAAGGCGCCGGTGCTGGTGACCGAGGAGATGGTGAAGTCGATGAAGCCCGGCTCGGTGATCCTCGATATGGCCGTCGAGCAGGGCGGCAACTGCGCCGTGTCCGAGCTCGGCAAGACGGTCACGAAGCACGGGGTCCACGTGATCGGGCAGCCGAACCTTCCGTCGCTCGTCGCCGCCGACAGTTCGGCGCTCTACGCCCGCAACGTCATCGACTTCCTGAAGCTCGTTTTCGACAAGGAAGGCAAGTTCGTCGTCAACCGCGAGGACGACATCGTCGCCGCGTGCCTGATGTGCATCGACGGCGAGTTGACGCGCAAGGGGTAGCCGGGTTCAGCGTTCCGCGCGCGGCTCGCGCTTCGCGACCGTGCCCATCCACACCGTCGGGATTCGCGCCATGGAAACGATCAGTCCAACCGTCATCAACCTCATCATCTTCGTCCTCGCGATCTACGTCGGCTACCACGTCGTCTGGAACGTGACCCCGGCGCTGCATACGCCGCTGATGTCGGTCACCAACGCGATTTCCGCGATCATCATCGTCGGCGCGATGCTCGCCGCGGCGCTCACCGAGACGCCGTTGGGCAAGGGCATGGGCGTCGCCGCGGTCGCGCTGGCCGCCGTCAACGTGTTCGGCGGGTTCCTCGTCACGCGCCGGATGCTCGAGATGTTCAAGAAGAAGGAACCGAAGTCGGGTTCCGACAAGAAGTGAGGAACGCGCCATGGCGCTGAGCATGAATGTCGTCATCCTGCTGTACCTGGTCGCGTCGATCTTCTTCATCCAGGCGCTGAAGGGGTTGTCGCATCCGGCGACCTCGCGCGCCGGCAATGCCTTCGGCATGACCGGCATGGCCATCGCGGTCGCGACCACGGTCGCGCTGGTCTTCAAGCTGCGCCCGGAACTCGCCGGTCCCGGAATGGGCTGGGTCCTCGCGGGGCTCGTCGTCGGCGGCGGCATCGGCACCTACATCGCGCGCACCGTCGAGATGACGAAGATGCCGGAGATGGTCGCCTTCATGCACTCGATGATCGGCCTCGCGGCCGTCTGCATCGCGATCGCCTGCGTTGCCGAGCCGTGGGCGTTCAACATCGTCGGCCCGGGGCAGCCGATTCCGGGTGGCAATCGCGTCGAGCTCTTCATCGGCGCGTTCGTCGGCGCGATCACGTTCTCCGGCAGCGTCATCGCGTTCGGGAAGCTGGCCGGCAAGTACAAGCTCCGCCTGTTCCAGGGCGCTCCGGTCATCTTCCCCGGCCAGCATCCGCTCAATGCGGTCCTCGGGCTCGCGATGATCGGCTGCGGCCTGTGGTTCGTCTCGACGCAGGAATGGGTTCCGTTCGTCGCGATGCTGGCGATCGCCTTCGTCCTCGGCGTGCTGATCATCATCCCGATCGGCGGCGCCGACATGCCCGTCGTCGTCTCGATGCTGAACAGCTATTCCGGCTGGGCCGCGGCCGGCATCGGCTTCTCGCTCGACAATCCGATGCTGATCATCGCCGGCTCGCTGGTCGGCTCCAGCGGCGCGATCCTGAGCTACATCATGTGCAAGGCGATGAACCGCTCGTTCTTCAACGTGATCCTCGGCGGCTTCGGCGGCGAGGTCGCGGCAGCCACCGGCGGCGGCGCGCAGGCGCAGCGCAGCGTGAAGTCCGGCTCGCCCGACGACGTCGCGTTCCTGCTCGGGAACGCGGAGTCGGTGATCATCGTCCCCGGCTACGGCCTCGCGGTGGCACGCGCGCAGCATCCGCTGAAGGAACTCTCCGACAAGCTGATCAAGAAGGGTGTCCAGGTTCGTTACGCGATCCATCCGGTCGCCGGCCGGATGCCGGGGCACATGAACGTGCTGCTCGCCGAGGCCGAGGTGCCGTACGACCAGGTGTTCGAGATGGAGGACATCAACCCGGACTTCTCCGAAACGGATGTCGTGCTGGTCCTGGGCGCGAACGACGTCGTCAACCCGGCCGCGAAGGACCCGAAGTCGCCGATCGCCGGCATGCCGATCCTGGAGGCCTACAAGGCGCGGCAGATCATCGTCAACAAGCGCTCGATGGCCTCCGGCTACGCCGGCCTCGACAACGAACTGTTCTACATGGACAAGACGATGATGGTCTTCGGCGACGCGAAGAAGGTCGTCGAGGACATCGTCAAGGCCGTCTGAGGCGACGTGGCCCTGCCGCAGGCCGTCGGATGACTCGCGTCGAGCGCCGCCTGCCGTCGGACCACCCGCTGCACCGCCGGCTCGCCGACGAGGTGCACGCGCGGCCGCCGGTCGAGATCCCCAGCCCCGGTGTCGCCGCCTACGTCGCGCTGTGGCGCGACGAACCCGCGGCGGCCTCCGACGCGTCGCCCGCCAAGGACTTCGAACCGTTGCGTCAGCTCGCCGCGCGGCACGGCGTCGCGTTGCCGGATGTCCCGCCGCCGCACGTCGTCGTCGACTTGCCGCGGCTGCGGATCAAGTGGGAGCGGCATTCGGAATTCACGAGCTACACGTTCATCCAGCCGCTCGAGAGTGCCGCGACGGATACGCTCCAGGATGAACTGCCGTCGGCGTTCGGCGCCGTGCCGCCCGAATGGCTGGCGTCGCTGCCGGGTCGCACGATCGCCGCGGTCGACGTCGTCCTGCTTCCGGCGCAGGGAGACCTGCCGCCGATGGAGCAGATCGCGCCGATGTTTGGCGGCACCGGCGTCGTCGGCGCCCATGTGGCCGGCGGCGTCGCCCGCGTCTTCACCGACTATCGGCTGTCCGACGACGGACGCGAGCGCTGGGTCGTGCTCGATGGCGGGATGACGCGCGGGCAGCAGGCGCGCGTCGTGCAGCGGCTGACCGAGATCGCCGTCTACCGCGTCGCCGCGCTGCTCGCGTTTCCTGTCGCGCGCGAGACGGCGGCGCAACTGTCGGCCGCCGAGGGTCGGCTCGCGGCCGTGATGGCGACGATCTCCGAACTCGGGCGCGATCGACGCGCGGCCCGGCTGATCCAGCGCGAGGAGCGCCGCCTGCTGGACGAGCTCATGCATCTGGCCGCCGAGATCGAACGCTCGGTTGCCACGACGAACTACCGCTTCTCCGCGGCGCGGGCGTACTGGGAAATCATCAACAACCGCGTCGCCGAGCTGCGCGAGGAGCGCATCGGCGGCGTCGCGACGATCGGCGAATTTCTGTCGCGCCGGCTCGCGCCGGCGATCAACACGGTGCTGGCGACAGCGCGACGCCAGCAGGCCCTGTCGGAGCGGGTCGCGCGGGCCGGCGACCTGCTTCGCACGCGCGTCGACGTGGCGCGCGAAGAGCAGAACCAGCAGATCCTGGCGGCGATGGACCGGCGCAGCAAGCTCTCGCTTCGCCTGCAGCAGACGGTCGAAGGACTCTCGGTCGCCGCGATCACCTATTACGCGGTCGGGCTCGTCGGCTACATCGTGAAGGCCGCGAAGCATGCGTGGCCGGCGATCGAGCCCGACTGGGTCACGGCCATCGCGATCCCGATCCTGGCGCTGCTGATCTGGCGCGCGGCGCACCGTGTCCGGAAGGAGCTGGAACACCACGCGGAGCCGGGCGACGACGAAGGCTAGCGAGGAGGCGGGGCGCGGGCTCTCTCCCCCACCCCTCTCCCGCTTCGCGGGCGAGGGGCGATCCGGCGTCGGCATTTGGGGCGGTGCCTCAATTCTCGACGACGAGACTCCCCTCGCCCGCGAAGCGGGAGAGGGGTGGGGGAGAGGGCCCGCCGCCAGCCTGGCAACGCCCCCGCCCTACCGAACCCCCATCCACCCCACGAGCGGCGGCACCAGCGCCGGCGCGACGAGCGCCGTCAACAACGCCGAGAGCCCCATCGCCAATCCGGCGAACGCGCCCATCTCCTCGCTGACCTGGAACGCCCGCGCCGTGCCGATCCCGTGCGCCGCGACGCCGATCGCGAAGCCGCGCGCGACGACATCGCGGAGCCGCAGCGCGTCGAGCACCGGTTTCGCGACGATGGCGCCGAAGATCCCCGTCAGGACGACGACGACCGCGGTGAGCGACGGATAGCCGCCGATCTTCTCGCTGATCCCCATCGCGACCGGCGCCGTCACCGATTTCGGCGCCAGCGACAGGATCGTCTCGCGGCTCGCCCCGAGCAGCCGTGCGATGACGACGACGGATACCAGCGCCGTCGCGACGCCGACGCCGAGCGCAACCAGCAGCGGCCACAGCAACCGCTGCAGCGTCCGCCGCTGGTCGTACAGCGGCATCGCGAGCGCGACGGTCGCCGGACCGAGCATGAAGTGCACGAACTGCGCGCCCTCGAAGTAGGTGCGGTAGCTGGTGTGCGTCAGCGTCAGCAGCGTCACCAGCATCGCGACGGCGATCGCGACCGGATTGGCGAGCGGGCTGTAGCGGGCGCGCCGATGGATCGCCTGCGCGACCTGGTAGGCGACGAGCGTCAACGTCAACCCGAGCAGCGGCTGCGCGGCGAGGTAGACCCAGATCTCACTGAGCGGCGTCGGCATCCTGCGCATCCAGCCGGCGCTTGAACCAGGCGATCGTCGCCGCGGTGGCGGCAATCGACAGCACGCTGCTCGCGGCGAGCGCCACGGTGATCGGCAGCCATTCCGCGCCGATGCGCCCGGCGTGCTGCATGATGCCGACGCCGGCCGGCACGAAGAGCAGCGACAGGTGTTTCAGGACGCCGGCGCTCGTGTCGCGCAGCCGGGCCGCGGCGCCGGCGTCGACCGCCAGGTAGCCGAGCAGCATCGCCATGCCCAGCACCGGGCCGGGAATCGGCAGGTGCAGCCCGAACGCGATGACCTCGCCGGCCAGCTGGAAACCAAGCAGGGTGGCGAGCGCCCCGATCATCGTCAGGCCGGCGCCAGCGCGCGATCGAGCCACTCGATCCAGTGCATGACCGGCCGCGCGCTTCCGCCCTGCAGGTGCGAGATGCAGCCGATGTTCGCCGAGAGGATCACGTCCGGCCGCGCGACCTCGATGCGCTCCAGCTTGCGGTCGCGAAGTCGGCCGGCGAGTTCCGGCTGCAGCACCGAGTAGGTGCCGGCCGATCCGCAGCACAGGTGGGCCTCCTCGAAGCCGACGACGTCCGCGCCGACCGCACGCAGCATCGATTCGACGACGCCGCGTATCTTCTGCGCGTGCTGCAGCGTGCACGGCGGGTGGAACGCCACGCGGCGCATTTCGACGGGTCCCATCCGCGGCGCGGCCTGCTCGACCAGGCCCGGGACGACTTCCGCGACGTCCTTCGTCGCCGCGACGATGCGGGCGGCCTTCTCGGCGTAGCGCGGATCCTCGCGCAGCAGGTGGTCGTACTCGCGCACCGTAGCGCCGCAGCCGCTCGCGTTCATGACGATGGCCTCGACGCCGGACTGCAGCTGCGGCCACCACGCATCGATATTGCGCCGCGCATCGGCGCGCGCGCCTTCGAGGTCCGCGAGGTGGTGCCGGATCGCGCCGCAGCAGCCGGCGCCGTCGGCCGCCGTGAGCTGGACGCCCAGCGCGTCGAAGACCCGCTCCGTCGCCGCATTGATGTTCGGTTGCATGGCCGGCTGCACGCAGCCCGCGAGGTAGAGCATACGGCGCGGATGCGCTCGGCGTGCGGCCCCGCGCGTCCTCGCGGTCGCGAGCGGCGGAACCTTCGAGCGGAGCGTCGCCGGCAGGAACGGGCGTAGCACCTGGCCCAGACGGAAGGCCGGCGCGAAAGCGTTGCTCGTCAGGCCTTCGCGCAGCGCGGCGCGCGTCGCCGCCGCCGCCATCGGTCGCACGACCTTCTTCTCGACGACGCGCCGCCCGATGTCGAGCAAGTGCGAGTACTGGACGCCTGAGGGGCACGTGGTCTCGCAGTTTCGGCAGGTCAGGCAACGATCCAGGTGAAGCTGCGTCGCGGCAGTTGCCGGCTTGCCTTCCAGGACCTGCTTGATCAGGTAGATGCGTCCGCGCGGGCCGTCCAGCTCGTTGCCCAGCAGCTGGTAGGTCGGACACGTCGCATTGCAGAAGCCGCAGTGCACGCAGGTGCGCAGAATGGCCTCCGCTTCGCGGCCGTCGGTCGTGTCGCGGATCCAGCTCGCAAGGCTCGTCTGCATGGTCGGTGCGTGTCGCTCGGTCGTCGTCCGGTTGCCCGACGGAGTCAAAGATCCGGATACATCCGGCCGCGATTGAAGATCCGCTGCGGATCGAAGGCTTCCTTCAGTCGCCGGTGGATCGCGGCAACCGGCGGCGCGAGCGTCGTGAATACGGCGCCGTCCGGCGAGCCGCCGCGGAATCGTGTCGCGTGGCCGCCGACCGACGCGACACGGGCGCGGAGGCTTGCCGCCGGGGCCGACGTCCTCAACCAGCGCTGCGCACCGCCCCACTCGATCAACTGCGGCGCGTCCAGCCCGAGCGCCGGCGCCGTCGAGGGCACCGAGACGCGCCACAGCGGCGCGCCGCCGCCGAAGAACGCGTGCTGCTGTTCGCGCAGCGCACGCCAGAAGGCGTCGGCGTCCGCGCGTTCGACGACGTCGCCGCCGAGTTGCCGGCGCGCCGCCTGGACGGCCGCCACGGCGCCGGAAAGGCGCAGGTGCAGCACGCCATCGTGCCAGGCGCTCGCCGACAGCGGCAGCGGCAGCCCGCCCCATTGGTTCAGTCGAGCCAGCGCCGTCGTCTCGTCGACCGCGAAGCGCAGCGTCGCTTCCTCCGGCGGGCGCGGGAGGACCTTCAGCGTGACGTCCAAGAGCACGCCCAGGATCCCGAGTGAACCCGCCAGCGCCCGCGCCACGTCGTAGCCGGCGACGTTCTTCATCACGTTGCCGCCGAAATGCAGGACGTCACCGCGCCCATCGAGCAGCGTGACGCCGAGGACGTAGTCGCGCACGCCACCGGCGGTCGCTCGCCGCGGGCCGGCCAGGCCGGCGGCAACGCAACCGCCGACGGTCGCCGTGTCACCGAAGTGCGGCGGCTCGAAGGCCAGCACCTGTCCGCTGCCCGCGAGCGCCGTCTCGACCTCGGCCAGCGGCGTGCCGCAGCGCGCCTTCAAGTAGAGCTCGGTCGGTTCGTACGCGACGATGCCGGCGATCCCGCCGACCGGCAACGGCGTTCCGGTCGGCGGCTCGCCGTAGAAGGCTTTCGTCGATCCGCCCTGGATCTGCAGGGCCTCGCCCGCAGCGGCTGCGGCCCGCACGCGCGCCACGAGATCGGCCACGCGGCGGTCGCCGTCGTCGCCGGCGGTTGCGTCGGATCGGGGTTCGGTTCCAGGCATGGCGGACGTGGGGAATGGAAGCGGCCGGCGAGGCCTCGTCAGAAGCGTGGCAGGTCCGGAAAACGCAGGTTGCCGCCGTGCACGTGAATCCGCCCGAACTCCGCGCAGCGTGCCTTCGACGGGACGACCTTGCCCGGATTGAGCAGTCCCGGCGGATCGAAGGCCCGCTTCACCGCGGTAAAGGCATCGAGCGTCGTTCGGTCGAACTGCAGGCACATCTGGTGGACCTTCTCGACGCCGACGCCGTGTTCCCCGGTGACCGTGCCGCCGACTTCGACGCACAACTCGAGGATAGCGAATCCGAAGGCCTCGGCGCGCTGCGACGAGTCCGGGTCGTTCGCGTCGAACATGATGAGCGGATGCAGGTTGCCGTCGCCGGCATGGAACACGTTGGCGCAACGCAGCCCGAACCGGCCCTCCATCTCCCGGATGGCCGACAGGACCTTCGCCAGGCTGCGGCGCGGGATCGTTCCGTCCATGCAGTAGTAGTCGGGCGAGATCCTCCCGACGGCCGGGAACGCGGCCTTGCGGCCGGCCCAGAAGCGAAGGCGCTCCGCTTCCGACTGCGAGACCGTGAGCCGCGTCGCCCCGGACTTCTGCAGGACCGATCGGATCGCCGCGATCTCCTCGGCGACTTCCTCGCTCGTCCCGTCGGACTCGACGAGGAGGATCGTCGCCGCTTCCAGGTCGTAGCCGGCGCCGACGAAAGGTTCCACGGCCGCGGTTGCCGCGCGATCCATCATCTCCATGCCGGCCGGGATGATGCCGGCGGCGATGACCGCCGCGACCGCCTCGCCGGCGCGGCCGACGTCGTCGAACGACGCCATCACGACCTGCGCCTGCGCCGGCTTCGGCACGAGGCGAACCGTCACCTCGGTCGCGACCGCGAGCATCCCTTCGGAGCCGATCACCATCGACAGCAGGTCGAGCCCCGGGGCGTCGAGCGCCGCGGACCCCACCTCGATGACGTCGCCGTCGATCGTCACCGCGCGCACGCGCATCACGTTATGTGTCGTCAGGCCGTACTTCAGGCAATGGACGCCGCCGGAATTCTCCGCGACATTGCCGCCGATCGTGCACGCGATCTGGCTCGACGGGTCCGGCGCGTAGTACAGGCCATGCCCCGCGACCGCTTCGGAGACGGCCTGGTTGCGGACGCCGGGCTGCACGACGGCCGTGCGCGCGTTGGCGTCGATCGAAAGAATGCGGTTGAGTTTCGAGGTCGACAGCAGCACGCCGGCGGCGTGCGGCAACGCGCTGCCCGCGAGCCCGGTGCCGGCGCCCCGCGGCACGACCGGAACCTCGAGCTCGCGGCAGGCGCGAAGCACCGCGACGACCTGCGCCTCGTCGCGCGGCAGCGCGACGACCATCGGCAGCTGCCGGTACAGCGACAGGCCGTCGCATTCGAAGGGCCGGGTATCTTCCTCGCGATAGAGGAGGCAGTCCGGTTCCAGGATCCGCTGCAGCCGTTCGACGACGCGGCGCTGTCGCGTCGCGTCGACGGGGCCGCTGCCCTCGAGCGGAATGCGTTCCGCGAGCAGTGCGTTGGCGGCTGGCACGCTCATCGCCTGACGACCTTTCCGGGGTTCATGATGTCCAGCGGATCGAACGCGCGCTTGATCCGCGCCATCATCTCGATCGCATCCTCGCCGTGCTCCTCGACGACGAAGCCCATCTTGTGCAGCCCGACGCCGTGCTCCCCGGTGCAGGTGCCGTCCATCGACAGCGCGCGCTTCACCAGCCGTTCGTTCAGCTCCTCCGCGATCTCGAAATCGCGCGGGCTGTTCGGATCGATGATCATCTGGACGTGGAAATTGCCGTCGCCGACGTGCCCGATGATCGTCGTGATGATCGGCGCCCGGTCGAGGTCCTCCTGCGTCGCGCCGATGCATTCGGCGAGCCGCGATATCGGGACGCAGACGTCGGTCGAGACCGCACGGCTGCCGGGCTTCAGCTGCAGCGTCGCGAAGTAGGCGTTGTGGCGCGCCTGCCAGAGCCGCGAGCGCTCCTCCGGCTGCGTCGCCCACTGGAAGTCGAGGCCATGGTGGTCGCGCGCGACGTGCTGCACCGCTTCGGCCTGCTCCCGCACCGCCGTGGCGCTGCCGTGGAACTCGAACAGCAGCATCGGCGTCTCGCGCAGCGCCAGCTTGCTGTAGGCGTTGACCGCGCGCACGCCGGTCGCGTCGAGCAGTTCGCACCGCGCCACCGGGATGCCGAGCTGGATCGTCTGGATCGTCGTGCGGACGGCGTCGGCGACGGTCGGGAAGTTGCAGATCGCCGCGCTGATCGACTCCGGCTGCGGATACAGCTTCACCGTCACCTCGGTGATCACGCCGAGCGTGCCCTCGGCGCCGACGAACAGTCGCGTCAGGTCGTAGCCGGCGCTCGACTTCTTCGCGCGCCGTGCCGTGCGTATCACCTTGCCGTCGGCTGTCACGACCGTCAGCGCGAGGACGTTCTCCCGCATCGTCCCGTAGCGCACGGCGTTCGTGCCGGAGGCGCGCGTGGACGCCATGCCGCCCAGTGTCGCATCGGCGCCCGGGTCGATCGGGAAGAAGAGCCCCGTATCGCGGATCTCGGTATTCAGCTGCTTGCGCGTGACGCCGGCCTGCACCGTGGCCGTGAGGTCCTCGGCCTGCACGGCCAGGACGCGATTCATCCGCGTCAGGTCGACGCTGACGCCGCCGTGGATCGGCAGCAGGTGTCCTTCGAGCGAGGATCCGGCGCCGTAGGGAATCAGCGGCACGCGGAAGGCCTGGCAGGCCTTGACGGCCTCGACGACATCCTCGGTCGACGTCGCGAAGACGACCGCGTCCGGAGGCACCGGTTCGAACGGCGACTCGTCGCGCCCGTGATGCTCGCGCACGGCGGCCGCGGTGGAGAACCGGTCGCCGAACCGCGTCCTGAGGCGCTCGACGAAGGCTTCGGCCAGCGGCCGGCCGCCTCCGGCTCGCGCTCCGATCCCACCCATTCCCGGTGCGTTCATAGTCAGGCTCCGATGCGGTCCGATCGACCGGCCGCGCGCCATGCCGGCGGCGGCCTGCAGCGAACCGTAGCCGCCGATGTCGGTTCGATCCGGTTCCTCCGGGTCGACGTGATTCGCGTCGATACCCCAAGTCTCAAGGATTGTAGGCGCAGCGGGCCGTCGTCACGCCGGGCAGGGCGTGCGCCGCCGCAGCCGAGCGCGGGACCGCGAGCCGACGCGGTCGGGCGCCGTGGTCTTTCCGTCAGCGCGATGCCGGCAGCGGGCGACCCTCGGCGGCGGCGGCCTCCGGCTTGGGGCCCCATCGGACCAGCCCCAGCACCAGGGCCGTCCCGGCGAGGATCACGACGCCGCCGACCGCCATCTGCGGGCTGATCGTTTCGCCGAGCACGACGCCGCCCCATCCGGCGGCGAACACCGGGATCAGGAACGTCACCGACGCGCTGCGGATCGCGCCGACGTGCGCGATGAGCCGGAAGTAGAGGACGTACGCGGCGGCGGAACAGACGAGCCCCAGCGCCGCGGCCGCGTACCACGCGGTGGCCGTCGGCGGGGTCGCGGGCCACGCCTGCAGCGCGAATGGCGCCACGGCCAAGGCCGACGCCAGCTGGCTGCCGCAGGCGAGTCCGAGCGCAGGCACGTCGGCGGCGTAGCGGCGCGCCAGGTTCGCCGCGACGCCATACGAGGCCGTCGCGACGAGCGCCGCGACGATCGCCCATCCGCTGGCCCCGGGCCTGAAGTCGATCCGCCCCCAGACCAGGATCGCGACGCCCGCGAGGCCGAACGCGAGGCCGACCCCTTGCGGTCGGCTGATCGCGTGCCGCAGCCAGATTCGTCCGATGAGCGCGGTCCACAGCGGCGTCGTCGCATTGAGCAGGGCGGCAAAGCCGGCGGTCACCGACTGCAGCGCAAAGCTGAACATCACGAACGGCAGCGCCGAGTTGAGCAGCCCGACGACGACGATCGGCGCGGCGTGCCGCGCGAGGACCCGCAGCTCGCCGCGAAGGGCAAGCAGCGGAAGCAGCGCCGCCGCCCCGATGCTGACCCGCAGCTCGACAAGCGCCAGCGGTCCGAATGCCGGCACCGCGTAGCGCATGAAAAGAAAGCTGGCGCCCCAGATCGCTGCGAGCAGGACCAGCTCGCCGGAATCGCGCATGCGCATCCCCGCCTCCCCGATGGATGGAACCGATAGCTGCGGTCGTCGTGGACCGCAGCCCTCCGGCATTCGACACGGCCGGCGCGGCCGCCGCACCCCGCTTCCTGTCGTGCAATTCGAAAGCGCGGGCGCATCGCGAGACGGGATCGCCGCGCGACCCGTCCCCCGGCAACGACCGCGCCTACGCCCCCGTCGTCCGAGGGCGAACGAGCCGCCGCGCGCGCACGCCCTCGGCCAGGGTCTCGATCGCGCGGATGCCGTCGTCCCAGCCGATGCACGCGTCGGTGATCGATTGCCCGAAGACGAGCGGCTTTCCGGGCACCAGGTCCTGGCGACCGCCGACGAGGTGGCTCTCGATCATCACGCCGACGATGCGTGATTCGCCTGCGGCCAGTTGCCGCGCGATGTCGGCACAGACGACGAGCTGGTTCTCGTGCCGCTTCTGGCTGTTGGCGTGGCTCGCGTCGACCATCAGCCGCGCGGCGAGCCCGGAGCGCGCGAGTTCGTCGCAGGCCGCCTGCACGCTCGCGGCATCGTAGTTGGGCGTCTTGCCGCCGCGCAGGATGATGTGGCAGTCCTCGTTGCCGCGCGTCGAGACGATCGCGGAATGCCCGCCCTTCGTGACCGAGAGGAAGTGGTGCGGCTGCTGCGCGGCCTTGATCGCGTCGGCCGCGATACGGATATTGCCGTCGGTCCCGTTCTTGAACCCGACCGGACACGACAGCCCGGAGGCCAGCTCGCGATGCACCTGCGATTCCGTCGTCCGCGCGCCGATGGCGCCCCAGGCGACGAAGTCGGCGATGTACTGCGGCGTGATCATGTCGAGGTATTCGCAGCCGGCCGGCACGCCCAGCTCGTTGATCTCCAGCAGCAGTTCGCGGGCGATCCGCAGGCCGTGGTTGATCCGGAAGCTGCCGTCGAGGTCCGGGTCGTTGATGAGTCCCTTCCAGCCGACCGTCGTGCGCGGTTTCTCGAAATAGACCCGCATCACGATCTCGAGGTCCGCCGCATGCCGCACGCGGACTTCGCGCAGCCGGCGCGCGAACTCCATCGCGGCCTCGGTGTCGTGGATCGAGCAGGGGCCGATCACGACGATCAGCCGGTCGTCGGCCGCCAGCAGGATCCGATGCAGCGCCTCGCGGCTCTCGTGCACCGTGCGCGACGCCGCATCGGTACACGGAAACTCGCGCAGCAGGTGCGAAGGGGGGACCAGTTCCTTGATCTCCTTGATCCGCAGGTCATCGGTCATGTACCGCTTCTTCGGCGCCTGGTCCATCGCGTTCCTCTCCGTCGTTCCGTGCCCGCCGGCTGGGCTGCCGGTCGTCGAATCTCGTTCGCCATCAAAAAAAAACCGCCAGGACATGCCTGGCGGTTCTTGAATCGGTGAAGTGCCTGGAACTACGCGCGCTTTCCGACTCGCTCCGCCAGGTGGCACGGAAAGCCGAAATAAAAACCGAATCGAAAATCGCGCCGGATCATGGCCAGGAAGCTTCGCCTAGGACTTGAACTCGCGGGGTCGAACCCGGGCCGGAAACCGGAGCCTCGGCCGGGAGCCGCACATTCCCTCGCACGGACTCTACCGGACTTTGCCCGGGACCCGCAAATCAGGGCGATCGCGCGTGCGCGTCAGCGTCGATGGCGGGCCGCCGCGTCGGCTGCGGCGCGCTCAGAAGCGGAAACGGATCCCGACGTTCGCGCTGTTGTTCGGCGACGGCCCGTACAGGTCCTCGGCATCGCCGCCGGATTCGACGAGACGGTAGCCGCCGTAGAGGAACAGGTCGTGTCCCAGGCCGTAGTCGACGCGCAGGTCCAGGTCGAGCGCATGACCGCGCCCCGTATGCAGCCCGTCGGCGTCGACGCTGAGTTGCCAGCGATCGCCGTAATGGCCGCTCGCTGACAGGTGCATCATCGGCGTCGAGCCGAGGCGCCAGCGATCGGAGCCGAGCGCCGGACGCCACGTCGCCGGATTGTCGAGCAGGCTCGCGGTGAGGCCGAGCTTGTACGCCCAGGCGTCCGTTTCGAAGAAGGTGTAGCGGTACGTCGCGCGCGCATGGTCGAGGCCGGCGCGTTGTGTGGGCGACAGCGTGGGCGACAGCGCCGGCGACAGCAGCCAGTCCGGCATGCGAGCGGACGACGGGGTCGTCGTCAGCACCACTTCCTGGCCCGGAGGCAGCAGGCCGAGGCCACTGCTGCCGACGTGGACCGGCGCGGCGAGCGCGCTCGGGCTCGCGAGCTCGGCCGCGCCGCTTTCGAGTCGATACGAGACGCCCGACGACCCGCGATCGTCGGCCAGCGCGACCGACGCGCCGAGGACACCGCCTGCGACGCAGGCGAAACGCAGAAGGGCACGCGCCTTGGACGTCATGATCGCTACCCCAAACGGACCCGTGTCACGGATACCATATTGGCGTATTTCGATTCAATTTCCAAGACGCGGCGCGGTCAGATTTTCGATTGACACGTCCCGGTTGCGCGACGGCAACGGGGAGGTTTCCCCACGCGCGGCGCGGGAATGCACGTCTCCGGATCGGGCGATTCGCGCAATGTGAGCGGACACTTCCGCTCGACGCGGCCTCGGTTCCCTCACGCGCCCGCCGTGCCGCCCACCGTGAGCCCCTCGATGCGAAGCGTCGGCAGCCCGACGCCGACCGGCACGCTCTGGCCCTCCTTGCCGCAGGTGCCGATCCCGCTGTCCAGCGCGAGGTCGTTGCCGATCATCGTGATCCGGGTCAGCGCGTCCGGTCCGTTGCCGATCAGCGTCGCTCCCTTCACCGGGGCCGTCACCTTCCCGTCTTCGATCAGGTAGGCCTCGGCCATCGAGAAGACAAACTTTCCGTTCGTGATGTCGACCTGGCCGCCGCCGAAGTTGGTGGCGTAGATGCCATTCTTCACCGAGCGCAGGATCTCCTGCGGATCGTCCTTGCCGCCGAGCATGTACGTGTTCGTCATCCGCGGCATCGGCAGGCTCGCGAACGATTCACGACGGCCGTTGCCCGTGACCGCGACCTTCATCAGCCGCGCGTTGAGCGTGTCCTGCAGGTAGCCGCGCAGGACGCCGTCCTCGATCAGCACGGTCCGCTGTGTCGGGTTTCCTTCGTCGTCGATCGACAGCGAACCGCGGCGGTCGGGCAGCGTGCCGTCGTCGATCACGGTCACGCCGCGGGCCGCGACGCGCTTGCCGACGCGGCCTGCAAACGCGCTGGATCCCTTGCGGTTGAAGTCGCCCTCCAGGCCGTGGCCGACGGCTTCATGAAGCAGGATCCCCGGCCAGCCCGGTCCCAGGACGACGGTCATCGCGCCGGCCGGCGCCGGCCGGGCGTCGAGGTTCACGAGCGCCATGTCGACGGCTCGCTGCGCGTAGTCCGCCAGCAACTCGTCGGTGAACTGCCGCAAGTCGGTGCGGCCGCCGCCGCCGGAGTACCCCTGTTCGCGCCGCCCGGCCTGCGGTCCGGTCCCTTCGACGATGACCGTGAGCGACAACCGCACGAGCGGCCGGACGTCGCCGGCCATCACGCCGTCGCTGCGTACGACGAGCACGACGTCGTATTCGGACGCGACGCTGGCCATGACCTGCTTGACGCGCGGGTCGCGCGCGCGCGCGAGGCGCTCGAGTCGTTCCAGCAGCGCGATCTTCCCGGCCGCCTCGAGCGAGGCGAGCGGATCGTGGTCGCCGTAGAGCGCCTTGTGCCCGCGCGGATCGAGCGTCGCGGCGACCTTGGCCCGGCCGCCGCCGGCGCGCGCGATCGAGCGCACCGAGCGCGCCGCCTCCTGCAGCGCGAGTTCCGAGATGTCGTCGGAGTAGGCGAATGCGGTGCGGTCGCCGGCGACGGCGCGCACGCCGACGCCCTGTTCGATCCCGAAACTGCCCGTCTTGACGATCCCTTCCTCGAGCGAATACGACTCGCTGCGCGTGTACTGGAAGTACAGGTCGGCCGCGTCGGCACGATGCTCGAAGATCGTCCCCAGCGCGCGGCGCAGGTCGGCGTCGTCGAGGTCGTACGGCTCCAGCAACAGCGCCCGCGCGGTCGCGAGGCGGGAAAGGGACGGGTCGGCTCGATCCATGTCGTTGCCCCTAGATGACCCGGTGCTCCAGCGCCGGGAGGTTGGCGCGCACGCTCGCGATGCGCTGCAGGTCGATGTCGCCGGCGATGACGCCGGGGCCCTCGTCGCGTACCGCGACGATCTCGCCCCACGGGTCGACGAGCATCGTGTGGCCGAACGTCGCGCGCCCGTTCTCGTGCCGGCCACCCTGCGCCGGCGCGAGGACGTAGCAGAGGTTCTCGATGGCCCGCGCGCGGAGCAGCGTTTCCCAGTGGGCGCGGCCGGTCACCGCGGTGAAGGCGGCCGGCACCAGGAGGAGGTCGCAGCGGCCGAGCGCGCGATACAGCTCCGGGAAGCGCAGGTCGTAGCAGACCGAGAGGCCGACGCGGATCCGGGCGGCGCCGGGCGGCTCGACGTCGAAGGCCGCGACGTTGCCGCCCGGCGCGATCGTCCGCGCCTCGTCGTACGCCTCCGTGCCGTTCGAGTAGCGGAACAGGTGGATCTTGTCGTAGCGGGCGATGCGCGCTCCCGACGGGTCGTAGACGAGCGTCGAGTTCATCACGCGGTCGGCCTGCGGCGCGACGAGCGGCAAGGTGCCGCCGACGAGCCAGATCCGGTGCCGGGCGGCCTGGCCGGCGAGGAACTGTTGGATCGGCCCGCTGCCGTCCGGCTCGCGCGCGGCGACCTTGTCCGTGTCCTTGCGGCCCATCAGGCAGAAGTATTCCGGCAACGCCACGAGCCGCGCGCCGTCGCGCGCCGCCTCCCCGATGAGGCTCTCGGCGGCCCGCAGGTTGGCGTCGACACTCGTCGTCGACACCATCTGGACGGCGGCGACTCGGACCGGCATGGATCGTTCGGATGGCGTCATGGTTTCTGCGCCTGCTGCGGCGTGGAGTCGCTGTGGAAGCGATCGCGTCGGACGACCTGCGGATCGGCCCACGGGCCGGAGACGTCGTACTCGAAGGAAAAGACCTTCGACAGCGGGTCCTTCAGCACCAGCTGCGCGAGGAACGTCCCGAGCCCGATCGCCGGATTGGCGAGAAGAGCATACACAAGTGACGCCGAGCCTGCGTTGATCACCGGCAGCACGAGGACGTGAAGGTTCTGCGTTTCCGCGCGCAGGTCGGCGTTGCCTTCGATCAGCACCGTCGCGGTGAGCCCGCGCATCCGGAAATTCGACGTCGCGATGACGCCCTGCCGGATCGATGCATCGGCGGTGATCGTGTCGAACGCGAAGCCCTCGGAGAAGATGTCGCGGAAATCGAGGCCGATGCGGTGGGGCAGCGATTGCAGCGACAGCACGCCGAGCAGTCGCGCGACGCCGGGCGCGGCCTTGAGGAACTGTCCCTTGTCGGTCTTCAGGTGCAGCGTGCCGGCGAGGCTCGGATAGTCGATCGAGAACGGCGATCCGATCCAGTTCAGGTCGCCGTCGAGGCGCCCGGAGCCGCCGCGCAGCGTGCCCGGAATGCCGAATCGCGCGAGCAGCTTGCCCGCGTCGGCGAAGTCGACGCTGAGCGTCATCGCCATGCGGCGCGAGGCCTCGCCGCCCGCCGGCGCCTTCGCGTCGCGGCTGCGTTCGGCGCTGGCGCTGAAGTGGCCGTCGGGGTTCGCGATGTCGAGTTTCTCGATGCGCCACGACCCGGCGCTGCTCGGCGCGGCCAGTTCGAGCCGACCCAGCTTGAGGTTGCCGAGCTCGAAGTCGTCGGCGACGATGTCGAGCGACGGCATCTCCGCCTGCGGCGCGTCGATCATCTGCGCGACCTGCTCGCGCTGGCTGTCGGGGATCGCCAGCCGCGCGAGGCGGGCGCTGACGCGGCCCGGGCCGTTGCCCTCGCCGGGGCTCCAATTGACTGCGCCGCTGATGTGGTCCGACTGCACGTTCGCGTTCCAGGCGCCGTTGTCGGCACGCGATGCGCCGAGGACCACGTGAGAGAAGATCTTGTGGTTGAACGACAGCGTGTCGACGCGCGCGTTGACGAAATCCGGCGTCGCGCCGCCGTCCCCCGCCGCCACGCGGCCGGCGCCTGCCGCCGGCGGCGCGAGCAGGGCGCCGATCACCGGCAGCCACTGGTCCACGTCGAGCTGCGGCAAGTCGATGTTGGCGATGACGCCGAGCTCGGGCAGCGTCGCCGGCGTGCCGATGCCGATCGCGCCGCGCTCGATCCTCGCTTCGCCGCGCTCCGTGAGCAGGCGATCGAAGCGCACGCCGACGAGATGGCCGGCCGAGACCTGGATCGTGTCGTGGTGCGGCTCGTCGAGCCGCGGGAGAATTTCGACATGCAGCGGCATCGCGTCGGCGGCTGCCTTGCGCATCGGCGGTGGCAGGTCGATGCCGACGCCGACGAGGTCGGAATCGATCGCGACCTGCGCCTGGCCGTGCAGGATGGTCACCGCCGCGGCGTAGTGCAGGCTGCCCTGGGCGCGATCGAGGAGCCGCTGCACGACCGGGACCTCGACCTGCCGCTTCGCCCCCTGCGGCGTCGTCGTGCCCGACGCGCTGATCTTGATGGCGCCGTCCGGCGCGGTCAGCCCGTCGATGCGAACCTGCCCGTCGAGGAAGCCGGCCTCGACGCCGAGGATCCGCAGGCTGCGCTCGGTGAACTCCACTTGGCCGGTCGCGTGCGCGAGCGGCGCGACGTACGGAGCCAGGTGCACGTCGTTGCCGGCGAGATAGACCGTCCCGGCGACGGTGGCCGGCTCGCGGACGCGGCCGAGCGGAATGCCGAGCTTCAGGTGCAGCCTCGCGTTGCCGTCGCCCTGCGCGCCGGCGAGCGAGCGGCCGATCCACTCGCCGACCGGGCTCGTGTTGACGTACCGGAGCATGTCGGCCAGCGGGCCGTTGGCCTCGCCGTCCAGCGTGAGGCGGGTATCCGGGGCGCCGAGGGGGGCGATCGCGAGGTGCACGTCGTTCAGCCCGACGCCGTCGATCGTTCCCTGGCCGGACGTGATCAGGACCCTGTCGCGATCGAACGCGAGGTCGAGGTCGATCCCGGTGGCAGCGGGCCACATGGCCCGCGGCGCGCCCGCGCCGGGCGCGTTCGTCGACAGTGCCTGCGGCAGGTAGTCGAGCGACGCGCCGGTCACGTGGGTCGCGATCTTGAACTCGCCGCGGCGCGGATCGACGAACGGGAAGTCGCGCAGGTCGCCGTGCAGCCGGACCGTCCCGTTGCCGGCAACGCCGCCGCGCAGCGCGAGATCGAGCCAGCGCTGGACCGGCGCCGCGCTCGGCAGCCGCGGGAAATAGCGCGACGTCCGGTTGACCTCGGCGCGATTGACCCGCCCGCTGAGGTCGATGACGCCCGGCCCCTGGTCGGCCTGCATCCACGAGCCCGCCAGGCTGAAGTCGATGTCCGGGTTCGAGAACTGCAGTCCGTCGACCGACACCGCGAGATGGTCGCCTCGCTTCCAGCGGACGGTCGCGGCGAGGGTCGCCGCCGGGATCTTCGGATCGTCGAACAGCCCCGGCAACTCCAGCGTCGCATTGCGCGAGTCGAGCGCGAGCGTGCCGCCCGTCTCGGTGGCGTCGATGCTCCCGGACAGCTGCTCGAACCCGGGTCGACCGAGATGGAGGCCGCGGTCGCCCGCGCCGGCCGCGACCGCGCCCTCCGGCGTCGGCGCGGCATCGGCCGGGATCGACAGACCGCTGAATCGCGTCTTGAAGCTGAAGTGCTGCGGCCGCGTCGGGTCGCCCTGCCAGGCGAGCGCCATCTGCGTCAGGTCGCCGGCGACGGCGCTGCGCGCGATCGCGTCGTGGACGTCGCGCGGCAATGGCAGGTGCCGCGCCAGCTCGTCGAGCTGCGCGAGCGACAGGTGGCCCGCCTCGAACTGGCCGTGAGCCAGCTCGTCGCGCGGCGACGTCGCGCCCGCGGCCCCGGCAGGCGCCGGCAGCGGCTGCGCCCAGCGCAGCGTCAGGTCGGTCGGCGCAATCTGCAGCCGCTCGCCCTGCTCGAGCGCGAAATGCGTCAGCTGGATCTCCTGGCCGTCCTCGTGCGCGCCGCCCCACGGCTGCTGCGTGACACGCCCGCTCAACGAGGCGAGCACCAGCGGCTCCAGCTCGGCGCCGAGCTTGACGTCGACATCCGTCGCCGCGACGTCGGCACGCAGCCGGCGCGACTCGAGGTTGCTGAAATCGAGCCACAGGCGCAGTGCGCCCTGGGCGCGCCGCACCGCGAGCGGCGCGCCGGCGATCTCGACCGGTCCGACGAGCGCGGCGACGCGTGCCAGGTCGGCGAAGTCGAATTGCGCATAGACGTGCCCGGCCCAGCGCCTGAAGTCGGAGGCCCGCGCGAGCCACGGATGCGTGAACGCGACGCGGACGTCGAGCTTGTCGGACAGGTCCGCCGGTGGCCGCGCCTGCAGCGCCAGCTGGTGGCCTCCGAGCGTGCGCCGCGAGACGAAGTTGACCTCGTCGAGGTCGACCGCGACGGCGCCGCGCTGCCCGTCGTGCACGTCGACGTAGTGCACGCGCCCGTCGCGGACGGCGAGATGCGGCTGCTCCAGCAGCCAGTCGAGGACGCGCGTGTCGCCCTCGGCCGCCGGATCGAACGTGAACCCGGCGACCTCGTAGCGCCCGCCGGGCAGGCGCCGGACGCTGAGTTCCGGCGCCTCGAGCGTCAGGGTCGTGAAGACCGGCTGCAGCGTCACCAGGCTGCGCCACGAGACCTCGGCCTCGGCCTGCGGCAGCGCCGCCGCGGTCGCGCCGTCCGCATCGAGCAGCTCGACGCCCTGCATCCGCAGGCGCGGCAGCAAGCCGGTCCACGTCGCGTCGATGCGGCCGATCTTCAGCGTCCGCCCGAGCAGCGTCGAGACTTCGCGCTCGATCGTCGGGCGCAGCAGCGCGTCGGCGCGCGGCAGCCACCAGTAGCGCGCGGCGACGGCCGCGAGTCCCAGCGCGAAGTAGACGCCGACGACCGACCAGGCGATGACCTTGAGCGTGCCTTCGAAGGCACGCACGGCGTGCATGCCGACGCGGCGGGCGGCGCGTTCCTCCGCGCCTTCGATCGCCCTTTCGACGCCGTCGATCGCGTGGCCGATCCTGCCTTCGTCACGGTGCCGGGCGATGTCGTCCGGGGCGCCGGCTTCGGGGGACGAATCGGAATCTGGCATCGTGGCGTCGGGATGGCGGCGGGCCCGGCGAACGACGTCCGGCGAAGCGCGAGCCCAGCGCCGAGGTTACCCTACCTGGTCGGGAAGATGGCTCGCCCCGCGCCGCGGTCCATGACGTGCCGCTGTCCCCCCGATCGGATGACCTCGCTTCGCACCGATGGATGCCCATGACATGACATCAGGAAGCACGTCCAGTCCGGCTTCGGCTTCGGTCCTGCGAGACGCCGCGGGCGTCGCGCTGGCCAGCACGCGCTTCGTCCCGCATACGCTCGCGGCGCTGCTCGGCTCCTCGAGCACCGAGGCCCAAAGGTTCGAGGTCCTCGCGACGCTGTCGAGCGGCCCGTGGGACCGCGATCGCATCGACGCCGAGTTTCAACGCCTGCTCGCCGCCGACCCGCAAGCCGCCGACATCGACGCGGAGCGCCGCGTCGCCGCCTGCGGACGAGCGTTGCGCCGCGCCCGGCGCCTCGTGCTGCTCGGTACGCTGGTCCGCGACGTCGCGGGCGTTGCGCCGCTGGCCGAGGTCGTCGGCGCGATGACGGCGCTCGCCGAGGTCGCGGTGCAGCGCGGGGTCGCGGCCGTTGCCGACGGCCTGTCGCGGCGCTTCGGCACGCCGTGCGCGCGCGACGGCACGCCGCAGGACCTTCTCGTGGTCGCGATGGGCAAGGGCGGCGGCGGCGAGCTCAACGTCTCGTCCGATCTCGACCTCGTGTTCGTCTACGACCAGGAGGGGGAGACGCGCGACCTGCGGCGGCCGCCGCAGCACGACGCGGTGCTGCGGCCGCTCGGCAACCAGGAATTCTTCGAGCGCCTCGGGCGCGCGCTGATCGGCCTGCTCGCGGACGCCACGGCCGAGGGCTTCGTGTTCCGCGTCGACATGCGGCTGCGCCCGAACGGGGACAGCGGGCCGCTCGCGGTGTCGTCGCCGATGCTCGAGGACTATCTCGTGCGCCACGGCCGCGCCTGGGAGCGCTTTGCCTGGCTGAAGGCGCGCGTCGTCTCGGCGCCGGTCTTCGCCTCCGCGGCGGCGTTCGCGATGCAGTGCAAGGCACTGGACGACCTGGTGCGGCCGTTCGTCTTTCGCAAGTATCTCGACTTCAACGCGATTTCCGCGCTGCGCGAGCTGCATGCGCGGATCCGCGCGGAACGCACGCGGCGCGGCGCCGGACGACCGGAACGGCAGGACGACGTCAAGCTGGGACGCGGCGGCATCCGCGAGATCGAATTCATCGCGCAGGCCCTGCAGGTGATCCGGGGCGGCCGCGACGCGCGCCTGCGCACGCGCTCGACGCTCGTCGCGCTCGAGGCGCTGGTCGACTGCCGCGCGCTGGACGCGGCGAGCGGCGCGGCGCTCGCCGCCGACTACGTCCTGCTGCGCCAGGTCGAGCACGCATTGCAGTATGTCGACGACGCGCAGACGCACCTCTTCCCGCCCGATCCGGCGGCCCGCGACCGCGTCGCGCGGCTGCTGCGGCGCCGCGATGGCGAGGCGCTGGCGCAGGAGCTTGGGGGCGCCCGCGAGCGTGTCGCGGCGGCGTTCGACGCGGTGTTCGCGCCGGCGGGCCGGACCGCCGCCGGCGCCGGGTCCGGCGGCGAGGCGTCCGACGGCGCCGAGTGGCTCGGCGCGCCGCAGGACGCGCTGCAGGCGCGGTTGAGCGCGCTCGGCTACGACCGCCCCGAGGCCGGCGCGGCGCGCCTCGCGGCGCTGGCGCGCTCGCGGCCCGTGGGCACCGCGTCCGACGGCGCGCGGCTGGCGATCGAACGCCTGGTGGGCGCGCTGTGCCGGTCCGCGCGCCAGCTCGAGCCGCAGGCGCACGCCGGTACCGACGCGGACGAGCTCCTGCTGCGTGCGATCGACCTCGTCGAGGTGATTGCCGGGCGCAGCACGTATGTCGCGCTGCTCGACGAATTTCCGCGCGCACGCGACCGCGTGCTGCGCCTGCTCGCGGCGAGCCGCTGGGCGACCGACTACCTGGTCCGGCATCCGATCCTGCTCGACGAACTGCTCGACGAGCGCGACCACGCCGACCCGACCCGCGGCGACCCCGACTGGGGGGCGTGGCGCGCGGCGCTGCGCGCACAGCTCGACGACGCGCATCCGGACGCCGAGCGCCAGATGAACCTGCTGCGCGACGCGCACCACGCGCAGGTGTTCCGGCTCCTGATGGCCGACCTCGAGGGGCGCCTCACGCTGGAACGGCTCGCCGACCACCTCTCGGCGCTCGCCGACGCCGCGCTCGAGGAGACGATCGCGCATGTCTGGCGCGGCATCGCGCGGCGGCACCGTGCCGCGCCGCGCTTCGCGGTCGTCGCCTACGGCAAGCTCGGCGGCAAGGAACTCGGCTACGCGTCGGACCTCGACCTGATCTTCGTCTACGACGACGACCACCCGGACGCCGCCGAGCTCTACGGCCAGCTCGCGCGCCGCACGATCACGTGGCTCACGACGCACACGTCGAGCGGCGTCCTGTTCGATATCGACCTGAGGCTCAGGCCCAACGGCAACGCCGGGCTGCTCGTGACGACCGTCGACGCGTTCGAGGCCTACCAGCGGGGCGGCGCGGCCGGCGCGTGGGTCTGGGAGCACCAGGCACTGACGCGCGCGCGCGCCTGCGCGGGCGATCGCGAGGTCGGCGCGCGCGTCGAGGCGGTTCGCCGCGCCGTCCTGCTGCAGCCGCGCGACCACGATCGCCTGGCGCAGGCCGTCGTCGCGATGCGCGCGCGCATGCTGGCGGCGCACCCCAGCCGCGGCGGCGGCTTCGACGTGAAGCACGATCGCGGCGGGATGGTCGACGTGGAGTTCGCGGTGCAGTTCCTGGTGCTCGCGTGCGCCGCGCGCGAGCCGCGGCTGCTCGGCAACCTCGGCAACCTGGCGCTGCTGCATATCGCCGGGGACGCCGGCCTCGTCGACATGGCGCTCGCCGATGGCGCCGCGACCGCCTACCGCGAGTATCGGCGGCGGCAGCACGCGCTGCGGCTGAACGGGCACCCGGCCGCGATCGTCGAAGCCGCCGACGTCGCGGCCCACCGGGCGGCCGTCCAGGCGCTCTGGCGCGCCGTCCTGCGGACCGACGAGCCGCTGCACGGCGACGCGGCAGCGCCGCTCGCGCGGGCCGTTGCCTGAACCACTACAATATCGGGTCCTAGGGAGGATTTCCGATGTCGATGGCAGATCGCGACGGCTGGATCTGGAACGACGGCAGGCTCGTGCCCTGGCGCGACGCCACGACGCACGTCCTGACGCATTCGCTGCACTACGGCCTGGCCGTGTTCGAGGGCGTGCGCGCCTACAAGACCGCCGAAGGCACCGCCATTTTCCGCCTGCAGGAACACACGGCGCGGCTGTTCAATTCGGCGCGGATCTTCATGATGGAGATCCCCTTCGCGCCGGAGCAGGTGGCCGCGGCGCAGTGCGAGGTCGTTCGCGCGAACCGCCTGGAATCCTGCTACCTGCGGCCGATCGTCTTCTACGGCTCGGAGAAGATGGGCGTGAGCCCGAAGGGCGCCAAGGTCCATGTCGCGATCGCCGCCTGGCCCTGGGGCGCGTATCTCGGCGAGGACGGGCTGAACCACGGCATCCGCGTCAAGACCTCGTCGTACGCCCGGCACCACATCAACGTCTCGATGGTACGTTCCAAGACCGCGGGCCACTACGTCAACTCGATCCTCGCGAATCTCGAGGCGACCCGCGACGGCTACGACGAGGCGCTGCTGCTCGACACGCAGGGATTCGTCGCCGAAGGCGCCGGCGAGAACCTCTTCATCGTCCGCGGCGGGCAGCTCGTCGAGCCGCAGCTGGTCTCCGGGCTGACGGGCATCACGCGCGCCACGGTGATCGAGATCGCGCACGACCTCGGCCTGGCGGTGAGCGCCGTTCCCATGACGCGCGACGACGTCTACCTCGCCGACGAGGCGTTCTTCACCGGCACGGCGGCCGAGGTGACGCCGATTCGCGAACTCGACGGGCGGCCGATCGGCAGCGGGACGCGCGGGCCGGTGACGGCGCGCATCCAGGCCGCGTTCTTCGACGCGGTGAACGGGCGCAATCCGAAGTACTCCTCCTGGTTGACGCGGATCTGAACCATGGCCACTGCCAACGCCAACGCGAACCACAATGGCCATGTCGTCGAGCTGCTGGCGCGCGACCTTCCGGCGTTCTGCCCCAACCCGGCGATGCCCGTCTGGAACCACCACCCGCGCATCTTCCTCGACGTGACGCGGACCGGCGAGGCGATGTGCCCGTATTGCGGCACGCGCTACCGGCTGAAGGCGGGCGAGGTCGTCCGCGGTCACGGCTGAACGGGTGCGCGCCGCCGCACGATCCGCATGCATTCGCTGACGAAGCCGCTGCTGTTCGCGTCGCCCGACGAGTGCGAGCAGGCGTTCTACGACGCCCTCGAGGCGGGCGATGTCGACGCCTTGAACGAGTTGTGGCTCGACGATGACGACGTCTGCTGCGTCCACCCGGGCGGCCCGCGCCTGACGGGAAGTGCCGCGGTTCGCGCGTCGTGGGCGGCGATCCTCGCCGACGGACCGGTCCGGATGCGGGCCGTGCAGAAGAAATCGCTCGAGACACCCACGATCGCGCTGTCGAATGTCATCGAGGAACTGATCGTCACGCAGGGCCGCAGCCAGCGCGTGGTCCACGTCATCACGACGAACGGATTCGTGAAGACGCCGGGGGGCTGGAAGATGATGCTGCATCATGCCTCGCAGGCGCCGGAAGGGCGGCCGCCGGTCGCCGAGACGCCGTCCGGGACGCTCCATTGATGGCGTGCTGACGTCGGATCGCCCCCCGCCGCGCGCGCCGAGGGCGGACGGGAGCGGGGGCGGATTCGCGCCGCACGCATGAACGGCTCGCCGGGCGCCGTGCCTGCCGACTACGTCGCGCCCTGGTGGCTCCCCGGCGGTCACGCGCAGACGATCTACGCCGCGACGCTGGCGCCGCGCGCTGCGGTCGCCTACCGGCGGGAACGCTGGGACACCCCCGACGGCGACTTCATCGACGTCGATTTCACGACATCCGCGGCGGCGGCGGATGCGCCGGTGCTGGCGCTCTTCCATGGCCTCGAAGGGAGCTCGAGCAGCCCCTACGCGCGGGCGCTGATGGCCTGCGCGGAGCAGCTCGGCTGGCGCGGCCTCGTCGCGCACTTCCGCGGCTGCTCCGGCGAGCCGAATCGCCTGCCGCGCGCCTACCACTCCGGGGACGCGCAGGAGATCGACTGGATCCTGCGTCGGGTGCAACGCGCCTGGCCGGCCGCGCGCCTGTTCGCCGTCGGCATCTCGCTCGGCGGCAATGCGTTGTCGAAATGGCTCGGCGAGCGCGGCAGCGAAGCGCACTTCGTCTGCGCGGCGGCGGCCGTCGGCGCGCCGCTCGACCTGGCGGCCGGCGGCGCGGCGCTCGGGCGCGGGTTCAACCGCCTCTACACGCGGCACTTCCTCGCGACGCTGAAGCGCAAGGCGCTTGAGAAGTGCGACCGTTTTCCACGACTGCTGGACGACACGCGACGAGCGCGCATTGCACGCGCTCGAGACCTGCACGACTTCGACGACGCGTTCACCGCGCCGCTGCACGGTTATCGGGATGCCGACGACTACTGGTCGCGCGCCGCGGCGCGCCCGGGGTTGCGCGACGTCGCGGTGCCGCTGCTGGTCATCAACGCGCTCAACGATCCGTTCGTGCCGGCCGCCAGCCTGCCGCGTCGATGCGAGGTTTCGGCCTCGGTGACGCTCGAATACCCCCGCGAGGGCGGCCACATCGGGTTTACCGTCGGACCGTTCCCGGGGAACCCGCAGTACTTGCCGCGGCGAATCGCGCGCTTCCTGGCGCAGGGATAGGCTCGCCGGCTACCCGCCGACGGGAAGTTCTCCCGATTAGGGTGGTCGAACGCGCGGATCTCTCGCATTCGCCGCGATGGTGCATTCCTATCATTTCAGGTCGTGCCGGCATTCGTCCGGCGATACAGGCCTTCGTTCCATGACTCGATGGATTTCGAACCTCAGGTTCTGGCAGAAATTCGCGCTGATCGGCGCGCTGGCGCTGTTCATGGTCGCGGTGCCGGCGACGCTGGTGCTGCGGACGGCGTTCGGCGACCTCGCGACCGCGCGCGACGAGGCGGCGGGCATGCGCCCGGCCGGCGACGTGCTCGAGCTGATTCGGCTGTCGCAGCAGCATCGCGGGCTGGCGGCAATCTACCTCGCCTCGGGCGACAACGCGGCGGCGCCCCGGCAGGAAAGGAAGGAAGCGGTCGACCGCGCGTTCGACACGCTGATGCGCTCGCTGCCGGCGCTCGGGAACGACGCGCTGACGAGCCGTGCGTCCGGAATCCAGCGCCAGTGGCAGGACCTCGCCAAGGCCGTGGAGTCGAAGGGGATCGATGGCGCCGCGAGCAGCGGGCGTCACACCGCGATGATCGCGGACGAACTGAAACTGCTGGCGCAGATCAGCGACGTGTCGACGCTCGCGTTGGATCCGGAACCGGGCACGTACTACCTGATTGTCGCGGTCTTCGACTATCTTCCGCACCTGACCGAGAGCCTGGGGCAGGCGCGCGCTCTCGGCGCGCTCCTCCTCGGCCGCGGGGATGCCAGCGCCGCGGAACGCGAGCGGCTTGATTCGCGCGGCGATCTCGCCCGGCTGTACCTGGACAACGCTCGCACGACGCTGGAAAAGGCCGGGACTGCCGACGCCGAACTCGATGCGCTGCTGCGCAAGCCCGTCGCGACGGCGTCCGACGCGGCGGCAGCCGCGTTGGCGCTGATCGAGCACCAGATCGCGCATGCCGATCACCTGACGCTCGCCCCGGCCAGCTACTTCGCGTCGATGACGCAGGCCATCGACGCGCAGTTCGACCTCGTGCGGGCCGCGTTCACCGTGCTCGACGCGAAGCTCGCCGGGCGCGTCGCCGTGCGGCAAAGGGAAATCGCGGCAATCGTCGCGATCATTATCGCCAGCGGGCTGCTGGCCGCATGGATCGGCGTCGTCGTCGCGCGGACGACGACGCGCTCGATCGCGCAGGCGCTGCGCCTCGCGCAGACCGTCGCCGCGGGCGACCTGCGCTCGCGCGTGAGCGTCGACAGTACCGACGAGGCCGGCCAGATGCTCGCGGCGCTGCAGGCGATGAACGACAGCCTGGCCGGTCTGGTCGGGCGCGTGCGCAAGGGCGCCGACAGCATCGCCACCGGGTCATCGGAAATCGCGGCCGGTGCCGCGGACCTGAGCGCGCGAACCGAGGAGCAGGCGAGCAGCCTCGAGCAGACGTCCGCGACGATGGCCGCATTCAACCGGACGCTGCACGACAGCTCCGACGCCGCCTCGCGCGCCAGCCAGCTCGCGGTCGCCGCATCCGGCGCCGCCGAGCGCGGCGGCAGCGTCGTCGCGCAGGTGGTCGTGACGATGCAGGACATCACGGCCGCGAGCCGGAAGATCGCCGAGATCATCTCGGTGATCGACGGCATCGCGTTCCAGACCAACATCCTCGCGTTGAACGCCGCGGTCGAGGCGGCGCGCGCGGGCGAGCAGGGACGCGGGTTCGCGGTCGTCGCGAGCGAGGTGCGCAGCCTCGCCCAGCGTTCGGCGCAGGCGGCGCGCGAAATCAAGACGCTGATCGACTCGTCGGTCGCGAAGGTCGCCGACGGCGGCCGGCTCGTCGGCGATGCCGGGGCGGCGATGGACCAGATCGTGGAGCATGTCAGGCGCGTGACCGACCTCATCGCGGAGATCGCCGCGGCGAGCACCGAGCAGAGCACCGGAATCGCGCAGGTGAGCGCCGCGGTCGCGCAGATGGACCGCGTGACGCAGCAGAACGCGGCGCTGGTCGAGGAGTCGGCGGCTGCGGCCTCCAGCCTGAAGGACCAGGGCGGCGACCTGGCGCATGCCGTCTCGTCGTTCGTCCTGGACTGACGCGCGACGGTCGTGCCACGGCAGGCGCCGGCGCGCGGATCGCCGGCGCTAAGATGCCTCGGCATGGACCCTGAAGTGCTCGCCGCGATGGCGCGCTGGCCCGACGTTCCGGACGTCTACGGCTGGCTCGCGCTGGACGGCCGTGGCAACTGGCTGCTGCGCGGCGAGCCGATCGGCAATGCGTCGATCCGCGCCTTCATCGGCCGCAACTATGCGGCGGATGCCTCCGGTCGCTGGTACCTGCAGAACGGCCCGCAGCGCGTCTTCGTGCGCCTTGCCGCCGCGCCGTGGATCTGCCGCTTCGACGGCGACCGCATCGTCGCGCACGATGGGCGCCGCATCGCGGCGTTGCGCCGCGCGCTGCTCGACGACGACGGGCGGCTGTGGCTCGACACCGACATCGGACCGGCGATCGTCGACGACCGCGACGGCGCGCTCGTCCTCGAGCGCATCGTCGACGGCGGCGGAGCGCCGCTCGGCGTCGAGGCGATCGAGGCGTGGCTGCGCGGCGAGCGGACTGCGTGGCTGCGGAGCGGCAGCGGCGGCATGCCCGTCGCGATCGGGCGCCGGCCGCGGGCCGAGATCCCGCGCGCGCTGGCGTTCGAGCCGGATCCGCGGCCTGCGTGACGCGGGCGCGCTCAGCGCATCGCGTCCGGGTCCCCGCTCTTCCGGGCGTCCTTGATCTGCTGCTGCAGTTCGTGCAGGCGCGCATCGACCTCCGACATGACGTAGAAGTCGCCGTCGCCGGCGCGGCGGGCGAGCTGCAGCTGCTCGACGGCGGCCCGCCGCGACCCGAGCAGCAGGTAGGCCTCGGCGATCGCCTGGTGCTGCAGCGTGTGCTTGTTGAGCGCCTCGTAGCTGCGCGCGAGCAGCTCGAAGTAGAGCGAATCGCTGTGCGTGAGGCCGAGTTCGTCGTGCAGGTAGGCAATCGCCTTGTCGTGCTGGCCGGACTGCTGCAGGAGGTCCGTGTACGCGATCGCGACGAGGCGCGAGACCGGATAGTGGACCGTGGCCTCGGCGGCGGCGCGCAATGCGGCGGCCCGCTCGTCCGCGTTGCGCGCGGCTGCGTACTGCGATTCGAAGACGACCTTGTCGAGCAGCGCCGACGGCTCGCGCGTCAGCGCGCGCGCCGCCTGCGCGGCATCGCGGGCGAGCTGCGGCTGCTTGAGCCGCAGCGCCGCGACGGCGCGGCCGTACTGCGCCGCGACCTCCGAGGCCGCCGTGTGGTTGCGCAGCTGCTCGTCGAAGTACGCCATCGCGTCGCGCGCGCCCTGCTGCGAATCGTCCTGCAGCACGCGTAGCCGGGCACGGACGAGATGGAAGTCGAGGCTGTCGGCATGCTGGTGCACCCGCGTGTGGCGCACCCGGTCCTCGATGTCCGCGATGCGCTCGACCGTCAAGGGGTGCGTCTGCAGGTACGCCGGGGCGGCGCTCGCGTAGATCCGCGTGCCCTGCTGCATCCGCGTGAAGAAGGCGACCATGGCGCGGGCGTCGAAGCCCGCGTTGACGAGCGTCTGGAATCCGACCCGATCGGCTTCGCGCTCCGCATCGCGCGAAAAGTTGAGTTGCCGCTGGATCGCCGCGGCCTGGCCCACCATCAGCGCGGCCTCGGTCGCCTGGCCGGATCCGCCGCGCGCCGCCAGCAGCGCGAGCAGCAGGGACCCGAGGGCGATGGCGGTCGTTTCCTTCTGCTTGGCGAGCATCCGCGCGATGTGGCGCTGCTGCACGTGGCCGATCTCGTGCCCGAGCACCGAGGCGAGCTCGGATTCGTTCTGCGCCAGGAGGATCAGGCCGGTATGCGCGGCGACGAACCCGCCGGGCAGCGCGAACGCGTTGATCATCGGGTCGCGCATCAGGAAGAACTGGAAATCGATCTGTCGCGCCGGGCTGGCCGCGACCAGCTGGTAGCCGAGGTTGTTGAGGTATTCGGTCGCGTCCGGATCGTCGAGGTAGGTGGGCTCCTGCCGGATCTCGCGCATCGCCTCCTCGCCGAGCTTGCGCTCCTCGAGCGGCGACAGTTCCTCGCCGCCGGCCTCGCCGAGCGTCGGCAGCGAATCGCTCGGCACGTCGGCGCGCGTCGCCGGCGCTCCGGCCAGCGCCGCGCACAGCGCGCCGACGAGCGCGCGCCGCCGCAACGGCGCACGCGCCTGCCGCGCGGGCGCGGGCTGCGGATCGGCGGGAACGGGTTTTTTCATGGGCAAGCGGCCGGCGCCGGCGCGCCAAGGCAGGGCGGTCGCCGGACGATTTCTATGATATTCCGTCCCCGCGGAGCCCCCGGCAGCCGCGCGGAGCGTGGACGTAATAAAGTGCTACATATCGTTTCGATGCAGGCGATCGCGCGATGAGCGAGTTCAACCATTTCGATGCGGCGGGCAAGGCCCACATGGTCGACGTCGGCGAGAAGTCGGAGACGCACCGCGTCGCGGTCGCGACTGGCCGGATCACGATGCTTCCGGCCACCGCGGCGATGATTGCGGCGGGCGCCGCCGGCAAGGGCGACGTCATCGGCGTGGCCCGCGTCGCGGCGATCCAGGGCGCGAAACGCACGGCCGACCTCGTTCCGCTGTGCCACCCGCTGGCGCTGACGCGCGTCGCGGTCGATTTCGCCATCGACGCGGTCGCGGGCGCCGTCGCCTGCACGGCAACCGTCGAGACGCGCGGCCGGACCGGCGTCGAGATGGAGGCGCTGACCGCGGTGCAGGTCGGCCTGCTGACCGTCTACGACATGTGCAAGGCCGTCGATCGCGCGATGGTGATCGATGGCGTGAGGCTGCTGGAGAAGCACGGCGGACGAAGCGGAAGCTACGTGGCGCGCAGCGGCGCGGCCGCTTGAATCGGCGCCGCGCGGCGCCGGGGGCGGGGGCCTAGCGGGGCGGCGCCGTATCGATGAAGCTCTGGCGTGCGCCCAGCTTGTCGACGTGCCGGGCAAGCGCCGGGTGGTCGGCGCGCCAGGCGGATTCCGGAAACCTGAAATCGAGATAGGCCAGCGCGCAGCCCACGGCGATATCGGCCAGCGAGCAGCCGTTGCCGACGTACCAGGTTCGTTCGCCGAGCCCGCGCGCCATGGCTTCGATCGCGGCGCCGACCTTGGCTTCCTGCCGCGCGACCCAGGCGCCCGACTGTTGCGCCGGCGTGCGCTGCGTCCGCTCGAGGCGCAGCAGCACGGCCGCGTCCAGCAGTCCGTCGGCGAGCGCCTCCCAGGTCCTGACCTCGACGCGTTCGCGGCCGCCCGCCGGAATGAGGCGCGCCACCGGCGTCAGCGTGTCGAGGAATTCGACGATCACCCGCGAATCGTAGACGGCCGTGCCGTCCTCGAGGATCAGGCAAGGCACCTTCCCGAGCGGATTGAACGATTGGATCCGCGTCGCCGCCGACCACACGTCCTCGTTGTCGACCTGGCACTCGATCCGCTTCTCGGCCATCACGATCCGCACCTTGCGGGCGTAGGGGCTGGTTGGAGCCGATATCAGGCGCAGGTTCTTCGACACGTCGAGGCTTGCGAACGCAGGAAGCCCAGTATATCAACGCGTTCGCCGCCCGCCAGCGATCGGGGCCGCGGATCGTCGATGCTAGACTCGTTCGCGATGACAAGGTCGTTCCGGCCGGTCCGGCCGACCCGACCGATCCGCAAGGTCCCGCGTCGTGTCCGCTACCCCGTCTTCCTCGCCATCTGCTGTCGCGTCGTCGGCCGCGCCCGTCGCCGAGGCGTTGCCGCTCTCGGAACTCACCGCGCTTTCGCCGCTCGACGGCCGCTACGGTCACCAGGTTGCGGCGCTGCGGTCGATCTTCTCCGAGTTCGCGTTCATGCGCGCCCGCGTGCGTGTCGAGATCGAATGGCTCGTCGCGCTGGCCACGCTCGGCCTGCCGCAGCTGCCCCCGTTTCCGACCGACACGGTGAGCGCGCTTCGCGCGCTGGTCGACGGATTCAGCCTCCCGGATTGCGAGCGCATCAAGGCGATCGAGGCGCGCACGAACCACGACGTCAAGGCCGTCGAATATTGGCTCAAGGAAAAGGGCGGCTCGCTGCCCGGTGTCGTGGCCTCGCTGGAATTCATCCACTTTGCCTGCACGTCCGAGGACATCAACAACGTCGCGCACGCGTTGATGCTGCGCGACGGCCGCGGCGTCGTGCGCGACGCGCTGGCCTCGATCCATGCCGCGCTGCGCGATGCGGCGCACGCGCACGCCGACGTGCCGATGCTGGCGCGCACGCATGGCCAGCCGGCGACGCCGACGACCGTCGGCAAGGAATTCGCCAACTTCGCGGCGCGCCTGCAGGCGGCGATCGCGGCGCTGGACGCGGTGCCGCTGCGCGCCAAGCTCAACGGCGCGGTGGGCAACTACAACGCGCACCGGGTGAGCTGCCCGGAGGTCGACTGGGAGGCCCACGCGCGCGGCGTCGTCGGGCGTCTCGGCCTCGAGTTCAATCCGTATACGACGCAGATCGAGCCGCACGACTACATGGCGCAGCTGTTCGACGCCATCGTCCGCGCCAACGTCGTCCTCCTCGACTTCGACCGCGACGTCTGGGGCTACATCGCGCTCGGCTACTTCCGCCAGAAGGCCGTGGCCGGCGAGGTCGGCTCCTCGACGATGCCGCACAAGGTCAACCCGATCGACTTCGAGAATTCCGAGGGCAACATCGGGCTCGCCAACGCGCTGCTGCAGCACCTGGCCGGCAAGCTGCCGGTTTCGCGCTGGCAGCGCGACCTCAGCGATTCCACGGTGCTGCGCAACCTCGGCGTGGCCTTCGGCTACTGCCTGGTGGCCTATCACGCGTGCCTGCGCGGGATGGCGAAGCTCGAGGTCGACGCCGCCGCGCTGGCAGCCGATCTGGACGGCGCCTGGGAGGTGCTCGCGGAGGCGGTGCAGACGGTGATGCGCCGCTACGCGGTACCGGAGCCCTACGAGAAGCTGAAGGCGCTGACGCGCGGCCGCGGAATCACGCGCGAAGACCTGCAGGCGTTCATCGCGACGCTGCCGATCCCGCCGCAGGCCCGCGACGACCTGCTGCGGCTGACCCCGGCAACGTACATCGGCGCCGCGGCGGAACTGGCGCGGCGCTGCTGAGCGCGGCGGGCCGGGCATCGACCCTCTCCCCCCACCCCTCTCCCGCTCGCGCGGGCGAGGGGAGTCCAGGCGTCAGCCGTTGGGGCGATGTTTCAATTCTCGACGCCGGATCGCCCCTCTCCCGCGACGCGGGCGAGGGGTGGGGGAGAGGGCCGACGCAGCGCCGACCCTAGGGCACGACCTGCTGCTCGTCCTTGCGCACCGCTTTCACCAGGTCCTCGCGCTTGACCCCGAGGTAGCGCGCGATCGCCGCGGCGACGAACACCGACGAGTAGACGCCGAACAGGATCCCGATGGTCAGCGCCAGCGCGAAGTAGTGCAGCGCCGGGCCGCCGAAGATCAGCATCGACAGCGTCATCATCAGCGTGCAGCCGTGCGTGATGATCGTGCGCGAGATCGTCGCCGTGATGGCGGAATCGATGACCTCGGTGACGGTCGCCTTGCGCATCGTGCGGAAGTGCTCCCGGACCCGGTCGAAGATGATCACGGATTCGTTGACCGAGTAGCCGAGGACGGCGAGCACCGCGGCGAGCACCGGGAGCGAGAACTCCCAGCGGAAGATCGCGAACATCCCGATGACGAGCACGACGTCATGCAGGTTCGCGATGATCGCCGCGACCGAGAACTTCCACTCGAAACGCAGCGCGAGGTACGCCATGATCCCGAGCGAAACCATCAGCAGCGCGAGCGCGCCGTCCTGCGCGAGCTCGGATCCGACCTGCGGGCCGACGAATTCGATGCGCCGCAGCTCGGTGCATTGGCCCGCCAGCTCCTTGGCCTGCTTCTGGTAGGACTCCGACGCCGCTGCGTCGCGCTGCGCCGCCGGCACGGCGGCAAGCTTCGCGTAGGCCTGGTGCAGGTCGGCGCACGCGGCCGCTTCGCCGGTCGCCGGCGCCGCGGTGAGGCCGGTGAAGATGATCTCCGCCTGCTGGCCGGAGGACAGGCCCGGCTTGGCCGGCAGCCGGATCAGCACGTCGTTGGCGGCGCCGAAGCTCTGGACCTGGAACTCACCCCATTTCTGCTTGTCGATCACGGCGCGGATCGCTTCGAGATTCGCCGCGTCGCGGTACGCGACTTCCATGACCGTGCCGCCGGTGAACTCGATCGACAGGTTCAGGCCGCGCAGGACGAGAAAGCCGACCGCGATCAGGAACGTGATCAGCGAGATCACGTTGAAGATCAGCGAATACCGCATGAACGGAATCGTGCGGCTGATGCGGAAGAATTCCATCGTGAAGCTCCAGTCGGTCGCGCGGCGGCCCGCTGCGTGGCGCCGCTACCGCGCGACGATCACCCGGTCAAGCGCTCGTCAACCCTTCGCCGCGACGCTGCCCGGGCGCCAGACCTGTCCGATGGACAGCGCCTGCAGCCGGCGCCGCGAGCCGTAGATCAGGTTGACGACGCCGCGCGAGACGAACACCGCCGAGAAGATCGACGTCAGGATGCCCAGGCAGTGCACGACGGCGAAGCCGCGAACCGGTCCGGACCCCAGGAGGAACAGGAAGATGCCGGCGATCAGCGTCGTCACGTTCGAGTCGAGGATCGTCGAGAACGCGCGCTCGTAGCCGTGCATGATCGCCTGCTGCGGCGTCGCGCCGCGACGCAGTTCCTCGCGGATGCGCTCGTTGATCAGCACGTTGGCGTCGATCGCCATCCCGAGCGTGAACGCGATGGCCGCGATGCCCGGCAGCGTCAGCGTCGCCTGCAGCAGCGACAGCAGCGCGACGAGCAGCATCAGGTTGAATCCCAGCGCCAGCACCGAGATCAGCCCGAAGACGACGTAGTACAGCGACATGAACACCGAGATGGCCGCGAAGCCGTACAGCGTCGAGTGGAAGCCGGAGCTGATGTTTTCCGCACCGAGGCTGGGGCCGATCAGGCGCTCCTCGACGATCTCCATCGGCGCCGCCAGCGCGCCGGCGCGCAGCAGCAGCGCGAGGTCGTTGGCCACCTGCGTGCTGCCCAGGCCGGTGATCTGGAACTGCGAACCGAACTCCGATTGGATCGTCGCGACCGTCAGGACTTCGCCGCGGCCTTTCTCGAACAGCACGACCGCCATCGGCTTCTTGAGGTTCTCGCGCGTGACGCGGCGCATGATGCTGCCGGCACTCTCGTTCAGCTTGATCGAGACGGCCGGCTGCTGGCGCTCGTCGAAAGTCGTCTGCGCGCCCTCGAGCTGCTCGCCGGAGAAGATCACGTCCTTCTTCAGCACCACCGGCGTGCCGCGGCCGACGGTGAAGCGCTCCGAGCCGAACGGCACCGGCGCCGCGCCGGTCGTCGCCGCGGCGCCTTCCGCGGACACGTCGACGAGGCGCGCTTCCAGCGTCGCGGTGCGTCCGATGATGTCCTTGGCGCGCGCGGTGTCCTGGACGCCGGGCAGCTCGACCACGACGCGATCGCTGCCCTGCTGCTGGATCACCGGCTCCGCGACGCCAAGCTCGTTGATCCGGTTGTGCAGCGTCGTGATGTTCTGCTTCAGCGCCGTGTCCAGCACGGACGCCTCGCCCTGCGGCGTCATCTGCGCCACGAGCGTCGGGTCGCCGTTGGCGTCGGCGCCCTCGGTGACGGCGAGCTCCGGCAGCGCGTCGTGGATCGCGTTTTCCGCCTGCGTCCGGGTCGCCGCGTCGTGGAAGCGCACCGTGATCAGCTTGCCGTCGCGCGCGACGCCGCCATGGCGGATCTCCTTGGCGCGAAGCGTCGTCCGGACGCTCGACTCCAGCGCCTGCACCCGCTTCGCCAGCGCGGCCGCGGTGTCGACCTGCATCAGGAAGTGGACGCCGCCGCGAAGGTCGAGGCCGAGGTACATCGGCAGCGCGCGCAGCGCCTGCAGCCACGGCGGCGTGCTGGAGACGAGGTTGGGCGCGACGATGTAGGTCGGCTCGGCGCGGTTCGGGTTCAGCTTCTCGTCGATCAGGTCGCGCGCCTTGCGCTGCGTGTCGGCGTCGCGGAACCGCGCGCGGATCGTCGAATTGAGCCCGATCTGGTCGAGCGACACGCCGACCGCGTCGATCTTGCCTTCGGCGAGCGTCGATTCCACGCGCGTGAGCAGCGCTTCGTCGGCCTTCACGGTCGCCTTGACCGACGAGACCTGGACGGCCGGCAGCTCGCCGAAGAAGTTGGGCGCGGTGTAGAGCAGGCCGAAGACCGCGGCCACCGCGATCAGCACGTACTTCCAGGCGGGGTAGCGGTTCACCTACTTGCCCTTCACGGTGCCCTTCGGCAGCAGCGTCTGCACGGCACTGCGCTGCATCGAAATCTCGATCGGCTTGTCGTTGACCGAGCCGACCTGCAGCGTGACGTACTGGTCGCCCATCTCGGTGATCTTGCCGACGATGCCGCCGGAGGTGAGGACCTCGTCGCCCTTGCCGAGCGCATCGACCATCGCCTTGTGCTCCTTCTGCCGCTTCACCTGCGGCCGGATCATCAGGAAATAGAAGACGACGAAGATCGCGACCATGAAGAAGATCGACATCATCCCGGAGTCGCCGGCGCCGGCGGGGGCGCCCTGCGCGTAGGCATTGCTGATCATGAACATGCGGCCTCCTGCCTTGTTCTGTCGTGGTGCTGCGTGCCGTCGTCCGACATCTCGCCGGCCCGCAGTCGCGGCCCTGCCGGCGTTCGCGGCAAACCGTAAATTATAGCGGGGGGCCGTCGACCCCACCGGACGCGGCGTCGGCCGGGTCCTTGTCGCCGGTCGGCCGCTCCGCCTCCGGCGCGCGTGCCGCGCGCACCGCCGCCGCGAAATGCGCGAAGCGGCCCGCCTCGATCGCGGCACGCGCGCGCGCCATCAGGTCGAGGTAGAAGTGCAGGTTGTGGATCGTGTTGAGGCGGGCGCCTAGGATCTCGTTGACCCGCTGCAGGTGGTGCAGATAGGCGCGCGTGAAGTGCCGGCACGTATAGCAGGCGCAACCGGGTTCCAGCGGGGCGGTATCCATCCGGTAGCGCTGGTTGCGAATCTTGATGTCGCCCTGGCCGGTGAACAGCCAGCCGTTGCGCGCGTTGCGCGTCGGCATGACGCAGTCGAACATGTCGACGCCGCAGGCGATCCCGTCGAGGAGGTCCTCCGGCGTGCCGACGCCCATCAGGTAGCGCGGGCGGTCCGCCGGCAGGCGGGGCGCCGCGTGCCGAAGCACCCGCAGCATCTCCTCCTTGGGCTCCCCGACCGACAGGCCGCCGATCGCGTAGCCGTCGAAGCCGATCTCCGCCAGCGCCGCGATCGACTCGTCGCGCAGGTCCTCGTGCATGCCGCCCTGGACGATCCCGAACAGCGCGTTGGCATTGCCGAGGCGATCGAACTCGACGCGGCTGCGCCGCGCCCAGCGCAGGCTCAGGCGCATCGACCGGGCGGCCTCATCGTGCGTCGCAGGGCGCGACTGCTCGCCGCTGCCGAGCCGGTAGGGCGTGCACTCGTCGAAGATCATCGCGATGTCGGAATCCAGCGCGGCCTGGATCCGCATCGACTCCTCCGGCGTCAGCAGCAGCCGGTCCCCGTTGATCGGGGACTGGAAGCGCACGCCCTCCTCGCTCACCTTGCGCAGGTGGCCGAGCGAGAAGACCTGGAATCCGCCGGAGTCGGTCAGGATCGGCGCCTGCCAGCCCATGAAACGGTGCAGGCCGCCGTGCGCGCGGACGACCTCGGTCCCGGGGCGCAGCCAGAGGTGGAACGTGTTGCCCAGCACGATCCGGGCGCCCAGCTGCTCCAGTTCGGCCGGCGCCATGGCCTTGACGGTCCCGTAGGTGCCAACGGGCATGAACACCGGCGTCTCGACGACGCCGTGGTGCAGGTGAAGGCGGCCGCGGCGCGCGGCGCCGTCGCGCGCGATGATTTCGTAGCGGGTCGTCATCGGGTCGCGGCGTGGGTCATCACGGTTCGTGGCGATCCAGCAGCATGGCATCGCCGTAGGAGAAGAAACGATAGCGCTGCCCGACCGCGTGCGCGTAGGCCGCGCGGATGCGCGGCAACCCGGCGAACGCGGCGACCAGCATGACGAGGGTCGACTTGGGCAGGTGGAAGTTCGTGATCAGCCGGTCGACGATGCGGAACCGGAAGCCCGGCGTGATGAAGAGCCGCGTCTCGCCGGCGCCGGCCGCGATCCGCGCGTCGGCGCGCATGTCGTCGACGCCCGTCTCGCCGACAGCCGCCGACTCGAGCGCGCGCAGGCTCGTCGTGCCGACGGCGATCACGCGGCGTCCTTCGGTGCGCGCCGCATTGATGGCGGCGGCGGCGTCGTGGGCGATCCGGTAGCGTTCCGCGTGCATCCGGTGATCCTCGATGCGCTCCGAGCGGACCGGCTGGAAGGTCCCGGCGCCGACGTCGAGCGTGACGCAGGCGCTTTCGACGCCGCGTTGCTGCAGCCGGCGCAGCAGGTCCGGCGTGAAGTGCAGTCCGGCGGTGGGTGCCGCGATCGCGCCCGGCTCGCGCGCGTAGACCGTCTGGTAGCGCTCCTCGTCGGCCGCGTCCGGCGCGCGTTCGATGTACGGCGGCAGCGGCAGCTCGCCGATCGCCTCGAGCGTCGCCGCGACCTCGCGGTCGAAGTCCAGTTCGTACCGGTCGTCCTGCCGCGACACGACCGTCGCCGAGACGGCTGTCGCGCCGCGGCCGCCGAAATGCAGGCGGCTACCGGGATGCGGCGCGTGGCTGCAGCGCAACAGCGCCCACGCGCGATGCGCGGACTCGATGCGCTCGACCATCGCCTCGACGCGCCCGCCGCTGTCGCGCCGCCCCCGCAGTCGCGCCTTGATGACGCGGGTGTCGTTGATGACGAGCAGGTCGCCCGGTTCGAGCAGCCGTTCCAGGTCGGCGAAAACCAGGTCCTCGAGGCGGTCGCGATGCACGACGAGCAGGCGGCTCGCCGCGCGGTCCGGCAACGGCCGCTGAGCGATCAGTTCCGCTGGCAGCGGGAAGTCGAAGTCGGACAGCGTCAGTGACATCGGATCGTCGATCGTTGGAGCCGGCGGACCCGCGCCGCGCGAAGGAAACCGCGCGGTTTGAGCCTCGCGCCGCAATTCGGGATAATGCGCGCCCGTGCCGGGATGGCGGAACTGGTAGACGCACGGGACTCAAAATCCCGCGCTGGCGACAGCGTGCCGGTTCGATTCCGGCTCCCGGCACCACCCCTTCGGCGTCGTTCAGATCTCGAGGTTGTCGATCAGCCGCGTCGAGCCGAGGCGGGACGCGGCCAGGACGACGAGCGATTCCGGCGGCGGCACCGCGTCGGGCGCCGGCGGCCGGAGGTCGATGCGCTGCCTCACCGACACGTAGTCGGTATCCCAGCCGTGCGCGTTGAGCTCGGCGCGGGCCTCCGCCTCCAGCGTGAGGAAATCGCTGCGGCCGCCGCGAACCTTTTCCCGCAGCGCCCGCAGCGCCGCGTAGAGCCGCGGCGCCTCGACCCGTTCGGCCGCGCCAAGGAAGCGGTTGCGCGACGACAGCGCCAGTCCGTCGACGTCGCGTACCGTCTCGTGGGGAATGATCTCGGTCGGGATCGCGAACTGCCGGCACATGTTCCGAATGATCATCAGCTGCTGGTAGTCCTTCTTGCCGAACACGGCCACCTGCGGCTGGACGCACGCGAGAAGCTTCATCACGACGGTCGTCACGCCGGTGAAGAAACCGGGGCGGAACTGGCCTTCGAGGATGTCGCCCAGGTCGGAGGGCGGGAACACGCGGTAGGTCTGCGGCTCCGGGTACATCTCGTCCTCGCTGGGCGCGAACAGCGCATAGACGCGGTTCTGCCGCTGCAGCTTCTCGATGTCGTCCTGCAGCGTCCGCGGATAGCGGTCGAAGTCCTCGTTCGGGCCGAACTGCAGCCGATTGACGAAGACCGACGCCACGACCGGATCGCCGTGGCGGTGCGCCATGGCCATCAGGGCCAGGTGGGCATCGTGCAGGTTGCCCATCGTCGGCACGAAGGCGATACGGTTCTGCCCCCGCAGCTGCGCCCGCAGTTCGTGGATCGTCCGCACCACTTTCATCGCTGGTCCGCTTCCCTTGGTCGGCGCGGGTCGCGCGCCCCGGTCACGTATCGGTCGGCCATGGCGCCGTGAAAGGCTCGATGCGCTGGTCGGTGATCCGCCGCAGCAGCTCCGCGGCACGTCCATGCCCCGGCACGGCGACGTCGGGCGCGAGGTCGAGCAGCGGCCGCAGCACGAACGCGCGTTCGTGCATCCGCGGATGCGGCAGCGTGAGCGGCGTGCTGCGGATGATCAGGCTGCCGACCATCAGCAGGTCGAGGTCGACGTTGCGTGGCGCGTTCTTGCGGGCGTCCGGCCCGTGCCGCTTGCGCCCGAGCATGACCTCGATTTCGAGCAGGTGCAGCAGCAGGCCGTAGGGCTCCAGCTCGGTATCGAGCGCGACCACGGCATTCAGGAAGTCCGGGCCCGTCGCGTCGACCGGCGCGCTGCGGTACCACGGGGACGCCGCGATGAACTGCGACTGCTCGATCGGCTTGAGCGAGTCGATCGCGACCCGCAGCGTGGCCTCCAGGTCGCCCTGGTTGGCCCCCAGCCCGATGTATGCACGCCGTTTCAAGATCCGTCGCCCTCGTTCGTCACGCGTCCGCCGTCGATTCCTGGCCGCCTTCGGGCGGCCGCGACTTGCCTCGCCGGCGCCGGCGCCGCGCGGTGCCCGCCGGCGTGGCCGCCGTGGCCCCGCGCAGCAGCAGCTCGCGCTGCTCCGGCGCGCCGTCGATGAAAGCCGACCACCATTCGCCGAGCTCGGCCGGGCATTCGCCGGAGGCGCATCGCAGCAGGAGAAAATCATAACCGGCGCGCAGCCGCAGATGTTCGAGAAGCCGCTGCGGCGCCTGGCCCTGCCGCCGCTCGAACCGCGGCTGCAGCATCCAGATCTCGCGCATGTCGGCCGTGAAGCGGCGCTGGATCGCGAGCTTCTCGGTCTGCGCCTCCATGACGTCGTCGATCGCCTCGCCCAGCGCCGGAATCCGCTGCTCGCCGGCGGCGATGCGGCGATTCCACTGCGCGAGGACCTCGTGCCAGAGCAGCGTCGCGAAGAGGAAGCCCGGCGCGATGTGCTTGCCGGCGCGGACGCGCTCGTCGGTCCGCGATAGCGCCAGCATCACGAAGCGCTCGCCTTCCGGCTGCTCCAGGATCACGTCGAGGAGCGGCAGCAGCCCGTGGTGCAGCCCTTCGGCGCGCAGCCGCGTGATGCAGGCGACGGCATGACCGCTCGTCAGCAGCTTCAGCATCTCGTCGAACAGCCGTGCCGCCGGGACGTTCTCGATCAGTTCCGCGAGCTCCGCGATCGGCGCGCGGGTTGCCGCATCGATCTCGAACCCCAGCTTGGCCGCGAAGCGGACCGCGCGCAGCATGCGCACCGGGTCCTCGCGGTAGCGCGCCGCCGGGTCGCCGATGATGCGCAGCCGCCGGCGCTTCAGGTCGCGGACGCCGTCGTGGTAATCGAGGACCGTCTCGGTGCCCGGGTCGTAGTAGAGGGCGTTGATCGTGAAGTCGCGCCGCGCCGCGTCCTCGTGCTGGGCCCCGAAGACGTTGTCCGCCAGCACGCGCCCGTGCGCGTCGGTCGCGACGTCGTCGGTCTGCAGCGCGCGGAACGTCGAGACTTCGATCGTCTCGGAGCCGAACATCACGTGCACGAGCCGGAAGCGGCGTCCGATGATGATCGCGCGCCGGAAGTGCGACTTCACCTGCTCCGGCGTCGCGTCGGTGGCGACGTCGAAGTCCTTCGGGACGACCCCCAGCAGCAGGTCGCGGACCGCCCCGCCGACGATGTAGGCGCGATGGCCGGCCTTCTGCAGCGTATCGCAGACGCGTATGGCGGAGCGCGCGACGCGCTCGCGATCGATGCCGTGCTCGGCCGCGGCGATGTGCTTCGGCTCCCGGCGGGACCGGCCGCGACCGGCGAGCAGCGAGCGGACGCGCGTGACGAGGCGCTTGATCATCGGGGGGCGAGCTCGAAGAGGTCGAGCGTCCGCCAGCCGCGTTCGGCGGCGATACGCCGCAGCGCCGCGTCGCCGTTCGTGACCACCGGGTTGTCGACCCGCTCCAGCAGCGGCAGGTCGTTCACCGAGTCGCTGTAGAACGTGCTGTCCGCGACGCGGTCGAGCCGCGTGCCGTGCGCCTCGAGGAACTGTTCGACGATCCGCACCTTGCCCTCGCGATAGGTATGCGTGCCGACATAGCGGCCCGTGAACTCGCCGTCAGGGCCGCGCTCCGGCTCGACGGCGAGGACGTCGGGCACCCCGAACAGCGCGCCGATCGGCCCGGTGACGAAGCGGTTGGTCCCGGTGACGAGCGCGACGAGCGATTCGTCGCCGCGGTGCGCGTCGATCAGCGCCCGGGCTTCCGGCCGCACGTTCGGCGCCACGCGCTCGGCGACGAAGCGGTCGCGCCAGCCCACGAGGTCGGCATGCCGGAAGCTCGCCAGCAGTCCCATCTGGTAGGCGAGGTAGCCGTCGACGTCGAACGAACCGGCGTGGTAGCCGGCGCCGAATTCGCGCAGGCGCCGGTCGTGTGCGGCGACGTCCAGGCCGCCGACGCGTACGAGGTAGCGGGTCCAGGAGTCGGCGCTGTCGATCGGCAGCAGCGTGTGGTCGAGGTCGAAGAGGGCGAGCTTCATTCGCGTACGATTCTACGTGGAGCCGTCGTCGTCCGCCCCGCCGGGTCGTCGAACCGCTGCCTGCGCGGTTTTCCCGTCCGCCTTTCCTTCCGGCGCTCCTTCCGCCTTGCCTCCCGCCTCTCCTCCCGATTCCCGCTCGGCCTCCCACTGCCGCAGCAGCGGCACCGTGAGCGCCCGCTGCAGCGCGAACGCGTAGGCGTCGAGCGCATCCAGCAGCGCCACCAGCGCCCGCATGTCGCGCGTCCGGCGGGTCAGCAGGTGCGGGATCAGGTCGTCGGCATGCGCCGCGCCCCGTTGCTGGAGGTGCGCGCGCAGCGCGTGCGCCAGGTCGTCGTCGCGCAGCGCCTCGATGCGGTAGACGAGGCCCCACGCCAGGCGGGTCCTGACATCGTCGCGGATCGCCAGTCCCGCGGGGGGCGCGGCGGCGGCGGTCACGAGGCGCGCCGACGGATGCGAACGGACTTCATTTTGCAGCGCGAACAGGGCGGCCTGTCCCGCGGCATCGAGTTGCTCGACATCGTCGACGGCATAGGTCCGCTGCCCGGCGTCGAAGCGCGGTACGCGCGGCGCCGCGGCGCCGCGCGGGACCAGCGCCTGGAGGAGGTGGCTGCGGCCGCAGCCCGCGGTTCCCCACAGGTGGACGAACTGCGGCCCGGCGCCGGCGGCCACGGCGCGCAGCGACGCGACCGCCTCCGCATTGGCGCCGACGACGAAGTTCTCGAGCGTCGGCTCGGCGGCGGGCAGCAGGTCGAGCGTCAGCTGGCGCGCCGGCGTCATTCCTTGCGATAGAAATCGCTGGCGAAGTAGGCCTGCTTGACGCGGCGCAGAGCGACGAGCATCGCGGCGGTCGCCGGAAGCGCAAGCAGGACGCCGAGGAAGCCGAAGACCTGGCCGAAGGCGAGCAGGGCGAAGATGACGCCCAGCGGGTGCAGGCCGATGCGCTCGCCGACGAGCCGCGGCGTCAGGAAGAAACCCTCGAGGACCTGGCCGGCGCCGTAGATCACGGCGACCGCCGCGAAGCCGTAGGTGTCGCCGAACTGCAGCGCGGCGGCGAACAGCGCGAGCAGCAGGCCGAGCGTGAAACCGACGTAGGGGATGAAGATCAGCAGGCCCGTCAGCAGGCCGATCGGCAGCGCGGTCTCGAAGCGGGCCAGCGTCAGCGCGACGGAGTAGTACGCGGCGAGGACCAGCATCACGGTGAGCTGTCCGCGCAGGAACTGCGCCAGCAGGCCGTCGATCTCGTTCAGTATGCCGTTGAGCGCCGAATGCCAGCGGCGCGGGATCAGGTTGTCGACCCGCGACATGAACGTGTGCCAGTCGAGCAGGACATAGAAGAGGACGACCGGGACCAGCACCAGCATGCCGACGACGCCGAGCAGCGCGCTGCCGCCGGCGCGAAGCTTCTGCAGGACCAGCGCGGCGAGGTCCTGCTGCGCGCCGACCTGCGAGGCGACGAGATCGCGCAGCGACTGCGCATCGAACTGCACCGAGACGCCGAACCAGTCGCGCAGGCGCGGCGCGACCGAGTCGTTGAGGCGGGCGATCATCAGCGGGAACTGCGTCTGCAGCGCCGTGCTCTCGCGCTGCAGGACCGGCACCAGGATCAGCACCAGGCCGAGCACGACCAGCGCCAGCAGCAGGATCATCAGCAGCGCGGCGAGCCAGCGCGGCAGGCGCCGCCGCTGCAGCCAGTCGGCCCCGGGCGCGAGCAGGTAGGCGAGGATCGACGCGGCCGCGAACGGCGTGAGCACCGGCCCCAGGACCAGCAGCAGCGCCAGCACGGCGATACCGGTGCCGATCCAGACCGTGGCCTGGATCCGGTCGGCAGTGATGAGCTTCAATGCGTCGGACTCGTTTTCGGATGATCTGCTAGTCTAAAGGTTCGTCGAACGCCGCGTGGGGCGCCGGTCCGCGGCCAACGGCTTCGGACCCCATCGCCGAGTCTTCCGGATGACGTCACCACTCACCTACGCGGCGGCCGGCGTGTCGATCGATGCCGGCGACGAGCTCGTCGAACGCATCAAGCCGCTGGCGCGCCGCACGCTGGGCCCCGGCGTCCTGAGCGGCATCGGCGGGTTCGGTGCGCTCTTCGAGGTTCCCAAGGGCTACCGCGAGCCGGTCCTCGTCACCGGGACCGACGGCGTCGGCACCAAGCTGAAGCTCGCGTTCGCGCTCGGCAAGCACGACACGATCGGCCAGGATCTCGTCGCGATGAGCGTCAACGACATCCTCGTCCAGGGCGCGAAGCCGCTTTTCTTCCTCGATTACTTCGCCTGCGGCCGGCTCGACGTCGAGGTCGCCGCGACGGTGGTCGGCGGCGTCGCGCTCGGCTGCGAGATCGCGGGCTGCGCGCTGATCGGCGGCGAGACGGCGGAGATGCCCGACATGTACCCGCCGGGCGAATACGATCTCGCCGGCTTCGCGGTCGGCGTCGTCGAGAAGGACCGGATCATCGACGGCGCGTCGATCGGGCGCGGCGACACCGTGCTCGGCCTGGCGTCCAGCGGGCCGCATTCCAACGGTTATTCGCTGGTGCGCCGCGTGATCGAGGGCGCCGGCGCCGACCTGCGCGACGACTTCCTCGGCCGCCCCCTGGGCCACGTGCTGCTCGAGCCGACGCGGATCTACGTTCGGCCGGTGCTTGCCGTGCTGCAGAAGCTGCGCATCAAGGGACTCGCGCACATCACCGGCGGCGGCCTGCTGGAGAACGTCCCGCGGATCCTGCCCGAGCACCTGAAGGCCGTGATACGCCGCGGCAGCTGGGCGCGGCCGGCGATCTTCGACTGGCTGCAGCGCCACGGCCGGGTCGAGGACGCGGAGATGCACCGGGTCTTCAATTGCGGCATCGGAATGGTCGTCGTCGTCGCGACCGCCGACGCGCAACGCGTGCGCCAGGAATTCGAGAGCCTCGGGGAACGCTGCTGGGAGATCGGGATCATCGCCGACCGCGCGCCCGGCACGCCCGGCTGCGACGTGCTGTAGCAACGGGCGCGCCTGGCCCTCTCCCTCACCCCTCGCCCGCGTCGCGGGAGAGGGGTGGGGGAGAGGGCAGTCCCCATCACCCCACCGCC
>DATKPC010000115.1:0-33720 GCA_035524275.1 Burkholderiaceae bacterium
TAAGAAGTGTCACCCATGTCCCCGAACACCTGTTACCTATGTCCCCGGTCTATACACTGCGCGGGCGAGGGGAGTCTCGTCGTCGCGATGGCGCACGACGTCCGCTTAGATGACGCCGGAACTCCCCTCGCCCGCGCGAGCGGGAGAGGGGTGGGGGAGAGGGCCGGCGCGATCCGTCGCGCCCGTAACCCGCCGATCCAAGCGACGACCTAACGCGACGACCTAACGCGCCGACCGGACGGAGATGCGCACGATGTTGCTGACGTAGCGGCCGCCCTTCTTGTCGCCCGGGACGACAAGGCGCATCGCGCCTTCCGAGGCGCCCAGCGGGCTGCCGTCGCCGGTCGCGTAGGCGACGAGGACCTGCGCCGATCCGCCGAAATCCGGTCTCAGTTCGCCGAGCGAAAGGATCGTTTCGTAGCAGTCGCTGCCCGTCACGACGACGAACTTGCGCAGGATGTCGTTCTTGATCGAGGCGTCGACGACGACCTGGGCGCTCGTCAGCAGGTCGATCAGCGGTACGCCGACGTAGGTCTGCGCGACCAGGCCCGACGAGCCGGCGTAGAAGTCGACCGACTGGCGCGCCGACGGCAGGCCCGCCAGTTCCTCCGCGTCGTAGTTTCGCGGTGACGCGACCGCGCCGCCGAGGTGGAATGCGGGCGCGTAGCCGCCGGGGCACGACTCCGCCCGGGCCGGCATGTTCGCGATGGCGCACAGGATCGAGACGACGGACCCGGCAACGAGACGCTGCTGGACGCGCATGTGGAAATCCTCCGCGGCGGGCGCCGCGTTCATCCGTCCGTGCGACGCGTACGGGCGACGCCTTCACGCGGGCGCGCGGCTTGACCCTGCAGGAAATATACCGTTGAATATTTCGAGTGGCAATGCAGGCGCCACCGAACCGGGACAGGACCTGCGAGGCCCGATCCAGGTTGTACCGACCTGTACCGAACTGCGACGGCAGGTGTTTCACCCTGGAACAACCGGAGACGGCGGCGAGGCGTCCACGCCGGGCGCGCGCCGAAATATCCGCTGGTACGCATCGTGCTGGAAACCGTCCGGACTCGCTGCGCGCCGTCGCCGACGGACCGCAAGGGACGGTCGGCCCGCCGGCGCGCGCGAGAAGACAGAGGCATCGACCCCGCACCGGATCCCGCACTCGATCCACACGAAAGGAGACCTTGGGATGGCCAGCTTGACGCTCAACGGCATTACCGTCGACAACCCGTACAAGAGCCGCTACGACAACTTCATTGGCGGCAAGTGGGTGGCGCCTGTCGACGGCCAGTACTTCGACAACCTGACCCCGATCACCGGCAAGGTCCTGAACCAGGTCGCGCGGTCCAACGAGAAGGACATCGCGCTGGCGCTCGACGCCGCGCACGCCGCGAAGGACAAGTGGGGCAAGACGTCTCCGGCCGAGCGCTCCGGGATCCTGCTTAAGATCGCCGATCGCATCGAAGCCAACCTCAACCGCGTCGCGCTCGCCGAGACGCTCGACAACGGCAAGCCGATCCGCGAGACGATGGCGGCCGACATTCCGCTGACGATCGACCACTTCCGCTACTTCGCCAGCGCGATCCGCGCCGAGGAAGGCACGATCGCCGAGATCGACCACACGACCTACGCGTACCATTTCAAGGAGCCGCTCGGGGTCGTCGGCCAGATCATTCCGTGGAACTTCCCGATCCTGATGGCGGCCTGGAAGCTCGCCCCGGCGCTCGCCGCAGGCAACTGCGTCGTCCTGAAGCCCGCGGAGCAGACGCCTTCGTCGATCCTGATCGTCGCGGAACTGATCGCCGACCTGCTGCCCCCGGGCGTGCTGAACATCGTCAACGGCTTCGGCCTCGAGGCCGGCAAGCCGCTCGCCTCGTCCAACCGCATCGCGAAGATCGCGTTCACCGGCGAGACGACGACCGGCCGCCTGATCATGCAGTACGCCAGCCAGAACCTGATCCCGGTCACGCTGGAACTCGGCGGCAAGAGCCCGAACGTGTTCTTCGACGACGTCATGGCGGCCGACGACGCGTTCTTCGACAAGGCGCTCGAAGGCTTCACGATGTTCGCGCTCAACCAGGGCGAAGTCTGCACCTGCCCGTCGCGCGCGCTGGTCCAGGAATCGATCTACGACAAGTTCATCGAGCGCGCCGTGAAGCGCGTCGCCGCGGTCAAGCAGGGCAATCCGCTCGATCCGACGACGATGATCGGCGCGCAGGCCTCGTCGGAGCAGCTCGACAAGATCGTGTCGTACCTGAAGCTGGGTCGCGACGAAGGCGCGCAGTGCCTGGTCGGCGGCGAGCAGGCGAAGATGACGGGCGACCTCGCCGGCGGGTACTACGTCAAGCCGACGGTGTTCAAGGGCCACAACAAGATGCGGATCTTCCAGGAGGAGATCTTCGGGCCCGTCGTCTCCGTGGCGACCTTCAAGGACGAGGCCGAAGCGCTGGCCATCGCCAACGACACGCTCTACGGCCTGGGCGCCGGCGTCTGGACGCGCGATGGCAGCCGCGCATTCCGCATGGGTCGCGGCATCCAGGCCGGTCGCGTGTGGACGAACTGCTATCACGCGTATCCGGCGCACGCGGCCTTTGGCGGCTACAAGCAGTCGGGTATCGGCCGCGAGACCCACAAGATGATGCTGGACCACTACCAGCAGACGAAGAACCTGCTCGTGTCGTACAGCCCGAACGCGCTCGGATTCTTCTGAGCCGGCGGCTAGACTGATCGTCCGACGCCCTCCCTGCTTGCAGCGGAGGGCGTTTCCTTTTGAAGCGAGGTGCAAAATGAGTCTCACTACGGAGACCAATCCGACGGCCGCGGAAACTCCGGCGTCCGGCGTGACGCCGACGCGCGTATCGGCAACGCCGGCGGCGCTGGACCTGATTGCGCGCCTGCAGGCGCAGCATGGCGATCTTCTGTTCCACCAGTCGGGCGGCTGCTGCGACGGCAGCGCGCCGATGTGCTTTGGGCGCGGCGAGTTCCTGATCGGGGACAGCGACGTCCAGCTGGGCGAGATCGGCGGCCAGCCGTTCTACATGAGCCGCTCGCAGTTCGAATACTGGCAGCACACGCACCTGATCATCGACGCGGTGCCGGGCAATGGCGGCATGTTCTCGCTCGAGCGTCCGACCGGCCTGCGCTTCCTGACGCGCTCGCGGCTGTTCAGCGACGAGGAGTGGAAGGCGCTGCCGCCGGTGTGACATCCTGCGTTGGATCGCCCTCTCCCCCACCCCTCTCCCGCTTCGCGGGCGAGGGGAGTTTCGTCGTCGCAATGGCCTACACCCCGTCAATGGCTGACGCCGTGACTCCCCTCGCCCGCGAAGCGGGAGAGGGGTGGGGGAGAGGGCGCCCGCAGACGCGCGACGCCACCACCTCGACCACGCCCCCGCCCCAGACGCTACGCCGCGTCCTCCGCCACCGCGCACTCGCTGAAGAATCGGATCATCTCGCGCGACGCATCGGGTCCGCGCGAATCGGCATGCGAGCCTTCGCGGCTGCCGCCGAACCAGGCGTGTCCGCCGCCGTGGACCAGCCAGTGTTCCAGCAGCACGTGTCCGTCTCGATCGCGATGGATCGTTCGCGTGTAGCGATGGCCGCCGGGCGCCTCGCCGTGCTCGACCGTGACGTCGTCGTCGAACGCCTCGCCGGCGCCCGCATTCGCCGCCGCCGCATGCGCGGCGACGCGCTCGCCGTTGCGCGGGTGCACCGTGCGATCCTGGTCGCCGTGGAAGACGATCGTCGGGGTCGCGTGCCCCTGCGGCGACGCCGCCGACGGTTCCGCCGCGGAGGGCATCCCGCGCATGGCGGCCAGCGCCGATGGCAGGTCGTGCGCGCTCCGGAACGCCAGGCCGGAATGCACGCCAACGGCTGCGTAGAGTTCCGGGTACAGCGTCGCGAGCACCGCGGCCATCGCGCCGCCGGCTGAAAGCCCGACGACATAGATGCGGCGCGAATCGACACCGTGGCGCGTGGCGATCTCGCGCGTCATCCCGGCGAGGATCGCCGGCTCGCCGTGGTCGCGCTGCTGATGGTCGCGGCGGAACCAGTTCCAGCAGCGCGAGGCGTTGGCGGACTCGGCCTGTTCCGGATACAGGACAAGGCAGCGCGCGCGCGCCGCGAGACGATTCATCCGCGTGCCTCGCGCGAAATCCTCGGCCGTCTGCGTGCAGCCATGCAGCATCACGACGAGCGGGAGCGATCGACCGTCGCCGTCGGCCGGCACGTACAGCCGGTAGGTGCGCGCGCCCTGTTCGTGGGCGTAGCTCCCGGCCTCGAAACGTTCCGGGATCCGCGGGCCGGACGGCGCGTCGGGGCGCGTCCGACGGGGCGGGCGGTTCTCGTCGACCTCGACGAAAGGTACGTCGATCGCATCGTCGGCCGTCGTACGGGGCACGACGGGACGCGTTGCCGCGCCCGCGTCGCCCGCCGCGCGGTGCAGTGCGCGCTGGATGCGCGCCGTGGCCTCGAGAAGCCGCCCCGCGCGCGTCAGTCGCAGGGCTTCGAAAACGGCACCGGGTAATCCTCTGCCGATCATCTCGGATCGTCCTTTGCGCGGGTCGATTCAGCGGATGCGATCGGCGAGCGCGGCCTTCAGCCGCGGGCTCGCGCGCAGCGCACCGAGCACCTCGATCGAGGCGATGGCCTGGAGAGCAAGCTGCGGCGGCACGTCGTCGTCGATCGTCGCCAGGCCGAGGACCTGGATGTGCAACTGCTCGCCGGCCGCGCGCACGGCCTCGAGGTCCTGCCGCGTGTAGCGCTGCAGACCGAGGACCATCGATCGCCGCGCCACCGTTTGCCGCAGGGCGTCGCCATGTGCGCCCAACTGGTTGCGGATCGCGGTCCGGATGAAATCGGTCCGGTTCGAATAGAAGCCCTCGCGCACCAGCAGGTCGACCTGCCCGAGGTCGACGAAGCCGAGGTTGATCGTGATCTTCTCGGAATCCGCTTCCTTGCGGCGCGCCTCGACGAGGCGAAGCTTGCTCATGCGGCTACCCTCCAGGCGCCTTCCTAACGACATCCATGCACCATCCGTGTGGATGGTAACACGATCTCGCGCTCAAGGCTCCTTCGGCCGCGCCGGCGACCTGCGGCACGCGCGAAGGGTGCGGACGGAATGTCGAACCGCGCGATTCGGTTGATATTCTTGCGCCCTCATTCGCTTCGGGAAGGGTCGATCATGATGCGTCAAACACTTCGCGGAATCGTTCTGGCCGGCTCGCTGGGCTGGCTGGCGATGGCCAGCGCCGAAGACCTGGCGCCGGGGAAGTTCAGCGGCACGATCTCGTTTCCGAAGCAGCGGGCGTCGGCGACGCTGGAGATCAAGTCGGTCGACGCGGGCAAGGTGACCGGAACGCTCGTCGTCAACGTCAACGCCAAGAACTATCCCTGCAGCTTCGGTTCGCATGAGCTCGTCGGGACGTTTGCCGACGGCAAGCTGAAGGTACGGCAGCCCGCCGACTCCGGCGGGCCGAAGGGCTGCACGGCAAGCCTGCAACTCACGCTGCAGGATGCGCACCTCGCCGGCACCTACGAAGGCGACTTTCCTGCCGACTTCTCCAGGTAGGCCGCCAGGCCCCGATGTCCGCGCGGAGCGACTTGCGGCCGGCGCGCTACTTCTCGCGCCGCAGCAGCACGATGGGGCCTTCGCGGTACAGGATGCGATAGCCGTCGAGGTCGGCCGGCAGCCGATCGTCGCGTGTCAGCGCGAGTTCGCCCGGCTCCGGAGCGCGTGCCGGCGTGCTGCGGCCCGCGTAGGCGCTGAAACTCGGCGCGCCGATGTTCCATTGCACCGCCGGTTCCGGCAGCGCCCGGGCCGCGAAGCCGGCGCGCTTGACCGGGCCGTTGAGGACCTCGCCGATCCACGGCGCCAGCGCATAGCAGAGCACGAACGCACATAGTCCAGCGCCCGCAGCGAGAAGCCGCAGGCGCGCCGCCGGCTGCGTCGCGAGCAACGCGATCCAGATGCCCAGCGCACCGAACGCAGCGACGTAAAACGTCGTGGGCGCCGCCTCGAGCGCGTGCGCCGCGAGTTCGGCGTAGAAGCGGGCGCGCGTCGCGGTGTCGCGCGCCGCGAACGCCTGCAGCAGCCACGGCGCCGCCGGCGCGATCGCGAGCAGCAGCGTCGGAAACGCCAGCGCGGCGGCCGGGCGTCGGACGTCGTCGCGGTGGCGCGCCAGGAGCACGAAGAGCGGCGTCAGGCCGTAGAGCGCGTAGTGCGGCAGCTTGGTTCCGGACAGCGAGAAGAACGCCAGCACGAAGCCGCACCACAGCCAGAGGTAGCGCGTCGCGGGCTGGCCGAGATCGGCGCGCAGCGCGCGCAGCGCCGCGCCGAGGAGTTCGGTCCAGGGCAGCAGCAGCACCGGCGCGAAGACGACGTAATACAGGATGCTGCCGCCGTGGCCTTCGAGCGTACCGCTGAAGCGCTCCACGTTGTGTTTCATGATGAAGCCGTCGATGAATGCGCGCCCGTGCACGGCGAGCGCATAGCCGTACCAGGGCGCGGCGAGTGCGAGGGCGATCACCCATCCGACCGGATCGCCGACGATCCGCAGCCAGCGCCGGACGCGCGAGGCCCACGGCGCATCGCGCTGGAGCACGCACGCGAGGAAGCCGACCGCGAAAGGAACCAGGATCGCGATCGGTCCTTTCGTCAGGATGCCGAGGCCGATCCAGGCGTACATGCGACGCAGCGGCGCCGGTTTGCCGTTTTCCAGGTGACGCCAGAGGTCGAACATCGTGGCGGCCAGCAGCGCGTTGAGGAGGCCGTCGGCGGTTGCCGCATGCGCGATCGCGAGCACGCCGAGGCTCGTGGCGCCGATCCACGCCGCATAGCGCGCGGTACCGGCGCCGAATCGCGGACGTGCATACGCCAGGATCGCGCCCGCCCACGCGAGGCCGGCGAGCGCCGAGGGCAGGCGCAGCGCGAACTCGTTGAATCCGAAGCCGCGGACCGCGATCGCCTGCAGCCAGTAGATCAGGATCGGCTTGTCGAAGCGCGGCGCGCCGTTCAGCGTCGTGGACAGCCAGTCGCCGCTCGCGAGCATCTCGCGCGTCGCTTCGCTGAACGCGCCTTCATCGACGTCGAACAGCGGAAACAGTGCCAGGGACGGAAGCAGCAGCGCAGCCATCAGCGCGACCGGGGCCCAGTCCCGCAGTCCGCCGCCGGTCGCGCGGGCGTCCGTGGCCACGCCGCTGTTCACGCCGCGGAGGCGCCCGGGCTGCGGCGCAGGTGGACCGCGTAGCCGAACAACGCCGAGACGAGGCCGAGCGCGGCGAGCGCATATTGCAGCGGCTGCGCCGCCGGGTAGCCGGTATCGATCCGCGTCAGCGCGATCGCGGCGGCGGCCACGATCGTCGTGAGCACCAGCGCGCCGGTGCGCTCGCGCCAGAAGGGCCAGCGCGCCGACCACCAGGCCCCGCCCAAGCCGGCGAGCGTTCCCAGCCCGGCGCCGGCGAGGGCGTCGATGGGCCAATGCGCGCCGACGCCGATCCGCGAGGCGGCGACGAGGATCGCGGCGGCCAGGAGGGCGGCACAGGAGGCCGGCCGGCGCCGCAGCGTCGGGCTGGCGCACAGGACGGCAGCGACCAGCGTGAACGCCGTGATCGCGTGTCCGGAAGGGAAGGAGGTCGTGCCGGCCAGGCGGATGCCATGCACGTGGATCGATCCGGGGTCCAGGACGGCTGCCGGTCGAGCTTCGGCAACCAGGTGCTTCGGGACGTAGGAAAGCACCGCGGCGAGCGGCGAGGCCAGCACGCCGGCGGCAACCACGCGAGGTGCGCGCGCGATCGCGGGGGCCAGCAGCATCAGCGCACACAGCCCGTTGCCGAGGATCGTGGCGCCGCTGAGCGCGGCGTCGGGAATCGCGCGGTCGGCGGCGCCGTTCAAGCGCAGGAAAAGCGCGACGTTCGCGTCGGCGGCGATGATGCCGGCCGTCGCAAGCGAGCAGCCGAGGGCAAACGCCGCGAGGAAGCGGGCAGCGGTCGATTCGGGCATGGGCCAAGCTTACCTGCGCGCCGCCGCTCGCGGGCCGCAGGCCCTACGGTGTACATTCGCGCTGGATCACGACTTCGCCGGGGCACGCCCGCCGGGACCTGCCGCGAGACAGGACGCTCGCTTGCCGACGCTGGCCAACATCCTGACGCTATCGCGCCTGCCGCTGATTCCGGCGCAGGGTTTCGCGCTCGTCCGCGGCGAGTATCGTGTCGCGATCGTGCTGGTGCTGGTCTCGGCGTTCACGGATCTCGCCGACGGGATCGTGGCGCGGCTGTTCCACCAGCAGACGCGATTCGGCGCGATCGCCGACCCCGTCGCGGACAAGCTGACGATGCTGACGATCGCGATTCTGCTCGCTTGGCAGCAGCGCTTGCCGGCATGGTTCGCCGCCGCGATCGTGCTGCGCGACGCCGTGATCGTCGCCGGCGCCCTCACTTACCAGCTGCTGGTCGGCCGCGTCGAGATGGCGCCGACGCGCCTGTCGAAGCTCAACACGGCGCTGGAGTTCCTGTTCCTCGTCGGGGTGCTCGCGGTGGCGGCTGGCCTCGTCGCGCCGGGCCGCTGGTACGCGGCCTTGCTGTGGGCGACGACGGCAACCATCCTGCTGTCCGGCACGCAGTACGTGGTCTCATGGAGCCGCAAGGCGCTGCAGGCGACGCGAAGCAACCGGTCGTAGCCGTCCGTGGGCGAAGGCAGCGCGCGTCGCCCGGCGCCGCTCGCCCGGTTCGCGCTACCGCAGGAACTTCTCGACCAGCCGTATCCAGAACGTCGCGCCCAGCGGCAGCAGGTCGTCGTTGAAATCGTACGAGGCGTTGTGCAGCGTGCACGGGCCGAGGCCATGGCCGTTCAGCCGATGGTCGCCCGCGCCGTTGCCGATGAAGATGAACGCGCCGGGCCGCTCCTGCAGCATGAACGAGAAATCCTCGGCGCCCATGGTCGGCTCGAGATGGCGATCGACGTGGCCGGCACCGACGATGTCCGACAGCACGTCGCAGGCGAAGTCGACCTCGCCGGCGTGGTTGACCGTCGGCGGGTAGTTGCGCTCGAACGCGACCTGCGCGGTCGCGCCGTGCGCGTGCGCCGTGCCTTCCGCGATGCGCCGCATCCGCTCCTCGATCAAGCCGGTGACCGCGTCGTCGAAGGTGCGCACGGTGCCGCTGATCGTGGCCGTGTCCGGCACGACGTTCGTCGCATCGCCCGCATGGATCATCGTGATCGACAGCACCGCGGCGTCGATCGGCTTCTTGTTGCGCGTCACGATCGACTGCAGGCCCTGCGCGACCTGGACGGCGACGAACACCGGGTCGACGCCGAGATGCGGCAGCGCGGCATGCGTGCCGCGCCCCTCGATGCGGATCTCGAACTCGTTGCTCGATGCCATCAGCGGGCCGGCGCGCGACCCGAAGCGGCCGACCGCGAGACCCGGCCAGTTGTGCATGCCGAAGACCGCGTCGACCGGATGGCGCGCGAACAGGCCGTCGGCGATCATCTTGCGCGCGCCGCCGCCGCCCTCCTCGGCGGGCTGGAAGATGAAGACGACCGTGCCGTCGAACGGCCTTTCTTCCGCAAGATAGCGTGCGGCGCCGAGCAGCATCGCGGTGTGGCCGTCATGTCCGCAGGCATGCATCCGGCCGGGATGCGTCGAGCGGTGCGGGAAGCGGTTCGCCTCCTCGATCGGCAGTGCGTCCATGTCGGCGCGCAGCCCGATCGACCGCGCCGAGCTGCCATGGCGCAGCACGCCGACAACGCCGGTGCCGCCGTAGCCGCGGACGACTTCGATGTTCCATTCGGCGAGCTTGCGCGCGACGAGTTCGCTGGTCCGGTGCTCCTCGTAGCGCAGTTCCGGATGCGCATGGATGTCGCGGCGGATCGCCTGGATGTCGGGCCCGAAATGGACGACGCGCTCGATCAGGTTCATGTCAGCCTCGCTCGATGAGGCTGCATCGTAACCCGGCGCGACCGGCTACCAGGTCGGCGGTGCCGAGGCCCGGGGCCGCTTCGGGGCGGCCGCCGAGGCGACCATGTTGCGCCTCGGGGCGGCACTTGCGGGCGGTGCGCTTGACGCCGCGATCGTCGGCGCCCCGGGCAGCGGTTCCGACTGCGCGATGCGGGATTCGCCGCCGTGTTCCAGCGTGACGTGGCGCCCGAGGCGCAGCCGCAGCACGGTCGGATACTCGTAGAGCTTCCCGCTCACGTGGTCGACGAAGACCGCGAGTGAACCGAAGGGTACGAGCGCCTGCTCCAGGCCGTCGCGACGCGGCAGGACGGTCGCGGTCGCGACGTTCGGGCCGCGCCGGCATTCGATCTCGAGTCGCGCCGACGAGCGCGTGACCGGAACGTCCGCGGCCGGCAGCGTCGCGGCAACGCCGTCGGGTCCGACGCGGCATGCGAGCCCGGTCACCGCGCGGTCCAGGTCGTCGAACGCCTCGATGCGCACGTGCTGCACCGGATCGCGCGTCAGCGTCGCACAACCGCTCGCCAGCACGCCGATCGTCGCCAGCCACGCCGTGGTGCAACGCCTCGATGCCACGCTCGACTCCCCCGGGACTCCTAGGACGAATATCGGAATCGCCGGGCGTGACTTGAGGAGCGCGCGGGCCCGCCGCAGCGGCGTCCGGCGTCAGCGCCGCCGAACGATTACGGCCGGTTCGCCTGCAGCGCCGGCGTCGGCCGGCCGGCGATGTCATCGCTCGCGTCGAAGACGAGGTCCTGTCCGACACGCAGCCGAATCCACGTCGGATACGAAAAGCTGTAGCCGGTCATGTAGTCGATCACGATACTTGCGGTCCCGCCCGGCAGCACGGCCGCGGCGAGCGACGCGGCACGGCCGCGGGAGATGGCCGTCCCGCGCGCGACCAGGTCGCGCAGCCGGCATTCGATCTGCAGGTCGGACGACGAGCGCAGGATCCGCAGGTCGTTCATCGGACTGTTGCCGTAGTAGTCGGACGACGCATTCGTCGCGTGGCAGCGCATCCCGGCGATCGGGCGGTCGTTGGCGTCGACGGTCTGGACCTGGATCGCCTGGTCGGCGGTACCGGTGACGGTGGCGCAGCCGGTCGCGAGGAAGAGGAGGCTGAGGAGGGCGATGATCGACGGACGGAGGTGCGCTGGCACGACTGGTTCGCAGTGTCGGGAGACCCGGACGGTTCGAAGCTAGGATCGACGGCGTGGTGCCGCACCCAGGTCGCGACCGGCTGCCGTATGCCGGCCGACACCGCGAACTGCCATGATCCCAGTATTCCCGCAACGCGCCGCCGCCGGTAGTCACGCCTGCCACGACCGTTCGGCTGAGGCGGGCGGAAACGCCGCCCGGCCCGCGGGACGCGCACCCGGACTACGCGGGGTTTTCCCGCCCCCGGGCCGCGAGGAACTCGCGCAACGCGGCGCCGGTATGGGTCGGCAGTCGCGCGATGTCCTCCGGCGCGGCCTCGCCGGCGATGCGCCCGCCGCCCGTTCCGCCCTCCGGCCCGAGATCGACGATCCAGTCCGCTTCGGCGATGACGTCGAGGTTGTGCTCGATCACGACCGCGGTGTTGCCGGCATCGACGAGGCGCTGCAGCACGCGAATGAGCTTCTCGACGTCGGCCATCGACAGGCCGACCGTCGGCTCGTCCAGGACGTAGAGCGTATGCGGCGCCCGCTGCCCGCGCCGGGCCGGATCGTCGCGGACCTTCGCGAGTTCCGTGACGAGCTTGATGCGCTGCGCTTCACCGCCGGACAGCGTTGGCGAAGGCTGCCCGAGCGTCAGGTAGCCCAGGCCGACGCTCTGCAGCAGGCGCAGCGGATGCGCGAGGCCCGGGCTCGCGCCGAAGAATTCCAGCGCCTGGTCGACCTCCATCGCCAGCACGTCGCCGATGCTCCGCTCGCGCAGCTTGATCCCGAGCGTCTCGGCATTGAAGCGCTGCCCGCCGCAGGCGTCGCAGACGAGCTTGACGTCGGGCAGGAATCTCATCTCGATCGTCCGCACACCCTGGCCTTCGCAGGCGTCGCAGCGGCCGCCCGCGGTATTGAACGAGAAGCGCCCGGCGGCGTAGCCGCGGACGCGCGACTCGAAGGCGTCGGCATAGAGGCGTCGAATCGTGTCCCACAATCCGACGTATGTCGCCGGGCAGGACCGCGGCGTCTTGCCGATCGGCGCCTGGTCGACCTCGAGGACGCGATCGACCGCCTGCCAGCCGTCGATCGCGGCGCAGCCGCTCCATTCGACACCGGCCGGCGCTGCCTTGCCCGCGCCGCGGCCGCGGCGCGCGGTCGCGGCGACCGCGCGCTGCAGGTTCGCGAGCAGCACGTCGCGCGCGAGGCTCGACTTGCCGCTGCCGGAGACGCCGGTGACGACATTGAGGCGGCCGAGCGCGAACTGCGCATCGATCCGCTGCAGGTTGTGCAGTTGCGCCTGGCGGACGACGATGCGCGGCGTTTCGCGCTCGACCGGCCGGCGCGCTCCGAGCGGGTGCCGCAACGGCTCGCGCAGGTAGCGCCCGGTGATCGAATCCGGCGCGGCCACGATCTCGGCCACGCTGCCGCTCGCGACGATGCGCCCGCCGGCGCGGCCGGCCCCCGGTCCGATGTCGATCACGTGGTGCGCGCGGCGGATCGTCTCCTCGTCGTGCTCGACGACGACGAGCGTGTTGCCCTTCGCCTCGAGCGTCGCGAGCGCATCGAGGAGAATGCGGTTGTCGCGCGGGTGCAGCCCGATCGTCGGCTCGTCGAGGATGTAGCAGACGCCGCGCAGGTTCGAGCCGAGCTGCGCCGCAAGCCGGATGCGCTGCGCCTCGCCGCCGGACAGCGTCGGCGCGGCGCGATCCAGCGTCAGGTACCCCAGGCCGACCTGCATCAGGAAGTCGAGGCGTCCGCGGATCTCCGTCACGACGTCGCGAGCGATCTCGGCATCGCGGCCCGCCAGCTTCAGCGAACCGAAGACGTCGCGCGCCTCGCCGATCGGAAGGGCCGCGAGCTGCGCGATCGAGCGGCCCTGCCACCGCACCGCGAGCGCGACCGGGTTCAGGCGCTGGCCGTCGCAGGCGCTGCAGCGCGACTCCGGGCCCTCGTACAGGACGTTCCAGCTGGCCTCTTCGCCGCTCTGCTCGGCGTCGAAGCCCTGCAACGCCAGCCCGGTCCCGAAGCACGACGCGCACCAGCCGTGCTTGCTGTTGTACGAGAACAGGCGCGGGTCCGGTTCCGGGAACGACGTCCCGCAGTTGGGACACGCGCGCTTCGTCGAGAAGACGCGATGCTCCAGCGGCGTCGCATCGGTGCCGGCGATCGCGTCGCGCAGGCGCTGAAGCGGCCAGACGACGTTCGCGATGCCGTGCCCGTAGTCCAGTGTCCTCGCCAGCACGTTGCGCAGCTGCTCCTCGTGGCGCGGATCGACGACGAGGTCGCCGATCGGCATCTCGATCGTGTGCTCGCGGAACCGGTCCAGGCGCGGCCACGGCGACGTCGGCACGAACTCGCCGTCGACGCGCAGGTGGGTGCAGCCCTTGTTGGCCGCCCACTTCGCGAGGTCGCCGTAGAGCCCCTTGCGATTGACGATCAGCGGCGCGAGAAGGCCGACGTGCTTGCCGCGCAGGTCGCGCAGGATCTGCGCCGCGATCGCCTCGTACGACTGCGGCGTGACCGCCGAGCCGCAGTCCGGGCAATGCTGCGTGCCGAGGCGCACGTAGAGCAGCCGAAGGAAGTGGTAGACCTCGGTCAGCGTCGCCACCGTGCTCTTGCGCCCGCCGCGGCTCGTCCGCTGCTCGATCGCGACGGTCGGCGGGATCCCGTGGATCGCATCGACGTCCGGGCGCCCGGCCGGCTGCACCAGCGAGCGCGCGTACGCGTTGAGCGACTCCAGGTAGCGCCGCTGTCCTTCGTTGAACAGGATGTCGAACGCGAGCGTCGACTTGCCGCTGCCGGACACCCCGGTGATGACCGTGAACGTCTCGCGCGGGATCGTGACGTCGATGCCCTTCAGGTTGTGCTCGCGCGCGTTGTGGATCCGGATCCCGCGCCCGGCGACTGCGCCGAGGTAGGCGCCGTCGACGGGCTCCGCAGCCGTGTGACCGGCGCCGGCCGTCGCCGGCGGCGGCGCGCCGCCGGCGAGCTGCCGTTCGTAGTCGCGCAGCGCGGCCCCGGTGTGCGAGCGCGCATCGGCGGCGATCCGCGCCGGCGGACCCGCCGCGACCAGTTCGCCCCCCTCGTCGCCGCCCTCGGGTCCGAGGTCGATGATCCAGTCGGCGGCGCGGATGACGTCCAGGTTGTGCTCGATCACGATCAGCGAATGGCCGGCGGCGAGCAGCTTGCGCAGCGCCCGCATCAGGCGCGCGACGTCGTCGAAATGCAGTCCGGTCGTCGGTTCGTCGAACAGCAGCAGCGATCCGTTGCCGGCGATCCGCTTTCCTGCCCTCCGCGGTCCGGCGACGCGTGCCGCCGCCGCCGTGCCGCGCGCGCCGGATCGGGCCGCCTCCGCGAGGAAACCGGCGATCTTGAGGCGTTGCGCTTCGCCGCCCGACAGGGTCGGCACCGGTTGCCCGAGCTTGACGTATTCCAGGCCGACGTCGGCCAGCGGTGCGAGCGCGCGGACGACGTCGCGGTCGGCGGCGAAGTAGGCGATCGCCTCGGTGACGGTCAGGTCGAGGACGTCGGCGATCGACAGCGCGCGCGGATTGCCGGGGTCGCCGCGTGTCAGCAGCACCTCCAGGACTTCGGGCCGGAAGCGGCGGCCATCGCAGTCCGGGCAGCGCAGGTAGACGTCGGCGAGAAACTGCATCTCGACGTGCTCGAAGCCGTTGCCGCCACAGCTCGGGCAGCGGCCGTCGCCGGCATTGAAGCTGAACATCCCGGCGACGTAGTCGCGCGCGCGCGCGATCGGCGCCCCGGCGAACAGCGCGCGGATCGCGTCGAACGCGCCGACGTAGCTGGCCGGGTTCGAGCGCGTCGTCTTGCCGATCGGCGACTGGTCGATCATCGCCGCCGTGTCGAGCCAGTCGGCGCCGAGCAGGCCGTCGAAGCGGCCCGGCGCCTCGCTCGACTTGCCCAGCGCCTTGCACAGCGCCGGGTAAAGCAGGTCCTGCACCAGCGTCGACTTGCCCGAGCCGGAGACGCCGCTGACGACGACGAGACGCTGCAACGGGAATTCGACCTCGATGCCCTTGAGGTTGTGCTCCTGCGCGCCGCGCAGCACGAGGCGCGGCGTCGAGGGCCCGACGTCCTGCGGCGCCGGTGTTTCGACCTGGCGGCGCCCGGACAGGTATTCGCCGGTGAGGGTCGAACCCTGCATCAGCGCGCGTGGCGTGCCGTTGAAGACGATCCGCCCGCCGCGCTCGCCGGGTCCGGGCCCGATGTCGATGATGCGGTCCGCGGCGACCATGACCTGCGGATCGTGCTCGACGACGACGAGCGAGTTGCCGGCCGAGCGCAGCCGTTGCATCACGTCGACGACGCGGTGCATGTCGCGCGGGTGCAGGCCGATCGACGGCTCGTCGAGGACGAACAGCGTGTTGACCAGCGACGTGCCGAGCGCCGTGGTCAGGTTGATCCGCTGCACCTCGCCGCCGGACAGCGTCCGGCTCTGGCGATCCAGCGTCAGGTAGCCGAGCCCGACGGTGACGAGGAAGCGCAGCCGCGAGCGCAGTTCGTCGAGAAGCAGGCTCGTCGCCTCGTCGAGCGCGCCGTCGAACCGGACCCGCTCGAAGAAGTCCCGCACGCGCTCGATCGGCAGCAGCATCAGGTCGTGGATCGAGAGGCCCGGCAGGCGCGCCAGGACATCGTCGCTCCAGTCGGCGTGGACCGGGCGCACGCGCGGCGTGGACGCGGCGCCGTCGCGCCGCCGCAGCGCGGCGTCGGCGTCGTCCCGCGTGCCGATGCGCCACAGCAGCGCGTCGGGCTTCAGCCGGGTCCCCTGGCAGGTCGAGCAGGGCGTGTACGCGCGATACTTCGAGAGCAGCACGCGGATGTGCATCTTGTACGCCTTCGACTCCAGCCAGTCGAAGAAATGGCGCACGCCGTACCACTGCGTCTGCCATTTGCCGGTCCAGTCGGGCGCACCCTCCAGGACCCAGCCGCGCTGCGCCTCCGTCAGGTCGTGCCACGGCACGTCGAGCGGTACGGCGGCCCGTCCGGCGAACTTGACGAGATCGGCCTGGCATTCGCGGAAGCTCGGCGTCTGCCACGGCTTGACCGCGCCGCCGCGCAGCGTCTTGCGCTCGTCCGGGACGACGAGCCCGAAATCGATCCCAATGACGCGCCCGAAGCCGCGGCAGGTGTCGCAGGCGCCGAGCGGCGAATTGAACGAGAACGCGCTCGGCGTCGGATCCGTGTAGTGGATATCGCAGTCGGCGCAGTGCAGGTCGCGGCTGAAGCGCCATGGTGCGCCCGGCGCGCCGTCGTCGTCGTCCTGCCGATGGACGGCGACGCGCCCGCCGCCGACGCGCAGCGCGGTCTCGACCGCCTCGACGAGGCGCTGCCGCTCCACGGACGCCGCGCGCAGCCGGTCGGCGACGACGTCGATGACCTTCTCGCCGCCAGCCTCGCGTTCCGCGAGGATCCGGGTGTAGCCCTGCGCCTCCAGGTGGCCGCGGACCTCGTCGGCGCTGAAATTGGCCGGCACCGGCACCGGGAAGGTCACCAGCAGCCGCGGATCGCCGGACTCGCGGGCGCGTCGCACGAGGTCGTCGCAGATGCTGGTCGCCGTATCGCGGACGACCGGCCGGCCGCAATGCCGGCACGCGAGGCGCGCCGCGCGCGCGAACAGCAGCTTCAGGTGGTCGTTGACCTCGGTCATCGTGCCGACCGTGCTGCGCGAGGTGCGGACCGGATTCGTCTGGTCGATCGCGATCGCCGGCGGTACGCCATCGATCCGATCGACCTGCGGGCGGTCCATCCGGTCGAGGAACTGGCGTGCGTAGGGCGAGAAGGTCTCGACGTACCGCCGCTGCCCTTCGGCGAACAGCGTGTCGAAGACGAGCGAGCTCTTGCCGGACCCGGAAACGCCGGTCACGACGATCAGTTCGCCGGTCGGCAGGTCGAGGTCGAGGTTCTTGAGGTTGTTCTGGCGCGCGCCGCGGATGCGGATCGACGAATCGGGCGCGCCGGTGGTTTCGGGCATGAAGGGCGCTCGGGCCGGGCCGGCCTCTGATGGCTAGCGAGCCGGCTGTGGCCGGCGGGAAGCGCGCAGTCTAGCGGTCCCGGATGCGGCAGAAATTCGAGCGGCCGAAGCGCCCGCGTGCGCGCCGGCCCGCGGCCCGCCGGGTGGGCCCCCCCTTTTTTTGGGCCAGGCGCGTGCCACCCTGCCCGTCCCGTGGCGTCGTCACAGCGCGACGACGTCCGTACGCGCCTGGCCCAAAAAAAGGGGGGGCCCACCCGGCGGGCCGCGGGCCGGCGCGCACGCGGGCGCTTCGGCCGCTCGAATCTCCGGCGCTCGCCGTCGAATCGAACCTACGCCGTCAGCGCCGCCGCCTCGTCGCGGGCGGCGGAGTCCGCGACCAGAGCGCGGCGCAGCCAGCCGTAGATGGCTTCGGCGCGGATCGGTTCGGCGCCGTGCGAACTGACGCGGATCGTCATCGCATTGCCGCCGGTGCGAAGCGCCAGCGACGCCGGCGGGCACGCCGGATGCGCGCCCATCGCCGGCAAGCCATCGCGCAGCTCGGCGAGGAGGTTCAGCACGCGCTGCTGTCGGCCGGCGACCCCGGTGAGCTCGATGAGCACTTCGCCGGATTGGACGCGGACCGCGAGACGCATGGCTGAACTCCGTGCCGCGGACCGTCCCCGCGGCGTATCGATCGTCCGGTGCGTCGTTGCACCGGATGCCGCCAGCGTAGCGGGAGTCGGGTGCCCGAAAAATGGATGAAAGCACCCGATATCTGCGGATTATTCGACAATATGGCGAGGGCACTCCCGATGAAGGCGTCATGAAGACCGTATCCGCGGACACCTGCATCCTGGCGCTCGACCAGGGCACGACGAGCTCCCGGGCCATCGTCTTCGATGCTGCGGCGCAGCCGATCGCGGCCGTGCAGCGCGAACTGCGCCAGATCTACCCGCAGCCGGGATGGGTGGAACACGATCCGCTCGAGATCTGGACCTCGCAGCTCGAATGCGCGCGCGAGGCGCTGCGCGCCGCGGGCCGCGAGGCGGGGGCGATTGCCGCGATCGGCCTGACGAACCAGCGCGAAACGACGATCGTCTGGGAGCGCGCCACCGGCCGGCCGATCGCCAACGCGATCGTCTGGCAGGACCGGCGGACCACCGAGGCCTGCTCGCAGCTGAAGCACGCGGGGCACGAGCCGGCGATCGTCGAGCGGACGGGACTCGTCCTCGATCCGTATTTTTCCGCGTCGAAGATCGCCTGGCTGCTCGATCGGGTCGACGGCGCGCGGCGGCGCGCGGAGCACGGCGAACTGGCGTTCGGCACCGTCGATGCGTGGCTGCTGTGGAACCTCACCGGCGGCGCGGTCCACGCGACGGACGTGTCCAATGCGGCGCGGACGTCGCTGCTCGACCTGCGGACGCTCGACTGGTGCGACGAGATGCTGCGGCTGTTCCGTGTCCCGCGCGCCGTACTGCCCGCCATCGTGCCCTCGAGCGGCGTCGCCGGTTCCACGTTGCCGCAGCTCTTCGGCCGGTCGCTGCCGATCGCCGGCCTCGCCGGCGACCAGCAGGCGGCGACATTCGGCCAGGCCTGCCTGCGCCCGGGCATGGCGAAGAACACCTACGGGACCGGCTGCTTCATGCTGATGAACGTCGGCGAATTGCCGCGACCGTCGCGCAGCCGGCTGCTGTCGACGGTCGGGTGGCGACTGGGCCATGGCGCCGCCAGCTACGCGCTCGAAGGCAGCGTGTTCGTCGCCGGCGCGCTGGTGCAGTGGCTGCGCGACGGCCTCGGCCTCATTGCCGAGGCCGCGAAGATCGAGGCGCTCGCGGCCGAGGTTCCGGACAGCGGCGGCGTGCGGCTCGTGCCCGCTTTTGTCGGCCTCGGAAGTCCGCACTGGGACCCGACGGCGCGCGGCCTGATGATCGGCATCACCCGCGGAACGACGCGCGCGCACGTCGCGCGCGCGGCGCTCGACGCGATTGCGCTGCAATCGGCGGAACTGCTGGATGCCATGCGCGCCGATGCGCTGGCGGTGAGCGAACTTCGCGCCGATGGCGGCGCCGCGCGCAACGACCTGCTGCTGCAGCTGCAGGCCGACGCCATCGGGGTTCCGGTCGTTCGACCGAAAATCACCGAGACGACCGCGCTGGGTGCGGCATACCTGGCCGGGCTGGCCGTCGGCACCTGGCGCGATGCGGCGCAGATCGACGCGCTCTGGCAGCCGGACCGCACGTTCGAGCCGTCAATCGGCGCCGACCGGCGCGAGGCCCAGCTTGCCGACTGGCGGCGCGCCGTGGAGCGCGCGAAAGGCTGGGCCGAGGCGTCGTGATCCGGTCGGACCGGGAATGAAAAAGGGCACCCGAAGGTGCCCTTTGCAAGGCGGAAAACCGACGCTTCGGCTTAGAAGCGGTGGCGCAGGCCGATACCGTAGTCGGTGCTGCTCGTGTAGCCGGAACCGATGCCGCTCAGCGAACCGGCCGTGCCGTTGCCGATGTGGTTCGCGTCGATGCCGATGTACGTCGTCGTGCGCGCGCTCAGGTTGTACGTCACGTAGCCGTAGATCGTCCGCTCGGTGTAGCTGATGCTGCGGCTGACCTTGTCGTTCATGATGCCCAGCGTGATGCCGACGGCCGACGTCGCCTGGATGCCGAGGCCGGCTTCCAGCAGCTTGTCCTTGCGCTGCACCGTGTCACTGTTGCCCGAAAGGCTGGAGTCGGCCAGCGGGCCGCCGCTCAGCGAGGCCGCCTTGGCGAAGCCGGCGTCCTTCGTGCTCACGCCGTAGCTCAGGAACGGCGTCACGATCGAGAACGTGCCCGTTGCGCCGACACCGTACATCGAATCCTTCAGCGAGCCCGGCGTCGCCGTGTTGCCGGTTTCCTTCGACTGCTGGATGAAGGCACCGAGCTTGACCGGCGCGATGTTGCCGCTGATGTAGCCGCCGTACGTATTGCCGCTCGACTGGTTGCCGGCCTGGCCGCCGATCGAGTACTGCAGCAGGACGTTGACCGGGCTGCCGCCGAAGTTGTTCGTGTACACGACGCTGTTGTCGAAGCGCACGCCCGTCAGCGCGAGTTCCCACGAGTTGGAACCCCAGTTGCCGACGCCGAGCGGATCGAAGTCGCCGTAGAAATTGAAGCCGGTGCCGTACTGGCGGCCGAGCGTCAGCGAGCCACCGGTCGGGTTCGAGAGGCCGACCCAGGCCTGGCGACCGAACAGCTGGCCCTGTTGCTCCGACGAACCGTTGCCGAGGTTGAAGCCGGCTTCGATGTCGAAAATGGCCCTGGTGTCGCCGCCGAGGTCTTCCGAGCCCTTGAAGCCGAGCCGGTTACCGTTGAACGCGCCGTCGTCCAGCAGCAGCTTGCTGTCGCCCGCGGCGTCGACGTGGGTCTCGCGGTGGATCGTGGTATCGATCAGGCCGTAGATCGTGACGCTTGACTGCGCGAACGCAGCCCCCGAAAACGCGCTCGCCAGCGCCAGCGCGACTAGGGTTTTCTTCATATGGAGTATCTCCGCATAGGTTGCTGTTTCCTGGCGCCGCCGGGAAGGCGTGCCAGAACCCCTAAAGGATGTGCTCTAGGCAGTTGGCGACATTGGATCAAAGACGACGCGCAGCAGCAAAGTCCTGGGCCTCCTTTTCGCGGGGATCGCAGCCAGTTTGTCGTGCGGGAGCAACAGCGTTGCAAATGTGCTGCGCGCGCCATTCGAGAAATACCGTTTTCACGTTATGCCCCCTTGCGTCGTCACACGCCCATAAAATGGACGGATTTCCACGTCCGGAACGAGGGGCACAACGATGCGGGAACTGTCCGCGTTCGATCGGCTGCTGGTCACCTCGCAGGTCGCGCTGTCGACGTTGAGCGGCGCGACCGAGGCCGCGCGTCCCTATCCGCCGGTCGCACGCGGCGTCGCGGACGTGCCGCTCGACGTGGCGCAGCGCGCGGAGGCGGCCGCGCTGATGCGCGTGAACCACGTCGGGGAAATCTGCGCGCAGGCGCTGTACGAGGCGCAGGCGCTCGCGACGCCGAATCCGCGGTTGCGCGCGGAGTTTCGCAGCGCGGCGATCGAGGAAACCGACCACCTCGCGTGGACGCGCCGGCGCATCCAGGACCTCGGCGGCCGCACGAGCCTGCTGTCCCCGCTGTGGTTCGCCGGCGCTTTCTCGATCGGGCTGCTGGCCGGACGCCTCGGCGATCGCGCGAGCCTCGGCTTCATGGCGGAGACGGAACGCCAGGTCGAGCAGCATCTCGCCGGGCACCTGCAACGCCTGCCGGCCGGTGACGCCGCGTCGCGCGCGATCGTCGAGCAGATGAAGGATGACGAGGCGCGCCACGGACAGGCGGCCCGCGCGCTGGGCGGCGCGGAACTGCCGCGCCCGGTGCGCGCCGCGATGCGCCTCGCCGCGAAGGTGATGACGACGACGGCGCACGTCGTCTGAGGGGTTGTCGGCCCTCTCCCCCCGCCCCTCTCCCGCTTCGCGGGCGAGGGGAGTTCCGGCGTCAGCTACGCGGGCGACGTCTCAATTTGCGACGCCGAGACTCCCCTCGCCCGCGAAGCGGGAGAGGGGCCGGGGGAGAGGGCCCGTCAAAGCCCCTTCAACTCGCCGCGACCTGCGCGAGATCGTCGACGACGTCGACCGTGACGTCGATCGTCGCGCTCGACGCCAGCATCGCGGTCGCCGAGCAGTACTTGTCGTGCGACAGCTTCACGGCACGCTCGACGGCGGCGCGCGGCAGGCCGCGGCCGCGGACGGTGAATCGCATCTCGATCCGCGTGAACACCTTGGGGTCGGTCTCGGCCCGCTCGGCGCGCAATTCGACGTCGCAGCCGCGCACGTCGTGCCGGCCGCGCTTCAGGATCAGCACGACGTCGTACGCGGAACAGCCGCCGGTGCCGGCGAGCAGCAGTTCCATCGGCCGCGGCGCCAGGTTCCGGCCGCCGCCGTCCGGCGCGCCGTCCATCGCGACGAGGTGACCGCTGCCGGTCTCGGCGACGAAGCTCATCCCGGTGCCGGTCCAGCGTACGGTCGATTCCATCATGTGTCCTTCCAGGAACGCAGGCGAGGCGCGGGCGAGGCGAGGCCCGGCGATGCCCCGCGAACCGGCGCGTGCGGGCCGTCTTGATGCGGAACATCCGTTTCAGATAGAATACAAGGCTTTTCAGCTGCCGCCCTCGCCGATCGTTCGATCGCCGACGGTTGAAGCGGGCGCGGCAAAGCCACCGGTAGGACCGACTTCCATGAAGACATTTTCCGCGAAGGCCGAGACCGTCCAGCACGACTGGTTCCTCGTCGACGCCGACCAGAAGGTGCTGGGGCGCCTCGCGGCCGAGATTGCCCGCCGCCTGCGCGGCAAGCACAAGCCGGAGTACACGCCGCACGTCGATACCGGCGATTTCATCGTCGTCGTCAATGCGGCGAAGATCAAGGTGACGGGCAACAAGGCGACCGACAAGCTCTACCACCGGCACTCGACGTATCCGGGCGGCATCCGGACCACGAGCTTCGAGAAGATGCAGGGGCGCTTTCCCGGCCGCGCGCTGACGCATGCCGTCAAGGGCATGCTGCCCAAGGGGCCGCTCGGCTACGCGATGATCAAGAAGCTCAAGATCTATCCCGACGCGTCGCATCCGCACGCCGCGCAGCAGCCCAAACCGCTCCAGTTCTGAGGTCCAGGATGATCGGCAACCACAACTACGGCACCGGCCGTCGCAAGAGTTCCGTCGCGCGCGTCTTCCTGCGCCGCGGCACCGGAAAGATCGTCATCAACGGACGTGCGATCGAGCAGTACTTCCATCGCGAGACCGGGCGCATGGTGGCGCGCCAGCCGCTGGAACTGACGAGCCACACGACGACGTTCGACATCCAGGTCAACGTCGAGGGTGGCGGCGAGACCGGCCAGGCCGGCGCCGTTCGCCATGGCATCACCCGCGCGCTGATCGACTACGACGCGACGCTGAAGCCGGTCCTGTCGAAGGCCGGGCTCGTGACGCGCGACGCGCGCGAAGTCGAGCGCAAGAAGGTCGGCCTGCGCAAGGCGCGTCGCCGCAAGCAGTTCTCCAAGCGCTAAGCCGTTCTCGCCGCGCGGCGCCGGGCACGCCTCCGTGCGCCTGGCGCCGCTTCGCTTATGGCGGGTCTTCACCCGTACGGCTCGTGTTCGACGACCGTAGGTCGCGGACCGTACGTCAATCCATCCGTCCGGATGACGCGGCACCGGACTGCCGCGGCCTATACTCGATTCCTCCCGGCACGGATAGTCGAATATCTGCGCGGGGTTGGCGCACGGACTTCAAGGTGGGCCGCGGCGCTCGAGCGTGCCAGCGCGGCGAGAACGCGCCACCTGTTGGCGGTTATCGTTTGCCGCCAGGATCTCGTTGAAAGATGAGCACGAACAATCCCATTCGAGTGGGCATCGTCGGCGGGACGGGCTACACCGGCGTCGAGTTGCTGCGCCTGCTGGTGCGGCACCCCGCGGCTCGGATCGCGTCGATCACGTCGCGCGGCGAAGCGGGCACCCGCGTCGATGCGCTCTTCCCGTCGCTGCGGGGGCACGTTGACCTGCGGTTCGTCGAGCCGTCAGCGAAGTCCGCGAGCGGTTGCGACGTCGTCTTCTTCGCGACGCCGCATGGCGTCGCGATGAGCCAGGCGCGCGAGCTGGTCGGCGCCGGCATCCGGGTCATCGACCTTGCCGCCGATTTCCGGCTGCGCGATCCGGCGCTCTTCGAACGCTGGTACCGGATGCCGCACGCGTGTCCTGAACTCCTCGACGAGGCCGTCTACGGCCTGCCGGAAACCGGACGCGCCGCGCTGCGCCGCGCGCGCATCGCCGGGATGCCGGGCTGCTACCCGACGAGCGTGCAACTGGGCCTGCTGCCGCTGCTGGAACTCGAGCGCGCGCAGCCCGGGTCGATCGACGCGTCGACGCTGGTCGCCGACAGCAAGTCGGGCGCGAGCGGCGCCGGTCGCAAGGGCGAGGTCGGGCTGATCTTCAGCGAGGTCGCCGACAACTTCAAGCCGTACGGTCTCGAGGGACACCGGCACCACCCGGAGATCGTGCAGCAGCTGGAGCACGCGCTCGGCGGCCGGATCGGGTTCACGTTCGTTCCGCACCTGCTGCCCACCGTGCGCGGCATCCTGTCGACGCTCTACGTGCGGCTCAAGTCGGCCGTCGGCGTCGACCTGCAGCGCCATTTCGAGCAGCGCTACGCGCAGGAGCCCTTCGTCGACGTGATGCCCGCGGGCAGCGCGCCGGAAACGCGCTCGGTGCGCGGATCGAACATCGCGCGCATCGCGCTGCACCGTCCCGCGGAGGACCTGCTGGTCGTATTCGTCGCCATCGACAACCTGGTGAAGGGGGCCGCGGGACAGGCCGTCCAGGCGATGAACATCATGTTCGGACGGCCGGAGACCGAAGGACTGGCCGGCGTCCCGCTCCTGCCCTGACCCTCGGCGATGAAGTGGAAGCTCCTGCTTCGCAACCTCTCCGTCAGCGCACCGCGCGTCACGGTGCGGTCGCAGCTGCCGCCGTGGATCCGCTTCGTCCTCTTCTTCCTGCTGACGGCGAGCGCCGCTGCGCTCGGCATGGGGATCTACGAGTACGGCCGCAACTTCGCCGGGCCGGATCGCCACGACCTGCTCGCGAAGGTCGACCAGCTGCAGCTTCAGGTGCGCGAGGTCACCGCCGAGCGCGATCGCTACGCCGCGCTGCAGGCTGCCGGCGAGGCGCAGCTGAAGGTCGAGCGCGCGGCACAGCAGCAGCTCGTCGAGCAGGCCCGCTCGCTCGAGATCGAATCGAACAAGCTGCGCGAGGACCTCGCCTTCTTCGACAGCCTGCTGCCGGCGGGCACGGGCAACAAGGACGTCGTCATCCGCAGTTTCCGCGTGCAGCCCGCGGACGAGCCGAACCAGATGCGCTATCGCCTGCTGGTGCAGCAGAGCGGCAAGCCGGAACACGACTTTGTCGGCAGCGTCGAGCTGGTCGTCAACTTCTCGCAGGGCGGACGCAATTTCGTCCTGCAGATGCCGGAGCCCAACGCGCCGGCCGAGCGGGTCCAGGCGTTTGCGCTCGGGTTCCGCCATTACCAGCGCGTCGAGGGCACGTTCGCGCTGCCGCCCGGCGCCACGGCGCGGTCGTGCCAGGTGCGGATCCTGACGGGTTCGACGACGCGCCTGCAGCAGACGTTCACGCTTTGAACACCACGCAATGATTTGATCGCGGCGCCGGCGATTCCGCGCGGTTGCAACCTCGAGGAGCAGTGACATGTTCAGCAAGAAACCGACCACGCAAAAGGAAATCGGGAGCCTGATCGGCGCCGGGACGTCGATCAGCGGTGACGTCACCTTCTCCGGCGGCCTTCGCATCGACGGTGCCGTCAAGGGCGCCGTGCGGTGCGTCGAGGGCGACAAGGGCGGCATGCTCGTGATCAGCGAGCACGGCAGCATCGAGGGCGAAGTGCACGTTGCGCATCTGGTCGTCGCCGGAAAGATCACCGGTCCGGTCTATGCGAGCGAACTCGTCGAACTGCAGCCGAAGGCGCGCGTCGCCGGCGACGTCCATTACCGGGCGCTGGAAATGCACAACGGCGCTGTCGTCGAGGGCAGTCTTGCCCATGCTCCGAATGGGGAAATCAAGGGCGGACTGAAGCTGGCGCTGCAGGCCGTGCGCCCGGAGGCGCCGCGTGCGGTCGCCGCGGTGGTCGATGCGAAAGCGACGGCGAAGAACTGACTCGATGCCGGCGGGGGATACGCTTATAATTCCCTTGTAAACCTGCACCCGGGAGGAACCTTATGAATGCTCCAGTCGAGATGCCCACGCCCCTCGTCTTTTCCGACGCGGCGGCAGCGAAGGTCAAGCAATTGATCGACGAGGAGGGCAACCCCGAGTTGAAGCTGCGCGTGTTCGTCCAGGGCGGCGGGTGCTCCGGTTTCCAGTACGGATTCACGTTCGACGAGGTCGTCAACGAGGACGACACGACGATGGACAAGGGCGGCGTGACGCTGCTGATCGACTCGATGAGCTACCAGTATCTCGTCGGCGCCGAGATCGACTACAAGGAAGACCTCGAAGGCGCGCAGTTCGTCATCAAGAACCCGAACGCGACCACCACCTGCGGTTGCGGGTCGTCGTTCTCCGCCTGAGCCGGGCCGGGTGTAGGAACCGGGGGCGCTGCGGCGCCCCCTGTCGTTCCGGCGCCCGTGTCGTTCCGGCGCCGCCCGCTGCCGGCCGCTAAGCCGGGTACAGGGCCCCGAGCACCCGTCCTCCCTGCGCGCCGGTCACTGCCGGCAGGTTCCCGGGACGTCGATTGACGTGCTCCCGCGCGAGCCACGCGAACGCAAGCGCCTCCACGTGGTCGGGCGCGACGTCGCGCGACGCGGTGCTGCGAACCGGCCGTGTGCCGCACTCCTGCTGCAGCATCGTCATCAGCGTCGGATTGAACGCACCGCCGCCGCAGACCAGCACTTCCGCCGCGTCCGCGAAATAGCGATCGATCCCCTGGCCGATCGTCGCCGCGGTGAGTCGGGTCAGCGTCGCCGCGACGTCGCGAGCCGCGATGTCGCGGCCGGCCACATGTCGATCGATGAACGCCTCGTTGAACAGGTCGCTGCCGGTCGACTTCGGCGGCGGGATCGCGAAATACGGCTCCCCGAGCAGCGACGCGAGCAGTTGCGCGTCGGTGACGCCGGCGGCGGCGAAGGCGCCGTCGCGGTCCAGCGGTTCGTGCAGGTGGCGGCGGCTCCATGCGTCGATCAGCACGTTGCCCGGGCCGCAGTCGAAGCCGAAAACCGCCTGCGCGCTGCCCTGCGCCGGCAACGCGGTGATGTTCGCGATGCCGCCGACGTTGACGACGGCGACGGGCGCGGCGCCGGAGAATACCGTCTGGTGGAAGGCCGGCACCAGCGGCGCCCCCTGCCCGCCGGCGGCGAGGTCGCGGCTGCGGAAGTCGGCGACGACGTCGATTCGCGCCAGTTCCGCGAGCAGCGCCGGCGCATTGAGCTGGATCGTGTAGCCGTCGGCGGGCCGATGCCGGACCGTCTGCCCGTGTGCGCCGATCGCGCGGACCGCATCCTCCGCCAGGTCGTTGCGCAGCAGCAACTCCGTCACCGTATCCGCGTACGCGCGGGCGAGGTGCTGCGCAGCGATTGCCGCGCGATGCATGTCGTCCCAACCGGGGCTCGCCAGCAACTGGAACTCGTGGCGCAGGTCTTCGGCCATCCCGTGGTGTACGTGCGCAAGCATCCGCGGACGCTCGGCCGAGAAATCGGCGAGCACGGCATCGATGCCGTCGAGGCTCGTGCCGGACATCACGCCGATGAACAGTTCCCGTCGATCCGCCACGTGCGATGCTCCGCAGTCCATCGATGCCGTTGCGCCGTGGGAGCCCACCGAATCCTCCCGTCGTCCGGATCGTGCTCCTCGCCGGCCCGGGGGCGTTGCGCGACATCAATTAGACTCTGACCCGGTCCACCTGCCAATCTTCCTTCTTCGTGCGCGGGCCTGCCGGTGCCGGACCGCGGCCGGGCCGCCGCGCTACTGCGCCACTGCGCCACCGCGCCACCGATCATGACGCCCGACCCCTCCGCCGCGCCCGCCGGCGCAACTCCCGCGGCCGATCCGCACGATCCCGCCATCGCGAGCGCGCTGGCCCGCGTGAAGCGGGGCTGCGACGAACTGCTCGTCGAATCGGAGTTCGCCGCGAAGCTCGCGCGCTCGCGGCAGACCGGCAAGCCGCTGCGCTGCAAGCTCGGGCTGGATCCGACCGCGCCCGACATCCACGTCGGGCATACCGTCGTGCTGAACAAGCTGAGACAACTGCAGGACCTCGGCCACACGGTGATCTTCCTCATCGGCGACTTCACCTCGATGATCGGCGACCCGTCCGGTCGCAACGCGACGCGGCCGCCGCTCACGCGCGAGCAGATCGTCGAGAACGCGAAGACCTACTTCGAGCAGGCGGCGCTGGTCCTGGATCGCGAGCGGACCGAGATCCGCTACAACTCCGAATGGTCGATCCCGCTCGGCGCCGACGGGATGATTCGGCTGGCGGCGAAGTACACGCTGGCGCGGCTGCTGGAACGCGAGGATTTCTCGAAGCGCTTCGCGGATAACACGCCGATCGCGATGCACGAGCTGCTGTATCCGCTGATGCAGGGCTACGATTCGGTCGCGCTGCACGCCGACATCGAGCTCGGCGGCACCGACCAGAAGTTCAACCTGCTCGTCGGGCGCGAACTGCAGCGGCACTACGGCCAGGAGCCGCAGTGCATCCTCACGATGCCGCTGCTCGAGGGCCTCGACGGCGTCGAGAAGATGTCGAAGTCGAAGAACAACTACATCGGCATCACCGAGCCGCCGTTCGAGATGTTCGGCAAGTGCATGCGCATTTCCGACGACCTGATGTGGCGCTGGTACGACCTGCTGTCCATGCGTGGCGAAACGGAGCTCGCGAAGCTGCGCGACGAGGTGGCGGGCGGCCGCAATCCGCGCGACGCCAAGGTGATGCTGGCGAAGGAGGTCGTCGCGCGCTTCCATTCGGCGCGCGCGGCCGACGAGGCCGAGGCGGAGTTCGATGCCCGCTTTCGCGGCGGCGCGACGCCGGACAACATTCCCGAAGTGGCGCTGCAGTGCGGCGACCGCCCGGGCCTGGGCATCGCGGCGCTGCTCAAGCAGGCCGGCCTCGCGCCATCGACGAGCGAGGCGGTGCGCAACGTCGAGCAGGGCGGCGTGCGGATCGACGGCTCGCGCGTCGCCGACCGCGCGCTCGTCGTGGCGCCGGGCACCTACGTCGTGCAGGTCGGCAAGCTCAAGTGGGCCCGGGTCACGGTCGTCAAATGAGTCGTTCGTTCCGCATCGCCGTCATCGCCGGCGACGGGATCGGTCGCGAAGTCGTCCCGGAAGGCCTGCTCGTGCTGCAGCGGGCGGCGCGCCGATTCGCGCTGTCGCTGCATTTCGACGAGTTCGATTTCGCGAGCTGCGACTACTACGCGAAGCACGGCGAGATGATGCCGGCCGACTGGAAAGCGCGGATCGGCGGGCACGACGCGATCTACTTCGGCGCCGTCGGCTGGCCGGCGAGCGTCCCGGACCACGTGTCGCTGTGGGGCTCGCTGCTGAAGATGCGGCGCGAGTTCGACCAGTTCGTCAACCTGCGCCCGGCGCGGCTGCTGCCGGGCGTTGCGTGCCCGCTCGCGGGGCGCCGGCCGGGCGACATCGACATGCTGATCGTCCGCGAGAACACCGAGGGCGAATATTCGTCGATCGGCGGGCGGATGTTCGAAGGCACCGATCGCGAGTTCGTCGTGCAGGAGTCGGTCTTCACGCGCCACGGCGTCGACCGCATCGTGCGCTACGCGTTCGAGCTCGCGCGGCGGCGGCCGCGGCGCCGGCTGACGAGCGCGACGAAGAGCAACGGCATCTCGATCAGCATGCCGTACTGGGACGAGCGGGTCGCCGCGATCGCCGCCGAATTCCCCGACGTCGCGGTCGATCGGTACCACATCGACATCCTGGCGGCGCATTTCGTCCGCAACCCGGACCGCTTCGATGTCGTGGTCGCGAGCAACCTGTTCGGCGACATCCTCTCGGACCTCGGCCCGGCCTGCACCGGAACGATCGGCATCGCGCCCAGCGCCAATATCGATCCGACGCGCTCGTGGCCCAGCCTCTTCGAGCCGGTCCACGGCAGCGCGCCCGACATCGCGGGCCGCGGGATCGCGAATCCGGTCGGCCAAGTCTGGTCGGGCGCGATGATGCTCGATTTCCTGGGCCAGGCGCCGGACGCCGACGCGGCGCGCTACCGCGCGGCGCACGACGCCATCCTGCGGGCGATCGAGCGCGTGTGTTCGGTCGGACCGCGGACGGCGGACCTCGGCGGCACCGCGACGACGCGCGAGATGGGCGACGCGATCGCCGCGGCCGTGACGGCCGGATCCTGAGTGATCGCGCTGATCCAGCGCGTGACGCGCGCCAGCGTCGAGGTCGAGGGCCGGATCGTCGGGGCGATCGGCCCCGGCCTGCTCGCGTTCGTCTGCGCCGAGCGCGGCGACGCCGATCGCGAGGCGCAGGCGCTCGCGCAGCGCGTGCTGCGGTATCGCGTGTTTCCGGACGGCGAGGGTCGGATGAACCGCTCGCTGGCCGATGTCGGCGGCGGCCTGCTCGTCGTCTCGCAGTTCACGCTCGCCGCCGATACCCGCAGCGGCACGCGGCCGAGCTTCACGCCGGCCGCGGCGCCGGACGAGGGCCGGCGCCTCGTCGAAGTCTTCGCCGGGACCGCGCGGGCCGCGCACCCCGGCGTCGCCGAGGGCGTATTCGGCGCCTCGATGCAGGTGTCGCTCGTCAATGACGGGCCGGTGACATTCTGGCTGCGGATCGCGCCGGCGGGGTGAGGCGCGGGCGGGAACGCGATACCCGCCGGCCATCCGCGACCTGGCCCGCCCGCGGCCCCGTCCACGGAACTTGGCTACGATATCGGTCCCCACGCCGCAAGGAAGCGTCGCGGACGGAGGGTACGACTTCGGGGAGCGCGGAAGATGAAGCTGTGGAGCAATTCGTTTGCCGATGGTGCGCGAATTCCGGGCGAGTTCGCGTTCTGCGTGATCGATCCGGTCGACCACGTGAAGTTGTCGGGTAACCGCAATCCGCACCTGGCATGGAGCGGGGCACCGGCGCGCACCGCGTCGTTCGTCGTCGTCTGCCGCGACGGCGACGTGCCGAGCCGACCGGACGACGTGAACCAGGAGGGGCGCGAGATCCCGTCGACCCTGCCGCGCGTGGACTTCTACCACTGGCTGCTGGTCGACATCCCGCCGACCCTGGCGTCGATCGCCGCCGGGGGCTTTTCCGACGGCGTGACGCCGCGCGGCAAGAGCGGCCCGGCGGCGGCCCACGGGACGCGGCAGGGGGTCAACGACTACACCGGCTGGTTCGCGTCCGACCGCGACATGAACGGCGACTACTTCGGCTATGACGGCCCGTGCCCGCCGTGGAACGACTCGATGGTCCATCACTACGAGTTCTCGGTCCATGCGCTCGACATCGCGCGCGTTCCGCTCGAGGGGCGTTTCGCCGGCGCCGACCTGCTGCGCGCGATCCAGGGCCACGTCCTCGACAGCGCGCGCCTCGTGGGTACCTACACGCTGAATCCGCGCATCGCGGGTTCCTGACGCGGCACGCCGCGCGACGCGATGGACGACGCGACCACCGAGATCCTGCTGATCCGCCACGGCGAGACGGCGTGGAACGCCGAGGGCCGGATCCAGGGGCAGCTCGACGTTCCGCTGTCCTCGACCGGGATGTGGCAGGCCGGGCGCCTCGCGGAACGCCTCGCCGCGGACGACGCGCCGTCCCTCGCGGCGATCATCGCGAGCGATCTCGCGCGGACCTGGTTCACCGCGCATCCGGTCGCCGCGCGCCTCGGCCTGCAGGTCCAGCCGGAAGCGCGCCTGCGCGAGCGCGCGTTCGGTGTCTTCGAGGGCCACACGCTTGACGAAGTCGCACGCCGCTGGCCTGACGAGTTCGCGCTCTGGCGCGCGCGCGATGCGGAGCACGCGATGCCCGAGGGCGAGTCGGCGCGCCAGGTCATCGACCGCGTACTCGCGGCGATGCACGATATCGTCCTCGCGTATCGCGGCGCGACGATCGCCGTCGTGACGCACGGCGGCGTCCTCGACGTCGTCTACCGGCAGGCGCAGCACCTGGCGTGGGACGCGCCGCGGCAGCACGTGATGCTCAACGCCGCGATCAACCGCGTCGGCGCCGAGGCGCCGCCGCTGCGCTTCCAGATCATCGACTGGGGTGACATCGACCATCTGGCCACGGCCGGCGACGAACAGGTCGCCTGAGCCGGTCGCGTACGAGGGGGCGCTGGCATAATGCCCGCTCGACTCCGCCTCACGACCCCGCCCACCATGTTCAGTCGCAGTGCCCAGAGCCTTGCCCAGGTCGATCCGCAGGTCGCCGCGGCCGTCGCCTCCGAGAACCGGCGCCAGGAAGACCACATCGAGCTGATCGCCTCGGAGAACTACGCCAGCCCGGCGGTCCTCGAGGCGCAGGGCAGCCAGCTCACCAACAAGTACGCCGAGGGCTACCCCGGCAAGCGCTATTACGGCGGCTGCGAGTGGGTCGACGTCGCCGAGACGCTGGCGATCGAGCGCGCGAAGCGCCTGTTCGGCGCCGACGCCGCCAACGTCCAGCCGAATTCCGGCTCGCAGGCGAACCAGGCCGCGTTCATGGCGCTGATGAAGCCGGGCGACACCTTCCTCGGAATGTCCCTCGCGATGGGTGGCCACCTGACGCACGGCTCGCCGGTCAACATGAGCGGCAAGTGGTTCAACGTCGCGAGCTACGGCCTCACCGAGCGCGAGGAGATCGACTACGACGAGGTCGAGCGGCTCGCGCAGCAGCACCGGCCGCGGTTGATCCTCGCCGGCGCGTCGGCCTACGCGCTGCGAATCGACTTCGAGCGTTTCGCGCAGGTCGCCCGATCGGTCGGTGCGGTGCTGATGGTCGACATGGCGCACTACGCCGGGTTGATCGCGGCCGGCGTCTATCCGAACCCGGTGCCGCATGCCGACGTCGTCACGTCGACGACGCACAAGAGCCTGCGCGGGCCGCGCGGCGGGCTGATCCTGATGCGCGCGGAGCACGAGAAGGCCATCAATTCGGCCATCTTCCCCGGCCTGCAGGGCGGGCCGCTGATGCATGTCGTCGCCGCCAAGGCCGTCGCGTTCCAGGAGGCGCTGTCGCCCGGGTTCCGCGAGTACCAGGAGCAGGTGCTTCGCAACGCCGACGCGATGGCGCGCGCGCTCGCCGCGCGCGGCCTGCGAATCGTGTCCGGACGCACCGAAAGCCACGTGATGCTGGTCGACCTGCGGTCGCGCCGGATCACCGGCAAGGACGCCGAGATCGCGCTCGGCCGTGCCCACATCACGGTCAACAAGAACGCGATACCGAACGATCCGGAGAAGCCCTTCGTCACCAGCGGCATACGGCTCGGCTCCCCGGCGATGACGACGCGCGGCTTCAAGACCGCCGAGGCGGAACTCACCGCGAAGCTGATCGCCGATGTCCTCGACCAGCCGCACGACGAGGCGAACATCGCGCGCGTGCGGGGGCAGGTCGCCGAACTGACGGCCCGCTTCCCGGTCTACGGCGCGTAGCGCCGCCGCCGGGGCGCCGCGTGAAGTGCCCCTTTTGCGCGCACGCGGACACGCAGGTCATCGATTCCCGCGCGTCCGACGAAGGCTCGACGATCCGCCGGCGGCGGCGTTGCCTCGCGTGCGAAAAGCGTTTCACGACGTACGAGCGGGTCGAGCTCGCGATGCCCAGCGTCGTCAAGCGCGGCGGCGGACGTGCCGAATACGACCGCGAGAAGCTTCGCTCGTCGATGCTGCTCGCGTTGCGCAAGCGTCCGGTGCCGCGCGAGGCGGTCGACGAGGCCATCGGCCGCATCGAGGAAAAACTGCTGACCGCGGCGCAGCGCGAGGTCCGCAGCGAGAAACTGGGCGAACTCGTGATGCGCGAGTTGAAGCGCCTGGACAAGGTCGCCTACATCCGCTTCGCGTCGGTCTATCGCAGCTTCGAGGACATCGCCGAATTCGCGGAGGTCGTCCGCGAGGTGCGTCCGCCGCGCAAGCGACGCGTCGCGCGGGGCTAGCCTGCGA
>DATKPC010000116.1:0-78267 GCA_035524275.1 Burkholderiaceae bacterium
CCGCCGCCGGCAGCGCCCAGCGCAGCAACGCGTCGAGCGCAGCGTCGAGCTGCGGCGGCGCGGCCCTGGCGTGCGCCACGACGATCGGCGTCTGCAGTTGCGCGCGGGCGTACCAGCAGACCGCGGCCGGGCCGTCGAACAGGTCGGCGAACGCCTGCGCGGCGGCCGGCGGCGCGCCATGCGCGACGGCGAGCACCGACTGCAGCTGCGTCCAATCGACCGGCACGACCGCGCACGCGGCCGGATCGATCGGAAGCGCGGACCAGGGCGACGTGCCGCTCGCGGTCGATGCCGGCAGCGCCGCCGCGGTGGCGACGCGAAGCGCCGTCTTCAGCGTCGCGCCACCCGGCCCGAGCTCGACGCGGACCGTGCGCAGACCGGGGAAGAAATGCTGGTAGCCGAACGACAGGAAACGCGCGTCGGCGACGATCTGGTGCGCGGACGAATGCTCCGGCAGCGCGAAGTGCCGGCGGTAGACCGCGTTCGCGTCGGCGTCGTCGGCAAGCAGTGCCTCGACGACCTTCAGCGAACCGGGGTCCGGGCGCCGGTCGGCATCGAAGAGGAGGCCGGGATCGCTGAGAACGACGACGCGGTCGCCGGCGGCGGCCAGCACCAGCGTCCGACGCGGCGAGAGCGTCAGCGCCAGGAACGGGACGTCGCTGCCGTGGATTCCAAGCGTCGCGACGACGCCCAGTTGCGCGTCGGAAGCCGCGACGGTCGCGGCCTGCTGCAGCGCGCGGGCGAGCGCCCCGCGCGTCATCGCGACGAGCCAGTGGCGCGGCGCACCCTTCGCGTCGGTCCACCACGCGAGCTCCGCCGGCTCGTCGAGCGCGATCGCGAGCAGCCTGTCGGTCAGGCCGAGGTCGTGCTCGAAGGCGATCCGCTTGATGGCGCCGACGACCGCAAGGCGGTCCTCCCGCTCCTCGTAGTAGAACGCGAAGTCGTCGGTCAACACGTCGCGCAGGACCGGCGCCTTCACGACGTCGCGCGGCAGCGCCGACAGCGACGGCGTCGCGACGTACGCCTGCGGCGCGGCGAGGTCGACGCGCAGCGCGTTGATGACGCCGTCGTACCGGTGCTGGTGGCGCCAGCCCAGCACGCCGGCGGCGACGACGCCGACGGCGACCACGGCGGTCGCGACGCCGATCAGGAGCTTTCGAGGATTCACCGCGCGTCCGTCCACGAGTCCGGCAGGTCCATCGGGATGCCGCGCGGATCATCGCAGGTCGCGCGGGAACTCCGTATGAATTCCGCGTGAAGGGCCGCGGCGAGCCGACGACGGGGGCCGGCGGCGCCCGCCGCGACCGCGATCAGGCGGCAGCGCCTTCCGCGGCGGTCACCGCCGTATCGCGGCCGCGATGCTTCGCCGCGTACATCGCGGAATCGGCGCGGCCGATCAGTGCGTCGCAGTCGACATCGTTGCCCTCGTCGGTGGCCAGGCCGATGCTGACGGACAGCGGTCCGCAGCCGGCCGGGACCTCGATCGCCTCGGCGCGGATCGCGGCCTGCAGGCGCCCGGCGAAGATCCGCGCGCCGTGCGCGTCGGTATTCGGAAGCACCAGCACGAATTCCTCGCCGCCCCAGCGCCCGACGCGATCGCTGGCGCGGGCTGCCCGCTGCAGCACGCCGGCCAGCTGCCGCAGCACGCGATCTCCCGCGCGATGGCCGCCGACATCGTTGACCCGCTTGAAGTGGTCCACGTCGACGAACGCGACGCTGAGCTTCTGCCGGTGGCGGTGCGCCAGCGCCAGCGCGCGCTTCATTTCGACATCGAAGGCGTTTCGCTGCAGCAGGCCCGTCAGCGCGTCGAACCGCGACAGCCGACGCGCCCGGCCGACCTGGCGTCCGAGGATCAGCGCGAACCAGGTCAGGTGGAAGCTGGCGGACGAGACGATCGCCGGCAGCAGCCAGCCCGCGCTGGCCGACGCCATCGCATGCGTGCTGGTCGCGAGCGCGCCGGGCACTGCCAGCAGGCGACCGACGTGGAACGCCGCGAAGCTCGTCATCAGCGCCAGCGGCGTCAACGCGAGCAGTCCGAAGCGCCCGAATTCCGTGACGAGCGGGCGCGCGAAGATGGCGAGGGGCGCGGCGAGCAGTACGAGCAGCGACACGTCGTAGCCGATCACGCGCAACGCCGCCTCGGCGCCGCCCAGGTTCGGGGCGAGGACCTGGAGCCCGATCGCCACGAGCAGCGCGGCCATCCAGAAGCGCAGGTAGCGCGCGCGTCCGTGGACGAAGATGTCGCCACCCAGGTTGGCCGCGCCGGCGCTCAGCAGCGCCAGCACGAGGCCGAGGACGCCGGGCCCGGCACCGCCGGCGGACGACGCGACGACGCTGACGAGCGAAGTTCCCTCGAGGAGGCTGTAGGCGGACCAGGCCAGCGCGACCGGGCGTTCCTCGCGCATCAGCGCCGCGACGACGAGCCATCCGGCGCAGAAGATGCCGGACACCGCAAGCGTGAGTACCAACGTGTCAGGAAGTGGCGCGCTAATGGGTTTCCCCCGGATGGATTTTTCCCGGACGGGCTTTTCCCGGACCCTCGAGCGCCGGGATATTAGCGTGCGGGTTGCGCGCTTCGGCCGCCCGATCCGCGTCAACCCGCATGACATGAAGCCGGATTGGATCCTGGAGCTGGCGCGGTCCGGGCTCGTCGTCGAGGAGAACGATCTGCAGGTCCAGATCGGTTCGTCGCGGCGGTCCCGACGCGCGCGCGATGACGCGGCCGGCGCAGCGCGCCGTCAGGGCTGCGCGGCGCAGGGATACGCCGCGGTCAACGCCGCCTTGACGATCTCGGCCGCCGCATCCTGCCTCGCGGCAGCGTGCTCGCGCAGGTATTTCGTGACGACGTCGGTCATCTGCTCGGCGCTCACCTTCTGCGGAATGCAGATCGGCAGGACGGTCCTGCCGGGCGCAGGCATTCCGGTGTCCCCGCCGTAGGCGGCCTCGAGGCCGTCGTAGGCCCCCGAGACGTAGAGGATCTTCATCATCCTCGGCCACTTCAGGTAGTCGTTGCCGTCATGGAACCCGGCGCCGGCGGCGAGCGGTACGGCGAGGAGGGCGGCGAGGAGCGGCAAGCGGAGCGCGACAAGCACGACAGGACGCTTCACGGGACGGCTTCCGGCAGGCGAAGAAACGGGAATGGCGTCCGGCGACGCGGCAGCGCCGGACCCTGCATTGTCCTGCCGCCGCCGCTACCCCGCAATGCGCTGCGCATCCTGCGCGCGCAACACCCGCCGCAGGATCTTGCCCGACGGCGTCTTCGGGATCGCGTCGCAGACGACGACGTCGGCAAGCTGCTTGTACTCGGAGACGCGCCGGGCGACCCACGCCTTGATCCCCTCCGGGTCGATCCGCTGGCGCGGCACGAGATACGCAACGGCGACTTCGCCGGCGCGCTCGTCGGCGCGTCCGATCACGGCCGCGTCGGCGACATCCGGGTGCGTGAACAACAGCGCTTCGAGCTCCGCCGGCGCGACCTGGTAGCCCTTCACTTTGATCAGTTCCTTCAGCCGGTCGGTGAGGTACAGGTAGCCGTCATCGTCGACGTGCCCGATGTCGCCCGTCCGCACCCACCCGTCGCGCGTGATCGTCGCCGCGGTGGCTTCCGGCTGGTTGAGGTAACCCTTGAAGGCCTGCGGCCCGCGGAACCAGATCTCGCCGGACTCGCCGCGCGCGACGTCCTGCAGCGTGCCCGGATCGACGACGCGCGCCTGCGTCCCCGGAAGCAGTTGTCCGCTCGCGCCGTGGCGCTCGCGGCCGGGTACCGTCGCGGCCACGACGCCGGACGACTCCGTCATCCCGAAGCCCTGCACCACGCGACAACGCAGGCGCTCCTGCGCCTGCAATTCGAGCGCCGAGCCCAGCGGGGCGGCGCCGCAACCGACGGCCTTCAACGAGGACAGGTCAAAGCCGGCGACCAGCGGGTGGCGCGCCATGAATTGCAGGATCGGCGGGACGACGCCCAGGTGCGTCACGCGATAGTCCTGGATCGCCTTGAGGAACGGTTCCGGTTCGAAGCGCGGCAGCGTCACGATCTTCGAACCGTCGACCAGGCCCGCGAGAAGGATCACGGTGAAGCCGAAGATGTGGAACATCGGCAGGAACGCGAGGCAGACCGTGTGTCCTTCGTCGTCCGGTTCCTTCGTCTGCGCCAGGTATTGCACGACGTTCGCCAGGATCGTCCGATGCGTCAGCATGACCCCCTTCTGTCGACCGGTCGTGCCGGACGAATACGGGACCGCGGCCAGCGCGTCCGGATCCTCGGCGACGACCGGCGGCGGGTCGTCACGCGTTCCCGCGGCGGCCAGCAGCGACGGGTACGCGATCTCGTCGTCGGCGGCGCCCGCAGGATCGCCCAGCACGATCAGCCTGGCACCGCCGGCGGCGGCCGCCGCCTCGCGCGCCGCTGACCGCAACGGCGCCACGGTGAAGATGAAGCGGGCGCCGACATCGCGGATCTGCCAGGCCAGGTCCTCGACGTGGTTCAGCGGATTGGCGCCGCTGATGACGCCGCCGGCGGCCAGGGCGCCGAGGCCGGCGACGGCCCATTCCGGAAGGTTCGGCGCCAACATCAGCAGCCGGTCGCCCGGCTTGAAGCCGATCGCGGCGAGCCCGGCCGCGAAGCGCCCGATCTGCAGGTCGAGGTCGCCATAGGTGATCGACCGCCCGCTCGCGGCGTCGACGAGCGCGACGTCGGCCGGCCGTCGACGCGCGAGTTCGCGGATGTGGCGCGACACCGTCGTCGCAGGGACGTCGACCGGCGGCAGCGGGGATTCGATGATCGACGACGCGGCGTGGGCCATGCGCTTCTCCCGGAGGCACTCCGTCGACGAATCCTACGCGGACGGCCGGCGTCGGTCTTGGCGCGCTGCGGCGGTCTGGGCAACGCCGCGGAACGGCAGGACGCCGAGGGCGATGGCCTCGGCCTCGGTCCATGCCTTGACGTCGTCGCCGAGCGCGACGCCGAGAAGTTCGGGTTCAGCCGCCGCGGAATCGTCCGGCACCGGCCATTCCCGTCACGAAACGGCCGGTGGCGCGCCGGCCTCCGGCGCGCTGCCGGCCGGCGATGGATCGGCCGATTCGGTCGCCTGGCGAGCGCCGCGCGCGGCGCGCGGCGGACGTGGCGGTCGCGGGGCTCGCGGCGTCGCGTCCCAGCGACGTCCGTCGGAGAACGCCTGCCAGCTCCATTTCGCGAGGTCGACGACGCGCAGCGCGAGCCAAACCGACCACAACAGCATCAGCACGCGCCAGCACCAGATCGGCACGCTGACCGCGACCGCGTCCGGGGTCGCGCCCTCGACGCGGTCGAGATACCAGTGGAGGTCGTCATCCGTCGACCCGTTCCCGGTCACGAGCATCGACGGCCGGCCCAGCAGGCCGTTGTGCACCGACTCGAAAAGCACCGACACGGCGACGATGCACAGCACGGCGTAGGCGACCTGCGCAAGATTGAACCGCCAGCCGGCCAGCCGCGCTCCGAATCGCTGGCGCGCGCTCGTCGCCGCGAGGAACACGAGGACCATGGCCGCCGGCTCGAGCCCGGATTGTCCGGCGCCGAGCGCGAGCACGACCCACGTCGAGGCGGACAACGGGGATGGCACGAGGCGCGCCGCGACGAGTGCGACGGCTACGAGGACGATCAGCAGCGACCAGAACAGGACCACCGGGCCGATCGTCGGCCCGAGCGCCAGCAGCAGCCAGCGGTCGCGCCCCAGCGTGAGCCGGATCGCGGCATTGACGGCCGGCCCGCCGAGGTCGAGACGCGGCGCGTGGTAGATCAGCTCCTCGCCGCGCGCCTCGCGCCACGCGACCTGCAGTCGGTGCGCGCCCGGCTCGACCTGGACCGGCAGGCTGCGCCCCTCGAGATAGACCGGGAGGGCGACGCCGTCCTTCTGCACCGAGACCGGTATCGCGCCCTGCGGCAATTCGAGCCGAAAGACGGACCCGAGGCTCGCCCGCAGCGCGATGTCGGCCTGCACGTCGGTCGCTCCGGAGCCCGGCATCGCATGCAACTGCACCCGGTCGATCGTCAGCGTGCGGCCCTCGACGCCCTCCGGGCGCGTCACGAGGAGCTGCAGCGATTCGCCGGGCCACGGACGCCACTGCGGATTCCAGGCGCCGCCGCCGACGCGCTGGACCGGCGGGAGCCCCGCCGACTGCACGTCCCAGGACGGCGACGCGCGAACCGTCCAGGTTTCCGATTGTCCTGGCCATGGCGCGGCCTTCAAGCGCACCGGGCTCTTCGGCGCGAGATCGGAGACGAAATGGCCGCGCCCGCCCGGCGGCAGCGTCAGGACCGCCTCGCCATCGGCCACGGTGATCGACGGCGTCGTCACCGACTCGCCTTCGAGCAGCGCGACGCGCACTTCCTGCGGCCGCGAGCCGGAGTCGGCGCGCGCGACGTCGGTCACGACCTGCCATTTCTGGCCCTGGGCGCCGAAGCTGAGCGTCCTCGCCACGTGCGCGTACGGCTCGACGCCGGCGTCGACCGTCGCGCCGCCGGACGCATCCGACGCGCGCGTCGGCGCGACGCGGACCAGGTTCAGCGTCCCGCCGACGCCGCCGTCGTCGCGCAAGCCCGAGAGCCGCCAGCCGTCGAGGTGCGATTCGATCAGGCCCTGCACGCCCGGCGCATCGATCGCCACCTCGTGGATGCCGTCGACCGCGAGGCGCCTTGCGACGCGGTGCACGCCCGCGGCGAGATGCACGCCGACGCGTCCGCGCGCGAGTTGCACGGCTTCCGCCGGACGCCCGTCGATCTCGATGACGGAGCCCCTCCATGCGGCACCTCCGGGAACCGGCGCCACGACGTCGGCCTGCGCGTTGACGACGACGGTCATCTCGACGCGGTCGCCGCGCGCCTCGAGCAGCAGCTGCTGCACGGCGGCACAGTTCGGCGCGCAGGGCGGCGGCGCGAGCAGCCGTTCGCGCAACTGGTGAAGCAGCTGCAGCCCGCTGGAAGACGCTGCCGCGGAGCCGTCCGCGGCCGCCGGCTCGAGGGCCGAATCCGGCGCTGGCACCGCCGGTGCCGGGGCCGGTCTTGGCGCCGCTCGCCCGGGCGGCGCGGCGTCCCTCGCAGCCGCATCCGGCGAGGCACTGGCGAGGCTGGCCCCCACGAGGATCGCGGCGACGACGCCGGCCGCCGTGGCCGCAGCGGAGCGCGTGAACGTTGCGGGCGGGCGGCCCGGTCGCCCCGCAACGAACCACAGCGCCAGCAGCAGCAACGCGACCGTCGCGACGTGGCCGACGCGGACCAGCCAGGGCGGCACGAGCCACAGGCGCATCGACTGCTGCGCCGTGACCGGACCCGCCCATTGCAATGCGTACGAGCGCCAGCGCCACGTCGGCACGCCCGCGCCGGTCTGCACCTTCGCGGCCGGATCGACCGCTTCATAGAACTGCGCACTGGAGGCGGCCTCGCGCTCCGCGCCGAAGCCGCCGGCGGGCGGCGGCGCATTGACGCTGGACCTGCCGTCCGCGGACTTTGCGCGAGGTGCCGCCATCCGCGCCGCCGTCGCGGGCGCGGCGGGCGGCGACGGCAGCGATCTGTCGGCCTTCTTCTCCTCGTCGGGCGCCTCCCCGGCTTCCATCGCCTGCAGCGCGCCGCCCTGCTCCTCCAGGACCGGATGCAGCGCGTCGCGGACCTGGCCATAGGAGAAGGCGACGATCCACAGCGCGAGGATCGCGATGCCGGCGCGACGAGCCAGGACGGCGGCGCGTGCGAACCACGAGGCGGGGTTCGACGACGTCGCGCGCGCCACGGCCGCAGCGACCAGCGGCACGAGCCACCACCAGCCGGGCGCGCCGGGCGCGGTCCACGACAGCGCCAGCGCGGTGCCGACGACGGCCGCCGCCTTGGCGCCGAGCACGCGGCCCGCAGTGGCACAGATCAGCAGCGCGAGGAACAGGTCCCACAGTGTCCACGCCGACGTCCAGGACCCTTCCGCATGCGTCACGCCGCTGGCGTGCAACAGCCGCCATGCCGGCGGGAGGTTCAACGTCGCGCGGGCCGATTGGAGCCCGGTCGACCATCCGGCCACCGGCAGCGACGTGACGCCCGACTCGACGCGGCCGTCGGCGTCGATGCCCACCTGTACGCTGCGGATCTCGAGGCCAGCGCCATCCTGCGCCGGCAGGTGCGTCAGGACCTGGTCCTGGCCGTTGATCGCCGCGCGTCCCAGCCGGTACGGCGCCGGCATTTCGAGGCGCCACGCGCCCTCGTGGCCCTCGGGCGCCGGCGGCGCCGCGAACTCGCCGTCGAGGTGATCGCGGAAGCTCATCCCGCGCCCGTCCTCGTCGAGCCAGAGGATGCGCGTCAAAGCGAGGCGGCCCTGTGCCTGCGCCGGTTCGCCGCGGTGTCGCTCGGTGATCTCCAGTCCCTGGCCCGGCTTGACGCGCCACGCAGGCAGCGATTGCCAATCGTCCGGAACGTCGGCTTGCTTCGGGTCGACCGCGACCGGCCCGCGGACATCGACGCGGCGATTCTGCTCGACGGCGGCGAAGGACCAGACCTCGTCGCCGGCCGCGCCGGCGGGCAGTGTCGGTTTCGACAGCGGCAAGGCCTGCCGCGCGGTCACGCGGACCCAGTTGCGGCCAGCCACCGCCTGCACGCGGAGCAGGTCGCCGTCGATCCGCATCGGCCATGAACCCTGCAGCCGCAGCGCCGTGAAACCGGGCAGCAGCGCGCCAGGAACGACGATCTCTCGCGGCCGGCCGGCGACGGTGAGCTCGACCGCGGTTTCGACCGTCGACGGAATCTCGTCCGCGAAGCGCCGGAACACTCGCGTCGACACCGCGTCCTGTTCGACGCTCGCCTGCGAGGGACGCGCCAGCCACAGCGCGCCGGACGCATCCGGCCGGACGGGACGCCCATCGAGCGTGACGTCGAGCCGCGCGTAGTTTTCGGGGACGCGAAGTTGCGCCGGCATCCGGATCCAGCGCAGTTCCCCGCTGACGTGGTGATGGCCCCGCGCGAGGAGCAGCTGCGGGACGTCGCCGTGCGCCACGACCGGCGCCGCGGCGCCGTCGACACGCACGTCGACGGGCCACGCGCCCTGCTGGCCGGGGAGTGCCAGCACCGCGGCGTCGCGATAGGCGGTCGCGTCGATCTCGAAATGGCCGCCGCTGGAGTCCTCGCCCTGCTCCGCCTTGCCGCCGGTCCTGGCCTCGGCGCGCTGCAGCGTCGCCGCCAGCGACGAAGCCAGCACGCAGGCGCGCTCGCCGTCGCCGTCGACGCGCGGGCATTGCGCCTCCGGCGCATCGCGGAGGACCCAGCCGATCCACGGCCGCAGCGCATCGGGAATGGCCGGATCCGGAGGCGCGTCACTCCGCGCCGGCAAGGCCGTGGCCACCAGCCCGAGCGAAAGCAGCGCAGCGGCGACGCCACGGCGGCCGGACGTGCCATGACGCAGCGGCGAGCCCCGTGGGCCCACGAGGGAATACGGCATGTCGATGCCTGCGAGTCAGCGATGGGCCGCAGGGTAGCCGCGATGCCCGCGCGCCGAAAGCGTGCCGGGCAGGGGCTTCGATTGGATGGACGCCGGCGACTGCCGGACGGCGGCCGGGGCGACGCCGACCGGCACGTCGGATGCGCGCCTGTCGAACGCCGGCATTCGATAGCCGGCTATGCGCCCGGTTCGCGATCCCAGTAGTCGACGTGCGCCTCGGCGTGCGTGATGTGCCGCACCGCGCCGCCGCCGCCGAACGCGGCGATCTTGCGGGCGTCCGGGTACTCGCAGATCTCGACGTCCTTTCGCGTGCTGATCGACAGGTACGCCAGTTCCTCGTCGGAATCGTTGATGATCTGGTGGGCCGTCTCCGGCCCGCCGGTCGGGCAGCAGATCACGTCGCCGGCGCGGATGCCGCGCTTCTCGCTGCCGTAGCGCAGCGTTCCGCGGCCGCGGACGATGAAGAACATCTCCTCCTCGGCGCGGTGGCTGTGGAAAGGGCAGGAACACTTCCCCGGCGGAACGACGTCGTACGAATACCCGAGGTCACGCGCGCCGACGAGCGGGCCGATGCGCACGCCGTCGGTGCGGTAGCGAACGCCCTGCTCGAAGCGCTCGAGCTTCAGGTCGTCGATATTGACGACGCGCGTGTCGATCGTGCCCATCGGTGGCTCCCGTTTCGTCGCGTGTCCAGGCGCAGCGCACCTTCGCGACTCGACGGGCGCGCTTCCGCATTGATAGCACGGGCGCCACGACGGCACGTTGCAACGCGATGTGCGCCCGGACGGACCCGGCGGCGACTCGGAGGGCGGCGGCCCACGCGCCCCGCGCCCCGGATGCCGCCCGCGACCGGCGCGCTGCCGAAAGCGGCAGCGCGCGCGCCGGATCTCAGCCGGCCGCGGTACGCCGCGAGCCGCGGGACGCGACGTTGCGCGCGATCTGCAGCCACTCCTGCCGCAGGCCGAGGACGAGCCCCATCCCGGCGACTTCGAGGGCCTTCATGCCGGGGACGCGGCCGGCCTTGAGCATCGCGGTGATTTCGCCGCCGCGCGGCATATGGCCCAACGCGCGATCGAAGTTCGGCACGACGTAGAGCCCCTGCTGGTTGACCGCCGGCAGGCCGCCCAACGCCAGGACCTCCTCGACGACGCAGCCGCCGACGACCATGGGCTTCAGTCTTTCGAAGGCCCGCTCGATGACCGTGCTTCGCCGACCCGGGGCCTGCGCGCCATCCATGACGATCCTCTCCTCGAAGCGCGGGCCCGCGCCACGATGGGCGCCACCTGCACTTCCACTCCCAAACCACCCCCGCGGCCGCCCCTGTCGTCGGAGTTCCGGCGCGCGTCCCCTACGTCCGACGTTTCGCCGACTCATCTGAAGGGATGAATCGATGGATAGCCGAACTAAGCTAGAGACTAACAAGTGTTTTCCCATAAGTAAGGTACCGATCCGCGCGATGGGGTGGCGTCAGGGGCCCGAAGGCATACCGCATAAATGCGATTCGCTCTGGGCGCCGGCTGGGCGCCGGCTGGGCGCCCGCTAGGCACCTCTCGTCAGCAGCGAACCCAGGATGGCCAGGCCCTCGTCGACTTCCGCCTCGCCGACGTCGAGCGCCGGCATCAGCCGCAGCCGCTTCCGGCGCACCGGATTGACGAGCAGGCCCGGGACCACGCCATCGTGGCCAGCGCGCGAGCGCGCCGCGTCGGCCACGTCCTGGGCGACCCGGTGGTGCGGAAGGTCGATCGCCAGCAGCAGGCCTCGCCCGTCGGACGGCGGCAGGCCGAGCCTCGCCGCCACGCGGTCGAGCCCGGCGCGCAACCTCGCGCTTCGCGATTCGACGGCCGCGAGAAAACCGGGCGCCGCAACCACGTCCAGCACCGCGAGCGCCGCGGCGCAGACCAGGGCGTTGCCGTTGTACGTGCCGCCCTGGTCCCCCGGCTCGAAACAGCAGGCGCTCTCGCGAGCCAGCACGGCGCCGATCGGAACGCCGCCGCCGAGTCCCTTGCCGAGCGTCAGGATGTCCGGGCGAATGCCCGACCGCGTGTGCGCCCACATCGAACCGGTCCGCCCGATCCCGGTCTGCACTTCGTCGAGCACGAGCAGCAGTCCGCGCTCGTCGCAAAGGCGCCGCAGGCCGCGCAGGAATCCGTCGCTCGCCTCGATGACGCCGGCCTCGCCCTGGATCGGTTCGACCATCACCGCGACCGTCCGCGACCCGACGCAGGCGGCCACGCTGTCGAGGTCGTTGAGACGGGCCTTCGGGAACCCGGCGACCTTGGGTTCGAAAAGTCTTTCGAAGCCCGGCTTGCCGCTGGCGCTCATCGTCGCCAGCGAACGCCCGTGGAAGGCGTTCGCGAACGTGACGATCTCGAAAGCGCCGCCGCGGTGCGCCTGCCCGAACTTGCGCGCGAGCTTGATCGCGCCCTCGTTGGCCTCGGCGCCGCTGTTCGCGATGAAGCAGCGGTCGAGGCCGCTCAACGCGGCAAGGCGAGCCGCGAGTTCCGCGGCACGATCGCTGTAGAAGCCGGGCCCCGCCTGGAGCAGGCACTGCGCCTGCGCGTGGAGCGCGGTCGCGACCGCGGCCGGCGCGTGACCCAACGTGTTGACGGCCCAACCCTGGACGAAATCCAGGTAACGCCGCCCTTCCGAATCCCAGATCCAACTGCCGCGACCTCGCGTGAACACGACGTCGGGCCGCGTGGCGATGGCCATCAGCGCCGCGGTCGGATAAGCGGCGAAAGGGCGGACCGGGTCGGGGCCCGCGGGTTCGTGATCGAGAACGTCGGCAGTCGTCATGGTCTTCGCTCCGGGTGGTTCGGGAAGCGAAGGCCTGGAGGCCGCCCGCGGCTCGCGCCATGCCCGCCGTGTCGGGCATGGCGGGCGTTGAAACGACAAGGCCACGAGGGGTCTCGTGGCCTTCGGTGGTCGGGCGCCGAGAAGTTCGGAGCCCAGGCGAAACGAAACCTCTCAACGTCGTCGTCGAGAGGATCGTCGGGACGGGGCCCGCGTCGATGTCGAATCGGTGTTCACGCGCGCAGCATATCGCAGTTCCGGGTGCGCCCGACGCCGGCACGCCGACGCTTGCGGTTGCGCATCGCGACCGCTGTCACATCTGCCGGAACAGGTGCAGGTAGCTGCGACTCACCGGCAGCACCTCGTCGCGCCCTTTCAGGTGGATGTCGGCCGTCTCGTTGGCGCCACGCGTCACGTGGCTGATCGCATCCAGATTGACGACGACCGCGCGATGAACCTGCGCAAATCGCGTCGCGTCGAGCTGCACGACGATCTCCTTCAGCGGCGTGCGAATCAACGCTTCGCCCGGTCGCCCGGCATCGCCGCGCCACGCGACCAGCGTGTATTTCTCGTCCGAACGCAGGTAGTCGATTTCCTCGACCGGGATCAGGCGCAGCGACGAGCCGACCGTGGCGCGGATCCAGCGCAGCGGCGCGGGCGTGCTCGCGCCGCGCAGGCGCGTCGCGAGTTCCTGCAGCAGGACGCCGGCATCCAGCGCGGGCTCGGCTGCGCGAAGGCGATCCTTGATGCGCTCGACCGTCTCGGCGAGCCGATCCGCCTCGACGGGCTTCACGAGGTAGTCCAGCGCGCCGCGGTCGAATGCCTGCACGGCATACCGATCGAACGCGGTGACGAAGACCAGGTGCGCGCGGCGCCCGATCAGGCGCGCGGCGTCCACGCCCGACATGCCCGGCATGTGGACGTCGAGGAAGCAGACCTGCGGCGCAAGCTCCTCCACCAGCGCGACGGCCTCGCGCCCGTTGCGCGCCTGCCCCACGACCTGCAGCTGCGGCCATGCGATGGCGAGCTGCCGCACCAGCGTCTCGCGCAACAGCGGCTCGTCGTCGGCGATCAGCGCGGTCGGCGGGCTCGGGTTCATGAATGCCCCGGCTTGGCCGGAAAGTCCACCTCCGCCGTCACGCCGCGCGGCGAATGCGAGCCGACGCGAAGTTGCGCGTCGTTCGAGAACGCAAGCTGCAGCCGCTCGCGCAACGTCGACAGGCCGGTGCCCAGGCCGTCGACATCCTCCCGCAGCCCGACGCCAGTATCGGTCACGCGGGCGCGGCAACGACCGTCGCGCACCTCGACGCTCACGTCGATGCGCCCGCCGACCTCGCTCGGGTCGATGCCGTGCCGAACGGCGTTTTCCACGAGAGGCATCAGCGTCATCGGGGGGCAGCGCAGCGCCATGGCCGCGGCATCGGCCTGCACGTCGAACTGCAGCCGGTCGGGCATCCGCATGTGCATCAGCTCCAGGTAGGCCCGCACGAGCTGCAGTTCCTGGCCCATCGTCGTCATCGGCTCGTGCAGCCGGGGCACGGCCGCGCGCAGGTAGGCGATCAGGCTGCCCAGCACGCTGGAAGCCTGCGGCGAACCGGACTCGACGAGCGCCCGGACATTGGCGAGGCAATTGAAAAGGAAATGCGGCTCGACCTGCGCCTGCAGCAACCGCAGCCGCGCGTCCAGCGCCCTGCGTTCCAGTTCGCTGCGCTCCAGGTCGAACGCGAGAGCCTGCGCGCGCGCGTCGGCATCGCGTTGCCGCAGCATCGCGGTCATCGCCAGCCACGGGGCAAGTACGAGACCGGTGACCGACAGCACCGTGAAACCCGCCAGCCGCAACTCGTCCTGCCAGAACGGCGGCTCCCCGCCGGGTGTCGAGAGCACGTAGATCGACATGACCGCCACCGGAACGGCCAGCGCGACGCCCAGGGCCTGCAGCGCCCAGCGCGCGAGCCACGCGGGCAACCGTGCCGGCCACTGCTCGAGCAGCCCGAACGCGAGCAGCGCCAGGAAGCCGACGACCAGCGCCCGGCCGATGAGCACGACGAGCGGCGTAATCCAGATCGGGCTGATGATGACCGCCAGCACCGCGGAGGCGCCGAGCGAGTAGACCACGCGGCGCGGATCCAGGATCCGGCGCCACCCGGAGGGCACGGCACGCGCACGCGTCGACATGCAGCCAGTATCGCAAGACGCGGCCCGCCGCTGAAGGGGATGCGGACGAACGACGGATTCCGGGCCCCGAACCACGCGGTCACGCGACGAGTCGCGGTCCGGCAGGATCGTCGTCACCGCTTTCGCGGCGTCCGACGGTCGCGCCGGTTGCGGCGCGCACCTGAAATACCGGGGCGTGGCGCGGCAGCGCGATCCTTGAAGCCGACGACATAGGAAACGTCGGAAGACTGAAGATCGTTCACGCGGCCGGCCTGAAGCGGCCCTCTGCCCCACCCGTCGCCCGCGAATCGGGAACGAGCCGGGGGACAGGGCCGACCGCTCCCGACCTGCCATTGAGCGCCGACAACCCGCTGCAGCGCCTAGTATCGGCGTGATGCGCGACCTCTTCCTGCTCGACCCCGACCTGGTCTTCCTCAACCACGGCTCCTTCGGCGCGTGTCCGCGCGAGGTGCTCGAGGCACAGCAGCACTGGCAGCTCGAGATGGAGCGCAACCCGGTCGCGTTCCTCGGGCGGCGCTCCGCGCACCTCCTGGCGCAGGCGCGCGCGGAACTGGGCGTTGCGCTGGGCGCGCGCGGCGAGCACCTGGTGTTCGTGCCCAACGCGACGACCGGCGTGAACATCGTCGCCCGCTCGTTGCCGCTTTCGGCCGGCGACGAGGTGCTGGCCACGGACCTGGAATACGGCGCATGCGATGCGGCCTGGCAGCGCGCGTGCGCGCAGCGCGGCGCAAGTTACCGTCGCGTCGCGATCCCGTTGCCTTACGACCGCGACGAGGTGGTCGAGCGCCTGCTTTCAGCGGCGACGGCGCGCACCCGACTGATCCATGTCAGCCACATCGCCTCGACGACCGCATTGACGCTGCCCGTCGCGCGGATCTGCGCTGCGGCGCGCGAACGCGGCATCGCTTCGCTTGTCGACGGCGCCCACGCGCCGGGTCAGATCCCGCTCGACATCGACGGGATCGGCGCGGACTTCTACGTCGGCAACTGCCACAAGTGGCTCTGCGCGCCGAAGGGCTCCGGTTTCCTGCACGCGCGGCCGGAACACCATGCGCAGCTGGATGCCGCGGTCATCAGTTGGGGATACGCCGAGGACACGGGCGGGCATTCCGGCTTCGAGGCCTATCTCGGACGCACGCTGTTCGAGCGTCGCATTCAATGGCAAGGCACGCGCGACATCTCGGCGTGGCTTTCGGTGCCCGCGGCGCTCCGGTTCCAGGCCCGACACGACTGGCCCGTCGTTCGCGCGCGCTGCCACGAGTTCGCGCGGCACGCGCTCGAGGCACTGGCCCGGCGCCACGGCCTGCAGCCGATCGCGCGCGACGACGACTGGGCGCAGATGGCGGCGATACCGGTACCTCCGCAGGACCCGGAGGCGCTGCGCGTCCGGCTCCTCGACGAAAGCCGGATCGAGATTCCGGTGACGACGCACGCGGGCCGCGTCTTTGTCCGCCTGTCGGTGCAGGGCTACAACACGGCGGAAGACATCGAGCGCCTGCTCGCGGCACCGGCGTTGCGTTGAATCGGCGGGACACGCCGCGCGCTGACCGGCGCGGTCATGACCCGCCTTCGCGCCGCGTCGCGGACGAGGCTCGAGACGGGATGCACTCCACGCGGCGAAACCGGAGCGCCGACCAGTCCTCGTCGATCGCGACCTGCCGAACCGTATCCCACCCCGCCGATCGGAGCGCGTCCCAGCCGTTGTCGCGATTGAAATCGCACGTCAGCCGCTTCGACGTGCCCTTGGGATAGGCCCACCAGAGCGTCGCGTCGCCGACCGCCTTGCGCGCCAGCGCCGGCGACAGCCGGTCGACTTCGGCCTTCTTCGTCGCGAACACGAGCGCGAACGCGACCGTCCGGACATCGGCCAGGCGCCGTGCCACCCGGACGTCGCCGAGCGCGGCGAGCTGCGGCTCGAACGACGCGGGCGCATCGATGACGAGGATCTCCCGCTGGTCCCCGAGGTTCAATTTCGAGAACACGTCCATGCCGACGGATCGCCGGACCACCCTCAACGGCCGGTCATGCTCGCCATCCGCGCCGGGTACCGGTCGCCCTGCACCGCGATGCCCGACAGCGCGCTGTCGATCTGCACCAGGTCCTCGGCGGAGAGTCGCAGCGACACGGCGCCCAGGTTCTCCTCCAGGCGCTGCAGCTTCGTGGTTCCGGGAATCGGAACGATCCACGGCTTCTGCGACAGAAGCCAGGCCAACGCGATCTGCGCGCGGGTCGCCTTTCGACGGTCGGCAAGCTGGCCGAGGACGTCCACGAGCACCTGGTTGGCTTTTCGGGCATCCGGCGCGAATCGCGGAACGCTGTTCCGGAAGTCCTTGCTGTCGAAAACCGTGCGGTCGTCGATCGCGCCGGTGAGGAATCCGCGCCCCAGCGGGCTGAACGGCACGAATCCGATGCCGAGTTCCTGCAGCGTCGGAAGGATCTCCTTCTCCGGCTCGCGCCACCACAGCGAGTATTCGCTCTGGAGCGCCGCGACCGGATGAACCGCATGCGCGCGACGGATCGTCTGCACGCCGGCCTCCGAGAGCCCGAAATAGCGGACCTTGCCTTGCCGGACCAGGTCCTTGACGACGCCCGCGACCTCCTCGATCGGTACGTCGGGATCGACGCGGTGCTGGTAGAAGAGGTCGATGACACCGGTCTTCAGCCGCTTCAGCGACTCGTCCGCCACGCGCCGGACGTGTTCCGGCCGACTGTTGGTGCCACGCTGCGCGCCGCTCGCCGGATCGATGTCGAATCCGAATTTCGTCGCGATGACCACGCGATCGCGCACCGGCGCGAGGGCCTCGCCGACGACCTCCTCGTTGGCGTAGGGACCATAGACTTCGGCGGTATCGAAAAAGGTCACGCCGCGATCCACCGCGTCGCGAATGAGGCGGATCGCCGCCTCCTTGTCGGTCGGCGGCCCGTACGCGTGGCTGAGTCCCATGCAGCCGAGGCCCAATGCCGACACCTCGAGGCCGCCGCCCAATCGCCGCTGTTGCATGTCTGCTCCCGCGTTCCGGCCCGTCGCGATCGCGAGCCGCAACGGCAAGCATAACGCCCGACGCGGCGGCCGGGATCCACCGCGGGGACCGGGGGCAGACGGAAGGATCGATCCGATCGATCGCGCCGTGATGGTCTTGCTGCCATCTTGCTGGCGGGATTGCGGCAGCGGCGTGGCCGCGCGCGCAGGGCGCCTCTCCGGCGACTTGTTTCGGAGGACGTCGTCCCGCGTCGCGCGAGCGCGCGGCGCGGGGCGTCCCGACGTTCAGTGGGCCGTCACGGTGATCGGCACCGAGGCGGTCTGGCTGCGGCCCGCGGAGTCCACGACGGCGATCTGCAGCGTGTAGCTCCCCGTCGCCGGATTCGCCCACGCCGCATTGATGGTCAGCCCGCTCATCGAGAACGTCATGCCGAGCGGCGCGCCGCCGATCGAAACCTGCAGCCAGGACATCGGGCCATCCTTGATCGTGATGCTGTCTGCGAGCGCCTTGCCGGCGACGCCAGTCATCGGCGGCGCCGTGATCGACAGGCCGCTCGCCGCGACCTGGACCGTGATCAGGGCGGAGCCGGCGAGGCCGGTCTTCGCGTCGTGCGCCGTGACGGTCACGCTGTAGGTACCGGCGACCGGGTTCGCCCAACTGGCCGCGCCGGCGGTCGTCATCGACATCCCGGCCGGAGCGCCGGCCATGCTGAAGGTCACCGGGTTCACGGCGGTCGCGGATACCGTGAACGAGATCGGGGTGCCGGCCGTGCCCGTCACCGTCTTCGACGCGACGACCGGGGGCGGATTCGCGCTGATGCCGATCGTGAGCGTGCCCTGGCCGGAGAGGCCGGTCTTCGTGTCCTTCGCGACGACCGTGACCTTCGTCGTCCCGACGACGGGTGACGGCCACGTGAACACGCCGGTGGCCGAGATCGACATGCCGGAGGCGCCGCCGGAAAGCGACAGCGTGATCGGATTCGACGCCGTGATCGCGACGCCGTAGCTGAGGGGCGTGCCGGCGAGGCCATTGATGGCCGCCGAGGCCACGGTCGGCGGAACCGGCGCGGCGATGGCGACCGTGTACGTGCCGGTGCCCTTCAGGCCGGTCTTCGTGTCGGTCGCGGACAATTGGATCGTGTAGGTGCCAGCCACCGGCGCGACCCAGGTCACGATCCCGGCCGCGCTGATCGTCATGCCGTTCGGTGCACCGGCCAGGCTATAGCTCACCGGGTCCGGCGCGGAAACGTTCGCGGTGAAGCTCAGCGGAATCCCCGCCGTGCCGGTGATCGTCGTCGCGGTGACGACCGGCGGCGTCGCGGCCCCGGCGCCGGCAAGGCTCGCGAGCAGTGCGGTCGCATTCGGCGTACCCAAGCCCGTTGGCGTGTCGTAGCCGACCTTCGCGACGCAGGTGGCGCACGAACCGTCGGAACCGGTCGTGATGTCCGCGATGTCCGCCGCGTAGGTCCCGGCCACCGAAGCGACCTGCCCGTAGATGACCGCGTGCGGCGCGCCCAGCGGCGCCTTGCCGGACTGCGCGCGCAGCGCATTGGCGACCGCGATGAGGCCCGCCCATTGCGGCGCAGCCAGGCTCGTTCCGCCGGCGCTCAGCCAGCTCAGCGCGCCGCTCGTCGACATCACCGCGAGGTACTGGCCCGTGTAGGGATTGGCATTGAACGAGACGTCGGCGACGTCGCGATAGCTCGCGCTGCCCATCCCGGGCACCGAAGACACCTGGTACGACGGGCGCGCCGTGTAGGCGCTCAGGCCGCCGCCGGACCCGGACCACGCGGATTCGCTGCGCGTCCCGTTGCCGGCGACATTCAGGCTCGTGCCGCCGACGGCTAGCACATGGGGCGACACGGCGGGCCATTGCACGCCGGCACCGGAGTCTCCGGTGGATGCGAGATAGCTCATGTTCGTGCCGGTGAAGGCGGCGTCGACGCTCGACGTCCAGCTGCCCTCGGAGCCGCCAAAGCTCATCGAGACGACGCCGCTGCCCATCGCGTTGGCGAGGTTCACGCCGCCCAGCAGGCTGTTGAGCGACGCGTCGGGCACTTCGATCAGGACGATGCGCGCCATCGGCGCGGTGGCGTGCGCCCACTGCACGTCGAGCGCGATCTCGGTCGCCCAGCCGGAGTCGTAGGCCGGCGCGGACGAGGCGAGCGCACCGGATGCATTCGCGTAGGCGACCGAGTACTGGCAGCCGCCGGACGACGCGGCCGCGAGGGGCAGCTTGGTCGTGGCCGGAATCGCGACCGTCGCGCAGCTCGGCAGGCCGAACTTCTGGTTGAACGCCGCGAGTTCGGCGGCGGAATTCGGGTCGTGGTAGGCATCGACGATGTAGATCGTCTGTCCTGCACCGAGCTGCGCCGCCTGCGTCGCGCTGGGCGTGGCTCCGGCCGCCGGCAGCGCCGGCAGGCTGTAGGCGGAGCGGACCTGCGCCGGGGTGTAGGTCACGACGGTCGAACTGGCGGCATCCGGCGCGAGCGATCCGTCGTTGGCCACCGTGGTGCCGCGCTGCAGCCCCTCGACGGTGCGCGCGGTCGGACGCTGCATCCCGGCGGAGACGACGAGCCCCGGCACCGCGGTGCGGCGCGGTTGCAGCCGCGCGGACGTCATATTGTCGACGGTATCGGTGTCATCCGGCTCGCCGAGCAGCACCGGCGCGAGGTGGAATGTCGGGGTCGCGACATTCGCCGCGACGTCGTCGGGTAGTGCGGCTTGCACGTCGAGCACGGTGGTCGACGCGGCGACCGCCGCGTTGGGCACCGCCGTGTCGACTTGGGTGGTGCCGTCGTCGCCGCCACCGCAGGCGGCGACGAGGGCCGTCGCCAGCGACGAAGCAACGAGTGACGCACGGAGGGAAGCGGGTCGAGCCGCGGATTGACGCTTGCGCATGGCCTTCTCAATGTCCAAATGGGTTGAGGGCCACGCGTTGACAACGCTCCTGGCGCGCGAAGCGGACGTCTGCCGCGCATCGCAGGAACCTTGGCAGCCCCGCTACCTTGGCGCCGAAGCGCTTTAGGCCGGAAGCTTTGCGTCCCCGTCTTTCGACGGGTTTGCCCTTCATGGATCGTTACGAACTCACAGAAGACATACTAATCAACAATAAGTCGTAGCGCAATGACGCTAGCAAAATAAATTCTTTGCCCGATGCGAGTTCCTCGAATCCATCGGAAGCCTTGCGATTTGGGACCTGAAGTCGCCCTAAAGTATTCCGTCGCGGCGCCGATAACCCGATGGCGGGTATCTCGTCGTGCGGCGTGCACGGCGGGAGGCGGCGGCGGGAAGACCGATTTCTTCGCGACGAATCACAGGACATGCTTGAAGCTCCGGAATGTCGCGGGGCTTCGGGGATAGACGAGCGGGAATCGACCGTCGCCGCTACGGCGCCGCAAACGTGACGCGGTTGCGCCCGATGTTCTTGGCGCGAAGCAGCGCGCGATCGGCGCGCTCGACGAGTTCGCCGCCGGTCTTGTCGATGCTCGTGGCGATCGCCACGCCGATGCTGACCGTCAGGATCGTCGCGGTCTCGGCGGCGACCGTGTCGGATATCGCCGTCCGGAGCCGCTCGCACAACATCGACGCGGAGGTCGCATCGGTGCCGTTCATCACGACCAGGAATTCCTCGCCGCCCCAACGACCGACCGCATCGTAAGTACGCACTTGCTGGCGCAGCGCGGTCGCCACGGCAATCAGCGCGCGGTCGCCGGCCGCGTGGCCGAACGTGTCGTTGATCTGCTTGAAGTGGTCGATGTCCACGAGCGCGACCGCGAGGCCGTGGCCCGTGCGCCGGTGCTGCTGCCACGCCGCCTCGAGCCGGCCCTCGGCGCTGCGGCGATTGAGCACGTCGGTCAGGTAGTCGTGGCTCGCGTTGTGCCGCAGGCGCTGGATGATCCGCGACAGCAGCAGGAACAGGTAGCCGAAATTGAAGATGCCCGACGTGATGAGCGACGCGATGACGTTCGGCATGCGCGCTTCCTCCCGGAGCGCCTGGAGATCCTGCGCACCCAGCCGCAGGCGGGCGACCGCGGCCGCCAACGCAAAGGCGGCGACGAGGACGCCGGGCGCGAGAACCAGCACGGTCGTCCAGAGACTGCATGTCCTGCGCAGCGCCCACGTCAGGGGGCGCGCCGTGCCGAGCATCAGGATCCCGACCCCCAGGTCGTAGGCCACGACTTCCCAGTACGAGCCGGTCGCCATCGTCGAGGGCGACGCGATCGAAGCCACCAGGATGACGCTCGAGGCGCACACGGTGGGCGCGAAGATCCAGGCGTCGAGCGTCGACTTGGCGCCGGAGAAGGTCCCGACGCCGCGGATCGCCGCCGCGAAACCGACCAGCGACAGCACGAGCGCGGTCGCGCCGGGCGGCGAGCCGACGGCCAGCGCCGGCGCCGCGAAATACGCCGACAGCGCCTGCAGCCATGCGTAGGCGCTCCAATGGACCAGCGCCGGCCGCTCCTCGCTGACCAGCGCCGCGCCGACGGTCCAGACGATCGCGTAGAGCAGGACCTGAATGCCGGCAATCATTTCTATCGGCATTCGCATCCCCTGTCCGAACCGTGTGCACACCGACCTGTGTCTTGTTCGGCAGCGGCGCGGCAATCCTGAAAAGGCAGGCTTTGGAATGGGAATTCGGGGCTAACGACGGTTCGCCGGCAAAATGCCGGCTGGAACACCCGGCCCGCGCTGCGGTCGGGTCGCGGAAGGAGACCGATGAACACGTCGACGATGACGCCCGACGTCCTGGACTACATCGAGCGCAGCGTCCTGTGCTGGCTCGCGACGGTCGATGCCGACGGGCTCCCCAACGTCTCGCCGAAGGAAATCTTCTGCGCCGACGGGACGCACAGCCTGCTCGTCGCCCACATCGCCTCGCCCGGCAGCGCTCGAAACGTCCGCGCAAATCCGGCGGTCTGCGTCGGTTTCGTCGACGTCTTCGCGCAGCGGGGGTACAAGCTGCACGGCATGGCCGAACTGATCGAACCGCAGGACCCTCGCTTCGCGGTCCTGGCGGCACCGCTGGCGCACATGGCGGGCGAGCGCTTCCCGATTCGCGGCGTCTTCGCGGTCCGCATCACGCGGATCGAACCGATCCTTGCGCCGAGCTACCGGATGATCCCGGGCACCACCGAGGCGTCGCAGGTCGCGGCCGCGCTGCGTGCCTACGGCGTGCGGCGTCCGGCATGAACGGGGCGGCGCGACGGGGCCGGCGCTCCGTCTCCGAACATCCGTTCGACGAGGCGCTGCGCCTCGCGAAGCGCGGGAAGCGGGTGCCACACGAGTTCGTCCTCGATGCGCTGGCCCCGCTGTCGCCGACGACGCGCCCGATGTTCGGCTGCGTCGCCGTCTACGTCGACAACAGGATCGTCCTGATCCTTCGCGACAAGCCGACCGCAACGTCCGACAACGGTGTGTGGCTGGCCACCACGGCCGAGCATCACGACCGCCTTCGACCCGATTTCCCGCGGATGCGCTCGATTCGACTGCTCGGAACCGGAGTGACCAGCTGGCAGAACCTGCCCGCCGACGCACCCGATTTCGAGGAGGCCGCGCGGCATGCCTGCGAACTGATCCTCGACGGCGATCCGCGAATCGGCAAGATTCCCGACGCGCGAGGCCCGCGGACGAGGAAGCCGGCAAAGTCTTGAACGCGCAACGGGGCATTTTCGGGACACAATGGCGCCCGGAGCCTCATCGCCATCCGCCACGATGCCTGCATCCCACGACGCCGACCCCGCGCTGCTGCTCCTGGCGATGGGGCCCGTCTTCCTGCTGTCGATCGCTGTCGAGGCCTGGCACTGGCATCGACGCGGGCGGGCGATCTACGCGTGGCGCGACGTCGCGTCGAACGCTGCCCTCGCGCTGATGCACCAGGGCGCCGATGCCTTCGTCCTGTGGCTGTTCGTTCGCACCGTCTATACGTTCTGCTACGAGCACGGGCTGCACCTCTTCCCGCGCGCGACGCTTTCGTTCCTCGCGCTGCTGCTGCTGCAGGACCTGCTCTACTACGGATTCCACCGCGCGAGCCACCGCATCCGCTGGATGTGGGCGTCGCACGTGACGCACCACTCCTCGCAGCGGATGAACCTCTCGACGGCATTCCGCCAGAGCCTGACCTATCCGCTGTCCGGGATGTGGCTCTTCTGGGTTCCGCTGGCCTGGCTCGGCTTTCCGCCCGACTGGGTGATCCTGTCGGTCGGCCTGAACCTCGGCTTCCAGTTCTTCGTGCACACGCAACTTGCCGAACCGGCGGGTCCGATCCAGCGCGCGCTCGGGCGCGTCATCAATACGCCGTCGATCCATCGCGTCCATCACGGCAGGAACCCGGACTACATGGATCGCAACTACGCCGGCGTCCTCACGGTCTGGGACCGGCTGTTCGGGACGTATGTGGAGGAAACCGAGCCGGTGCGCTACGGCATCACGCGCCAGATCGAGTCGCACAACCCGTTGACGCTGACCTTCCACGAATGGCGCGACATGTGGCGCGACGTGCTGCGCCATCGCGACCTGCGCCACCTGTGGATGCCGCCCGACTGGATTGCGCCGGCCTCGCAGCCGTCGGCGTGAGGCCGGCCATCGCCCCCTTCAAGGAACGCCATGCCACGATGGATTCTCTACTCCGCCCCGGGCAGCTGCGCGCTGGCCTCGCATATCGCGCTGCGCGAAGCCGGGGCGGATTTCGATCTCGTCAATGTGGATTTCAGCGCCGGCCAGCAGCGGAGTGCGGAATACCTGGCGGTCAATCCGAAGGGGCGGGTGCCCGCCCTCGTCACCGCGGACGGGGTGCTGACCGAGACGCCGGCGCTCCTCGCGTTCATTGCGATGCAGTACCCGGACGCACGGCTCGCCCCGGCCAGCGATACGTTCGACTTCGCGCGCATGCAGGAGTTCAACGGTTTCCTCGCCTCCACGGTTCACGTGGCCCACGCGCACAAGCACCGCGGATCGCGCTGGACCGATGACGCGGCGGCGATCGAGGCGATGCGTGGGTTCGTGCCGCGATCGATGACCGCTTGCGCGGATCTGATCGAATCGCGGCTCGCGGGGCCGTGGGTGCTGGGCACGGCATACAGCGTGGCCGACGGCTATCTCTACACCCTGTCCGGCTGGCTCGAGGGCGACGGCGTCGACATGGAGCGGCTGCCGCGGATCCGCGAGCACCGTCGACGCGTCGGCGAACGACCTGCGGTCCGGCAGGCCGTCGCCGAGGCGTCCGGATGAACGCCTGGCCGTTCGGCGGGAACAACGCAATCGTGCGCACCGGGGACAACATGAAGGGGCTCAAGTCGGCGCGGGGATCCGCAGCGATTGCCGTGGCGGTGGTCATGGCGGTCGCTCCGCTCGCCGTCGCCGCGGAAACGGCGGTTCCGGCGATTGCGTTCGATTCGGTGCCGGATCCCTTGAAGCTGCCCACCGACCTGTACCTGGGCGAAGTCTCCGGCGTCGCGGTGAACTCGAAGGGGCACGTGTTCGTCTTTTCGCGCGGCAACACGAGCGGCCCCGCCTACGCGGCGGCGGCGGCGCAGCTGCTGGAATTCGACGAGAAGGGCGTGTTCCTGCGCGAGATCGGCAAGAATCTCTACGGGTGGTCGTATGCGCACGCCGTGCGCGTCGATCGCGACGACAACATCTGGGCGACGGACAAGGGCTCCGACATCGTCGTGAAGTTCAGCCCCGACGGGCGCGTGCGCCTGGTGCTTGGGCGAAAACAGGAAGCCTCGGACGAGGAGACAGGTCCGCTGAAGCACCCGAAGCCGCCGCTGCCGGCCGAGGACGGCCGTTTCCGGCAGGTCACGGACGTGACCTGGGATCCGGCCGGAAATATCTATGTCAGCGACGGCTATATCAACTCCCGCGTCGCGAAATACGACAAGGACGGGAACTGGCTCGGATCCTGGGGCACGCGGGGGGACAAGCCGGGCGAGTTCAACACGCCACACAGCATCGCGTCCGACGCGGAGGGACGCATCTACGTCGCAGACCGCTACAACCGGCGCATCCAGGTCTTCGACGGCGACGGAAACCTGCAGCGGATCATCGCGATCGACGTCCCGTTCGATCACGCGATACGCCCGGTGATCGGCAATCCACTCGATCCGGAGGCGAGGTCGGGGACTTTCTCGCCCGGTGCGCCATGGGCGCTGTGCATCACGCCGCCGCCTAACCAGGTGCTCTACGCGGCGGACGCCTATCCGGGCCGGATCTACAAGCTGAGCCTTGACGGCCGGGTCGTGGGAACGATCGGCGGCCCGGGGCGGCAGCTGAAGCAGTTCGGCTGGGTCCACGAGATCGCGTGCCCGTCGGAGAACGTCCTGTACGTCGCCGAGCTGCTGAACTGGCGCGTGCAGAAGCTGCTGCTGCGCCCCGCCGCGCGCTGATCGCCGCGCGGCGCGCGTGCCCCCACGTGTCATCGACCCGCGGTCGGCCTCCACTTGATGCTGCAGCCCAGGGCCGGTTTCTGGTCCGCCGGCGCGGGCCGGCCGGCCAGGACCGCGTCGACCGCGGCGCGCAAGTCGCTGCCGTGGGCGGCCGTCGTACCGCCGGGCCGCGTGCCATCGAAACGACCGTGGTACGCAAGCCGCCGATTCGCGTCGAAGAGGAAGAACTCCGGCGTGCACGCGGCGCCGAACGCGCGAGCGGTGGCCTGCGTTTCATCGTACAGGTACGGAAACCCGAATCCGGATCGCTTCGCTTCGGCCGCCATCGCGTCCGGACCGTCCTGCGGCACGATCGCCGGATCATTGGAACTGATCGCGACGACGGCCAGCCCACGCGCGCGAAATTCGGCGGCGAAGGCGACGAAAGCCGGGCGCACGTGGATCACGTAGGGACAGTGGTTGCAGATGAACGCGACGAGCAAGGCGCCCGCATCCGCGGCGTCCGCAGGCATCCAGCGGCGCCCGCTGGCCGCGTCCGTCAGCGCGATGGGCGGCAATGCGGATCCCAGCGCCAGGTCTTTCGTGCTTTCGGTGGCCATCCCGTGCTCCTCGACGTGTCGATCGGCTGGCGGCGGCGGAACCGCGGCGGCGTCCGACCGTTCGGAATGCTAACCTGAAGGCCAGCGGCGGATTTCGCGCCGCCGCCGTCACTCGTCGATCCCGAGGCGTCCTTGGCCGTCAGCGTATTCGACCTGTTCAAGATCGGCATCGGCCCTTCGAGTTCGCACACCGTCGGCCCGATGCGCGCCGCCGGCCTTTTCGTGCGCGCGTTGCAGGCCCGCGACACGCTGCCGCAGGTCGCGCGCGTCACGACGTCGCTGTACGGCTCGCTCGGCGCGACCGGCAAAGGCCACGGAAGCGACAAGGCCGTCCTGCTGGGGCTCGGCGGGCACGAACCGGAAACGGTCGACGTCGATGAGGTTCCCGCGATCCTGCAGCGGATCCGGACGTCGCGTCGCATCGAACTCGGCGGCCTGCAAGGCGTGGATTTCGACGAGAAGCGCGACCTGCTGTTTTATCGCAAGGCGCTTGCGTTCCACCCCAACGGGCTTCGCTTCGACGCGTTCGACGCGAACGGCGGACCGGTCGCCGACGCGACCTACTATTCCGTCGGCGGCGGCTTCGTCGTCAGCGAAACCGTCGCGCACGACGGCTCGAAGCAGAAGGAGCTGATCGCCGACGCGACGCAGCTGCCGATGCCCTTTCGCACCGGCGCGGAACTCCTGGACCTGGCGCAGCGCAGCGGCCTCCCCATCGCCGGGATCATGCGGGCCAACGAGCGCCACTGGCGAACGGATGCGCAGATCGACGCCGGCCTCGATCGCATCTGGTCGGCCATGCAGGCCTGCGTCGAGCGCGGTTGCCGGACCGGCGGCACGTTGCCGGGGGGGCTGAAGGTCAAGCGCCGCGCGGCGGACCTCGCCCGCGCGCTGAGCCGCTCCGAAGGCCCGACCTGGGATCCGCTGCGGGTGCTCGACTGGGTCAACCTCTGGGCCTTGGCGGTGAACGAGGAAAACGCGGCCGGCGGGCGCGTCGTGACGGCGCCCACGAACGGCGCGGCCGGGATCATCCCGGCGGTGCTTCATTACTACGTCCGCGGAACGCCGCGGCCGTCCAGCGACGGCGTGCGGGATTTCCTGCTGACGGCCGGCGCGATCGGGATCCTCTACAAGGAGAACGCGTCCATCAGCGGCGCCGAGGTCGGCTGCCAGGGCGAGGTGGGGGTTGCGTGCTCGATGGCTGCCGGCGCGTTGTGCGCCGTGCTCGGAGGCACGCCGGCGCAGGTGGAGAACGCCGCCGAGATCGGCATGGAGCATCACCTCGGGCTGACGTGCGATCCCGTCGGCGGCCTGGTCCAGATCCCGTGCATCGAACGCAACGCGATCGCCGCGGTGAAGGCCATCAATGCGGCCCGGATGGCGCTTTACGGCGATGGATCGCACTACGTCAGCCTCGACAAGGTCATCAAGACGATGCGCGAGACCGGCGCCGACATGCTGACGAAGTACAAGGAAACGGCGCGGGGCGGCCTGGCGGTCAATATCGTCGAGTGCTAGCGGACGCCCTCTCCCCCACCCCTCTCCCGCTTCGCGGGCGAGGGGAGTCTCGTCGTCGCCATGGCGCATGACGTCCGCTTAGATGACGCCGGAACTCCCCTCGCCCGCGAAGCGGGCGAGGGGTGGGGGAGAGGGCCGGTTCAGCGCGTCAACAGCATCGCCGCGGCGAGCACGATCCCGCCCACGTAGGTCAGCAGCGCGCCAAGGAATCGCGCCGGGTTCGGCCGGCCCATCGTCGGCCACCCGAGCAGGCCGGCCGCGAGCGCGAAGCGCGCGAGCGTGACCGTCACGATCGTCCCGAGCACCCAGGGCGGCGGCTCGTGCGCGCCGAGCCAGAGGATGATCACCGCGAGCATCGGGACGTACTCCGCCGTGTTGGCGTGCGCGCGCACGGCGCGGTAGAGCGGATCGGACGGATCGTCGGGATGGCCGATCAGGATCCGGCGCGATTGCCGCAGGAGCGAAACATTCAGCCCGAGGCCGAAAAGCAGCATGCCGAGCAGAGCGGTACAGGCGATTGCGGTGGACATCGGTTCTCCATTCAGCGCGCGAGACCGGAGAGAACGACCAGACCCTCCGGCAGGGATTCTTCGCCGAACGCGGTGCGCGCGTCGGCCTCGATGCCGTGATCGTGCAGCACCTGCAACGCCTCCTCGGCCTCGAACGTCATGTTGCGATGGACTTCGTCGCTGCGTCGCCACGATTCGCCGATTCGTCGGAACACGGTGATCTCGCGGTCGTAGCGGAATGGGCCAGGGCGGGAGAACCGCGTGACGATGGCCCAATCGTCGTGGACCCGGGCGTGCACCTGTGCGATGTCGCGCGCCTCGCAGAAGCGCTCGGTCATCAGGTCGATCGCGATCACGCCGCCCGGCTGCACGGCGCGCGCGATCTCGCCGAGCGCGCGCCGGGTCGCCTCGTGATCGTCGAGGTAGTTCAGCACATGCCCCGTCGACACGACGGCGTTGGCGCGCGGCAGCGCACCCACGGCCCCGGCGTCCCGGCCCGTCGGCAACCGCAGGACGTCGAATTGCGCGCCCGGCGCGTGACTCCGTGCCAGGTCGACCATGGCCCGCGAGGCATCCAATCCGTGCACGGCATAACCGGCCGCCAGCAGTTCCGCGGCAAGGACGCCTCCGCCGCAGCCGATGTCCAGGACCAGGTCGCCGCGGGCGAGGCCTGCTCGCCGCAGGAGGCGAACCAGGCCGGGCGCCACATGGCGCGCGTGCGAGGAATAGCCGGCGTTGTGCACCCAGGCGAGGTCGTCGAGGTAGTAGCTCACGAGGCGATCGTCAGTCGGTGTCGGACGCCTGGGCCGCGGCCGCGGACAGCACCCGCTCGACGCTCAGATCGAGGCTCAGGATGCCGCTGTCGATGGCCACGGCGGGCGCCAGCGGCGCCTCGTAGGGAGCGTCGACGCCGGTGAATTCGCGTATCTCGCCGCGGCGTGCGCGCGCGTACATGCCTTTCGTGTCGCGGCGCTCGCAGACGTCGAGCGGAGCCGACAGGTAGACCTCGACGAATCGCGCCGGACCGACGATCCGGCGCGCCATCTCGCGATCGTCGCGCGACGGCGAGACGAGCGCCGCGATCACCGGGATGCCGACTTCATTGAAGAGGCGCGCCACTTCGGCGGTTCGCCGGATGTTCTCGGTCCGGTCGCGCGGCGCGAAGCCGAGGTCGCTGGCGAGGCCGCGCCGCAGGTCGTCGCCATCGAGCACGCGCGCGACCTGTCCCATCGCGGCCAGGCGCTGCCCGACGGCGGCGGCCAGCGTCGACTTTCCGGAGCACGGCAAGCCGGTGAGCCAGATCGTCCGTGCGGCGATGTCGCTCAAGTCCCGCCCTCCTCGACGGACGCCGGTCGTCGCTGCGGACTCGATGCTGCGCAAGGGTCAAGACCGGACGGTGACATGTCGTCGTTCGCCCCGCGGCTTCCTACGTCGGGGTGGCCTGCAGCACGTCGGGACGCGCGTGCAGCGTGTCGTCGCCGATCGAGATCCACATCTCGCCCTCCTGCACCGTGACATCAACGGCCATGTTCCGCTTTGCCCGGTCGGCCAGCGCGGTCGTCAGCTCCGGCGGCAGGTCGACGACGCGGAGGTTCCGCAGCCGATTCAGCGACGCGGCATTCTGCTGCCACCACTGCCGCGCGGTTCGCCCGCCGTAGGTGTAGACGACGACCTCCTCGGAACGTCCCGCCGCACGCTTCAGTACGCGTTCATCCGGCAGGCCGACTTCGATCCACGACGTGATCGCGCCGGTGAGATCGCGCCGCCAGAGGGCCGGTTCGTCCTCGGTCGAGATGCCGCGTCCGAAGCCCAGCCCTTCGTCGGCATGCAACGCGAAGGCGAGCAGCCTGACCATCAGGCGTTCCTCGGTTTCCGACGGATGCCGTGCCAGCGACAGCGGGAAGGTCCCGAAGCAGGCGCGGTCGATGTCGCTGACCTGCAGGTCGACCTTGTAGACGGTGGCGCGGAGGGCCATGCGGGATCCAGGGAGCGCGAAGCGCGTCGCCGACGGTCCGATTCGATCGCGCGACTGAAGGCGCGATTCTGTCACGGCCCCTGACCCCTTACCGGCTCCCGGCCGATGACGCATCGCGACCGGGTGCATCCGGGCCGCGGCGTCGCGCCGATTCGCGGATCCGCAGCGCGAGCAGGATCGTCGGGACGTCATTTTTCCAAGTTGGGAGCACGATCGAGATCGCCAGGCCCTCGAGGTCGGCGATGATTCCCACGTAGACCGCGGCGTCGACGGCCCAGGAATCGATCCGCAGCGCGAGCAGCGCGTAGAAGCCGGCGAACAGCGCGACGCCCCAGGCCTTCGACGACCACATGTGATAGCTCGCCTCCCTGCCGAACTTCCGCAGATCGACGAGGTAGCGGATGAATTCCAGCGAGGCGAGCACGAGCAGCGCCGGCCCGCGCGCAGCCAACGGCCCCGGCGTCAGGTGCCAGGCGGCGAGCGCGGCCGAGACGTAGAAGATCGTGTCCGCGAGGCTGTCGAGCCGCCGCAGCCCCGCGGTGGCGACGCCCAGGCGGCGCGCGAGGACGCCGTCGAAGTAGTCGGACGCGAAGGCCGCGACCAGCGCCGCGCCGAATGCCGCCGGATCCGGATGGACATAGGCCAGCAGCAGGACGAGCGGCCCGAGCGCGGCCCGGAGCGCGGTTAACAGCAGCGGCAGGCGGTTCAAGCCTCCGTCGCCTGCGTCGCCGCGAAGCTCGGGCGCGCGCGGATCGCCGCCTGGGCCCGGCGGACGTTGTGGCGCGCTTCGAGCAGCCGCTTGCCTTCCGGGAACGTCTCGACGGCGGCCAGTATCGGCGCAACGAACAGATCCGCAGCCGTCAACTGGCCGCCCACGAGAAAGTCGGATGTCGCAAACGCCGTGTCGAGCGCCGCGAACTGCCGGTCCATCTCGGAGATCGCGCCGTCGATGATGGCCCGATCCGGCTTTCCTTCGGGGCCCTTCGGAAAGACGAACTGCAGCACGTAGCGACGGATCATCGCGTCGAACAGATGCCCGACGACGAGGCTGACCCATTGTTCGCAGCGCGCGCGATCGCTGACGCCCCGCAACGGGAACAGCGGCGGCCCGTCGAACGACTCGTCGATGTAGCGGACAATGGCGGCCGTCTCGTACAGCGTCGTGTCGCCGTCGCGCAGCGCCGGGATGCGCCCGAACGGATTGATCGCCAGGACCTCCGGCGTGTGCGGCGCACTCGGGACGTGCGTGTACGCCAGGCCCTTTTCCGCCAGCGCCATCCGGGCGGTGCGCGTGAACGTGCTGCGAGGGCTCCCGTACAACACCAGCGATGCCGCCGTCCCGCGCTCGTCGACAAGGTCCGCAAGCCGATTGAGAACCGACTGCCACCCGGCGCGGTGTCCGTCGCGCGCGGACACGTCGACGAAGCCGCTGTGCCGCATGCGCAGCTCGGTCCCGCCGTCCTTCGCGCTCAGCCGGACCTCGATCAGCGTCGGCGATTCCTGCGCCGGCGCGCCGCGTTCCCCTTCCCAGCACCAGGTATACGAGAGGAATTCGGGGCGCCGGATCTCCCGATAGACGCCGACGGCCGTCGGCGTCGAGCCGTCGCGGTGCTTCATGACAACGCGGTATCTGCCGCCGACGCGTGCGTCGGCGCTCGCCTCCGCGACCGTCATGCCGCGCGGACAGTGCCAGGCCGAGAGCGCGCCCGCCGTCGTGAACGCATCGAAGACCCTTTCGCGCGGCGCGCGGATGAAGCGCGAGAGTTCGAGCTCGAAAGTTCCGGATTGCGTCATGGCCTGGCCCTCCTTCGTGGACTCGATGTGCGCGTCTGGCCGGTCGATCGCCGCCGACCACCCGCCGATGACGCCCCCTGATCGCCGGCGGTTCGTTCAACGTACTCGACGAGCCGATCCAGCTGCTCTTCCCAAAGCTTCCGGTATTGCGAAAGCCAGTCGTTCGCCGCCTGCAGCTCCGCGGGCCTCAGCCGGTAGATCCGCCAGCGCGCGACGATGGTCCGCTCGACGAGCCCAGCGTCCGACAGCACTTTCAGGTGGCGCGAGACCGCGGCTCCCGACAGGCGGAAAGGCTGGCCGAGCTCGCCCGCGGCGGCTTCGCCGCGCGCCAGGCGGTCCAGGATCGCGCGACGCGTCGGATCCGACAGCGCGACGAAGGTCTTCGAGAGGGGGTCGGTTCGTGCCTGCATGCCGTTGAGCCATTGCATATCGTTCTCATTTAACGATATGGCTAAATGAAGGCCGCGTCAAGGGCCGATCGGCGAGACCTCTCTGTTCACGCGGGGGACGGCACCCCCGGTCGACTCACGGCACCGACGGGGAGAACCGCGCGACCAGCTCGTGCGCGTCGCCCGGGTACGCGAGGCGCACGAACGTCACGGGCCGCCCGGCAAGCCATGTGGCCCGCTCGATGACGAGGAGCGGCGTACCGCGGCGGATCTTCATCCGGCGCGCCAGCTCGGTGGAGACCGCCTCGGCCCGGATGCGATGTTCCGCCGTCGTCCACGCGACGTGACGGACCAGCCAGGCGCCCGGCGCAAGGTCCTCGAAGGCCTGCTCCGCCGCCGCCGGCACCGTGTCCAGGCGGATCCAGCGCTGCTCGACGCAAAAGACGCGTGCCGCGGCGTAGTGCACGGTGACCAGGTACACGCGAGCGACGACCTCGCCCGGCCACGGCCCGCTCGCCGACATCCGCCCGCGCTCCACTTTCCTCTCGACGACCTCGTGGCGATACGGTTCGCCGAGCGCGACGACCTCCGCACGTACGTCGCGGATCTCCAGCACCGCGGACCGCGACTGCGGCCGCATCACGAAGCTGCCCGCCTTGCGTCGTCGCTCGACGAGGCCGGCCGCCGCCAGTTGCGTCAACGCCTTGTTGACGGTCATCCGCGAGCAGCCGTACGACGCGGCAAGGGCTTCCTCCGACGGAATCCGGTGGCCCGGCGGCCACTCGCCGCCGACGATGCGGCGTTCCAGTTCCTGCAGGATGCGCCGATGCAGCGTGAGGGCACCGCCGCCGGCCACCACGTCTCTCGGCATCCTCAGTCCCGACCCACGCGTTGAACGACGGCGGCGAATTCCCGCTCGAGCGATTCGCGCAGCAGGTGGCGACCGTCGGCGACGACGCGACGACCGCCCACCCAGACCGCATCGACGCAGCGCGAACCGGCGAAGATCCAGGCGTCGAGGACGTCGTCGCCGACACGTCCCCGCGCCAGCGGGTCGGACGGGCGCAGCGCGACGAGGTCGCCCGGCGCCCCGACCTGGATTCCGGCCGGCGCACCGCGCGCGACCGCGCCGGCAGCGAGCGCCGCGTGGCCGCCCGCCAGCGCTCGTCCCAGGAGTTCGCGCCCGCAGGACGCTCCCGGCGCGGCAAGCACGTTGCGCCGCCGGTGCAGCAGCCGCTGTGCATATTCCATTTGGCGCAGTTCGTCCGCAACGCCGATCTGCACGTTCGAATCGGTGCCGATGCCGAAGCGGCCCCCGGCGTCGATGTAGGCCCGGACATCGAGGACGCCGTCGCCCAGGTTCGCTTCGGTGATCGGGCACACGCCGACAACGGCACCGCTTGCCGCGACGCGCCGCGATTCCGACGGCTCCATGTGCGTCGCGTGCACCAGGCACCAGCCGGCGCCGACCGGGGCATGGTCGAGCAGCCATTGCACCGGACGCGCGCCGCGCGACGCAATGCACTCCTGGACCTCGCGCAGCTGCTCGGCGACGTGAACGTGCAGCGGCGCGTCCCCCGCGATGGCGATGACCTCGCGCAGTTCGGCGGGTGTCACGGCGCGCAGGCTGTGCGGCGCGACGCCGATGACGGCGCCGTCGCCGGCGCCGGCTACGTCGGCGCGCAGCGTCTCGACGAGGCGGGCGTAGCCGTCGACATCGGTCGTGAAGCGCCGCTGCCGCGGGCCGGCCGGCGCGCCGTCGAAGCCGGCGCGCGCGTAATGCACCGGAAGCAGCGTGATGCGGATTCCCGCACGACGCGCGGCGGCGAGCACCCGCCGGGACATCTCCGCGCGGTCGGCGTACGGACGGCCGGCGGGATCGTTGTGCAGGTAATGGAATTCGCCGACGTGCGTGAATCCTGCCTGCAGCATCTCGGCGAACAGGTACGCGCTGGTCGTCTCGAAGTCCTCGGGCGTGATCGCCAGCGCGCTGCGATACATGGCCTCGCGCCAGGTCCAGAAATCGTCGGTGCCCGGCCCGCGCCGCTCGGCGCGCCCGGCCATCGCCCGCTGGTGCGCGTGACTGTGGACGTTGGGCATTCCGGGCATGACGATCGCGTGCCGCTCGTCGCCCGCCTCGGCGGCGACGCCCGCGTCGATTTCCGCCAGCCGGCCATCCCGCAGCACGAGGCGGACGTCGGCCACCCAGCCCCGGGGGAGCAGCGCGCTGGCGGCGTGGATGCGGATCATCGGGCGGCAGGTCGCAGGCTTGCCCCTGCGGCGTTATGTATATACATTATGGCGCGTCTGGGCCTTCCGGGTCCAGGTTTCCGGAGGCCTTCCCCGCGCCTTCCACGCCGTGATGACCGCGCCGCTCCACGCCGTCCCGCAGCTCTGGCGCAATGCGCGCCTCGCGACGCTGTCGCCGGCCTTGCCCGGCCTCGGCGTCATCGAGCGCGGCGCGCTTGCGGTGCGCGACGGACGTATCGCCTATGCCGGCGCCGAACGCGAGCTGCCCGCCGCGCTGCGCGCCGGCGCCGCGATCCACGACTGCGAAGGACGCTGGATCACGCCCGGGCTCGTCGATTGCCACACGCACCTCGTTCACGCCGGTGACCGCGCCGGCGAATTCGCGCGTCGGCTGCGCGGCGAGAGCTACGAGCAGATCGCGCAGTCCGGCGGCGGCATCGTCGCGTCGGTCGCCCATCTGCGTGCAGCCGGCGAGGACGAGCTCGTCCGGCAGTCGCTGCCGCGCCTGGACGCGCTGCTGGCCGAAGGCGCGACGACGATCGAGATCAAGTCGGGCTACGGACTGTCCGACGTGCACGAACGCAAGTCGCTCGCCGCCGCGCGGCGCCTCGCCCGCGAACGCGCGGTGCGCATCCGCACGACGTTCCTCGGCGCGCACGCGGTGCCGCCGGAGGCCGCCGGCGACGCCGACGCCTATGTCGATGCGGTGACGCGGATGCTGCCGCCTTTGGCGGCCGACGGGCTCGTCGATGCGGTCGACGCCTTCTGCGAGCGGATCGCGTTCTCGGCGCCGCAGGTGGGCCGCGTCTTCGATGTCGCGAAGGCGCTCGGCCTGCCGGTCAAGCTGCACGCGGACCAGCTCTCGAACAGCCACGGCGCCGCGCTCGCCGCGCGCTACGGCGCGCTGTCGGCCGATCACCTGGAATTCACCGACGACGAGGGCGTCGAGGCGCTCGCGCGCGCCGGCACGACCGCGGTCCTGCTGCCGGGCGCGTATTACTTCCTGCGCGAAACGCAACGACCGCCGGTCGAGCGGCTGCGGAATCGTCGCGTGCCGATGGCCGTCGCGACCGACAACAACCCCGGCTCCTCGCCGCTGTCGTCGTTGCTGCTCGCGATGAACCTGGCGGCGGTACTTTTCGGGCTGACGGTCGAGGAGTGCATTGCCGGCGTCACCCGCGAGGGCGCGCGCGCGCTCGGCCTGATCGATGCGATCGGGACGCTGGAAGTCGGCAAGGCGGCCGACCTTGCGGTGTGGAACGTGGACAACCTCGCGCAGCTCGTGCAGCGGATGGGGATGAACCCGCTGCACGCGCGCGTGCAGGCCGGCGCGACGACGACGCGGAGCGTCGCGCGATGACCGACGCCGCCACGATGCGCGCCGACGAGTTCGTTCGCCCGGGCGCCGCGACGCTCGCGCAGTGGCGGGCGATCTATCGCGGCGCGGGCGTGCGGCTCGATCCCGGCTGCCGCGGCGCCGTGCAGGCCGGCGCCGACGTGGTGGCGCGGATCGTCGCGCGCGGAGATCCGGTCTACGGGATCAACACCGGGTTCGGGAAGCTTGCCAGCGTTCGCATTGCCGCCGCGGACCTGGATCGCCTGCAGCGCAATATCGTGCTGTCGCATGCGGCCGGTGTCGGGGAGCCGGCGCCGGAGCCGGTCGTGCGGCTGACGATGGCGCTGAAACTCGCGAGCCTGGCTCAGGGCGCGTCCGGACTTCGTCCGCAGACGCTCGACCTGCTCGAGCGGATGCTGGCGCTGCGGATCCTGCCGGTGATCCCGGCGCAGGGTTCGGTGGGCGCCAGCGGGGACCTCGCCCCTCTCGCGCACATGGCCGCGGGGATGCTGGGCGTCGGCGAGGCGACGACGCCGCAAGGGCGGATGCCGGCTGCCGAAGCGCTGGCGCGTGCCGGCCTCGCGCCGGCTTGCCTGGCGGCAAAGGAGGGGCTGGCGCTGCTCAATGGCACGCAGTTCTCGACCGCGATGGCGCTGGGCGCGCTGTTCGAGGCGGAGGTGCTGCTGCGCAGCGCGCTCGTCACCGGCGCGCTGTCGACGGATGCGGCGCGCGGCACCGATGCGGCGTTCGATCCGCGGATCCATGCGCTGCGACGGCATCGCGGGCAGATCGAGGCGGCCGCCGCGTTGCGCGGACTGCTCGACGGCAGCGCGATCCGCGAATCGCACCGCGTCGGTGACGCACGGGTGCAGGATCCGTATTGCCTCCGCTGCCAGCCGCAGGTGATGGGGGCGTGCCTCGATCTGCTGCGGCAGGCCGCCGCGACACTGCGCGAGGAAGCCAACGGCGTTTCCGACAATCCGCTCGTCTTCGCCGAAGGCGAGGTCGCGTTGTCCGGAGGCAATTTCCACGCCGAGCCGGTCGCGTTCGCCGCCGACATGGTGGCGCTCGCGGTCTGCGAGATCGGGTCGCTCGCGGAGCGCCGGGTCGCGATGCTGGTCGATCCGGCGCTCTCCGGCCTTCCGCCGTTCCTCGCGGAATCCCCGGGGCTGAACTCCGGCTTCATGCTGCCGCAGGTGACGGCGGCGGCGCTGGTCTCGGAGAACAAGCAGCGCGCGCATCCGGCGAGCGTCGATTCGATCCCCACGTCGGCGAACCAGGAGGACCACGTCTCGATGGCGACGCACGCCGCGCGGCGCCTGCACCCGATGATCGACAACGCGATGGCGATCGTCGGCATCGAACTGCTTGCGGCCGCGCAGGGCTGCGACTTCCATGCGCCATTGCGCTCCAGCCCGGCGCTGGAGACCACGCGCGGCCTGCTGCGCGCGCGCGTGCCGCACCTCGGCGACGACCGGTTGATGCATCCGGACATCGAGTCCGCGACGGCGCTCGTGCGCGGCGGCGCGCTGGCGACGGATCGTCTCGGCATCCCGCTGCCGGGGGTCTGCGAATGAAACTCCGGAATGTCGGCGTGGCCATGAGGGCGGCCGGATGACGACGGATCCCGCAACGGAACCGCGCTGGCTGCAGGTCGTCCGCGGCGACGCGCCGCTGCTGGTCAGCTTCCCGCACGGCGGCGACGATCTCGCCGGCCTGGAGCCGCGACTCGTCTCGCCCTGGCTCGCGCGCAAGGACGCGGACTGGTGGATCGAGCGGCTGTATGACTTCGCCGCGGACCTCGGCGCGACGCTCCTGCGGACGACCGTCTCGCGAACCGTCGTCGACGTCAATCGCGACCCGTCGGGGGCTTCGCTCTACCCCGGGCGGGCCACGACGGGCCTTTGTCCGGAAGCAACCTTCGATGGCGAGGCGCTCTATCCGGGCGGGCTGCCGCTCGCCGCGACCGAAATCGCGGAGCGCCGACGCGATTACTTCGATCCCTACCACGGCGCGCTGGCGCGCGAGATCGCGCGGCTGCGCGCGCGCCATCCGCGGGTCGTGCTTTACGACGCCCATTCGATCCGTTCGCGCATTCCGCGACTGTTCCCCGGCGAGCTGCCGGAGTTCAACGTCGGCAGCGTCGGCGGCGCGAGCGCGGATCCGGGACTGGTCGCCGCGATCGTCGCGCCGCTCGCACGGGCCGGCCGCTCGCATGTCGTCGACGGGCGGTTCCGCGGCGGCTGGATCACGCGGCACTACGGGCGCCCCGCAACCGGCGTCCATGCGGTGCAGATGGAACTCGCGTGCCGCGCCTACCTGGACGAGCCGGCCGCCGTCACGCCGGCCAATTGGCCGGCGCCGTTCGAAGCCGCGCGGGCCTCCGGCACGCGCGACCTGCTTCGCGAGGTGCTGCAGGCCGCGCTGGACTGGACGCGCCGACCACCCCGCCCACATCCGGAGGCGACATGAACGCTCCTCTTCGCAGCGATCCCAGCCGTATCGTCCGCGCGCCGCGCGGCCCGCAGCTCAGCGCTCGCAGCTGGCTCACCGAAGCGCCGCTGCGGATGCTGATGAACAACCTCGATCCGGACGTCGCGGAACGGCCCGCGGATCTCGTCGTCTACGGCGGCATCGGGCGAGCCGCGCGCGACTGGCCGGCATTCGACCGGATCGTCGCGACGCTGCGGCGTCTCGGCCCCGACGAGACGCTGCTGGTGCAGTCCGGCAAGCCGGTGGGCGTGTTTCGCACCCACGAGGACGCGCCGCGCGTGCTGCTCGCGAATTCCAATCTCGTCCCGAAATGGGCGACCTGGGAGCATTTCCACGAACTCGACCGCGCCGGGCTGATGATGTTCGGGCAGATGACCGCCGGCTCGTGGATCTACATCGGCAGCCAGGGAATCGTCCAGGGAACGTACGAGACGTTCGCCGAGGCGGCGCGCCAGCACTACGGCGGTTCGATGAAGGGACGCTGGATCCTGACCGCGGGACTCGGCGGCATGGGCGGCGCGCAGCCACTCGCGGCGAGCTTCGCCGGTGCCAGTTCGCTGTGCGTCGAATGCCTGCAGGGACGGATCGACTTCCGGCTGCGCTCGCGCTATCTCGACGAACAGGCGTCGGACCTCGACGACGCGCTCGGACGCATCGCGCGGCACGCGGAGGCCGGCCGTGCGGTGTCGGTGGGGCTGCTGGGAAACGCCGCCGAGGTGCTGCCTGAGATCGTGCGGCGCGCGGAGGCGGGTGGCATGCGGCCCGCTCTGGTGACCGACCAGACGAGCGCGCACGACCTGGTCAACGGCTACCTGCCGGCCGGCTGGTCGATCGAGCGCTGGCGCGCGGCGCAGGCCGACGCGCGCCAGCACGGGGAGCTGGTCGATGCGGCGGGCGCGAGCTGCGCCGTCCACGTCCGCGCAATGCTGCGGTTCCACGCGATGGGCGTGCCGACCGTGGACTACGGCAACAACCTGCGGCAGGTCGCGTTCGACCGCGGCGTGAAGGAGGCCTTCGATTTTCCCGGCTTCGTGCCCGCGTACATCCGGCCGCTGTTCTGCCGCGGCAAGGGTCCGTTCCGCTGGGTTGCGCTGTCGGGCGATCCGGCCGACATCCGCCGCACCGATGCGAAGCTCAAGTCACTTTTCCCGAACGACACGCACCTGCATCGATGGCTCGAGATGGCCGGCGAGCGGATCGCGTTCCAGGGACTGCCTGCGCGGATCTGCTGGCTCGGGCTCGGCGAGCGCCACCGCGCCGGGCTGGCGTTCAACGACATGGTGCGCCACGGGGAGCTGGCGGCGCCCATCGTCATCGGTCGCGATCATCTGGACAGCGGGTCGGTGGCCAGCCCGAATCGGGAAACGGAAAGCATGCGTGACGGCAGCGACGCGGTGAGCGACTGGCCGCTGCTCAACGCGCTGCTCAACACCGCGAGCGGCGCCACGTGGGTCAGCCTGCATCATGGCGGCGGCGTCGGCATGGGCTATTCGCAGCACGCGGGCGTCGTCATCGTCTGCGACGGCACCGACGCCGCGGCACGGCGGATCGGGCGCGTGCTGTGGAACGATCCGGCGACCGGCGTGATGCGGCATGCGGACGCGGGGTACCCGGAGGCGATCGCTTGCGCCAAGGAAGAGGGGCTCGACCTGCCGTCGGTAGACTGTTGATTCGATCGAGGCGTCCGCGCTCCGCGGTCGCCCGCCGCACCGCGACGAGTTTTCGCTTCCGCATGCTGACCGTCTTCAGCCCCAGGCATCGACTGCACCACGGCTCCGAACTGAAGGATGGCGTGCTGAAGCCGTCGTTCGAGGAGCCGCGGCGCGCCGATACGGTACTGGCCCGCGTGACGTCGACGCGGCTCGGCGACGTCATCGATGCGCGCGAACATGACCGCGCCTGCTACGTCGCGGCGCACAGCGCGCGCTACGTGCGCTTCCTCGAGACGGCCTGGGCCGAATGGTCGGCGACGGGACGTACGCACGATGCGTTGCCGCTCGTCTGGCCCGTTCGCGATCTGGCCATCCAGCAGGAGCCCGGATTCATCGACGGGAAGCTCGGCTTCTACGCGATGGACGCCGGCTCGCCGATCCATGCCGGAACCTGGGAAGCGGTCCGCAGCAGCGCCGACGTCGCGCTGACCGCGATCGACGCCGTGATCGACGGAGCGCGGGGGGCGTTCGCGCTATGCCGTCCGCCGGGACATCACGCGGCACGGGAGTACGCGGGCGGCTACTGCTACCTCAACAACGTGGCGATCGCCGCCGAACGCTGCCGCGCGCGCGGCGCGACCCGCGTCGCGATCCTCGACGTCGATTTCCATCACGGCAACGGCACGCAGAGCATTTTCTTCGATCGCGCGGACGTGTTCTTCGCATCGATCCACGGCGATCCGCACGTCTGCTACCCCTATTTCTCCGGCTACGCCGGCGAGACCGGCGTCGGCGCAGGCGACGGCTACACGGCGAACTACCCGTTGCCGAAGGGGACCGACTGGGCCCGCTACGAGGGCGCGCTCGACAGCGCGCTGCGGCGCATCGCGGCGCACCGCCCGGACTTCCTGCTGGTGTCGCTGGGCGTCGATACGTTCAAGGGGGATCCGATCAGCCATTTCCTGCTGGACCTCGACGACTACCCGCGCATGGGCGAGCGCATCGCGCGCGCCGGAATCCCGACGCTGTTCGTCATGGAAGGCGGCTATCTCGTCGACGAGATCGGGATCAACGTCGTCGGCGCGCTTCGGGGATACGACGCCGGGTGCTGAACGGCGGAGCGGCCGTGGCGCTCAGCGTGCCGGCCGGCGGGCCGGCGAACGAAACGCCTTGCGCGCCGCGACGACGTTCCGGGCGATCGCGCAGTCCGGCGCGTGGTCGTTGACCAGGCCCATCGCCTGCATGAAGGCATAGACGGTCGTCGGGCCGACGAACTTCCAGCCGCGCCGCTTCAGGTCGCGCGATATCGCGGTCGACTCCGGCGACGTCGACGCGTGTTGCGCCGATCGGGACCGCTCCGGCTCGTAGCGCCAGAAGTACGCCGCCAGGGATCCTTCGGCCGCCTGCAACTCGATCGCGCGCTGCGCGTTGTTGATCACCGCTTCGATCTTGCCGCGGTGCCGGACGATTCCTTCATCCTTCAGCAGGCGCGTCACGTCGCGCGCGCCGTATTTCGCGACCTTGCGGACGTCGAAGTTGTCGAACGCGCGGCGGAAGTTCTCGCGCTTGGCGAGGATCGTCCGCCAGCTGAGGCCGGACTGGAAGCCTTCAAGCGAGATCTTCTCGAACAGGCGCCGGTCGTCGTCGACGGGAAAACCCCATTCGTGATCGTGGTACGCCTCGTACTGCGGCGTCGCCGCGCACCACGCGCAGCGCGGGCGACCGTCGGATCCGGTGATCGTCGCGGAGTTCGGCATCCGCCGATTCTAGGGTGCCGGCGGGTTGAGTCGCGTGTCGACCGCCAGCGCCTCCTGCGCGCGCATCGCGTAGCGCGATCCGGCCGCGTCGGGCGAGAACACGAGGTTCCAGCTGCGCTTCGACACGGCGCTGGGAAAGATCACGAAGTCGTGCCTCGACAGCAGGTCGGCTCCGAAGGCCTGCTGGTGCGCGCTCGGCGTGCCGCCATGAAGCCAGGCCGGATTCGGAACGTCGTCGGGCCGGACGACGAGCAGCGTCGCGTCGGCAGAGACGTCGAAGCTCGTCAGCACGTGCGGCTGCGTGTCGAGGACCTTGAAGCCGGTGTGCACGGCGACCTCGATGATGCAGGTCGCCGGATCGAGGCTGCAATAGACGGCCTTGACGCCCTTGGGATTCCAGCGCCCGCCGGCGACCTCGGCGCCGATGCCGCTGTCCCAGCTCGCCGCATGCTTTCGGACGTCGATGCGCCATCCGACGAGGCCGATGGCCGACGCATCGACGGCAGTCGGCAGCGGAGTCATCAGGTATAGACGCCGTACTCCAGGCGCGTCAGGAATTCGTCGACGAGTTCCGCGCCTTGCAGCGTGCGCAACAGGTCGATCGGGCGCTTCCCGTCCAGCCCCATCGCCTCGGCCTGCAGCCAACGCGCCGCCTCATCCGCCCCGCCGAAGATCTCCGTCGCCTTGGCCATGGTCTCGGCGAGCATCCAGGTCCGGCTCGCGACGTCGACCGGCATCGTCCTTTTCGGCGCTTCGCGCTGCCGCCGCAGCGTGCGCGTACTGATGCCGAGCGCCTGGCTGATCAGGTCGATCTCGATCGGAGCGAACGTCGCGGTCAGGTGGAACAGGGCGGAATAGGGAACGCCCTTCAGGATCATCTCGTGGACGTCGGAGCGCGTGGACGGCGCGCTCTTCGCGAGCTGCGGGCCCCCGAGAAGGGCGAACGCGCCTCGGACGGCACCTTCGACGGCGGCCTCGCGGCCGGCAGCGACGGGCGGACGACGAGCGGGTTCGACAGCGGCTTTCATGGGCAGGCTCGACATGAGGACAATTGTCCCTCGACAAATGCCATTTGTCAATCGAAGGAATTACGTTTCGGGGTCAGGGCGTGCCGATCCCAACCGTGGAAGTGGACTCCAAGTTGGGGGTTATCCCCGGCACTCGAATCTTTCACCGCCTTCGGGCGCGGAGGAAAATGGTTGCAATTCAACGCTTCCCCTCGCGAATGTCGCCTGCCGCCGAGCGCCGTCCGCCACCGCTGCCCGGGGCTTGGAAGATGTGGGTTGCGGCGGGCGTCGCGGTCATCGCGCTGTTGAAACTCTGGCACGACGCGCGTGGACCCTTCGTCCATGGCCGCGGCGCGGCGTATGCGAATCGCACGGAAACACCGCTGCAGGACGAGCATGATGTCCGGGCGCCCTTCGACTTCAAGGGCTTTCGCCTGGCACCGGTCGCGCATTTCGACGTGAAGGCGCGCCTGCTGATGCGCACCACGTATGTCATGGACCGCGGAGCGAAGCTCGCGCCGGTGGACTTCGCGCTGGGCTGGAACCGGATGGCCGACGACGCGGTCCTGAAGCGGTTGACCTTGTCGCAAGGCGGGCGCTTCTATTTCTACCAGTGGCAAGGCGCGCCGCCGATTCCGGGCGACGAGATCATCAGCAGCTCCGCCAACATGCACCTGATCCCGGCCGATCGCGGCGTCGAGTCCGCGCTGCGCGAGGCGCCCGTCGGCGGGCTCGTGCATCTCGAGGGCATGCTCGTCGACGCCTCGCAGGGCGGCTGGACCTGGCGCACGTCGCGCACGCGGACCGATACGGGCGACGGCGCGTGCGAGCTGTTCTTCGTCGAGCAGGTGTCGTCCTACTGACCGCGCCCTCCGGCGGCCCGGACTGCGTCGCACGCACCCCGGACACCGCCGCGGATGCGACCTTCATCGCAGGCCCTCGGCCAACTGGCGCGCGACCTCGTTCGAGACGGCGAGTGCAAGGCGGCTGTCCTGCACCCCCGCCATGGGCGCCTGGATGATCGGAAGACGAATTCCGAGCAGTTCCTGTAGCGGGCCCATCGAGCCTCCGCGGAAGTGGTCGACCTCGCAGCGCGAGGGCCGCGCCTATCGACCGGTCCCCGCCGTGCCTCCGTTCGCGATCCGCTTCGCTTCGGAATGGTTGGTGGGCTTGTCGCCCGGCGCGGTTCCCGGCCGGAACGCCGTCTTCACGTAGCGCGCGCCGTCCTTCACGATCCGCGTCGTCCAGCCGGTCGTCCAGTGGATGACCGCGGCCCCGCCTTCCTCCGCCCAGGTGCCGTGCTTCATCGCCTCGTTGTGCGTACCGTCCGCCTTGCCGTCCGGATGCAGCCAGATCTCGAAGGTCCGGCCCCCGGTGTCCTTCAGCTCCCATTGCCCCTCGTAGTCGCCGGCGGCGAGCGCGACCTGCGCGGCGACGACGAAGCCGAGCGCGACTGCGCGGCGTATCCGTGGGCTGCGAAGCGGTGGGTTCATCGGCGTTCCTCCCGTGGGCGCGGTCCGTATTGAATCATGATCGGCCGGCATTGCGCGCCGGACGCGCGAGGCTCAACCGGCCAGTCGCCCGACGGTCGCGACGATGATCGTGAACCAGCCGACCATGAGGTTCAGCAGCACCAGTTGGCGGATCGTCGCCATTCGCACGCCCGCCAGCTTCCAGTCCTCCGCGTCGACCGCGCGGCACAAGGCCGGGTAGGGCGCGAAGCGGATCCGGAGGAAAACCACCGTCATCGCGAGGCCCGCGAACGCCATCACCGACAGGGCCGCATGCGGCGTCGTCCCGTCGAGCGCCCGCGAGAACATCGCGCCGCCGCTCGCGAGCACGGCGCCGATCGCGACCGCGACCCACGGCAGGAATCGATCGAATATGCGCCGCAACAGGCGCAGCCGCGCCGGCGGCTCCAGCAGCTCCGCGGCCGCCGGACGCAAGCACATGTGCGCGAAATGCATGCCGCCGACCCAGACGACGACGCCGGCGAGATGAAGCAGGTGCCACACCGGCGTCAAACTCATGATGCGCTCCGCTCGCGGTTCCCGGCATTGTCCCCTCTTTCCGCGGGCGCCGCGGCGTCGCCACGGCGCCGATAGAATCGCAGCCTCAGCGACTGCCTTCGGCGAGCCCGTCCGCCATGTTCGACGTCGTCGTCTACGCGATACCCGTCTTCTCCCTGCTCGTCGTCGTGGAACTGGCCTACGGCATCGCGAGAGGGCGAAACAACTACCGGCTGAACGACGCGATCGCGAGCTTCAGCCAGGGCCTGCTGAGCCAGGTCGTCGCCGTGTGCACGCCGCTCGCGCAGGTCGGCCTCTATGCGCTCGTCTACCGCCACGCGGCGCTGCTGCACGCGGAGAAATTCTGGAGCGGCGCGGCCGGGTTCGCACTCGCGACGCTGCTGTTCGATTTCTGCGACTACTGGCTGCACCGGACCGCTCACCGCACGTCGCTCTTCTGGGCCGCCCACGTCGTCCACCACCAGAGCCAGGAATTCAACTTCTCGACCGCGTTGCGCCAGGAGAGCACGTACGTCCTGCTCGGATGGCCGTTCTACCTGCCGATGGCGCTGCTCGGCGTCACGCCGCAGGCCTTCCTCGTCGCCGGCGCGATCGTGCTGTACTACCAGTTCTGGATCCACACGGAGCACATCGGCAAGCTTGGCTGGCTCGACCGCGTGTTCTCGACGCCATCGAACCATCGCGTGCATCACGCCGTCAATGACGGCTACATCGACAGGAACTACGGCGCGATGCTGATCATCTGGGACCGGATGTTCGGGACCTTCGCCGCGGAAACGGAGCCCTGCGTCTACGGCACGCGCTCGCCACTGGACAGCTGGGATCCGCTGTGGGCCGTCGTCGTCGGCTACTGGACCGTCGCGCGCGACGCGTGGCGCGCGGCCCGGTGGCGCGACAAGCTCCGGATCTGGTTCATGCCGCCGGGCTGGCGTCCGGCCGACGTCGCGCTGCGCGACCCGGTGCCCGCGTTCGACATTCGCCGGGTACGCCGCTACGACCCCGCGGTCGGGCGCGTCGTCGGCCTGCTCGCCGCGGCGCAGTTCGGCGTCCTGGCGGTCGCGACCGTCGCCTACCTGTGGCAATCGGATGACTGGTCCACGGCGCGCGCGACGGTCGTCGCGGCCCCGATCGTCGCCGGCTTGTGGGTGGCCGGCGCGCTGCTGCAGCGACGAATCGGCATCCGGTCGGCGCTGCTGATCGATGCCATCGCGGCCGGGTGCGCCTGGGCTGCCGCCTGGGCTGCCGCCTGGGCGTAGCCGGGTCCGGCGCCCCGCTCGGCGCCGCGCCGGCGGGCTTCGTCTAGAGCCCCATCGACGGCCGTTCGGCCATGCGTGCGCGCCAGCGCAACAGATTGGCGTGGCGCTCCTCGTCCGGCTTCTGCTTGACGATGCGCGCGAAGTCGACCGCCACGACGGCGGTGATGTCGGCAACGCTGAACGCGCCGCCGGAAACGTAGTCGTGCAGCGCGAGCCGCGCGTCGAGGACGCGGAAGAACTGCTGGATGCGCGCGATCCCGCGCTGCGCGAGTTCCGGGATCTGCGGGTAGTCGACCGGGCCGGGCAACGCGCGATTGGCCATCGCCGCAGAACCGTTGCGCAGCGCCTCGGCCACCGCGAGCAGCCCCTCGAATTCGGCCCGCCACTGCCAGCTCGCGATCGCCGCCTTCTCTTCCGGCAGCGTCCCCAGCAGCGGCGGCTGCGGGAAGCGTGCCTCCAGGTACGCGATGATCGCGGCGTTGTCGGTCAGCACGAGGCCGCTGTCCAGCCTCAAGGCCGGAACGGTGCATTCCGGATTGATCGCGCGGAACGCGTCGCCGAACTGCTCGCCGCGCCGCAGGTCGACCTGCACCGTCTCGTGCGACACGCCCTTCTCGGCGAGGAGAATCCGGGCGCGACGCGGGCTGGGGGCGGTGGCGCAGTCGAAGAGCGTCAGCATCCGCGTCATTCCTGCGGCTTGTCCCGCGTCAGCGCCGCGAAATCGCCGGCGCCGTGGCGCTCCGGCAACTGGCTCGACGGCTGGCCCCAGGTGCGGTTGACCATGCGTCCGCGCTGCGCCGCGGGCCGTCGCGCGATCTCGTCGGCCCAGCGGATCACGTGACGGTACTCGTGGACCGAAAGGAACTCGCCGGCGTCGTAAAGCTGCCCCTTCGCCAGCGCGCCGTACCACGGCCAGGCGGCGATATCGGCGATCGTGTACTCGTCGCCGGCGAGGTAGCGCACCTCGGCCAGGCGGCGGTCGAGCACGTCCAGTTGGCGCTTCGATTCCATCGCATAGCGGTCGATCGCGTATTCGATCTTCGTCGGCGCATAGGCGTAGAAGTGCCCGAAGCCGCCGCCGAGGAACGGCGCGCTGCCCATCTGCCAGAACAGCCACGACAGGCATTCGGCGCGCGCCCGGCCGGCCGGCAGGAACGCGCCGAACTTCTCCGCGAGGTACAGCAGGATCGCGCCGGACTCGAATACGCGCACCGGCTCCGGCCCGCTGCGATCCATCAGCGCCGGTATCTTGGAGTTCGGATTGACCGCGACGAAGCCGCTGCCGAACTGATCGCCTTCCTGGATGCGGATCAGCCACGCGTCGTACTCGGCGCCGGCGTGCCCCAGCGCCAGCAGTTCCTCCAGCATCACCGTCACCTTGACCCCGTTGGGCGTCGCCAGCGAGTACAGCTGCAGCGGGTGGCGGCCCACCGGCAGTTCCTTCTCGTGCGTCGGACCGGCGATCGGGCGGTTGATGTTCGCGAAGCGGCCGCCACTGGGCCTGTTCCAGGACCAGACGCGCGGCGGGGTGTATGCGGTAGGTTCGTCCATCCGGGGCAGTGTACGCAATCCGCGCCGGACACCGGCGAGATCGACGAGAATCTCGCCCTTTGGCTGCGGCGACAGCCGCCTCGAGCGCCCGATGAACACGGCCACGCCCCCCTCCGCCCTGCCGCGCGGCGCGATTGCCTGCCTCGCGACGGCCGCCTTCGGCAGCGGGTTGTCGCTGCGCGTGAACGACGCCCTGCTGCCGCACCTGGCGCGCGAGTTCGGCGTCTCGCTCGGCGTCGCGTCGCAGGTCATCAGCCTGTTCGCGATCGCCTACGGGCTCGCGCAACTCGTGTTCGGGCCGGTCGGCGATCGCTACGGCAAGTACCGCGTCGTCGGCTGGGCGGCGTCCGCCTGCTCGCTGGCGGCGCTCGGCTGCGCCGCGGCGCCCGGCCTGGATGCGCTGCGCGGTGCCCGTCTGCTCGCCGGCGCCACGGCGGCCGCGATCATTCCGCTATCGATGGCATGGATCGGCGACGTCGTTCCGTACGAGCGGCGGCAGCCGGTCCTGGCGCGCTTCCTGATCGGCCAGATTGCGGGCCTTTCCACCGGCGTCTGGCTCGGCGGCTTCGCGGCCGACCTGGGCTCCTGGCGCGCGCCGTACGCGGTCATCGCGGTGCTGTTCGCGGCGACGAGCTTTGCGCTCCTGCGGCTCCAGCCCCGCCTCCCGGAACACGCCCGCGCGGTCCGGCCGGCCACCGGCGACGCCATTCGCCACACGGTGACGGAGTTTGCCGCGGTGCTCTCGCGACCCTGGGCACGCGCGGTGCTGGCCCTCGTCTTCCTCGAAGGCATGTGCCTCTACGGCCCGTTCGCGTTCGTGGCCACCCACGTGCACCAGGTCTTCGGACTGTCGCTGTCGGCCGCCGGCGCGATCGTGATGCTCTTCGGCCTCGGCGGCTTCGCGTTTGCACTGCTCTCCGGAATGTTCGTCGCCCGGCTGGGCGAAGTCGGCCTTGCCGCCTGGGGCGGCGCCGGCATGGTCCTCGCGCTGCTGACGATCGCCTTCGCGCCGGCCTGGGGCTGGGCCGTCGGCGGCTGCCTGCTGCTCGGGCTGGGCTTCTACATGATGCACAACACGCTGCAGGTCCACGCGACGCAGATGGCGCCGGAACGCCGCGGCGCCGCCGTCTCGGCCTTTGCGGCGTGCTTCTTCCTGGGCCAGTCGACCGGCGTGTCGCTCGCCGGGATCGCCGTGGGCCGTTACGGCACCTCGCCGCTGCTGGCGGCCGGCGCGACGGGCCTGATCGGCGTCGCGGCAACGTTCTCGATGCTGCTGCAACGTCGCCATCGCGCACGGCACGGCTGACCATTCTTGCCGTACGGACCTCGACAGCGCCGCCGCTTGCCGCGCCGCCGCGGAGACGCTATCGAAGTTCGACGACCTCGCGATCCTCGAGCTTCCTGACCGTCACCGCGGCACCGACCACCAGGCCGGGCGCGCGATCCTGCACGACCCGGACGCGCCGGCCGTCGGCCGTCTGGACCGTGATCTCGATAGCTTCCCGGGTCGCCGTGTTGCGCAAGCGCAGCGGCGCCGGGGAAGGAAACGCATGCCAGTAGTCGCCGAACGTCTGCGCGCCGGGTACCGCGGACGTATCGGCGACCTGCACGCTCTTCGTGCGCACGATCGTGCCGGTCACGTCGGCCCAGGACAATGGCGGCATGCATGCCGCGGCGATCACGATGGCCGCGCTCAAGAGCGTTCCGGTAGGCTTCATCCTGCCTCCTGCGTGGGCGTCCGCTACCGGCCAGCTTACGCCGATCGCGGGCGCGCCGGCCCGGCGGCATGCCCGCGCTTCGCTGCGTGGATACACGAAGCGACACCCTGCGGTCATCGCGCTATGCTGGACTCAGAGGGTCATCCAGGCCCCGGGCATTTCGCGGAGGTTTCCCGATGATGAACGAACCCGGGCAGGAACCTGCACGGCTGCTGTCGGTCCAGCGCGCAGCCTTCGAGAAAGACCGTTCGCCGTCGCGCGCCGCGCGCGTCGCGCGTCTCGACCGGCTGCTCAAGCTGGTCGACGACCACGAAACCGAGATCGCGCAGGCGATCGACGCCGATTTCGGCGGGCGCAGCTCGCACGAGACGCGGCTCGCGGAGCTCTTCGTCGTCCGCGGCGGCATCCGGCATGCGCGCGCGCACGTCGGCCGCTGGATGGCGCCGCGCCGCGTGCCGACGGCGTTGCACTTTCTTCCGGCCCGCAACGAACTCCTCGCGCAACCGCTGGGTGTCGTCGGGATCGTCTCGCCGTGGAACTACCCGGTGCTGCTGTCGCTGGGCCCGGCGCTGGCGGCGCTCGCCGCCGGCAACCGCGTCGTGATCAAGCCGTCGGAGTCGACGCCGGCGTTCGCCGACCTGCTGCAGCGGCTCGTGCGCACCACGTTTCCGGAAGAGGAACTCGCGGTCGCCACGGGCGGCGCCGACGTCGGGCGGGCCTTCGTCGGGTTGCCATTCGACCATCTTTTCTTCACCGGCTCCACCGCCGTCGGTCGCCAGGTCGCGCAGGCCGCTGCCGCGAATCTCGTCCCGGTCACGCTGGAGCTCGGCGGCAAGTCGCCGGCGATCGTCGACGCGTCGTGCGATCTCGACGAGGCCGCGCCGCGCCTGGCGTACGGCAAGCTGCTCAATGCCGGACAGACCTGCATCGCGCCCGACTACGTGCTGGTGCCCGAAGGCCGCGCCGACGCACTCGTCGACCGACTTTCGACGGCCATCGCGCGGATGTACCCGACGCTTGCCGGCAACCCGGACTACACCGCGATCGTCAGCGCGCGGCATCGCGCGCGACTCGTCGATCTCGTCGCCGACGCCCGATCCCTGGGCGCCCGGATCGTCGAGGTCAAGCCGGCCGGTGAAAGCATCGCGCCCGACGACCGCCGACTCGCGCCGACGATCGTCGTCGGCGCAAACCGCACGATGCGCGTGATGCAGGAGGAGATTTTCGGGCCGGTCCTGCCGATCGTCGAAGTCCGCTCGCTGGACGATGCCCTCGCGTTCGTCAATGCCGGAGAGCGGCCGCTGGCGCTCTACTGGTTCGGTCGCGACGCGACGAACCGCGACCGCGTCCTGGCGCAAACGCACGCCGGCGGCGTCACGATCAACGACTGCCTGTGGCACATGCCACAGGAGCACCAGCCGTTCGGCGGCATCGGCGCGAGCGGCATGGGCGCCTATCACGGCAAATGGGGCTTCGATACGTTCAGCCATCGCAAGCCGGTCTTCCATCAGGCGCGGTTCAATGGCGGATTCATGCTGCGGCCGCCGTACGGCGCGACCTTCGAGCGTTTGCTCGGCGTGCTGAAGCGCGTCACCTGAATCGGCCGCGGCGGCCACGATGCGCTACGAGTTCTACTATTGGCCGTCGATCCAGGGCCGCGGCGAATTCGTCCGGCTCGCGCTGGAGGAAGGCGGCGCGGACTACGTCGACGTGGCGCGGCGGCCCGCGAGCGAAGGCGGCGGGGTCGGCGCGTTGACGCGGCTGCTCGCGGCCGCGCCGGCGTCGTGCCCGCCGTTCGCGCCGCCGTTCCTGCGCGCCGGCAAGGCCCTGATCGGACAGACGGCGCTGATCCTGCAATTTCTCGGGCCTCGGCTCGGCCTCGTGCCGGCGTCGGCATCGGCGCAGCGCTGGGCGCTCCAGCTGCAGCTCACGATCGCGGACCTCGTCGATGAAATCCACGCTGTCCATCATCCGATTTCCAGCGCGCTGTACTACGAGGAGCAGCGTGCCGCGGCAAAGCGCGCGGCGCTGCTGCTGGTCGCGCAGCGGCTGCCGAAGTTCCTCGGCTATTTCGAGCGGCTGGCGCCCGCGGCGGCGACGCGAGCCCGCTGGATGCTCGGCGCGAAGGTTTCCTACGTCGACTTGTCGCTCTTCCAGCTTCTGTGCGGCCTGCAGTACGCCTTCCCGAACGCGATGCAGCAGCTGGCGCCGCGCATCCCGCGCCTGCTCGGGATCCAGGTGCGCGTCCGGTCGCGCCCGCGCATCGCAAGCTACCTCGCGTCCGCGCGCCGCATCCCGTTCAACGAGTCGGGCATCTTTCGGCACTACCCGGCGCTGGACCCGCCGCGTCGCTAGGCCGTCCCGGCGCGCGCGAGCGAGCCTCCGGGCCACGCTCGCGCGCCGTGCGCTACATCGAGGCGGCGCCTTCGCGCGCCGGCAGCTTCCAGTCCGGCCGCACGTAGTGGCAGGTGTAACCGTTCGGGTAGCGCTGCAGGTAGTCCTGGTGCTCCGGTTCGGCCTCCCAGAACGGCCCGGCGGCAGCCACTTCGGTGACGACCTTGCCGGGCCACAGCCCGGAGGCGTCGACGTCGGCAATGGTCTGCCGGGCGACGCGCTTCTGCTCCTCGCTCGTCGCGAAGATCGCGGAGCGGTAGCTCGGGCCCATGTCGTTGCCCTGCCGGTTCGGCGTCGTCGGATCGTGGATCTGGAAGAAGAATTCCAGCAGCTGCCGGAACGTCACTCGCGCCGGATCGAAGAGAATTTCGATCGCCTCGGCGTGCGTGCCGTGGCGACGATAGGTCGCATTCGGCACGTCGCCGCCGGTATAGCCGACGCGCGTGGAAATGACGCCGGGACGGCGCCTGAGCAGTTCCTGCATGCCCCAGAAGCAGCCGCCGGCCAGCACCGCACGCTCTTCAGCCATTCGAGTTCTCCTTGATCCGATCGAGGTAGGCACCGTAGCCCTCGGCTTCCATGTCGTCGCGATGGACGAATCGCAACGATGCGGAATTGATGCAGTAGCGCAGCCCGCCGCGGTCGGCGGGGCCGTCTTCGAAGACGTGCCCGAGATGGCTGTCGCCGTGCGTCGAACGGACTTCCGTCCGATGCATCCCATGGGAATGATCCGCAAGCTCGCTGACGTGGGCCGGCTCGATCGGCTGCGCAAAGCTCGGCCAGCCGCAGCCGGCGTCGAACTTGTCCGTCGAGGCGAACAGCGGCTCGCCGGAGACGATGTCGACGTAGATGCCCGGCTCGTCGTTGTGCAGGTAGCGGCCGGTCCCAGGGCGCTCGGTGGCGCCTTGCTGCGTGACGCGAAACTGTTCCGGCGTCAGCCGGGCCACCGCCTCATCGGTCTTTCGATATGCCGCCATTCGGTTCCTCCTGCTCGATGGCCCCACGCCCGAGGCCCTGGGGGTGGTCGATCGACGTGCGAGGAAATTACATGATTTCCGGCATCGCTCCGTCGATGTGCTCGAAAATCCGCTCGAGGTTGTCGAGCGTTCGGTCCGGAGCAACGCCCAAGGCATCGGCAGGCCGGCCGCTGCGGTTGACCCAGAACACCCGAAATCCAAACGCCTTGGCGCCGGAAACATCCCAGAAATTGGAGGAGACAAAACCAATCCGGTCACGAGGGATTTCCAGCGCATCGACCGCCAACTGGTAGACACGCGGATCCGGCTTGTAGACGCGTACGGAATCCACGCTCAGGATCTTGTCGATGTGCGGACCGATCGCGGCATGTCGGACGACGGCCTGCAGCATGGCCGGCGATCCGTTCGAGAGGATCGCGCGCCGGCGTCCCTCCAGTCTTCCCAGCACACGAGCCACTTCGGGGAAAGGCGCCAGCTCGCGATAGGCTTGCAGCAGCGCCGCCACCCGCGCGTCGTCGCAGGCGAGCCCGAGGGCGGCACAGGCGGCGCCCAAAGCCTCGCGCGTGACGGTCTCGAAGTCGACGTACCGCTGCATCAGGCTGCGCAGCCACGAATATTCCAGCTGGGTCGTGCGCCACAACGCGCTCAGCTCGGTGCCCTTTCCCGGCCAGAAGGCCTCGCAACGCCCATCGACGGAGCGGACGTCGAACAGCGTGCCGAAGGCATCGAAGACCAGCGCGTCGAGATGCATCGTGCGGTTGGGAACCTTCATGGCGTGGAAATGGACCCGGCGGTCGAGGCGTGCGTTACCGTGGAGCGGTCGGCCGTGAGCGCCGGCACGGCGTCAGTCGCCGGGATCTGCCGCGACAAGCGAAAGCGGCGCCACGTCTCTCCACGCCGCCGCCAGTGCCGGCATCAGGGTCGCCCGGGTGGCGTGGCGCAGCTTGACGTTCGTCGACCCCCGTTCCCCCCAGCCCCCCTTGACGGGGACGAAGACGGTCGGATACCGGTCGACGAAATGCTTTTGCTGTGCCGGCGTCAGCTTGACCATGCCGAAGGTTGCATCCGGATAGGCCAGCGTCGCGAACACCCTCTTGCGGACGCGAAAGTCCGGGTGTCCGACGTGGGCGCTCTCGACCGACTCCGGAAAGGCCAGCGCGAGTTTTCGAAAATGTTCTGCCGTCATTTTCCCGACCGCCATCGTTTCCCAATGATGGCCGATAGGCTGCCGGCTCGCAACGAACTTCCCGGCGGCGGCGTCGCGGCAGGCGACTGCGCGCCGGCGCCGCGCTACGACAGAAGCACGAGCGCCAGCCCGATGGCGGCGGGCAGGGCCTGGACGAAAAGGATCCTGCGACTGGCCGTCGCGGCGCCATAGAGGCCGGCGACCAGGACGCATCCGAGAAAGAAGACCTTGACGCCGGTGCCCTGGGGGCCCAGCGTCAGGCCCCACAGCAGGCCGGCCGCCAGGAATCCGTTGTACAGCCCCTGGTTGGCGGCGAGGACCTTCGAGGAAGCGGCGGCTTCCGGCGTGAGACCGAATGCACGCAGTCCGGCGGGCTTGTCCCACAGGAACATCTCGAGCACGAGAATGTAGACGTGCAGTAGCGCAACCAGGAGGACGACAACGTTGCTGGCGATGGTCACTTGCTTCCCTTTCGGCTTTGGTGAGGGTCTGCGATTCCGGGAACGTCGCCCCGAGGCCGTTGCGCGCCGCGCGAATCTTATCCGGCGAGCGGCAGGCGACGCCGCCGGCGCCGGCGCTGCGATGGGTCGCAGAGGAAGTCCGGCCGCATCGCAATGCCCAGTCCGCAGATCGCCGCCTGGGTCACGGCCTCCGGATTGTCGACGTGGTATCGGCTGCTGACGCCCAGCTTCTCGACAATGCACGCCTGCGATAGGGCCCAGAGATCGTGCTGGCTGCTGTGGGAATCGTCGAGCTGGATCCCGAGTTGCTACGTCGATCTCGCCGAGAACGGCGCGAGATCGCGATGGCCTCGATCGATGCGCACGACAAGGTCGCGAATCCTTGCGCGGTCGAACTGACCTGCATCGCCATCGGCAAAGAAAGCAGCGATACGTCCACCGAGGTCGTCGCACTCGGCGGCACCGCGGACGCCGCCTTGGCGGTTTCGCGCATCTCCGATGCCGGTTGAATCCAGGTCGTTATGATCGTGCGCGTTCCCACGATCGGCCGTCGTTCTGCCCGATGCTCTACGCGATTGTCCTCGGCTACCTCGCGCTGCTCGGCGTGGCCAGCGCGCTGCGATGGCGCTATAGGACCTGGTTCGCGATGCTCCTGTTGGCGCTCGTCGCGATGGGACTCGAGTGGGCCTATGTGCACAGCCCCTACGCGCTTTCGCGGGCACCCGCTTATGCGACCGACCTCGCCGCCCGGCTGCGCGCGGGGCGCTGGCCGGAGCAGCCCGCCGAATTAGCGCGACTCATCGCGTCATTCCGGGCGCTGGGCGTCCCGGACGACGTGGGGCGATTGCAAGTGCTGTACCGGCTCCAAGTCGCGCACGGTCTCGCCGGCGAGCCTGTCGAGAAATTCGGCTCGGTGAGCGAGGCGCTATCGTGGAATCCGCCGGCGCCCGAACCGGGCACCCAAACGAGTCCCCGGCTCGAACAGCAGGACATCGAGCGACGGGTCGTGAAGGAATCGTTGGAGATCCGGGCGCCGCGGCTGCCCGGATGGCCACCGGAGCTGGCACGGGACACGCCGCTGGAAGAAGGGGCGCGTGAAGTCGCCCCCGGCGTGTGGCTTGCTCCAAGGCCGACGAATCCGCACGTCGGGACGGCGCGCTTTGCGTTGAGCGCCCGTAACCGGGGCGGTGCGGCGGTTGCGGCGGCGAGTCTCACCGTGCTCGTGCATTCGCGCGACGCATCAGGCGCGCCCGGCGGCAATCGGCCGCTGCTCGAATGCCATACGAACCTGCGCGACGTCGGACCCGGCGAGACGCGCCTATTCGCCTGCGCACTGCCGGTCAGCCTCGGCACCGACCAACGCCCGTTGAACCGGGTGCTGGATATGATCGAGGCGCTACGAGCCGGAGGTGTGGATGCACGGGTTCGGATAGGCGGCAGCCTGGATTCGTCGCTTTTCGCGGTTCCCAAGGCCGCGCCCGTCAACGCGACCGAACTCGATCACCTGGAGGAATTGAAGCAGCGTGACAAGGAGGCACGGGCGCGCCGCGATGCACTCTCGCCGGCTCTCGCTCGGTGGCTCGTACTCGGGGCGATCTTCGCCGCAGGCATGTCGCTGCCGGGATGGCGCCGCGCGTGCCTGTCTCTACCGGTCACGGCAGCGTTCGCAACTTCCGGGGTGCTCGCGGCAGCGTCCGCGGGCTGGTGGATCAGCGCGCTGAGGCCCGGAGCGCGGGGATGGGAGCTCATTGTGGCGGTCTTCGCGGCCGTGCAATACGGCGCTCCGTTCATCGGCGGTCTCTTGTTTGGAAACCTGGTTTATTGGCGGCGTCGCGCCGCATAGCGCCGGGACAGGGTCGATCCGCCTCGTGTCCGCACGGATTGTCCTACTTCAGTGCCGGATTCCGCCGATGCCGATCGGGCCGGCGACCATGTTCGTCACGACGTCCGCAAAAGCGTTCTCTTCGAACCTGGACGAGTCATCAACGCAGGGGGAAAACCGCGAAGCGAAAAGGCGCTGGAAATCCGCATTCGCTCGACAGGCGGTATCGGCGCGCCAGGTTGACGTCCTGGCGCTTTTTCATTCCCATTTGCGGCCGACCTGTCGAAGGCCCGTGACGTGAGCCGGCACTCACAGTCGGCTTATTGAGCGCCTGATCGGCCTCGCGGCCAAACCCCCGGCCCCCTGGATCGACAAGGGCGACCTCTTGTCGTCAGCCCGCCACGTAAATTGGCGCCGAGAATGGAAAACGCCAAGTAATCGCGCCGCAAGCATTGGCGTGGGGTATCCAATACATTAAAATTACCCAATTGCGTACCGTCCGGTCTACCGCGCGTATTTCCGGTACTGCGGTGGAGGTGCCGCGCCAGCCATGACGGCGATTCGTAACCGGCCGATGGCGCTCATCCCACAGAATCAGCGCTCCATGGGCGACGGCCACATCGGGCCGGCGACGGGCGACGGTCAACGAGGCGCCCACCACGAATCGGACGCGAGGCCGGAAGGCCTCCCGACGGCGTCCGTCAACGTGCGCGGTCGGATCGGGATCAGCTTCCAGAGGGATACATGACATTGATCGTCCGGGAGGCGCCCTCGTTCCGCGAACTGGCCGCGGAATGGGAGACACTGCTGCCCCGCAGCGCCGTCCGTACGCCCTTCACGCATCCGCGCTGGTGTGAGTTGTGGTGGCACCATTTCGCGGAAAACCGCCTGCTCGTGAGCGATGCGCTCAAGCTGCTCGAAGTACGAGACGGCCGGGGAATCCTCAAGGCGGTAGCTCCGTTCGTCGTCACGTCGCGGCCATCGTTGCCGTGGCTGCGGATCCGCTCGATCCGCCTCATCGGGGCCGACCCCGGCGTCACGGAATTGTCCACGCTCGTCTGCGCGCCGGAAGACGAGGCGCAAGTCGTGGCGGCCCTGCTTGACTATTTCTTCGCTCGCCGTCGGGAATGGGACCTACTCAGCCTGGGTGACCTGCGCGCCGAAGGCGAAGGTGCGCGGGTCCTGGGTGAGCGCGCGGATCTCGACGGGTCCCGTGAGCTTTTCGATTACGTGCTTTCGCTGCCGCCGGACTGGGAGACATTCAAGTCTTCGCTGAAACGCAACATCAAGGAGTCGCTGCGCAAGTGCTACAACGCGCCGAAGCGCGACGGCCTGACGATGGAGCTTCGCGTGCGCTCGACCCCGGCGGAAATCGGCGAGGCGCTGGAGCGCTGGCTGCAGTTGCACAAGATGCGTTCCGAGCTGACCGACACGGTGACGCACCGGAACGTTTTCGCCGTCGACCCGCCGCGCGCCTTTGTCCGCGCCGTCGTGGCGGACCTGGCCACGCAAGGTCTCGCGCGGATCTTCGAACTCGAGATCGATGGTCGGGTTGCGGCAAGCCGGATCGGTTTCGTGCTGGACAATGCGCTGTATCTCTATTTCTCCGGATACGACCCCGCGTTTCGCCAGTACAGCGCCATGACGACGACGGTCGCCGAAGCGATCAAGTGGGCCATCGAGAACGGTCTCGACACGGTCAATCTTTCGCCGGGCAATGACGTTTCGAAGACGCGCTGGAGCCCGACCGAGATTACGTTTCGACAGACGATGCTGCCGTCGCCGTCGCTGCGTGGGCGGATCCTCTATCGGGTCGTGCGATGGATCAATTCGGCGCCCGCCGCGGCGGCCTTGTTTTCATTCGCGCGTCGCCGAAGCCACCGGGCGCGCGCCGACGATTCGGCCGATGCTCCGGCGCGGTCTCCTGCCTGGCCGGGCGGCTCGCCACCGGGCCTCGCCCATGAACACGCTGCCGCGACCGCGTCCCGTTCAGCGGCTCCCGTTCGCGCGAGCCGCAATGCACCCGCCGAAACCGGAGACTATGCAGGTGCTGAATCGGTCGGCGCAGGCGACAAGAAATAGCGCGATACTCGGCGTGGCGCTGACTCTCGTCGTCGCCGGGCTGGTATTGCTGCCTTTTGTCGTGCTCGGTCTCACGATGCCGCGGAACGGCCGGCCTGCCGAGTTGGGGGTCGCTCATACGCTCGCGGTCGAGGACGGCGTCTGGCGCTATGAGGACGAGGGCTCCGGCGAAGAGGCGCTTCTGCTGCTTCACGGATTCAACCAGGACGCGGGTATCTGGGATGCCGTCTGGCAGCGCCTGGGCACGTGTCCGTCACGCCGAATTCGAGTGGATCTGCCGGGGTTCGGTGCATCCCGGTTTCGCTCCGAGGACTTCAGCCTCCCGCGGCAGGGGCAGCGGCTGCTCGCGCTTCTCGATGCGATCGGCGTCAAACGAGCTGCGCTCGTCGGCGTGTCCATGGGCGCATCGCTCAGTGCATGGTTCGCCGCCGAGCATCCGGAACGTGTAAGCCGTCTCGTGCTGCTGGCGCCATCCGGGTACGAGGGTGCGCTGACGCACGTAGGCCTGTTCGGTCGCCTGGTCCGTCCGGGGCCGCTGAATCGAGCCGCGACGTGGCTCGCCCAGACGCGGCTGTTCAACGTTCTCTTTCCCCGTAGTCTCGCGGCGCAGGCCCTGACGGTGTCGGCGAGTTACGGGCGCCCGTGGGTCGATGCGCTGCCTCGTATCGAGGCACCGACGCGCGTCGTGTGGGCGAGAAGCGATCCGGTGGCCAGCGCGGTCACCGCAGAGCCGATTGCGAAGGCAATCCCCCGGGCCACATTGCAATGGCTGGACGAGGCGGCGGGACACTCCGTGCCGCAGAGCCGCCCGGAACTGGTGGCGGACCTGGCCTGCGGGCCCGCCGACGGCGCTCAGCGTTGAACGGGTCCGGATCGAGGACGCGTCGACCAGCAATCGTCGTCGACCGAGAGTGAAAAGTGCAGCTTTCCCTTGCGTCGGACAGCCCGGACAATCCCGACGTGCCGATAGCCGCTCTTCTTTACGCCACTGAGTGACCCGTAGTTGGTGTGGTCGACGTAGCCCATCAGGCGGCGCGTCCCCTCGTCGCGAGTGTGCTCCAGGATTTTCAGGTGGCGCAGGCCCTGGTACGCGGTGCCGCGATACTTCGGCACGGTGTAGCCATTGTAGTTGTAGATCATGTCATCGGGCATGTTGAAATGCAGGCCCAAGACGAGGTCGTACAGGGCAGAACTGCTGATCCACGTGTAGCCGACGAGGTGTTCTCCGTCGAACTGCAACAAACACCGGCACCCGTTCTTGAATGACTCGATATCCCGGTCGAAGATGTGAGCGTCGGGGTCTTTCTTAAGCCGCTCCAGGTCGTCGATCGTGGCGAATCGAAACGTGTGGTCCTGCGAGGCCCGCGCCGCGTCGGGAGAAGGGCGGGGCGTGTCGAGCACGACGAGGAAATATCGGTAGGCCTCGCCGCCCGGGACGGTCGTGAGGGCGATGCGGGCCAAATGCGTCAGCGAGCCTTTCAGCCCGAGCTTTCGCGCCCTTTCAAAGGATTTCCGCAATCGCGTCATCGATCACCACCGTCTCGGTCGGAAACCCGCTGCCGGAGAGAATGCTGAAGCCTTCCCCGAATGATTTTAACAGTCCGGTCACGGAGGGAGCCGAGCGCGTTCCCCGACGAGCGGAGCCTCTCATCGGCGATGTGGTCCAGGGCGATCGACGACAGGAATTCCGCCGGCCGCCGAAACGCCTAGATCACGACGGTCGCTTCGCCCGACGCGACCGCCGCGTCGGTGTGATCGATGATCGTCAGCGCGCAGAGGAACTGACGGCGTCCGCCCGCCTCGCCGGCGTCGACGGCCGTTCCGGTGCAGCGCAGCGGGTTGCCCGGCGTCGCGCTTTTCTGCACTTTCCAGGACAGCCTCTGGATATGGCCGCGATTGCCCAGCCAACTGCCGACGTGCCGGGCCATGAAGTTCCCCAGCAATGCGCGCTGGACGACGACGTCGGCGTGGCCCTCGGCGAGAGCCGCATCCTTGTTGAAATGAATGTGGTGTCGGTTCCAGGTGATGGCGCTGAACATGAAGATTTGTGCCGCGGTCGGAATGACCTGTATCTCCGGTATTTGCTGCGCGGATGATTCCATGAGTCCACCTTTGCGGGAATGTTCGGGCCCTGACTGGCGCGCACGGTCCTGGGGCGCGGACCACGTGGCAACTGTAAAGGTTCGCGCGGCGCTTGATCAAGGCGATGCGTCAATTTGCCGCCGTGCGGCCGTTTCGACTCGGGCCGCGGAAGCCAGCCGCCACCTCCTACCGTAGAATCGAAGCAGAGCGCGAGGCCGCACGAGTGAACGGCCGCGCGCGTATTCGGAGCGCGCGTAATGCCGGAATTCGAACTGACGACGCCGATCGCTTTCATCATTTTCAATCGACCGGACACGACGGAGCGCGTTTTCGCGGAGATCGCGAAGGCCCGGCCCACGAAGCTCCTCCTGATCGGGGATGGCCCGCGGGCGACTCGGCCGGGGGAGGCGGAAAAGGTCGCGGCGGCCCGGCGAATCGTCGAGAAAGTGAATTGGCCCTGTGACGTGCGGACGAACTTCTCCGATGTCAACCTGGGTTGCACGCGTCGTGTGGCGAGCGGCCTTGACTGGGTCTTCCAGCAGTTCGAAGACGCCATCATCATGGAAGACGATTGCCTGCCCGACCCGACGTTCTTCCGCTTCTGCCAGGAATTGCTGGAGCGTTATCGCCACGACCTGCGGATCGGGATGATCAGTGGCAACAACTTCCAGTTCGGACGCAGGTACGGGGAGGACAGCTACTATTTTTCGAAGTACTGCCATATCTGGGGCTGGGCGACGTGGCGCGATCGCTGGCAGAGCGCGGACATCCTCGAGATGCGACATTGGCCCATGGTGCGCGATTCCGGCAGGTTCATCGACCTGACGCCCGGAAACAAGAAAGAAACGCTGTTCTGGCAACAGGCGTTCGACAAGGTGCATCAGCGCAAGCTGGACGCGTGGGCAGGACCTTGGACCCTGGCCAACTGGATCGAGGGACGCTTGGGCATCATCCCCGCCGTCAATCTCATTTCGAATATCGGGTTCGGAGCGGATGCGACGCTCACGACCGACGGCGAAAGCTACCTGGCCAGCATGCGGACGGAGCCGATCGCTTTCCCCCTGGTTCACCCGGTGATCATCGCGCGCCATATCGTGGCCGACCGCTTTGGCGGTCGGCAGTTCAAGACGGTGCCGGCATGGCGAACAGCGGGCGGGAAAGTGAAGCGCAAACTGAAGCGGATCCTCGGACTGTCGCGGGGTCGATGATCGACCCCGTCCTGGGTGCGCTTCGCACCGTGGCATCGAGGCGGATCAGGGCACGGCGCCCGGTTCGGGGTTCCTCCTGATCTCCACGAGGCACAGGCCGATGATGCCGAGCACGCTCGCGGCCTCGCCGGCGAGCAATCCGACGAGCGCTCCTTCGGTGCCGATCGAGTGCATCAGGATGAAGCTCGCCAGCAGGGAGACCGTCGCGCAGATGATGGTCAGCGTCGACATCACGCGGAAGCGGGCCCGCGCCATCAGCAGGTAGGACAACTGGTCGCGAAGCACCATCGCGATCCCGATCGCAAACCACGCCAGCAGCAGATGATCGCGGTTTGGAAAGTCCTTCTTCAGCACAACCGCGTAGATCCAGTCTCGGAAGATCCAGACCAGCAGCATGTAGACGGCGGAAACCACGGTGAGCCCGGCCGCGATGCCGACCTGGCGCACCAGGACCGTTCGGGCATTGGTCCGTTGCAGCCACCCGGAAATCGTCGGCAGCATGACGTTACCGATGCCCAGCGAAATCAGGTTGATCGGCATGATCAATATGCGCGTCGCCGCGATCGAGGCCACCGATGCGACCGTCAACACGCCGGCCACCAGATAGTTATAGCCTTGCGTGAAGGCCCAGTGACTGGCCGCCCCGACCGTTGACCATCCGCCGACGGGGAAGATCTCCCGCAGCAGGCCGCGACGCCCCGGAACGCTCCAGGGCTCGATCCGGTATACCGTGCGCTTGAGCCACTGGCCCGCGATGACCGCGGCAAGCGCCAGGCCGACGATCGCCCAGACGGCCGGATGCGAAACCGACGTGGCGATCGCGGCGCCGACGATCAGAAGCACCGCATAGATGATGTCACCGCGCAGCAACGTGCTCTGGCCCCGCCGCGCCAGCAGCACCATGCGGAAGAATTCGCGGTTCAGCGCCAAAGCCGAGGCGGCGATCCCCAGGAGGATGATGACGAATTCCTCGCCGCCGGCGAGCCCGAAGAGGCGGCCGACCAGGGTCGCGCCGGCGAGTATCGGGACGAGCAGCAGCAGCAGCGCGCGCTGCTCGCGATAAAGCCCGCCCACGAAATCTCCACGCGTCGCCGCGTCGCCGGTATCGCTCGTGATGCAGTAGACCAGCGAAGGGTAGGCGTACGCGTACTGCAGGGCACTGAGCAGAAGGATCGCGTTCGAGACCAGGACGTAGTAGCTGTAGTCGAGGTCGGACGTCCGGCGGATCAGCAACAGCCCGACGCAGAGGGTCGTGGCGGACAGCACGCCCTGTATGAGAATGGACGCGCTGAAGAACCGCACGAACCTTCCATGCCGCTTGACGTCAATCATGGACAGTCTCTTTCAAATTCGGGAAAGCGAGGCGTCGCGTTCGGCCGGCGATCTTTCCGGTCGACGCCGGGAACTTACGCGGGATCGACGTCCGCGCGGTGACCTCGTCGACGCGCCTGGCCCCGGGAGGGCAAGAATGGGCAGACACCAGGCTTGAACGGCCTGAAGCGAACGGGGTGCGGCATCGAATCGGTGGCTAAGGGCGCTTCAGGTAGGTCGCCGTTTCGCGGGCGACCAGCGCATCGTCGGCGTCGGAAAAATCGGTCTGCACGACGATGGCGTATAGCACGCCGGCCTTGCCCCGTTTGACCTGTACGTCCTTGAGGACCGATCGGACCCGGATCCATTCTCCGGCGCAGACCGGGCGGTTTATCGTGAATTCGCTGGAGCCGCCCATCGCGCGCGTCGCCGGGACCGGCACGTCCAGTTCCGTCGGCGAGCCGTCCGGTGGCAGGGCCTCCGCGGCCACCGGATCGAAAACCATCGTCTGGAAAAAAAGCGGCGGTGCGACCACGTCGCGATGGCCCGCCGCACGAGCCGCTTCCGGATCGCGATGGATCGGGTTGGTCTCGCCAATGGCCTGCGCGAATTTTCGAATGTCGAGCGCGGTGACGAGATGCGACCGTTCACGCACCCGGCCAATCATCGCCCGCGCCTCCGGCGGTACGACCGTCTCGTCGGACGCGGGCGCCATCTCGTCAGGCCCTGACCCCGGTCTCGACGTGCCGGTAGAACTCGATTCCGGCGTCCTGATAGGCGGACGCGGTCGATGTCCCGATGTGGTCGACGACGAAGCCGGAGAATGCCGGCACGCCCAGGCCCGGAGCCTTGCGCCCTTCGTGCAGGGCCTCGTACTGGTCCTTGTCGAGGTCGATCGGGGACGCGAGCGCATCGGCGACCTTGGACTTCGCCGCGGCCTTCTCCCATCCGGGCACCACTTCGGCCGGCATGGTTTCGGACGCGTCGCCGCTTCCGTAGCCGATCAGCAGGATTTCCTTGCCGGCCAGGTCGGTACCGATGCGGGCGCCTTCCTCCAGGCCGGACGCCAGCCATCCCGGCAAGGCCGCCGAGTAGAGATTGCCCATCTCCATCATCGCGGAGGTGCCGAGCGTGAATTTCTTCTCGACCACGTCCGCATACGTGGGCGTGTCCCGGAAGGCCTTCGCGACCTCGGTCATCAGCGGATACGGATCGTCGACGAGGTCCCCCTGGAGGGCACGCTGCAGCAGTTGCGGATCGGACTTCGTTTCGGCCATGAGTGCGTCCAAATCGACGCCCGCTGCGGCAGCGTAGCGGGAAAGCTCGCTGCGTCCGCCTTCTCCATCCTGGGCCAGCGCAAACAGGTACGCCGTGGTCCAGGCCGTCACCGGCATGCGCGAATAGGGTCGATGCATGAACACCGCCGCGACATCGCGGAGGTAGCCTGCCCGGCCGACCTTGGACTTGCGGAAGAACGCGTCCAGCGAGGCCACGGTTTCGTCCACGTAGCAGGCCGTCGAATACTTGCCATTGAATACCGGCACGTCGCGCACGCGCTGGTCTTCGGATCGCGCCTGGCCGAGGTATCTCAGAAACGGCTTGCGGAAGTCCAACGCGCGATACAGCGTCGTGCTGGCGGCACGACGGACATCGATGGCCAGGAGCTTCGGATCGGCCTCGAGCAACATGGCCACGGCGCCGGCTCCCTGTGTCGGCTCACCGGTGCTTCCGCGCGCATATTCCGCGATATCCGAGGTCACCACAATGGCTCGTCGCCCTACGCCATCCGTCTGAAGGTAGCGCAGCGCGCCCTTTACCGCGAACATCCCGCCGAGGCACGCCTGCTTCACTTCGGGCGCCTCGACCTCCCGGGAAATCGCGGGTATGCCCCACTTCTCGAGAACCTGGTCCACGAGCCCGCGCACGATGATGGCGCCGGACGTGGCGTTGTCCGTTCCCGATTCGGTCCCGAGGCCGATAAAGCCCACGGTCCGAGGGTCGATCTCATGGTCGCGAATCAACCGCAGCACCGCGTTCGCGGCCATCGTGTACACGTTATGGTCAGCGCCGACGACCCGGAAGGAATTGCCGACCACGGCTCGGGTCTTGGGCCATGAATTCCCCGTCCAATCGCACCACCGCTGCAGTTGCACGCGGTAAGGGGGAAGGAAGAGGGAAAAACCGCTGATTCCGACTTTATTGCTCATGACACCCATCCTATGGATAGAGCCCCGTGGGTCCCGCGGGGCGTCTCGGTCGCGACGCCCGCGCGACGCTTCGGAGAATTGCCCATCGGGCGCAATCCCCCGTTTGCGCTAAAAACTCACGAATGTGCGTGATGGGGATACCAAGATTAAGCCACAAATCGCCGGAGAGGAAAAGTGGCGAGGGGATCAAATTTTTTCTCGGCCCTAAATTGACCCCCATCGCCCCGAGGGAATCGGCGGATCCACGCGAAACGGGACGGCCCCGTGAATCGCCGGTCGATTCGGCCGACGGTCCACCGCTCGAAGCCGGCGTCCCGAGCGCCCTCAACCTGCAGCGACCACGGGTCTTCGTCAGTGGAATATCACCGCGCAGGTCATGTAGTCCGGGGGCACGCCCGTCAAGCCGGCGCTGTTTGTCGATTCCTGCGGACTGAAGGTGGCGGTTTGAGCACCCGTGGACGACACCAGCGCATACTCGGCGCGCGTCGACGGATTGCCGACACGCAAGAAGTCCCATAGGGACCCTGCATCGGTGAATCCGTTGCCGACCAGAGGTGCGGCGGGCGCCACGGACCCGTAGTCGTCCATCGAAACCGCGACGAGCAGGCCGCTGGAGGCGCTGTTGGTCAGGTTGACCTTCACGGTGTTCGAACCGGGCGGCAGTTTCGATTGGAAATTGAGCGCGTGCGCGACCAGCGGCGCGGCCGACACGCCGCCGATCTCGAACACGGCAATTCCCACATAGTCTTCCCAGGTGGTTGGCGTCGGTGTCATGTTGATCGTATAGCTGCCGGCCGGGACATTGGCGGCATACCAGTGGCCCAGCGACTGCCAGTGCCCAGACGGCGTGTCGTCGTAGCGGTCGAGAAGGGTATAGGTGTTCGTCCCGTCGGTGACATTCATCGACGGGTAGGTATTGGCAATGTTCGGCCAGGTTCCTACGACGTAGATCGTGCTGCCTGCCTGCACATTGTTCAGGGTGACCTTCCAAGCAGTGCTGTTCGCGCCCGGATAGCCGTTGTATTGAGCCGACTGCAGGATTCTCCCCGTGCTGGTGTTTGGCGGACTGCACGTGACGCTGATCGAAGTGACCGCACCACTGCCTACGCGGCCGGACGCGTTGCTCACCGTGCAGGTTTCGCCGTTCGGTTGCGTGGCAACGCTCGCGTCATAGGACGAGCCGGCTGCCAACGCCGTCGGGAACGTGAAGTTGCCGTTGACGCTCACGGTGACGGGATCGCCGCCGTTGTCGTTCAAGGTGACCGAAGCGCCGCTCGCGAGACCGGAAACGGTGCCACCCACGGCAAAGGCCGCGTTGCCGCCCAGGCTTGTGCCGCCGCTACTGGAACCACTGCTGCTGCCGCCGCCGCTGCTTCCACTGCCACTGGCCTCATTGGCGCCACCACCGCCGCCGCCGCAACCCGACAGCACGAGCAATGCCAAGCCAAGGCAGCACAGCGGTGACCAGGCCCGAGGAACCTGCCCGACGACGCCAATGCGCGTGAAGTATCCGGAACTCGAGCGACGTTTCACTTGGTTCTTTCATCGCCAACCCGACAGGGCGCCCGACGTACGGCGGGGGGCTGCGATTACCAGGACATCCGAAGCGGCGAGCGTCCGTTGGACGGCGACAACCGCAACCTGCTTTCGACTCCGCGACTATACGGCGGGCACGCTCGAAACGTCCAACGTTCGTTGGCGCCCGCGCGTCGCCGAGGGTTCGATACGCTCAGGCTCGCGCGCGATCGGTTTTCGATTGGCGCGAAAAGACTATTGCCATTCTGCAAACCGCGGCGCGCCGTGGGCTATCACGTCATACATCGCTCCGCACATCGTGTCCGACGACGAAGTCGGGGCCGCGAGGCATTACGCATTCGGGGGCGTGGGGACGTAGGGCGGCCTTGACCGGCAGCCGACGACATGCGCGTCCTTGCAGTTGCTTCGGCGCGTAGGATCGAGGCAAATCGATCCCGCGGACGAAGTCGATGTCAATTGTCGGATCGCGTCGTCAGCGCGAAGGGCTGGCCGCCGGTGCATGGCGCGGTACCCGGATTCAGGCATCCGACCGCCACGACGGTGGCCACTTGCCTGGCGTTCAGGGTCAACGTCACGCTGGCGGCGCTCGGCCGGTTGGGGCTGGTTGCGCCGCCGTGGACGACGGCGACGGTGTATGCGAGCTGCTCGAACGGACCGAGCCCGTCATGCACGGGTCGGGAGCCTGGACGCGTACGCTCAAGCTGATCGACGCGTCGCAACCGGCGAACCTTACGAGCCGGGTCGGGTCGCGTCAGGCCGGCCCGGTTCCGTCGCCGGGCTCGGCGCCACCACCGCCGGGATCACGTCAGTTGCCTGCCGGTACGCCGTGGCCGTCGAGTCATCAGCTAGGATGAGCGTCCGGGGAGAACTTCCAGCCCATCGACAATGCGAAAGCGGCAAGGCCAGGTCGTTGCACTCGGGGGCGGCGGTTTTTCAATGGAACCGGACAATCCGCTTCTCGACGACTTTTTTCTCTCCCTGTGTCGGCGCAAGCCCGCTCGAGTTTGCTTCATCCCCACGGCCAGCGGAGACGCGGCGACCTACATCACGAAGTTCTATCGGGCATTCAGTGGTCGATGCATACCGACGGACCTGACGCTCTTTGACTCGACGGCCCTGCCGCGGCAGCCGTCCCGGACGCGCGACCTCGCAGCGTTCGTGCAGGCCCAGGATGCCTTCTATGTCGGTGGCGGCAATACGGTCCATCTCCTGGCGGTATGGCGCGCTCACGGACTCGACAGGCTGTTGCGTGGCGCATGGCAAGCGGGCGCGGTGCTGGGCGGCGTGAGCGCCGGCATGCTGTGTTGGTTTCAAGGAGGGATCACCGATTCCTTCGGAGGCTACCGGGGTATCCGCGACGGCCTCGGCCTGCTTCGCGGCACGGCGTGTCCTCACTACGATGGCGAAGCGAAGCGACAAGCCGCGTTTCGGCGGTTCATCGCGAGTGGCGCTCCCGCCGGATATGCCGCCGACGATGGCGTCGGACTGCACTTCGAGGGCACGCGGCTCCAGGAAGTGGTGAGCTCGCGGCCGAATGCGCTGGCCTACCGACTGCGACGCACGCGAGGTCGGGTGGAAATCAAGCCGATGCGCGTGCGTTACCTTGGCAAGTAGTCGCGCGGCGGCGGGCAGCGGCCAGCGGGTCGACGTCGGGCCCGCTCAGAACCTGATTCGCAAAGTCAGGCGCAACTCGCGTGGCTCCCCGGGATGGACCGTGACGCCGCTCGGTACGACCGGACTTGTCGGCGACACCTGGTAGTCCTGCTCGTAGGCGATGTCGTCGTAGGCTCGATTGAAGAGGTTCAAGACGTCGAGCGTCACCGTGGCGTTGGCGGTCAGGTCGCGGCGCAAACGCAGGTTGGTGACCAGCGTCGACGGGGCCGTGAGGCTCCCATCCTGGCTCAGCGGATACGGGCTGAAGTAACGCGCTTCGATGGCGCCGGACCACGGACCCCAATCCTGAAGTGTCGCGACGAAGCGTGCGACGGTCGGTATCGCATTGGGAATCCGGTTTCCCGGTGCCCCGTTCGCGTTCAGGTCGGCGTAACGCGCGTGGGTCCAGGCGATGTCCGCATCCAGCAAGAGCCAGCGCGCGGCGGTGTAGTGGTTGTTCCACTCGACGCCGTAGCGTTTGCTCGCGCCGTTGGGGGACGTGCTGCCGATGTCGGAGTCCGAGTCGTAGACGATCTCGGAGTCACTGTCCAGGCTCCAGATCGCGAGCGAACTCTGCAGGCCCGGGATCGTCTCGGTCCGAACGCCGATCTCCTTGCCGAAGGCCGAGACCAGTGCCGGAACCGGCGTCGCGGGATCGCCCGTCGTGGGATCGACACGCTCGAGCACGCCGCGAGCATCGTTGCTGTGAAACCCGCGGCCGGCGCTGAGGAAGAACTCCGTCTTCGCCCATGGCCCGAAGATCATCGACGCCTTCGGCGAGAATTTCGTCGCCGAAGCCGTACCGGAGTTCTGCGGATACACGCGGGCCGATACGTCCATCGCGACGTTGTCGACGCGCGCGCCCAGCACGGACCGCAGCCATGGGTTCCAATCCGTTGCGTTCTTCAGGTAGACGCCCGTTTCGGTTTCGCCGACATGATCGTCGGTCACCGTAGCGAATGGCGTCCGCGACTGCGTATCGAGCAATCCCACGGTGATTTGATCGTGGCGCACCTGCAGGCCGGCTTCGGTCGCCGATTCGGCGCCGAACAGGCCATGGCGCCAACCTTGGACGAGCTGGCCGCCCAGGATATTGCGATTCTCGACCTGTTCGAACTGGTCGCTCGGGAGGTTCGTGTTCGGCGCGGCCCCGTTGCGCAGCTCGTAGAACGTGAAGTCCGACCAGAGCCGGAGCCGGTAGTGTTCCGCGTAGGCCGAGGCACGCGTGTAGCCGTCGGCCCGCGTCCGATGCCATTCGCCCGACAGGATATCGCGCCCGGTGGTGCCGCCATCGGTGGGATCGAGCGCCGCGAACCGGCCGAGCTGCCCGGATTCGATGAGCTCCAGCGGAACCTGATCCGTCGAGTTCCAGTGCGCGGTGTAGTGCGCGGCGTCGACCGACCACCCGGCTTCCCGGCCGCCGTCGCCGAGGCGCAGCAGCGCGTTGGTCTTCAATAGATTTTCCGCAAGCGTCCACGGGCCGTCGGTGTGCTCCACCTCGGCGGCACCCAGCAGGACCGGTCCCGATCCGCCCACTGGCATGGATCCGGCCGCGACCATCCGCTGATAGCCGAAGCTGCCGGCGGTGAGATCCGCGAAATTTCGATCGAGCCGCGAACGATAGTAGATGTCCGTCGACCCGGCGGCCGAGAAATCCCCCTTCTCCGCGAAGTACGTCCCCTTTCGGTAGTCGATGTGGTCGACGAGCTCCGGAATCAGGAAATTCAGGTCGGCATAGCCCTGGCCGTGGGCATTCGTCGGCATGTTGACGGGCACGCCATCGACGCTCGTCGACAGATCGGTGCCATGGTCGAGGTTGTAGCCGCGCAGGAAGTACTGGTTGGCCTTGCCGTCCCCCGAATGCTGCGTGACCACGAGGCCCGGCACCGTCTCCAACGCCTCGCCCGGCCGCAGCAACGGAATATCCTGTAGCAGGGCGCCATTGACCGTCCCCTGCGATGCCGCGTCGGTACTGCCGATGGACGTGTCGTAGTGGCCCTCGATGACCGTCGGCGCGAATTGTTGCCGCGCCTCGACGTCGGAAGCGCGCGGTGCCTGCGAGCCCACCTCCTGCGCAAAAGCCGGCGACCCGCCCAGGGCAACCGCACAGGCGCCGAGTCGCACCGTCGACGCGACGCGCGACGCGGAACCGTTCGATTTTTCAGCCATGTGCCCGTCTCCGAGTATGAAAATTATTCAAGAACGTCTTACACAATCCGTGCCATGGACGCCGGTACCCGATCGAGAGGGAATCCGTCGGTTGGCGATTTCTCGACCGAAAAGCGCGCTTTCGATTGGGTGACGGACTTGGCAGCGCCGTATGCGCCCTCGAGGAACATCCTGTAAGCAGTCTTTGTCACTTCCTCCTAATACGGGTCATCATGCGATGCGGATGCGGCCTGTCTGCGGTACCGCGGCGGCCAGCCGGCGGTCGGCCGGCCCGGACCTTCCTCAGGAGGTTCGCATCGTCGGCTTCGCCGGGCGCCGGGCCGCGATCGCGCTCATTGCCGCGCCGCTGGCCGCGCCGATCGCCACGATCGCTATGACCGCCGCTCCCAGGCCCAGCGCGTGCCGGTCGCTCCAGCCGTCGAGGCTCGGCGAGAGACAGCGCGCCGCCCCGAGCGCCGCGACGACGAGGCTCAGGAGGCCGACCGTCAAGCCCATGACGCGGGATGCGATCCGCGCCAGCGCGTCGGCCCGCGCGAGCATGCGCGCCATCCAGAATCCGTTGATCGCATCCGTCGCGACCATGCCCAGCATGAAGAGCGCGCCGAGCGCCATGACGCCAACGAATCCCGCGCGCTGGCTGCCCACGACGGCGAACAACGCGGCCTGGCTGAAGGTGTCGAAGCTCAGCGCGAACAGGGCACCCACGAGGGCGACATGCGCCGGGTGGCGGGCGGTCAGTGCGCCAACCCACCGCCCCTTCAGTCCGACGAGCGCGACGACGGCCCCCGAATCAGCCGCACCGACCGCCAGCAGGTTGAGGGCACCCAGCAGGGTGAGCACGCCGATCGATATCCAGGCACCGGCCAATTCGAGCCATCCGGGCACGCGCCAGACTTGCGTTGCGGCCCCGGCGAGCAACGCGACGGCCAGCACGACCACTCCGTGGCCGACGGAGAACAGCACGCCGCAGTAACGCGCGAAGCGCTTGCCCGAGCCCGCGGCACAGCGCGTCAGTCCGTCGATCGCCGCCAGGTGGTCGGCGTCGAAACCGTGGCGAAGACCCAGGAGCAGCACGACGGCGGCCAGCGTGCTCGGGCTCGTCGGAAACTCGCTCATCGGTCCGGTCGTTCTCCGACGCCCGGCGGGCAGGCGGGTCGTTATGACGAAATTCTAAATCATCATACTCATGCCCCAACGGGCGGCACGATCCCGTTGACCCGTCGTCGGCAGGCTGTCGGTATTCGCGGTGCCAGGGGGAGCCGACGCTCGCGGTTCCGTCGGCGGCCGCCCGCCGGAGACGCCGTGCCCGTAGCTACCGGGCGGGCCGCAGGTGCACGTGCGGCGCGCCCTGGCTCTTCTGGCTGGAATCCGCCCCGCTTCGAGATCGAGAGCCGTGTCGGTGCGGCTGATGTTCGACCACCGTGACGAGGTTCAGCTTTCCATGGCGCACGCCGCGCTCCGCCATGAGGGAATCCGCGAAGTGCTGCACGGCCTGCGTCGGTCCGCGGAGTATCACGGTCTCCAGGCAGTGCTCGTGATCGAGATGCACATGCATCGAGGAGATCGTCAGTTCGTGATGGGCATGCTGGAGGGAGGTCAGGCGCTCCGCCAGTTCCCGCTCGTGGTGGTTGAATACGTACGACAGGCTTGCGACGCACGGCCCCGATGCCGTGTTCTTCTGCTGCGCTCGCTCGAGCTCCCATCGCAGGAGGTCGCGGACGGCTTCCGAACGGTTCGCATACCCGCGGGAAGCGGCCCAGCTGTCGAATTCGCGGGCGAGAGTCTCTTCCAGCGAGATCGTGAAGCGCTGCACGTTTCGACTCCAGGGGGCGACGATGGTGGAGGAAGAGGCTACCGCAATTCGAGGCTCGCGACGCGGAGGCTTCGGATTCGGTGACGCTTCACGCAGGGCCTTCGGCGACGCGCTTTCGCATCGTTATGCTTGTCGATCGGTCGTAGCCCGGATGCGATGTCTCACCGGTCTTCTCGAAACCGAACGCCGCGAACGCGGCATGGTTCTCGACCAGTTCAATTCGGGTTTGCAGTTCGAGAAACCGTCGCCCGTGCCCGCGCGCCAGCCTATCGGCCGCGGCCATCAAGGCCCGAGCGACACCCTGCCTGCGCGCGGCCTGAGCCACGGCAATCTTGCCGATGTAGACGCAGTCGGAACGGATTGCCGCGAAAGCGCAGCCGATCATTTTCCCGCCATCCTCCGCTACAAGGAGCGTCTCGTCGATCGCCTTGGCCTTGAAGTCCTCGATATCCATGGTCGCCAACGACGATGGAGGGTCGATCCGCGTGTCCATGTAGGCGAACGCGTCACGGAGAAGCGAGATCAACTGCGGCCAATCCTGGAAATCCGAGGGGGCGACTTTGATCTGCACGGGCGGTGCTTCCTGAATTCCTGTATCGACGACGGCTGCGAGCCGCGGCCTTGCCGATCTATCGGCCACGCGGGCGCCGGCTTCGTTCTCCTTCGCGAGCGTCGCCGCGACGCCATGCGTCGCGAGCCAGGTGCCCGCGGATTCCGGTCTCTTCGAGGGGTTCCGCGCATCCCTCGTGGACGTGCTGGAGCACGATGGTGCCGACCACGCGCCGGGCTTCCCCACCCAGGTATCGGACGATTTCGGGGTCGCTGTCGATGCGAAAGACGTCCTCGACATCGGTTTGCCGGTCCCACGGCGTCAGGCGCAGTCGGTGGGTCTCAATGTGCCACGAGGCGATGTCCATGACTTCGCGATGATGACGGGAGGAAGGACGGGCGGCGGCGCCAGCGCGAACAGGTGACGACAGCATAGCCAAGGCGCGGCGCGTGATTTTATCGGCGCGCCGTCATGGCGAGCGGCGGCCCTACGGTCAACGTACCCACGCACCCGGGCTGCCGGCCCGTCACTCCCGTCAGCCGGCAAGGGGCGCACATTCTGCAGCGAGACCGGATGGCGCCGAATCGGATCATTTCACCAGCGGTCGCACGGATGTGAATCCGCCATCGACGGCCATCACTTGGCCGGTGATGCGCGCCGCGGCGTCCGACAGCAGCCAGGCCATCGCATCGGCCACTTGCGCCGCGGTCTGCACGCCGCCCAACGGGTATTGCTTGCCCGCCCCTTCGCGCATCGCGTCCACGCGCAGCATCCCGGCGGTCAAGGGCGTCTCGGTCATGCCGGGCGCGACGACATTGATACGCAGGCCCAGCGGCGCATAGGTTGCCGCGGCGCTTCGCGCCAGGGCCTCGACGCCACCCTTGGCCGCGGCGATGGCCTCGTGGTTGGCGACGCCGATACGCGCCACCACGCTGGACACCAGCACCGCGGCGCCCGGCTGCCCGGCCGCGCGCAGCCCTTCCACCCAGGCTTGCAGCACGAACAGCGCGCTGTCCAGGTTGACGCGCAGCACGTCGCGGATCTGCGCCGGCGTGCTCCGGTGCAGCGGGGCGATCAGCGTGCTGCCCACGCAGTGGGCCAACAGCGCTGGCGCTGCGCCGAGTTGATCCTTGCATGCCGCCATGGCCGCTGCCGCGCCTTCCGGCGTGGCGGCGTCTGCGGCAATGTGGGCATCTGCCGGTACGTCGGCCAGCGTGGCCGCGTTCCGCCCGACGACCGCCACGCGATGGCCGCGGGCCCGCAGGTGGGCGACCAGTTCGCGGCCGATGCCGCCGCGGGCCCCGGTGACGAGGGCGATTCGACGGTCTGAAACGGAAGGATTCATGGCCAGCGCGCGTGCAGCGCCTCGAGCGTCGGTGGGGAGAGCTCCAGCGGCGTCATGCGGGCGCGCCGATTCGGCCTTGACGCAGGGCATGGGCGCGCTGGGCGACGGCCTCGCGCTCGGCTGCACTCATTCGCGCCACGTTCTTCACCTGCAGCGCCATGCGCGCGTTCCTGGCCAGCCGTTTCTCGTGGCGCATCAGGAAGTCCCAGTACAACGTGGTGTAAGGGCAGGCACGTTCGCCGGTGCGCTGCGCCGGGTCGTAGCGGCAGCCAGCGCAGCCGCCGCCCATGCGCTGGATGTACCTGCCGGTGGCCACGTAAGGCTTGCTGGCCATCAGGCCACCGTCAGCGTACTGGCTCATCCCCAGGGTGTTGGGCAGCTCGACCCACTCCACGGCATCGACGTAGACCGACAGGTACCACGCGTGCACCTGCTGCGGCCGCACGCCCAGCAGCAGCGTGAACAGGCCCGTGACCATCAGGCGCTGTATGTGGTGCGCATAGCTGTGCGCCAGCGTCTGCGTGATCGCGTCGCGCAGGCAGGCCATGTCGGTGTCGCCGGTCCAGTACCAGGGAGGAAGGTCCTGCGACGCCTCGAGCGCATTGCGCTCGGCGTAGCCGGGCATCTGCGTCCAATAGATGCCGCGCACGTACTCGCGCCAGCCGAGGATCTGGCGGATGAAGCCCTCGGCACTTTCGAGCGGCACCTTGCCCGCGTGGTAGGCCATCTCGGCGGCTTGCACCACCTCGCGCGCCGTGAGCAGCTTGAGGTTCAGCGCGGCCGACAGATGCGAGTGATAGAGCCAGGCCTCGCCGGGCCACATCGCGTCCTGGTAGCGGCCAAAAAGGGCCAGGCGCTGCTCGATGAACACCCGCAGAGCATGCAGCGCCTGTTCACGCGTGACGGGCCAGGCAAAGCTGTCCAGCGTGCCGGGATGGTGGGCGAAGCGCGAATTGACCAGGGCAATGACTTCACGCGTGATGGTGTCGGGTTCGAAGGTGGCTCGTGGCGGCACGGCGCCCGGGCCCTGCGGGCCGAAAGCCTCGCGGTTGTCGGCATCGAAGTTCCACTGGCCGCCAATGGCTTCGCCGTCGTGCATCAGCACCCCGTGGCGCTGCCGCAGCTCACGGTAGAAGTACTCCAGCCGCAGCGACTTGCGCCCCTGGGCATGCGCCGCGAACTCGCGCACGGTACAAAGGAAATGGCGGTCCTCGCGGATCTCCAGCGTCAGCCCGGCCTGCTCGACGACCGCCTTCAGCGATTGCAAGACGCGCCAGTCGCCCGGCGCCGTCATCACCACGCTTTGCGGCGTGAGCTTTTCCAGGGCCGCCTGCAGCTCGGCGGCGAGGCTGCCGCGGTTGCCCTCGTCGTCCAGCCGTGTGTAGTGCAGCGGCCGGCGGGCGGCCCGCAGTGCCTGCGCGAAGTGGCGCATCGCGGCCAGGAAGATCGCAATGCGCTGCTTGCTCGACCCGACGTGAGTCGACTCCTCGGCGGCTTCGGCCATCCACACCGCGTCCTGCGCGGGGTCGAAGCGATCGAAGGCAGCCGCGTCGAGATCGAGCTGATCGCCCAGGACGATGACGAGGGTGCGAACGCGCGTCACGTGCCGCGACCTGCGCCGCGCGCGTTGCGACAGGCGTCGGAGCAGAATTTCACCTCGCCCCAGGTGCGCGCCCAGCGCTTGCGCCAACTCATCGGGCGGCCGCACGCGACGCAGGGCTTGCTTGGCAGCGACTGCTTGTTGCCCTTGAACGCCGCGTCGACCCCGCGAACGAAATCGGCGACCTGCAGCGTCGGTTTCGTCGATTCGCGGCTTTTCATGTAAGGATCATACGACAACCAGGCTCAATCTCGACTCGGATCGGCTATTTTGCTTGGGTATCGTGGTATATTTCGACTCAAAATCAACTCATGCCCCGCATGAAGCCCAGCAAACGACGCGCGCTCTCGGCACCGCCCGATGCGGTCGGCCCTCTCTTTCGCAGCGGCGCGGTGGCGCGCATGGCGCGTATGCCCGTGGGCACGCTGCGTATCTGGGAGCAGCGCTACCGGGCCGTGCAGCCCGCGACCGCGACGTCGGGGCACCGGCTCTATTCACCGGCCGATGTGCAGCGCGTGCTATTGCTTCGCCAATTGACCGAGCAAGGCCATGCGATAGGCGCGATCGCGGCGCTGGACTCGGCCCAACTGCAACAGGTGTCCCAGCTGGCGTCCCTCGCGTCCGACGGCAATCGCAAGGGCGCCGGGCGCGCGCCTGCCGGATCCACCCCCGCGCTTCGGCTGGTGGTCGTCGGGTCGGCCCTGGCGGCACGGCTCCAGCGTCCGGCGGTGGCCCGGCAATTGGCGCTTGCGGCGCAACGGCTCACCGTGTTCGAGTCGCTGTCCGAAGCGGTGCGCACGAGCGTGGGGGCGGGTGCCGACCTGCTGCTCTGGCACGCTCCGGAACTGCGGCCCGAGGTGCCGCCGGAGCTGCGCTTGGCGCAACAGGCGTGCAGCGCCAAGCGCGTGGCCGTGGTGTATCGCTTCGCAGGATCGGCGGCGACCCGGGCTTTGGCCGGTGCCGGCGTGGCCACGTTTCGCGAGCCGGCCGACGACGACGCGCTGGGCGCGTGGATTGCGTCGATCACAGCCGGCCTGTCGGATCGGGCCTTCAGGGCGCCTGAAGTCCCTGCGACCGAAGCGCCGCCATTCACGTCGGCTCCGGGCCAGGTGCCGTCCCGCCGCTACGACGATGCCGCGCTAACGGCTGTCGCCGGGCTGTCGTCCACCCTGGCATGCGAATGCCCGCGGCATGTGGCGGAGCTTCTGATGCAGTTGTCCAGCTTCGAGGCCTACAGCGCCGGTTGCATCAACCGCGATTCAGCCGATGCGCAACTGCACGCCTATCTCCAGCAGGTGGCGGGCACCTCGCGGGCGCTGTTCGAGGCGGCGCTCGAACGCGTTGCGCGCCACGAAGGCCTGCCGCTTCGTTGATCCAGGAAGACGTTGCTTCCGTGTCCGGCTTGCCGCGAAATCCGCGATGAGCGCTCTGAACTAGCCCGCGATGCCGACCGCTCGGAGATGCCCGCGTTGAAAGCCTTGCTGTCCGCCCTGATCCTGGCCATGATTTCGCCCGCAACGATGGCCATCGAAGAACCCAGCTACGAAGTCGTGCAGCGGCTCGATGGCGCCGAGATTCGCCAGTACGCGCCGTACGTGGTGGCACAGGTGGTGGTCGCGGGTCCGGCCGAGCAGGCCGGCAGTGAAGCCTTCCCCATCCTCGCCGGCTACATCTTCGGCAAGAACAAAGGGGAGCGGAAGCTCGACATGACGGCGCCCGTCACCCAGGCGCCCGTACCGGTCAAGCTGGAGATGACAGCGCCCGTGACCCAGGCAGCAGCGGCCGGCGGTTACGTCGTGCAGTTCGTGCTGCCTAAAGGCATCACGCTGGCCTCGGCACCCGAGCCGCTCGATCCGAGGGTTCAGCTTCGCGAGGTGCCCGGCAGCCGCGTGGCGGTGATCCGTTACTCGGGGTTCTGGTCGCAGGCAAACTACGACGAGCACCTCTCCAGACTGCAGGCCGCCTTGCGGGCGGCACGACTGGGCTGGACGGGCGAGCCAACCCTGTCACGCTACAACCCGCCCTTCACGCCGTGGTTCCTGCGCCGCAACGAGATCTGGCTCACCGTGGAAGCAGCAGCGCCGGGCGGCGCCGCGCGTTGAGCAGCCAAGAATGCGGCGCTGCGAACCTTAGCGGACACGATCCCCCACGCTATCGACCGAACACTTCAAGATGGGATGGCCGGGCGCTTGCGTCGGCGTCATCGACGAGCCTCGCGCATATCGCCGCGGTCGTCGATGGCAGTGGCCAGGCCAT
>DATKPC010000117.1:0-2215 GCA_035524275.1 Burkholderiaceae bacterium
CTGCGCGCGCAGCCGCTCGACGTGAACGAACTGGTGCGAGAAGTGATTGCGATAACACGGTACGAAGTGCAGCGGTCGCGCATTTCACTCAAGACTCGCCTTGCCGATGAGCTGCCTTACGTGCCGGGCGACCGCGTCCAGCTTCAGCAGGTCGTTCTCAACCTGATGCTCAATGCCATTGAAGCGACCCGCGAGATCGACGATCGCCCGCGTCAGGTGTCGATCACGACCCGGCTTCACGGGCAGGAGGTCGTCGTCGAGGTTCGCGATTCGGGCATAGGTTTCACCCTGGATTCGAGAGGACGCTTGTTCGAGGCCTTCTATACGACGAAGAAGGGAGGATTGGGCATGGGGCTTTCCATCAGCAAGTCGATCGTCGAAACCCACGGCGGGAGGATGAGCGCGACGCTGAACGAGCCGCACGGCGCCGTCTTGCAGTTTTCGTTGCCTATATCGGCCGACGACGGCACCCTTGGTGCGACTGGCGAAGCAAACGCGTCGGGTTCATACTCGCCACCGCCCCGTCGGTCCAATCCCTGATCGCAGATGGCCGAAACCGACCTCAAGCCCATCGTCCACGTCGTCGACGACGACGCGCTGGTGCGCGACTCGATCGAAGATCTGCTGCATTCGGTCGGGCTGCAGGCGCGACTCTACGCGTCGGCGCAGGAGTTCCTGGCGACGGCGCATACCGAGGCGCCGGGGTGCCTCGTTCTCGACGTCCGGCTTCCCGAAAAGAGCGGCCTCGACTTCCAAAAGGACCTTGCCGGCACCGCGGCTGAGCTTCCGATCGTCTTCATCACCGGGCACGGCGACATTCCGATGTCCGTGCGAGCGATGAAGTCGGGTGCCGTCGAGTTCCTGACCAAGCCGTTCCGGGATCAGGACCTGCTCGATGCGATTCACGCGGCGATTGCACGGGATCGCGTGCGGCGCGCAGACGCGGTCGCGGCTGCCGAGCTGCGCCAGCGCTTCGCCACTCTTACGTCGCGCGAGCAGCAAGTCATGCTGCAAGTCGTCAGCGGGCGGCTTAACAAGCAGATTGCCGCCGACCTTGCGTTAAGCGAGCCGAGGGTCAAGGCACATCGCGCACAGATCATGCGCAAGATGCAGGCAAAGTCGCTGCCCGAGCTGGTGCGAATCGCCGACCGGCTCGGCATCGCGATCGCCAAGTAGTAGCAGCGCGACAAACGTCGCGGGCGGCGCGACCAAAGTATCGGCCGCGGCCCTGTCGTGGTCGCCGTTCGCGACCAACGATCGCTGTTCACCTGTGCCCGGGCGTACTAGCCTTCGGACATCCACGGAAGGACTCGCGAACAATGACGCAAAGACAGGCGATCGCCATCGTCGATGATGATCCGCTGATCGGCGAAACGGTGAACGACCTGCTCGATTCGGCGGGCTACAGCTCCGTCGTCTTTGCATCTGCCGAACGGTTCCTGAAGTCGAGGCGGCTTGGCGCATTCGCATGCCTCATCACCGATATGCGCATGCCCGAGATGTCGGGCATCGAGCTCCATCGACGACTGGTGGAACGCGGACACCGGATCCCCACGATCATCATCACCGCATATCCCGATGAAATGGGGCGGGCCCGCGCGGCGAAGGCCGGCATCCTCTGCTACCTCGCGAAGCCGTTCACATCCGAGGCTCTGCTCGGGTGCATCGATTCCGCGCTGGGCGCATCGACCGAGGGAGCCTGAATGCAGTGCGACCTGCTTGCAGCGAACAATAAAAGCGGCGCAGCCGCGTCTTTGGAGGATGCCGGTTGTCCGGCGCGTGGCTCAAATGTTCGCGGCCCCTCTGGCTCCGCGAGGATCGTCGAGTCGCAATGCACGAGAGGATGGACATGAGGCAACAATTGCTCTTGCCTGCGGCACTTGCTGTCATGGCCGCCGCCATGCTGCTCGCGGCATGCGGGAGCGGCGGGGGCCAATGGGGCGGCAACGGACCGCTGCAGCCGCCGCAGGTTACGGCGACGACAGTGCACAGGGAGGCTGTTCCGATCGGGATCGAGCTGCCTGGACGTACGTCCGCTCAGCTCGTGGCACAGGTCCGCGCGCGCGTGGACGGCATTGTGGTGCGCCAGGAGTCCAAGGATGGCAGCGAGGTCAAAGCCGGCCAGCGCCTGTACAAGATCGACCCGGCGCCGTACGTCGCGGCCCTGAAAAGCGCCGAGGCGGTCCTGCAGAAGGCACAGGCGAATCTCGCATCA
>DATKPC010000118.1:0-15105 GCA_035524275.1 Burkholderiaceae bacterium
CGGGAGAGGGGTGGGGGAGAGGGCCGCAACCCACTAGACTTTCCGGATGTCCCATCCCTCGCCGCCCGCGCTGCCTCGGCTGTCGACGGACGCGGAGCTGCGCGGCCGCTTCCGCGGTTGCCTGCTCGGCGGCGCCGTCGGCGATGCGCTGGGGGCCGCCGTCGAGTTCCTGACCGAAGAGCAGATCCACGCGCAGTTCGGGCGCGGCGGCATTCGCGATTTCGCGCCGGCGTACGGTCGGATCGGGGCGATCACCGACGACACGCAGATGACGCTGTTCACGGCCGACGGCATGCTGCGCGCCCACGTTCGCGCCGGCGGCGGCAGGCAGCCGCTGCAGGTCGCCGAGGTCATGTCGGCGGCGTACCAGCGCTGGCTCAAGGCGATCGGCCTGCCGCATCGCACGGACGCCCACGAGCGCGGCGCCGGCTGGCTCATGCAGCACGCCGACCTGCATCATCACCGCTCCCCGGGCCGGACCTGCGTCCCGTCGCTGATGGCGCAGCAAAGCGCCGGCGAGGCGGCCCGCAACGAAAGCAAGGGCTGCGGCGGCGTGATGCGGATCGCGCCGGTCGGCATGTACTTCGCCGCGATGCGCGGCGAAGCCGCGCCGCAGGCGGCATTCGATCGCGGCATCGAGGTCGCGGCGCTGACCCACGGGCATCCGTCAGGCCAGCTTCCGGCGGGATTCCTGGCGGCGCTCGTCGCGTCGCTGCTGGGCGGCGCCGCGCTCGATGAAGCGGCGGAATCCGCCGCGCGACGGCTTCGCCATCGCCCGCATCACGAAGAGACGCTCGCGCACGTCGAGCAGGCGCGCGAACTGGCGCGGCGCCGTCCGCGCGACGCGGGCGCGTTGCGCGAGTTGGGCGCCGGCTGGTCGGCGCACGAGGCGCTCGCGATCGGACTGTACTGCGCGCTCGGCGCGATCGATTTCGAATCCGCGATCGTTCTTGCGGTGAACCACGGCGGCGACAGCGACTCGACGGGATCGATCACCGGGAACATCCTCGGTGCCCGCTGGGGCGCCGCGGCCATCCCGCCGCGCTGGCTCGAGCCGCTGGAGTTGCGCGACGCGATCGGCGCGATCGCGGACGATCTGGCCACCGTCGCGCAGTGGTCCTTCGACGATCCGCGCGAGCGCGAGTTCTACGCGGATCGCTATCCGGGTCACTGACATCGCCGGCCGCGTCCGGTGTGCGGCGCATCATTACTTTCCGCGCCGTCGTGACAGAATCCGGGCGCGCCAAGCCCTAACGCGTAGCGCCTAAAGGCACACTCCGCACAGGGTTAGGCGACGCCCGCGAGTCCGATGGGGACCCCAGGACGACGGACGACGCGCGCGACGTCATAGAACACGAACAAGAACCACGGAGCGCAGCCGCGGCGCGGTCGCTTCGACAAGGAGACCTCGACCATGCAGACACCGATCCGCGTGCGCCTCGGCCTGTGCGCGGCGCAGGCGCCCGCCCGGGAAATCGCCCTGGCACTCGCCACGGCGATCGCCCTGGCGGGCTGCGGCGGCGGCAACAGTTCCACGTCCACCCCGAATTCGAGCAGCGCCCCGGGCGCCCTGGTCCAGAATCCGCCGCTGCGCATCGCGTCGCTGACGGCGACCGATTTCAACGCGCAGCTGGGCAGCACCGCGTCCGGACAGCAGTTGCTCGCCGTGACGGGGGCGCCGACCTGCGGCGTCGACTTCCATTACATCGAGTACACGACGACGGGCGGCGCCGGGGAGTCGACCACGGCGACCGGCGCGCTGATGGTGCCGACCGGATCGGCGGCGCCGTGCACCGGCGCCCGTCCCATGCTGCTCTACGCGCACGGGACGTCGACGAGCCGCGCCTACAACATCGCCGACATCACGAACACGCAGAACACCGAGGGCGCGCTGATCGCCGCGATGTACGCGGCGCAGGGCTACATCGTCGTCGCCCCGAACTATGCCGGCTACGACGCCTCGCCGCTGCCCTACCATCCGTACCTCAATGCGAAGCAGCAGTCGGGCGAGATGATCAATGCGCTCGATGCGGCGCGCCAGGCGCTGGGGCATATTCCCGCCGCCGCGACGATCGATTCCGGCAAGCTCTTCATCACCGGCTACTCGCAGGGCGGACACGTCGCGATGGCGACGCACCGCGCGATGCAGGCGGCCGGCCGCACGGTGACGGCCTCCGCGCCGATGTCGGGGCCGTACGCGCTTGCCGCGCTCGGCGACGCGGTGTTCTACGGCGACGTCAACCTCGGCTCGACCGTATTCACGCCGTTGCTCACGACGAGCTACCAGAAGGCCTACGGCAACATCTACGCCGCGACGACGGACGTCTACGAAACGACGTATGCGTCCGGGATCGAATCGCTGCTGCCGAGCACGACGCCGATCGCGACGCTCTTCGCGACGAACAAGCTGCCGCAGACGGCGCTGTTCAACAGCACGCCGCCCGCCGCGGCGTTCGCCTCGATCACGCCGCCGACGACGCCGGCCGCCGAGGCGGCCCTGTTCGCGCTCGGCTTCGGGACGAACAACCTCGTCACCAACAACTATCGCCTCGCCTACCTGGCCGACGCGCAGGCGAATCCCGACGGCGCCGTGCCGACCGTCACGTCGGGCGCTCCCGCCACGTCGCCCGGAAACGCGCTGCGGCAGGCGTTCAAGGCCAACGACCTGCGCGGGTGGACGCCGACCGCGCCGGTCCTGCTGTGCGGCGGCAATGCGGATCCGACGGTCTTCTACGCCGTCAACACCGGGATCATGCAGCAGCTCTGGTCGGCGCTGCCGGCGGGCCTCGCCACGACGCTCGACGTCGATTCGGCCGTGAGTGGCGCGACGGATCCGTTCGCGGCCGCGAAGCTCGGCTTCGCCCAGGCGAAGTCGGCCACGGCACAAGCCGCCGTCGCGGCCGGCGCCACGGACGGCGGCGCTTCCGCCGTCGTCCAGGCGTACCACGGCACGCTCGTGCCGCCGTTCTGCAACGCAGCCGCGCGCGGCTTCTTCAGCCAGTTCTGAACCCGGAGCAGCCCGACATGCACACGACCACGAGCATCTCGCTGCGGATCGCGGCGGCCGCAGGCGCCGCGATGGCGCTGCAGGTCCCGGCGGCGCACGCGCAGGACAACGCCTTGCGCCTCGGCCTCTACGACGTCTTCTACCACGTCAAGGCGTCCGACGTGTCCGGCCCGTTCGTGCCCGCCGGCGTCAACCTCGACGTGAAGAACCTGACGACGACCTACTTTGCCTACACGCGCGACTTCGGAACCGCGCTGCAGCTCGAAATCGCCGCCGGCTGGCCGCCGAAGGCCGAGACGGTCGGCAAGGGGCCGGCGACGCTCGGCTCGGTGCCGTACGACGGCCAGGTCGTCGCGACGTCGAAATGGTTCTCGCCGACCGTGCTGCTGAACTATCGCTTCCTCGATGCGGCGTCGGCCGTCAGGCCCTACGTCGGGATCGGCGTGAACTACACGCACTTCTTCGCGCGCAACGCGACGGCGGCCGGCCAGGCGGCGTTCGGCGGGCCGACGTCGATCTCTCTCAGCGACTCGATCGGCCCGGCCGCGACGCTCGGCTTGACCTGGCGCGTGCAGGGCCCATGGACGATCAACGCGTCCTACTCGATGTCGAAGGTGAAGAGCAACCTCAGCGCGGATACCGCGGGCATCGTGCGGACGACGTCGATCAACTTCAACCCGTCGGTGCTCGTGGTCTCCGGGGGCTATTCGTTCTGACGCCGCCGCCGGCAGGATCGATGCCGGCGGCCCGCGAGCGCTAGGGCAACTTCAGGATCCATCCGACGAGGGCCTTGGCGTCCGCCTCGCTGATCGCCACCGCGTTCGGCGGCATCGCGAAGCCGCTCACCTTGTCCTTCCAGTGGGCGTAGTACGGATTGCTTCCCTGCAGCACCGTCTTCACGAGCTTGTCCTGCGCGTCGCTCTGACCGCGATAGCGCTTCGCGACGTCCTGCCAGGGCGGGCCGATCGGCTTGCCGCCGTCGGGGCCGGGCTTGCCGGCTTCGACGGTGTGGCACGCGACGCAACCGCTGCGCGCCGCGAGCGTGCGCATCGCGAGGTCCTTGGAATCGTCAGCGCGCGCGGCCGCGCACGCGAGGACGAGCGTCGCCACGGCGAGCGCGGCGGGTAGGTTCTTCATCGTCGTATCTCCGCAAGTTGAGGAATGTGGGCCGGCCGCGCGTCGCGCGGCTCACGGATGCGTGTAGGTGACACCATGCTGCGCGAAGATCCGCGCCAGCGTGCCGTCGCGCGTGACGCCGTCGAGCGCCTCCTGCAAGGCGCGCTCCAGGTCATGGCTGTCGCTGCGAACCGCCAGGCCGGCGACCCAGCCGGCGGGCGGCAATCCGGGCCATGTGGCATCGACGTAGCGGTACCGCTGGCCGATCCCGAGCCCGGCTTCCAGTTCCGAGCGCGCCGCGAGGATCGCCGCGGCGCGGCCCGACTTCACCGCCGCGATCGCCGCCTCGACGCCGTGCGAGATCACGACGCGGTCGCGATAGCGCCCGCCGTCGGCGCCGAGGATCACCTGCGCCGACAGCGAGTCGCCGTCGACGGCGACCGGCTCCTGCGCCAGGATGTCCGGGCCCTTCCAGTCGCTGATGCGCTCGCTGTCGATCGCGAGCTTGATCGATTCGCGATAGTACGGGCCGAAGATCGACACCTTGTCGTTGCGCGTCTGCAGGACCCGGTCGACCGGCACGTGCATCATCACGTCGGCCGGGCCGTAGCCGAGGTAGTGGCCCTTCCACACCATGTTGCGCAGGTCGTCGCCGAGTTCCTCGCCGGCATCGAACGGCAGCACCTCGGCGCGCACGCCGAGCCGCTCGGCCAACGCGTTCGCGAGTTCGATGTCGATGCCCTTGCCGTCCTCGGAGAACGGGAAGAAATCCTTGTAGACGGCGACCTTGATCGTGCCGCGGGCGTGGATCCGGTCCAGGTCGGCGTCCGCGCGCGCGACGTTCGACGCCGTCGCCATCAGTGCCGCGAGCAGGACGGCCAACGACCGGAGCCAGCGGGCGACGGGCGGGCGGGCCGGGGCGACCGGGGCGATCGCCATCATTCGTCCTTGACGCGACGCGTCTCGAGATACGCCTTGATCGACCACATCGCTTCCTGGTTCAGGATGCCCTCGAAAGGCGGCATGTAGATCGCGCCGTTGCGGACCTTGCCATGGCGGATCGACGTCAGGAAGTACTGGTCGGTGTCGCGGTAGCACGCGAGCTTCTTGTCTTCGGCGGTGAGATCCATGCAATCGCGGTCGAGGCGGCGGAGGTCGGGGGCGATGCCGCCGGAAATCGCTTCGAGCCCATGGCAGCGGGCGCAATTCTGGTTGAACGCCGAGGTGCCGATCTTGATGGCCGTCATGTTGCCTCGATACGGGTTCTCGTCGCGCCACGGCTCGCCGAGCGGCGGCAATTCGTGCGTGTCGACGGCCTGCGGCGTGACGTCGCCGTGCGCGCTTGCCGGCGTCCACAGCGGCGTGGCCAGCACGAACGCGGTGATCGCGGCCAGCGCACGGCGATAGGCCGGTCGCTGCCGCCGGCTGCGGATGGAATGCTTGCCTTTCATCGGAATCCCCAATCGTTCGTTGTTCATTCGGATCGCAGAAGTCGGTCGGAAGCTGCGGACAGGACCCGAGCGCAAGGCATGTGCCATGTCCAAATGACGGCTTTCGGCCCGCATTTGCCGCCAAGATCGCGCGCCCACGACACGTCCCGATCCAGCCGGAAACAATGACTGTCCCGATTTGACACAATCCCGATCGAGGTCCTTGATGGCCCGTCGGCATCCAGGCAAACTGATTCATATTTAATAGCGCTGGAACCACGATTCCGGCGCGGCGCAGCAAAGGAGACGACATGGCGATGCCGCATCCCGTGATGGCAGGGAGGCCGGCCGCTTCCGGCGGCTCGGGCGACATCATCAGCGCGGCCCACGCCCGCTCGGCGCGGTTCGGCCTGGAACCGCAGTTCCGGCCGACCTACGAGCGCGCCGGGCGCGGGGACCTCGAGGACGCGCTCGAGCGCGCGCGCCTCGTCCGGCGACACGCGCAGCCGGTGATGGAGTCGCTGCTGGAGTCACTCGTCGACAGCTCCAGCATGGTGATCCTGACCGACGCGACCGGCGTGATCCTGCACGCAACCGGCGACGGCGATTTCGTCGAACGCGCGAGCAAGGTCGAGCTGGCGCCGGGCGTCTCCTGGGCGGAGCGCAACAAGGGGACGAACGCGATCGGCACCGCGATCGTCGAGGCCGCGCCGACGGTCGTGCATGCCGACCAGCACTTCCTGACGGCGAATCATTTCCTCACGTGCTCGGCGTGCCCGATCCTCGACCCCCACGGCGACGTGGCCGGCGTGCTCGACGTCACCGGCGACCGCCAGAGCTACCACAAGCACACGCTTGCGCTCGTCAAGATGTCGAGCCGCATCATCGAGAACCAGCTCTTCGGCGACTGGTACCCGGACGCGGTGCGCGTGCACTTCCATTCCCGGCCGGAGCTGGTCGGCACGCTGATGGCCGGGATCGCAGCCTTCGATCCGGGCGGCCGCTTCATCGCCGCGAACAGCGCGGCGACGGCGCTGCTCGGCCTGGGGACCTCGGCGTTGCGCGCGCATACGTTCACGTCGCTGTTCCACCTGCCGACGGCCGCCATCCTCGCGCACCAGCGCAACACCGGTCGCGGGCCGATCGCGGCGCGCACGTTCAGCGGCGCCGACGTGTTCCTGCGCATCGAGCAGCGCGTGCTGCCGCGCTGGGTGACGCCCGGATTCGCGCCGGAACCGCCACCGGCGGGCGGCGCGCACGCGGTGACCGACGTCGCGTCGATATCGCCGCGGCGGTCCGGGGCCGAGTCGCGCAGCCGGTCCGCGCCGCTGTCGAGCCTGCATTACCTCAACACCGGCGATCCGCAGATGCAGGCGGTCATCGCGAAGGTCGAGCGCGTCATCGGGCGCGACATCCCGGTGATGCTGATCGGCGAGACCGGCACCGGGAAGGAACTGCTGGCGCGCGCGATCCACAACGATTCGCCGCGCGCCGCGCAGGCCTTCGTCGCCGTCAACTGCGCCTCGCTGCCGGAATCGCTGATCGAATCGGAGCTCTTCGGCTACGAAGAGGGCGCATTCACCGGTGCGCGCCGGCGCGGCAACACCGGGCGGATCGTCGCGGCCAATGGCGGCACGCTGTTCCTCGACGAGATCGGCGACATGCCGCTCGCGCTGCAGGCGCGCCTGCTGCGCGTGCTGCAGGAGCGCGTCGTCACGCCGCTGGGCGCGGCGCGAAGCACGCCGGTGGACATCGCGCTGATCTGCGCCACCCACCGCAACCTGCGCGAACTCGTCGCCCGCGGCGAATTCCGCGAAGACCTCTACTACCGCCTGAACGGCCTCGCGGTGCGGCTGCCGCCGTTGCGCAGCCGCTCCGACATCTCGAGGATCGTCGAGAAGATCCTGGCCAATGAGCGCCACGGCGCCGGAGACCGGCCCTACGAGGTGAGCGACGAGGTCCTGGAGCTCTTCCAGCGCTACCGCTGGCCGGGCAACTTCCGCCAGCTCGCGAACGTCCTGCGCGCCGCGATCATCGCGATCGACAGCGAGAACGACGTCGAGATCCGGCGCGAGCACCTGCCGGACGATTTCCTGGAACAGGTCGAGGACGAACAGCGCGCCGTGACGGCCGCGAACGCCGGGAGCACCGGCAGCACCGGCAGCACCGAGAACGCCGAAGCACCGGACGGCGCCGCGGTCGCGGCGCAGGGGGTCGCGGAGCCGCCGACGGGGAGCTGGCGGCCCGGGCTGTCGATGGCCGAGATCGAGTGCGCGTCGATCGAGCGCGCGCTCAAGCAGTATCGCGGCAACGTCTCCGCGGTGGCGCGGGCGCTGGGCATCAGCCGCAACACGATCTACCGCCGGATGCCGCACCTGGCATCGCAGTCGAAGGCGCCGGATCGGGACCGCGGGGCGACGGAAGGCTGAGACCGGCGCGGTCGACTGTTCACCGGCCCTCTCCCCCCGCCCCTCTCCCGCTACGCGGGCGAGGGGAGTCACGGCGTCAGCCGTTGAGGGGATGTACGCCTAGCCGACGCTAAGGCTCCCCTCTCCCGCTACGTAGCGGGAGAGGGGCGGGGGGAGAGGGCCGGTGTCAAGAGCGCCCGCCTGGAGAGACCCGGCGAGCCGTCGGGCGCGCCGCCTCAGGTCGCCACGACCGGCATCCCGGGCGTCGCGAAGAGCTTCATCGACTTGTCGATCCACACCGCATCGCTGCCCGGGTAGCGCGCGAGCAGGCGCCGTCCGGCCTCGGCGTCGAGCACCATCAGCGCCGTCGCCAGCCCGTCGGCGATCATCCCGCTGCGCGCGGCCACCGCGACGCTGCTGAACGAAGGCGGCGACCGCCCGGTGCGCGGATCCAGCACGTGGTGGTGGCGGAAGTCCGCGCTGAACCTCGTTGCGTAGTCCCCCGACGTCGCGAGGAATCGCCCGTCCATCCGGATCGTCGCGATCATCCGCCGCGCGTCGCGCGGATGCTGCAGGCCGAGCGTCCACGGCTGGTGATGCGGATTGCTGCCGGCCGCGCCGAACTCGCCGGTATCGACGAGGGCATCGCGGATGCCCGCCGCCGCGAGGATCGCGGTCGCGACGTCGCTCGCATAGCCCTGCGCGATGCCGTTCAGCGTGACCGCGGTGCCACGGCGCAATCGGACGCGGTCGCCGTCGAGCGCCACCGCGCCGGCGCCGACACGCCGCCGGGCCGCGGCAATCTCGGCGCCGGACGGCAACGCGCCCTCGGCGGCGCGGCGCGCGAACGCGTCCCACAGCGGCTGGACCGTGACGTCGAAGGCGCCGTCGGAGAGGGCGGCGAGTTGCGCCGCGAACTGCAGGTTGCGCAATACGTGCGGATCGGCGCCGTCGAGCCCGCCGTCGCGATTCAAGCAGCTCAACTGGCTGTCGTCGCGATGCAGGCTCATCAGCGCATCGATGCGCTGCGTCGCTGCGAGCGCCTCGTCGATCGCGGCGCGCGCTTTCGCGACGTCGGCATCGACCGCGGCGACGCTGACCGTCGTCCCGAACGCGGTGGCCGCGCCACGGACCAGCGCCTGGCCGTCGCCGAGGCGAGACGCCTCGCCGTGGCTGCCACCGCCGACGAGGGCCTGCCACAGTGCCGCGGACGCGACGCCGGTCCGAGCGAAGGCGCCTCCTGCGATCGCCCCGCCGGCGAGCGCGGCCGATACGATACGTCGACGCGGGTTCATCCTTCCTCCCCGGCGATCCGGCTCGCCGATGCCTGCAGCACAGCCCCCGTAGGCCGCGCGGAAATCGCGACGACGCGCAGCGGCGCGCGACCCTTGCGCTCCAGCACCCGCGGCGCGCAGCGCTCGTCGTCGTGGTAGATCGCGACGCAGTCCATGCACTGGAAGCATTCGTCGTAATCGACGCGCCCGCGGGCGTCGATCGCGTCGTATTCGCAGCGATGCCGGCACGTCTGGCACGGTTGCCCGCACTCCGTGCGGCGCGCGATCCAGTCGCTTCGCCGCGCGCGGCCGGCCACCGCGAGCGCCGCGCCGAGCGGACAAAGGTAGCGGCAGAACGGCTTGTGCAGCACGACCGCGCCGGCCACGAGCGCCACGGCGTAGGCCACGAAGGGCCACGAGCGCACGAAGGCGAGCGTGATCGCCGTCTTGAACGGTTCGATCTCGACCAGCATGTCGGCGACGTGCGGCGACGCGAGCGCCGCGATCGCGATCGCGGCCAGCACGAGGAACTTGAGGCGCCGCAATGCCCGGTCGACGCGCGGCGCCACGCGCCACCTGAGCGCGCGCAACGGTGGCGCCAGGCTCGCCGCGGCCGCGACGAGTTCCTGCAGCGCACCGAACGGGCACAGCCAGCCGCAGAACGTGCCGCGACCCCATGCGACGAGCGTCGCGAGGACGAAGATCCACAACATCGTCGTGACCGGATCGTTGAGCATGAACGCCAGTCCGCGCCCGGCGGCGATGGCCTGCCCGGCGGCGACGACGTTGACGATCGAGAGCTGGCCTTGCGCGAACCAGCCGACGAAGACCAGCGTGAAGACCAGGAAGGCCGGGCGGAAGCGGCGCAGCGCCGCGATCGTCGCGACGGGCGCGGCACGGCGCGCCAGCACGACCGCCAGCGCGCCCAGCGCCGCGGCGAGGATGGCGAGCAGCGGCCAGCGCGCGAGCCACGACGCGCGCCACGATTTCTCGTCGCTCGCGCCGGCGATCAGGACGTCGGCCGGCACGCGCATCGGAAGCCGGAATTCGCGCGATACGCGCTCCGGATAGACGACGCCGTGGCTGCGCGTGACCCGCAGCACGATGTCGAAGGGCTGCCCCGGATCGAACCCGGCCTGCGCGATGATGCGGAAGGCCCGCCAGGCGTCGCAGGGTGGCCGGCCTTCGGCGGCGAGCGTCGCATCCAGGTCGAGGTCGCGGATCTCGATCGGCAGGCCGCCCTGCGACAGGCCGATGCGATCCGGGACGGCACCGCGGACCAGATCCTCGCCGATCGGGCTCCAGGGACCGCGCGCCATGACCAGTAGCACGTGATCGCCGTCGCGGATGCGCGAATTGAGCTGCGCCCAGCCGCGCGGATCGAGCAGGTTGCGGCCGGCGCTGGGGACCGTGGCCAGCGCCACGTCGAGTTGCACGAGCGGCGGCGCGCCGTCGGCAGGTCCGGGGCCGAGGTCGTCGGCCGCGGCGCTCCCGGCGAACGCCGTCCGCGCATCGGCCGCGGACACGACGGCCTGCTGCACGAGGCCGCGGCCGACGAGGCCGTTCCAGTCGAGCTTCTCGAAGCGGTCGCTCCGGACGTGGGCGACGAGATCGGGGTCGCGCGTCCCGGTGAAGCCCAGTTTCGCGCGCGCCACCTGCAACGACGCGGCGAGAAGCGTCTGGTTGATGATCCGGACCGAGGCGGTGGCCTTGGCCACGCCGTCGATCGTGACCGTGCTCCCGTTCGCGTGCAGCGCTCCCGCGGGCACGGTCGCGATGCGGATCGCCTGCTTCAGGCCCAGGTCGCGATATTGCGCGACGAAGCGGCGCATCGGCTCCTCGCCGAGGCCGTCGAGGAAGACCGGCTCATGGTGCGACAGGACGCGAACGTCGAGGAACCGCCCATCCGGATCGATCAGGACGAGCAGGTCGATCGGGCTGCCGGAGAAGCCGGGTATCGGCGCCAGGTCGATCGACTCGTAGGCGTACCCGACGAGGTCGGTACTCGGGCCGTTCTGCTTGAAGATCGGCCACACCGGGATCGCGGTGTCCTTCGCGCCGACGATCAGCGGGCTCGGGAAGACCTTGCGCAAGCTGTCGGCATCGAGGATGCCGGCGTGCGCCAGTGCGGCGCCCAGGCCCAGCAGAAGGAATGCCGCCAGCCGCGCGACGGCCATCCGAAGCCGCCGGCATCGCCGCCGCATCAGGCGATCCAGCCGCGCTCGCGGGCCCGTTGCAGGAATTCGACGACTTCCGGCCGGATCCCGCACGCGCCGAAATGCCGCTCGAGGTCCGCGACGAGGCCATCGAGGTTGCGCGAGCCGTCGCAACGCAGCAGGATCGCCGCCGCGCTGGCATTGAGTCGCACGCGACCGGCAAGCCGGGGAACGGCCAGCCAGAAGTTCTCGCCGAACGTCGCGCCGTCATGGCCGAGGCGGACGCCGGGCGCGAGTCGCGGAGCGTCCGCGCGGGGAGGTTGTCCCTCCCCGCGCGCCGGAACCGCGGCGCGGGCCGAATCGCGCTTCACGCCGCCATCCCGCCCCGCGCTACTTCGCGAGCTTGAACACCCAGACGGAGCCGCCCTGCTCGAGGAAGCTCACCTTCTTCGCGACGTCGCCGCCCCACAGCGGAACCGCACCGCCCCAGCCGGAGAGCACCGCGACATACTGCTCGCCGCCTTCCTCCCAGGTCACCGGGGGCGCCACGACGCCGGACCCCGTCTGGAACTTCCACAGCTCCTTGCCGCTCTTCGCGTCGACCGCCTTCAGGTAGCCTTCGGGCACGCCGTAGAACACGACGCCGCCGGCGGTCGCGAGAACGCCGCCCCACAGCGGCGCGTTGTTCTTCACTTCCCAGACGATCTTGCCGGACGCCGGGTCGATCGCGCGCAGCGCGCCGATGTAGTCGTCGTTGATCGTCTTGATCGTGAAGCCGGAGCCGAGGTAGGCCGCGCCCTTCTTGTAGGAGATGGGCTCGTTCCAGATCTCCATGCCCCATTCGTTGGCCGGGACGTAGAACAGGCCCGTCTGCTGGCTGTAGGCCATCGGCATCTGGTTCTTGCCGCCGAGGAACGACGGCGCGGAGAAGACGACCTTGCCCTTCTTCTCGTCGCCCGACGCCGGCGGCACGCCGGGACGGTTGTCGTCGTTGTACTTCGGCCGCCCCGTCGCGAGGTCGATGCCGCTCGCCCACGTGATCTTCTTCACGAACGGGAACGCGTTGACGAGCTTGCCGTCCTTCGCGTCGATCACGTAGAAGCAGCCGTTGCGGTCGGCCTTGCCGCCGAGGCGCCGGCCGTCCTTGTCGAACGTCACGAACTCGTTGACGCCGTCATAGTCCCAGCCGTCGTGCGGGGTCGTCTGGTAGTGCCACGCGATCTTGCCGGTCTTCGGGTCGATCGCGACGGTCGAGCTGGAAAACAGGTTGTCGCCAGGGCGCAGGTGGCTGTTCCACGGCGCGGGGTTGCCGGTGCCGAAGTAGGCGAGGCCCGTCTTCGCGTCGTAGGTCCCGCCGAGCCACGTCGCGGCGCCGCCGGTCTTCCACAGGTCCCCTGGCCACGACGCGTTCGTCGTCCCGGAGATCCCGTTTTCCGTCGCCTTGCCGTCGGCGCCGTAGGTGTAGCCCATGTGGCCTTCGACGGTCGGACGGGTCCAGACGAGCCGGCCGGTCTTCGCGTCGCGCGCCTCGACGCGCCCGATGACGCCGAACTCGCCGCCCGAGACCCCGGTCAGGACCAGGCCGTTGACGATCAGCGGCGCCGCGGAGCTGGAATAGCCGGCCTGGTAGTCGTCGATCTTCTCCTTCCAGACGACCTTGCCGGTTTCCTGGTCGAGCGCCACCAACTGCGCGTCGAGCGTGCCGAAGATCACGAGGTTGTCGTACAGCGCGGGCCCGCGATTGACGACGTCGCAGCACGGCATGATGCCTTCCGGCAGCCGGTGCTCGTACTTCCACAGCTTCTGGCCGGTCTTCGCGTCGAGCGCGAAGATCCGCGAGTACGACGCCGTGACGAACATGCGGCCGTTGTAGATGACCGGCTGGCCTTCCTGTCCGCGCTGCTTCTCGCCGCCGAACGAGAACGACCACGCCGGCACGAGCTTCGAGACCGTCTGCGTGTTGACTTGCGTGAGCGAGCTGTAGCGCTCGCCGTCGGTGGTGATGCCCCAGGTCAACACGTCCTTCGTGTCGGCGCCGGCGTTCTGGATCATCTGGTCGGTGACACCGGCGGCGTGCGCGAGCGGCAGCGACAGACCTGCAATGGCAATGGCAATGAGTTGCTTCTTCATGGACCGCGTCTCCTCGTGTCCGTTCACCCACGTCTCGGGAAGCCGACGCCGACGGCGGCGGCCAACGGGGCCTGACCGCAAGCGCCGTGCCACGCTCCAGGAACGGTTTTTTGCCCGAAGGAGCCGGGAATTCGTCCTTTTTTCGCGTTGCGGTCGCGCCCGACTGACACAGTTGTTTCAGGATTGAACAGTCGATGCGTTCAACCTGGCCGCCGTGGCGGAAGGCGCTTTCGGGGCGACGACCTCGAGGCGCCGGTCGTGCAGCGCGGCGAGCGTGCCGCGATGGCCGACGCTGACGATGGTGGCGTCCGGCAGGCGCGCGCGAAGCCGACGATAGACGCGTCCTTCCGCCGCCTCGTCGAGCGCCGCGGTCGCCTCGTCGAGGTAGAGGCATGCCGGCCGCAGCAGCCAGGCGCGTGCGAACGCGAGCCGCTGCTGTTCGCCTGGCGACAGCCGCTGCGACCAGTCGGCGACCTCGTCGAGGCAGTCCTCCAGGTGTTCCAGTTCGCACTCGCGCAACGCGGCGCCGATCGCCGCGGCGTCGAACGACCGCTCCGGCGCCGGGTAGCACAGCGCGCGCCGCAGCGAACCGAGCGGGAGGTACGGCTTCTGCGGCAGGAACATCGACGTCGTGCGGGCCGGCAGCTCGATCGTGCCGCGCCCGAAGGGCCAGAGGCCGGCGATCGCGCGCAGCAGCGTGCTCTTGCCGCTGCCCGACGGCCCCGTCACGAGCAACGCCTGCCCCGGCTCCACGCGCAGGTCGATCCCGCGCAGCAGCGCGCTGCCGTCGGGCCGATCGAGCGCGACGTCGCGCAGCACGAGGCGGCCGTCGTCGCGCTCGATCCGCGCGATCGCCGTGCGCTCGACGCGCGCCGCGACCGCGTCGAGCGTGCGGCGGAACTGCGACAGTCGATCGACGGTGGCCTTCCATTGCGCGAGCGATGCATAGGCACCGACGAACCAGCTCAACGCGCCCTGGACCTGGCCGAACGCCTGCGCCGTCTGCATGAGGCCGCCCAGTTCGAGCGCCCCGGCGAAATAGCGCGGCGCGGCGGCGAGAATCGGGAAGACGATCGCGACCTGGTCGTAGCCCGCGGTGAACCACGTGAGGCGCTTGCGCTGCCGCATGATCGACCACCAGTTGCCGACGATGGCCGCGAACCGCTCGCTCAGGCCGCGCGCCTCCTCCGGCTCGCCGCGCAGCAGCGCGACGCCTTCGGCGTTCTCGCGCAGCCGGACCAGCGCGAAGCGGAAATCGGCTTCGACGCGCTGCTGGTTGAAGTTCAACGCGACGAGCGGCCGGCCGATGCGGTGCGCGATCCAGGTCCCGCCGACGGCATAGGCCAGCGCGGCCCACAGCATGTAGCCGGGGACCGCGACGTGCAGCGCGCCGACCGGAAAATCCAGTTCGCCCGAAAGCTTCCACAGGATGTTCGCGAACGACAGCAACGTGACGACGGAGCTGAGCAGCCCGAGCCCGAGATTCAGCGTCGCGTCGACGAACAGCTGCAGGTCGTCGGCGATGCGCTGGTCCGGGTTGTCGGCGACGTGCCCGGCGCCTGCCGCGTGGCCGCGCTGCAGGTG
>DATKPC010000119.1:0-48278 GCA_035524275.1 Burkholderiaceae bacterium
GTCGGTTTCACCTCCGTCCCGATGGTTCCCGCGCGTGGACCGGACGCGGACCCGCGGGCTGGGCTCTCCGGCGTGCGTCGGCCCTCTCCCCCGGCCCCTCTCCCGCTCGCGCGGGCGAGGGGAGCGTTCTGCTGCGCGGACTACGGCCGCGGCGTCGCCCGCGCGATGATCGCGGCGCAGTCGACGCCGCGCGGCAGCGTGCCGAACTGCCGATCCCCGGTGCCGCCGAGCCGAGAGGCGCAGAACGCGTCGGCCACCGCGGGCGGCGCGTGCTGGACCAGCAGCGCCCCCTGGATCGCGAGCGCCATCGCGTCGACGACGCGGCGGGCGCGGTATTCCATCTCGTCCGGGTCGGCGAACTCGCGCTGCAGGGCCGCGACCGAGCGATCCAGCGCGGCATGCCCTCCGCGGGCCTTGCCCAGTTCGTCGAGGAAGGCATCGACGACGGCGGGCTGCCGGTTCATCGCGCGCAGCACGTCCAGGCACTGGATGTTGCCGCTGCCTTCCCAGATCGCATTGACCGGCGCCTCGCGGTACAGCCGCGGGAACGGGCTGTCTTCCATCACGCCGCTGCCGCCGATGCATTCCATCGCCTCGGCCGCGTGCTGCGGCGTGCGCTTGCAGATCCAGTACTTCCCGACCGCCGTCACGAGCCGCGCCAACGCGTCCTCGCGCGGATCGTCGCGGTGGTCCATGGCGCGCGCGATGCGCATCGTCAGCGCCAGCGAACCTTCGTGCTCCAGCACCAGGTCCGCGAGCACGTTGCGCATCAGCGGCTGCTCATTGAGCACGCGACCGAACGCGGAGCGGACGCCGCCATGGTGAAGCGCCAGCGCGACCGCGGCGCGCTGGCCGGCGGTCGAGCCGATCATGCAGTCGAACCGCGTGCACGCGACCATCTCGATGATCGTGCGCACGCCGCGTCCTTCCTCGCCGACCATCCAGGCCAGCGCGCCGCGCAATTCGGTCTCGCTGCTGGCGTTGGAGACGTTGCCCATCTTGCGCTTCAGCCGCAGGACCTGCAGCGCGTTCTTCGAGCCGTCCGGCCGCCAGCGCGGCAACAGGAAGCAGCTCAGGCCGCGCGGCGCCTGCGCCAGCACCAGGAAGGCGTCGCACATCGGGGCCGAGACGAAGAACTTGTGGCCGACCAGTTCGTAGGCGGCGCCCGGGCCGCTGGCCGCGTCGACGGGGAAGGCACGCGTCGTATTGGCGCGCACGTCGGAGCCGCCCTGCTTTTCGGTCATCGCCATGCCGATCGTCAGCCCCGCCTTCTGTGCATCCGGCACGTTGCGCGGGTCGTAGACGCGCGCCGTGATCCGCGGCACCCAGGCGTCGGCCAGGGCCGGCGTCGTCCGCAAGGCCGGCACCGAGGCGAAGGTCATCGTGACCGGACAGCCGTGTCCCGGCTCGACCTGTGCCTGCAGGTAGAAATGCGCGGCGCGGGCAACGTGCGCGCCGGGCCGCGGCTCGGTATACGGCGACGAGTGGATCCCGCGCTCGATCGCCGAACGCATCAGCTGGTGGTACGCCGGATGGAAGCGCACGAGGTCGATGCGCCGCCCGAAACGGTCGTGCGTGTCCAGCTCCGGCGGATGCCGATTCGCCTGCACGCCGAGGTCCAGGTAGTCGGCCGAGCCGGCGAGGCGCCCGAAGTCGCCGAGCGCGGCGTCCGCCCACGCCGCGCCCTCGCGCTTCACCGCCTCGACGAGTGCGACGTCCTGCCGGTACATGTCGTAGTCGACGAGCTCGCTGCCGACGTTGATCACCTCGTGCGTGTCGGCGAGATCGAGGCGCTGCGAATCCGTGCGGTGCGGTGCGTTCATCCGAATATCCCCGGAATCAAGGCCATGGCGCCGACAACGCTACCACCGTCGCGGTGACCCGGGGCGGCGGCGCCATTTGCCATGGACTTCCTTTCGCGGGATCCTCGGGCCGTGGAGCCCCTGGATGCCGCGCACCGCAGGCTGAAGGTGCTCCGCGCGAGCGCCAGCGCCACGACATGATCACCACGCCCCCGTCCGGCGAGCCGAACCCGCAGGGCTCGCTGGACCGCCTCGTCGAGCTCATCCAGGTCGCGCCGACGGGCGACGACACGTTTCGCGGCCACAGCGAAGACATCGGCACGCCCGCCGTCTTCGGCGGGCAGGTCCTCGGCCAAGCCCTGATGGCCGCCTGCCTCGCGGCACCCGAAGGTCGCGGCGTCCATTCGCTGCACGCGTATTTCCTGCTGCCGGGCGAGCACGCTCCGATCGACTACGAGGTCGAACGCGTCCGTGACGGAAGCAGCTTCTCGATGCGTCGCGTCGTGGCCCGGCAGCAGCAGGAGACGATCTTCGAGATGTTGGCGTCGTTCCAGCTCCGCGAGCTCGGCCTCGAGCGGCACGATCCGATGCCGCCGATACCCGGTCCCGACGGCGTCCGCAGCGAAGTCGAGCATCGCCGGGCGATCCTGGATCGGTTGCCGCCGTCGCTGCGCGACAAGGTCATGGTGCCGTCCGGCATCGAGTATCGGCCCGTCGTGCCCTTCGATCTTTTCGATGCCGCGCCGCGCGAGGCGAGAGCGTCGATCTGGCTGCGCGCATCCGGTCGCCTTCCGGATGCGCCGGCGCTGCACCAGGCGCTGCTCGCCTATGCCTCGGATCACGGCCTCCTGATCACCGGCACGCTGCCGCATGGGCTGAGCGTGCTCAAGGGCCAGGTTCGCCTGGCGAGCATCGATCACGCGATGTGGTTCCACCGCGATTTCCGGATCGACGATTGGCTGCTCTACCACGTGGAATCGTCGACGGCGAGCGGCGGCCGGGCGCTGTGCCGCGGCACGGTGTACGCGCAGGACGGCCGGCTCGTCGCCACGACGATGCAGGAAGGGTTGATGCGCCTGCGCAGGCGCGCGCCGCGCGCGCCCGACGCCGCGTGAGAGGCGCCGCGCCGGCGACGGGCGGACGCGATCGACGTTTCGCGACGGCGTGGCATATTGAGGCCCCTGGCCATCCCTGCGGGCGCCATCGATGCCGCCGTCGGACCTCGTCCTCTATGTCGACGCGCAGTTCGCGAGTCCCTATGCGATGTCCGTCTTCGTCGCGCTGCAGGAAAAGCGCTGTCACGTCGAGATGCGCCCGCTGGACCTGTCAGCCGGTGCGCACCATGAGCCGGGATTCGCCGCGCGATCGCTGACGCGTCGGGTCCCGACGCTCGTCGACGGCGATTTCGCGCTGTCGGAGTCCACCGCGATCCTGGAGTATCTCGACGAGTCCCTGCCCGGCCCGCGGCTCTACCCGGCCGACGTGCGCGCGCGGGCGAGGGCACGGCAGCTGCAGGCGTGGCTGCGCAGCGACCTGTTGCCGCTGCGGCAGGAACGATCGACCGAAGTGCTCTTCTACGGGCCGACGACCGCTGCGCTTTCGCCGGCGGCCACGTCGGCCTCCGAACGCCTGTTCGCGGCGCTCGACAGCGTGCTGCCGCCACGCCAGGACTTCCTCTTCGGGCGCTGGTCGATAGCCGACGTCGACGTGGCGCTGATGCTCAATCGGCTCGTGCTCAACGGCGATCCGGTGCCGCGGCGACTGGCCGACTACGCGACGCTGCAATGGCAGCGGCCTTCGGTCCAGGCCTGGGTCCGCCAGCCGCGACCGCCGCGCTGAGGGGTGGGGGAGAGAGAGGGCCCGCGCGTCGACCCGCTAGATATACGCGCCCGCCGCCTCGGCCTCGAAGCGGTCCGGGCGCCCCTCCCAGACGATCCGCGCGTGATCCAGGACGTAGACGCGATCCGCGTGCGACAGCGCGAACGTGACGTTCTGCTCGCCGAGCAGCACCGCGATGTCCGTCGAGGAACGCAGGCGCTCCAGGGCCTGCGAAAGCGTCTCCAGGATCACCGGCGCGAGGCCGAGCGTCGGCTCGTCGAGGATCAGCAGCCGCGGCTTCATCATCAGCGCGCGAGCGATCGCGAGCATCTGCTGCTCGCCACCGCTCAACGTGCGCGCGGTCTGGGTGCCGCGACTGCGCAGGATCGGGAAAAGCCCGTGCAGCCACGCGAGCCGCTCCGTCCGCTCGGCGTCCGGGAGCGCATGGCCGCCGAGTTCCAGGTTCTCCAGGACCGTCATGTCGCCGAAGAGCTCGCGCGATTCCGGGCACTGCACGATCCCGCCGCGCGCGATCTGCGCGCCGCTGCGTCCGGCGAGCGCGACGCCGCGCCAGCGTATCGACCCGGTGTACGGGACGAGCCCGGAGACCGCGTTGAACAGCGTCGTCTTGCCGGCGCCGTTGAGTCCGACGACCGAGACGAACTCGCCCTGGTGCACGTGCAGCGACACGCCCTGCAGCGCACGCGCCTTGCCGTAGCTGACGTCGAGCCCCTCGACGCGCAGCGCGGCGTCGCGATCCGCGAACGTCGATTCCGGCCGCGCCGGGGCGCCGAGCGGCCCACCGAGATAGACGCGCCGGACCGTCTCGTCGCGCATCACGTCCGCAGCCGGCCCCTCGGCGATCCGTTCGCCCAGGTACATCGCCAGCACGCGGTCGACCAGCGCCGAAACGCCCTTGACGTTGTGGTCCACCAGCAGCACGGCGCAGCCCTCATCGCGAAACGCGCGAATCAGCGCGGAAAATGCCGCGACTTCGGAGGCCGTCAGGCCGGCGAACGGTTCGTCGACGAGCACGAGCCTCGGCCGCCGCGCGATCGCCTTCGCGAGCTCGAGTCGCCGCAGGTCGGCGAACGGAAGCGTCGCGGGGCGGCGGTCGACCACGGCGGCGAGCCCGACACGCTCCGCGATGGATCGCGCGCGCGCTTCCACGTCCTCGCCGGCGACGAGGCGCGTCAGGCGATCCGGCAGCAGCGCGACCTGGATGTTCTCCAGCACCGTCTGCCGCGCGAGCGGCCGCGAGTGCTGGAACACGATGCCGACGCCCATCCGCGCGATGCGGTGCGACGGCAACCCGGCGATCTCCGCGCCCTCGAGGCGCACGGACCCGGATGTCGGCGGATGGACCCCGAGGATCGCGTTCATCGCGGTCGATTTCCCGGAGCCGTTCGGACCGATCAGCCCGAGGATCTCGCCGCGGCGGATCGAGAAGCTCAGGTCCTTGACCGCGACGAGCCCGCCGAAGCGCTTCGTCAGGTTCCTGACCTCGAGGACCGGCGCGCCGCCCGCGGCGCTCATCGGCCGGCCCGCCCGCGCAGCATGCCGATGAATCCGTCGGGGAAGAAGAGGACGACGGCGAGCGCGACCAGCGAGACGATCAGCGTCGCGAGTTCGCCGAGCGGGCGCAGCAGTTCCCCCATGCCGATCAGGAAGATCGCGCCGATGCCGGCGCCGAGCACGGTGCGGCGGCCGCCGAGCACCGCAGCGATGATCACCTGCACGCCGACCGAGATGTCGACGAAGGTCCCGACGGACGCCGTGCCCATGTAGAAGACCATCAGCGCGCCGGCCAGCCCGGAAAAGAAGGCACTGACGACGAAGGCGAAGAGCTTGTGCTTCGCGACGTTGAATCCGAGCGCCCCGGCCTGGAGCGGGTCCTGCCCGCTCGCCTGCAGGACGAGGCCGATCGCGGAACGCGACAGCCCGTAGAGTATCGCGGCGCTCGTCGCCATGAAGCCGAGCGCGAGCCAATAATTGCCGCGAGCGTTCGCGGTGATGACGTCCGGCATCGCCAGGCCGATCTCGCCGCCGGTCAGGTCGGCGAAGACGACGACGAGGTTCTGCAGCATCAGCACCGCGACCAGCGTCGTCAGCCCGAAATACGGGCCGCGCACGCGCAGCGCCGGCAGCGCCAGGAGGACGCCGCCGACGACGGCGGCCGCCGCGCCCGCGGCGACACAGACGATGATCGGGAGGTCCGGCGAAAAGCGCGCGTCGAGGATGCCGGCCGTGTACGCGCCGAGCCCGATCAGGAACGTCGGCCCGAAATTGACCTCGCCCGCGAAACCGAACAGGAGGTCCCAGGCCATCGCGAAGACCGCGGTGTAGAAGGCGACGGTCAGCAGTCCGAGGACATAGCCCGACGCGGCGAACGGCAGGCACGCCGCGGTCGCCAGCGCGACGAGCGCCGCCACCGCCAGCCGCCCCGGGCGCCGCCGCGCGACGCTCATCGCCGACCGAACAGCCCCTGCGGGCGCAGGTACATCACGGCGACGAGCAGCAGCAGCGACGGGATCGTCCGGTACGCGGGCGACACGAGGTACGCGGTGGCCGTCTCCAGGTAGCCGACGACGTAGGCCGCCAGCAGCGAGCCGGAGACGCTGCCGAGGCCGCCCAGCACGACGATCGAGAACGCGCTCGCGGTCAGCGGCCCCACGCTGTAGGAACTGACCCCGAGGAACATCCCGAGCAGGATGCCGGCGACGCCGGCGAGCAGGCCGTAGGCTGCCCAGACGGCGAGGTGGATCGACGACAGCTCGATGCCCAGCAGCGTGACGCCGCGCGGGTTCATCGACGCGGCGAGCACCGCCTTGCCCTTCCGCGTTCGGTGAACCAGCTGCCACAGCAGGCCGATCGCGACCCAGCACACCGCGGCCGTGAAGAACTCGTTGGCCGGGGTACGCACGCCGAGCACCGTGACGACGCCCTCGACGATCGGAAGCACCGTCTTCGCGTTGTTCGTGAACAGATACGCGGTCGCCTCCTGGACGATGATGCCGACGAGCAGCGTCGAGGTCAGGATGAAGATCTCCTTCTCCGACTCCGCGATCCGCGGCGAGCGCTGGATCGGCCGGACGGCCACGTAGTAGGTCGCGAACGCGAGCAGGAGCCCGAACGCGACACCGCAGCCGGCGGAGACGTAGGCGCCCTGGTGCAGTTCTCCGGCGACGGCCCATGCCGCGACGGCGGCGCCGACCATGATCGCGCCGTGCGCGAGATTCAGGACGCCGGAGACGCCGAAGATCAGCGTGAACCCGGTGGCGCCGAGCGCATACAGCGAGCTGATCGCGAAGCCGTCGACCAGGATCTGCCAGAAGAGCATCGGCAAGCCGCGAGCCCGTCGCGCCGGCGCGCGTTCAGTTCGGCAGCTTGACGAAACCCGGGAATTTCAGGGTCCCGACCGCGAGCGGCTTCGGCCACATGTTCTTTTGCGCCCCGTCCTGCCACTGCAGCATCAGGCCGGTGACGTATCCGGCGCCGGTCTTCAGCCCGTGCACGTGCGGATCGCCTTTCGGCAGGAAGACGACGCGTCCGATCGTCCCGACGTAATCGGTCTGCTCCATCGCCGCGACGAGCTTGTCCGAATCGGTCGAGCCGGCGCGGCGCACGGCATCGGCGATCATGTAGACCTCGTCGTAGGACGTGTAGCCGCTGTAGGACGGCGTGTTGCCGAACTTCTTCACGAACGCGTCGACGAACGGCAGCGTCTTGGGCGTGACCGCGACGCCGGGACCCGAAACCGCGTTGTACAGCACGCCTTCGGTCGCGCCGTTGGTGTCCTTCCAGAACGTCGAGTTCGTCGCCTGCGACGAGATGCCGAACATCGGAATCGGGACCTGCTGGCTCTTCCACTGCACGGTCGGCTGCGTGCCGACGTGGGAGATCCCGGTGATCATGACGTCCGGCTTCAGCCCCTCGATCCGGTTGAAGATCGGCGTGAAGTCGGTCGTGTCCGGCGAGAAGCGGATGTGATCGAGCACCTTGAGGCCGACCTTCGGCAGGCAGTCCTCGTAGCCGGCGTCGAGCGGCTTCGTCCAGGCCGCGTCCTCGCTGACGATCACCGCCGTCTTCATCCGGTGGGGCTCGACGAGCAGGTCTTTCGCCGCGTCGCAGACGAGACCGGCGAGCGCCGTGGACGTCAGGTAGCCGTGGAACGTGTACTTGTTCTGGTCGTAGTCCTTCGCGATGTTCTGCGTGATGACGTCCGAGGCCGCCCCCGGCGTGATCATCAGCGTCTTCAGCCGCGCGGCCCATGGCTCCAGCGCGAGCACGACCTCGGAGGTGTAGCTCGCGATCACCGCATTGACCTTGTCCTCGTTGACGGCGCGCTGGAACGCGCGCACGGCCTCCGCCGCGGACGAGTGATCGTCGTAGGAGACGATTTCGATCTTCCGCCCGTCGACGCCACCCTTGGCGTTGATCTCGTCGGCCGCGAGTTGCGCGGCGGGCCCGATCGAGGAGCCGGCGACGGCCTGCGCCTCCGCGATGACACCGATGCGGATCGGATCGGCCGCGTGCGCCGTCGGCGCGCCCAGCACCGTCGAGCCCGCCGCGAGCGCGGCGGCCAGGAAGTCCCTCTTCATGTCGTCCCCTCGGATGCCGATGTCGATCTGATCGTGGGCCGCGTGCGGCGACGGCATATTGCTGCGCGTCGCGACGAATGGCAAGGAAAAGCGAAGCGCCGATCCCCGCTGGCGCGATGCAGCATCCATGACGCGCCAGGCGGGTCGTCGATCGGCCGACGCCGCCGGCCGCGGTCCGACGTCAGGACGCCCCGGCCGCGGTCGGCAGCCACTGGTGCAGCTTGGCGTACAGGTCTTCCGGATCCACGGGCTTGGTCAGGAAGTCGTTCATGCCCGCCGCGAGGCATGCGGCCCGATCGTCGTCGAAGGCGTTCGCCGTCAGCGCGACGATCGGACGGTCGCGCCACCCCGGCAGGCGACGGATCGCGCGACTCGCCTCGACGCCGCTCATGACCGGCATCTGCATGTCCATCAGGATCAGGTCGTAGTCTGTCGCGCGCGCCTTCTCGACCGCGATCTCGCCATTGGCGGCGACGTCGACCCGCACGCCGGCTCCGCGCAGGAGTTCGCGGACGACTTCGACGTTGACCGGATTGTCCTCCGCGAGAAGGACGTGCGCGCCGCCGTGGGCGTTCGGCACGCCGCTCGCGGCGAGCGCCATCGGCAGCCCGGGTTGCGCCGCGCCGCGATCGCCGCGCTCGAGGCGCGCGGTGAACCAGAAGAGGCTGCCCCGTCCGGGGGTGCTTTCCGCGCCGACGTCGCCGCCCATCAGCATCGCCAGGCGCTTCGCAATGGCCAGGCCGAGCCCGGTGCCGCCGTACCGGCGCGTCGTGCTGGAATCGGCCTGCTCGAATTCCCCGAAAAGCCTGTCGAGCTGCTCCGGCGGTATGCCGATGCCCGTATCCTCGACCTCGAAGCGCACGACGAGACGGTCGCCGGCATCCGCCAGCAGGCGTCCGCGCAGCGTGACCGTGCCACGCTCGGTGAATTTCACGGCGTTGCCGGCGAAGTTCAAGAGCGCCTGCCGGATCCGCGTGAGATCGCCCTTGACCCACAACGGCGACGAGCCTTGGTCGACCTCGACGCTCAGGCCCTTCGCGTGGGCGGCATCCTTGATCAGCGAGTGCACGTGGTCGACGACGACGCCGATCGCGAAGTCGCGGCGCTCGAGCGTCAGCTTGCCGGCCTCGATCTTCGACAGGTCCAGGATGTCGTTGATGATCGACAGCAGGTGCCGGCCGGCATCCTCGACCTTCTGCAGCCGCTCCGCCTGCGACGACGTCAGCGTCTCGTTGCGCAGCAGGTGCGTCATCCCGAGGATCGCGTTCATCGGCGTGCGGATCTCGTGGCTCATGTTGGCGAGGAACGCACTCTTCGCGCGCGTCGCCGCTTCGGCCGCCGTCCGCGCCTCGTGCAGTTCGGTGACGTCGAACAGCCACGCCAGCGCCGCCGCCTGTCCGTCGTACTCGATCGGCATGTAGGAGGCGAGCGCCCAGGCGTGCGGGACCTCGGGCCGGTCGGGCAGGTGCAGCTCGACGAGGCGGTTGACGACCGGCTCGCCGCGGCTCAGCGCCGCGCGGACCTCGGCGAACACGGCGGGATCGACGTAGCAGCTGCCGATGTCCAGTTGCATCGCGTCGCGTTCGCTGCGGCGGACCAGCGCGCAGAAGGCGTTGTTCATGAACAGCACGCGGTCGTCGCGCAGTCCGGCGACGCGCACGGCCATCGGCGAGGCGGCGAGCACGCGCCGCAGGTTCTCCTGCTGCCGCCGCTGGTGCGAGTGGTCCACCAGCACCGAGCGCGTCTTCGAGACACGACCCTGGTCGTCGCGCAGTGCCGTGGCCGACACCAGCACCGGGAACGTGCTCCCGTCGGCCTTCCTGAACTCGATCTCGAGCTCCTGGAGCGAACCGTCCGCGAGAATCCGCGGAAACAGCGCCTCGAACTTCTCCACCGCCGCCGGCGTCATGAATTCGGTGATGCGCTTGCGGCCGACGACCTCGTCGCGGCGACATCCGAACCACTCGAGTTCGGTGTCGTTGATCCGGACGATCGTCCCGTCCGGCGCCAGCGAGTGGTAGCCGCAGGGCGCGTGGTTGTACAGATCGTCGAGGTCCTCGGCCTGGCGCCGGAGCTGCAGCTCGGCCGCCTTCAACTCCGAGATCTCGGTCGCCGAGACGAAGACGCCCGTCACTTTCCCGCTGGCGCGGTCGGGCGTCAGCGTGACGAGAAGCGTCCCGGTCGTTCCGTCCGGCCGGACCACCTGCCGCTCGTACGTCTGCGGTTCGCCGCGCAGCGCGCCCTCGAAGCGCACCGCTTCCGCGGCGTACGTCGCGGCGCCGAGCAGGTCCCGCAGCGGCATCCCGTGCATCTTCTCCGGCTTCAGCCCGTACCAGCTTTCGTAGGCGCCGCTCGCGAAACGGTTGCGAAGCTCGGCATCCCAGTAGCCGATGATGTTGGGCAGCGAATCGGCGAGGCTGCGCAGGAACCGATGGCTTTCCGCGAGGCTGCGCATGCCCTTCTCGACGCCCTGCTGCAGCTCCTGGTTCTGCCGTTCGAGACGCCGCGCGCCCCAGACCAGCAGGCAGGAAATCGGGACGCCGAGCAGGAGCAGCGCCGCGGCGGTCTGGCGCCACGACGACTCGAAATCCTCGGTCGCCCGGCCGACCGTCATCCAGAACGGCGAATGGCTCAATTTCCGATACGCGTAGACGCGTTCCACGCCGTCGATCGGCGCCACGGTCTTGTAGGCGTAGCGGTCCTGCCCCGGCCGGGTCGCCATCAGGGAGCGGATCGTCGCCGACACGTTGCGATTGCCGATCCCGCTGTTGTCACCGGCAAGCGCCGGAAAACGTACGACCTCGCTCAGGTCGACCGCCCGCAGGTTGACGACTCCCGAGCGACCCAGGTCGACTTTTGCGAATTCGTTGCGGAACCTCTCGATCGGCATCGTCGCGAACGCGACGCCGAGGAACTGGCCGCCGGCGTCCTCGATCCGCCGGGCGACCACGAGCTCCCATTCGCCGGTCAACCTCGACTGGATCGGGCCGTCGTAGATCAGGTCGTTATCGCCGCCCTTCGCGCGCAGGAAATAGGCCCTGTCGGACAGGTCGAGGGTGCGCGCGTCGCGGACGCCGAACGCGGTATTGAGGAAGTTGCTGCCGCCGCGGTCGATGATGCCGATGCGAACGACCAGCGGATTGTTCGGCGCCTCGCGACGAACCTGGTCGGCGAAATGCTCGAGTTCGGCGCCACCGAGGCGCGCGGCATCGGCGTAGCGCAGGCCGACCGAGAAGAGCGTCGCGTCGACCTGGTCGAAGTAGGCCTCGACCTGGTTGGCGAGCACGCCGGCGGTGTTTCCGACCTCGGCGAACGCCTCGTCGTAGCTCGCCGCGCGCTGGTTCCAGACGACGAGGCCGCCCAGCGCAAGGATCGCCAGCGCGGCCAACCAGGCCACAACGTGGAACTTCAGCCACCGCCTCGAAGCTGGAGCCTGCAATGGCGCTCTCCACCCGCGGGAGTTCCCGTGCGGCCGCGGCGCGCCGCTCTCGTGAACCGGAAAGGCTAAACCATGGGGCGCGTTTGTGGAAATCCGCGATGGCGCCGGTTCCCGACTCGGAGTCTCCCCGGCAGGCCCTAGACTCCGGCAGGTCTCGTACGCCCCGACGTGGGAAATGACCGCGATGAATCCGGCCGCATCGATCGCCACCCTGGACACGCCGTGCGCCGTCGTCGATGTCGGCCGCATGCAGCGCAACATCCGGCGCATGCGGTCGCGCATCGACGCGCTGGGCGTGAAGTTCCGCCCGCACGTCAAGACGAGCAAGTGCCTGGCCGTCGTCCGCGAGCAGCTCGCCGCGGGCGCGAGCGGCATCACGGTCTCGACCTTGAAGGAAGCGGAGGCCTTCTTCGCCGCGGGGGTCGACGACATCCTCTACGCCGTCGGCATCGAACCGCACAAGCTGCAGCGCGCGCTCGACCTGCGTCGCCGCGGATGCGACCTGAAGATCGTCACCGACAATGCGGCCGCGGCGCAGGCCATCGTCGAATTCGGCCGGGCGAGCGGCGAAGTCTTCGAGACCTGGATCGAGATCGACGTCGACGGGCACCGCGCCGGCATCGCGCCGGAAGACGATGCGCTGATCACGGTCGCCCGCACGCTGGCCGCCGGCGGCATGCGCGTCGGCGGCGTGATGGCGCATGCGGGGGCGAGCTACGAGTGCGACACGCCCGAAGCGCGGACCGCCATCGCGGAGCAGGAGCGCGCCCTCACGGTTCGCGCCGCCGAGCGGCTGCGGGCCGCCGGCGTCCCGTGCCCGTCGGTCAGCGTCGGCTCCACGCCGACCGCGCTGTCCGCGGCGCGGCTCGACGGCGTCACGGAGCTGCGGGCCGGGGTCTACGTATTCTTCGACCTGGTGATGAGCAACCTCGGCGTCTGCTCGGTCGACGAGGTAGCGCTCAGCGTGCTGACGACGGTGATCGGGCACCAGGCGGACAAGGGCTGGGCGATCGTCGATGCCGGCTGGATGGCGACCAGCCGCGACCGCGGCACGGCGCACCAGGCGCGCGACTTCGGCTACGGCCAGGTCTGCTCGGAGGACGGCGCCCCGCTCGAGGGCTACGTCGTCAGCGCGACGAACCAGGAGCACGGGATCGTGTCGCGGAGCGGGGAGCCGGACCACCGCATCGCGCTGCGCTTGCCGATCGGCACGCGATTGCGCATCCTTCCGAATCACGCGTGCGCGACCGGCGCGCAGTTCCCGGCGTACCAGGCGATCGGACCGGATGGCACGATCCAGGCCTGGACGCGGTTGAACGGCTGGTGACGCGGGCGTCGCCGCGCCGCGGAACGAACCGGCGGCGTCACCGACGACGGAGGCAGCATGAACGCACCAGCAAAGGCACGCGGACTGCACATGCACGGCGAGCCGCGCGACCCGCATCGAAGCATCCCGCTGACGGACGCCGAGCGGCAGGCGCGCGTGCGGCTCGCGGCGTGCTATCGCGTGTTCGACCTGCTGGGGTGGACCGAACTCATCTTCAACCACGTCACGCTGCGCGTCCCCGGCCCGGAAACGATCTTCCTCATCAACCCGTTCGGCCTGTCCTATCGCGAAGTCACCGCGTCGAATCTCGTCGCGATCGATATCGAAGGCCGGCCGGTCCGGCCGACGGAACACCCGGTCAATCTCGCGGGCTTCGTGACTCACAGCGCGATACATGGCCAGGTTCCGGCCGCGCACTGCGTGATGCACACCCATACGACGACCGGGGCCGCGGTGGCCTGTTCCGAGGCCGGGCTGTCGCACGACACGTTCTACGGCGCGCAACTCTCCGGTCGCGTCGCGTACCACGACTTCGAGGGCGTCACCGTCAATCCGGACGAGCGGGCGCGCCTGCTGCGGGACATCGGCGACCGGCGCGTCGTCATCCTCCGCAACCACGGGCTGCTGACGTGGGGCGAAACGCTGGAGGAGGCCTTCATGTGGCTCTGGACCCTGCAGCGCGCGTGCGATATCCAGGTCGCGTCGTCCGCGCTCGGTCGGATGACGCCCGTGCCGGAAACGGTCCGGCAGCAGACGCGCCTCGAGGCCGCGCCGCTGCTGCCCGAGGTCTGCAAGGCCGCGTTCGACGCGCTGGTACGCAAGGTCGACGCCGTCGACGCTTCGTACCGGGACTGACGGCCGCCGTCGGTCGACGGCCGAGGCCGTTGCCGCGCCCGACGATCGGCTCAGCCGCGCGGCCGGCCTTCGACGTAGCGCGCGAAGTTGTCCAGAATCGCCTGCCAGCCGCCGCGCTGCTGCTCGACCGGATGCGTGGACTCGGCGTCGAACGTGACCCGGACGTTCACGGTGCCCGGGCCGGGCGTGAACTCGACCTGCGCCGTGCGGTCGCCGAACGCATACTCGAGGCGTTCGTTCCGGACGATCCGCGTGTACGTCCCGGCGAAATCGAATCCCATGCTGCCGTCCTTGGCTTCCATGCGCGAGGTGAACGCGCCGCCTTCGCGAAGGTCCACCGAAGCGGATGTCGTCTGCCAGTCGTCGGACGCCGCGTTCCAGCGCTTGATGTCGTCCGGGTTCGTGTAGGCCTTCCAGACGGCGTCCAGCGGTGCCGCGACGTTCGTTTCCACGGTGATCTTCATGGTGGGGCTGCTGGGCTCCGCGGGATTCAGCCGGGACCGCCGTCGCGAACGCGCTCGATCGCGAGGGCGGAAAAATCCTCGACATATTGCGCCAGGCGCCGCTTCAGTGCCGCGCGCTGCCGCGCGCTCGAGGTCTGGATCAGCTGCGCGATCAGCGCCGCGTTCGCGCGCCGGTTGTCCTCGAGAAACGCACGGCGCGCGGGGTCGGCCGGCGACGGCAGGCTCGCGACGTAGTCGCGCACCCAGGCCGCCGCCTGGGCCTCGTCCGGCCGCTCGGAGCCGATGCGCCGCACGAGCGCCGCGAGGTCGCGCCCGCGCTGGTCGACTTCGTCGCACCAGTCGCGCGCCGCCTCCGGGCGCGCCTCCATGGACGCTCGAACGAGGTCCAGCTGCGGCGCCGTGAGGCCGCCGAACCAGGACGAGGCGCGGTCGGCAAATCGCTCGACGCGGCGCCCGACGTCGTCGCGATGGTCCTGCGGCCGGCACGACTTGGCCGCCTCGACGGCGAGCTTCTGCTGCAGCCTGTCGACCTGCGCCGGCTGCAGCGTCGCCGCGAGCTGCGCGAGGTCGGGCGCCGCCTGTTCGCCGATCGCCACGAGACGATCGTCCAGCAGCCGGATGAAGCCCAGGACGTCGGCCGGCTCGACGGCGCCGCCGGAAACCTGCGCCTCGACGCCCTCCAGCGTCCGGACGTAATCCGGCAGCTGCGAAGCGCGGTGCCAGTCCAGCAGCGCCCGCGCCCGTTGCCGCAGGAAGTCGGCCTGCGCATCGTCCAGGTCGAGGTAGTTGTCGAACGTGTAGACGAGCAGCGTGTCGGCGTTGTCGTAGCCGATCCGAACCGCGGTGCAGCCCGGAAGCACGACGAGCGCCGCCGCGCACGACGCGGCGGCGACGCGTCGCGCGACGTGGCGCGCGAACGCGATGCTACGATTCCCGGCCGACTCCCACACCGCGTGCCGTCTCCCGATGAACGTCGTGATTCTCGCTGCCGGCCAGGGCAAGCGCATGCGCTCGGGCCTGCCCAAAGTGCTGCACCGGATCGCGGGGCGGCCGATGCTAGCGCATGTCATCGACTCGGCACGGCAGCTCCTCGCGGCGGATCGCGGCGAGGCGACGGACGCTGCGCTTGCGGCGCGCGGCCACCGTATCGTCGTCGTCGTCGGCCACGGCGCGGACGCGGTGCGCGACGCCTTCGGCGGCGAGGCGGAGCTGCAGTGGGTCGTCCAGGAACCGCAGCTGGGCACCGGCCACGCCGTGGGGCTGGCCGCGCCGCTGCTCGACGGCGACGGCGCGACGATCGTGCTCTACGGCGACGTGCCGCTCGTCAAGGTCGACACGCTGAGGACGCTGGCGGCGGCCGCCGCCGCGGGCGGCGTCGCCGTGCTGACGCAGCGACTGGCCGATCCGACAGGCTACGGTCGCATCGTCCGCGGCGTCGATGGCGGGATCGTCCGCATCGTCGAGCAGCGCGACGCGTCGCCCGACGAGCAGCGCATCGACGAGGTCAATACCGGCATCGTCGTGGCGCCCACCGGGCCGCTGAAGCGCTGGCTCGCGGCGCTGGACTGTCGCAACGCACAGCAGGAGTACTACCTGACCGACATCGTCACGGCGGCCTTGCGCGACGGCGTGCGCGTCAACGGCGTCACCCTCGCCGATCCGGACGAGGCCGCCGGGGTCAACAGCCGCGCCCAGCTCGCCGCCGCGGAGCGCTACGCGCAGTCGCGCATCGCGCGCGCGCTGATGGATGCCGGCGCCACGTTGCTGGATCCGGCGCGGATCGACGTTCGCGGACGCCTCGACGTGGGGCGCGACGTGACGATCGACGTCGGATGCATTTTCGAGGGCGCGGTCGAATTGGGCGACCGCGTGACGGTCGGGCCGTATTGCGTGCTGCGCGACGTCCGCGTCGCGGCCGGCACCGAGATCCTCGGCTTTTCGCACCTCGATGGGGCGCAGGTCGGCGCGGATGCGCGCCTCGGGCCGTTTGCTCGGCTACGCCCTGGCGCGGAGATCGGCGACCGGGTCCACATCGGCAATTTCGTCGAGGTGAAGGCGAGCCTCGTGGAGGCCGGCGCCAAGGCGAATCACCTGGCCTACATCGGCGACGCGCGCGTCGGCGCCGGCACGAACATCGGCGCGGGTACGATCGTCGCGAACTACGATGGGGTCAACAAGCACCGGACCGACATCGGAAAGAACGTGCTGGTCGGCAGCAATGTCGTCCTGGTGGCCCCGGTGACGGTCGGCGACGACGCGACGGTCGGCGCCGGTTCGACGGTATCGCGCGACGTGCCTGCCGGGGAGCTCACGGTGGCACGGGCGCGGCAGGCCACGATCCGCGGATGGCAACGTCCGAAGCGCAAGCCGAAGCCGGCCTCGTAGCCGACGTCGCGGCGGTCCCGCAGGGCGCGGCGACGCCCCGGCTTCAGGCGTTCTCGACGAACTCCCGGTGCTCGGCGACGAGCTTGCCCAGTTCCGCCTGGAGTTCCGCCAGGCGGTGCTCGTGGCGCAGGATCGCCTGCCGCAACTGCCGCTCGCGGTGGCGGAAGTCCTGGGCGCGCCGCTGCTGGCGCGATCGCTCCTGGACCATCCGATTGAGCATCGCGGACGCCGGCACGCTCGGTTGCTGCGGTGCGCTGGCGGCGGACTTCGGCGGCAGCGGCGCCAGGTGCAGCGCCGCGCGATAGGAGGCCAGCAGCGCCAGTGCCATGTCGCGGCCGGCGGGCATTGAACTCTTGGCTCGAACCATGCTCGTGTTTCCTCGCTCGCGGTCTCGACCGCTCCTCGTCTGGTTAATCGGAAGAATTGCCGCCGCAATGACCGCGCGTTCACGGGATGAAAGGGGATGACAATTCAATGGATGGTCCGCCCCAGGAATTCGGGGAAACCCGGAACGGGATCGCGGCCGGGGTCGGGACCCCCGCGTCCGGCGCGACCACGGTCGGCGTGACGACGGCCTGATGCCTGCAAGCGCCGATCGGCCGGCTTCCGGTCTCCGGGTCCTGCTCGTCGACGACGGCGGCACCCACCTGCCACTCCTGCGCGAGGAACTGGCCCGCCTCGGCAACACGGTGATCGGGGTCGTCGACGCGCCGGTCGAACTGGCGGCGGCGGTGGGCTCGAGCCAGCCCGACATCATCATCATCAGCGCCGAATCGCCGCAGCGCGACACGCTGGAGCACATCGCGGTGATGTCGCAGGCGCAACCGCGGCCGATCGTGATGTTCACCGACGACCCGGATCGCGAGCGCATGCAGCGCGCCATCCGCGCCGGCGTGTCGTCCTACGTCGTGGCCGGCCTGACGGCGGAGCGCCTGCAGCCGGTGCTCAACGTCGCGATCGCGCGGTTCGAGGCCGACGCCGAGGTGCGCGCCGAACTGGCGCAGGCGCGAAGCGAACTGGCCCAGCGCAAGCGCGTCGAGCGCGCGAAGGGCATCCTGATGCGGATCCGCGGCATCGACGAGAAGACCGCCTACGAGCAGATGCGCCGCCTCGCGATGGACCGCAAGCTGAAGCTCATCGAGGTCGCGAACCGGATCATCGACGCCGACGACCTCATGTCCTGACGGGAAATCGATGCCCGAGTCGCACGCAGTGCCCATTCCGCCCGCGCCCGGCGCCTCCGACGCCCCGGAGAAGCGGGTCTTACGCGTCGGTTTCATGCCGCTCGCGGACTGCGCTTCCGTCGTGATCGCGGCGGTCAACGGATTCGACGAGCGCTTCGGGATCCGCATCATCCCGACGCGCGAATCGTCCTGGGCGGCGATCCGCGACAAGCTCGCGAGTGGCGCGCTCGACGCGGCGCATGCGCTCTACGGCCTCGTCTACGGCGCGCACCTGGGCATCGCGGGGCCGCAGACCGGCATGGCGGTCCTGATGACGCTGAACCGCAATGGACAGGCGATCACGCTGTCGCGCCGCCTGGCGGGGCGCGGCGCCGTCGACGGCCCGAGCCTCGCGCGGCTGATCGCCGTCGAAGGGCGGCGCCTCACGTTTGCGCAGACCTTCCCGACCGGAACGCATGCGATGTGGCTCTACTATTGGCTGGCGGCGCAGGGCATCCACCCGCTGCGCGACGTCGACGCGATCACGGTGCCGCCGCCACGCATGGTCGAGGCCCTGCGCGACGGGCGCGTCGACGGCGCGTGCGTCGGCGAGCCGTGGAACCATCGCGCGATCGCCGACGGCGTCGGCATCACGGCGATCACGAGCCAGGAGATCTGGCCCGATCACCCGGAAAAGGTGCTCGCGACGACCGCCCGCTTCGCGCGCGAATTCCCTCGCACGGCCATGGCGTTGACGATGGCGCTGCTGGAGGCGAGCCGCTGGATCGAAGCGGCGCCGGCGCATCGCGTGCAGGCGGTCGAGACGGTGGCCGGGCCGGCCTACGTCGACACGGCCGTCGACGTCATGGGCCCGCGATTCCTCGGCCACTACCAGGACGGCCTGGGGCGCACGTGGGACGATCCGCGACACATGACCTTCTTCGACGGCGGCAACGTCAACTATCCGTACCTGTCGGACGCGATGTGGTTCCTGTCGCAGCTGCGCCGATGGGGGATGCTTCGCCACGGAATCGACTACGCCGGGATCGCGCAAGCCGTGAACCGCGCCGACCTGTATGCGGAAGCGGCGACGCGCCTGGGTGTCGCGATCCCGGCCAGCCCGCTGCGGACCAGCACGCTGATCGACGGCGTGGCCTGGGACGGCCGCGATCCGGAGCGCTATGCCCGGTCGTTCGCGATCGGCGCGGTCGGATAGTCCCGCACGTTCCGCCGCGGCGCGTTCGACCCTAATATCCGGGCGTGGTCACGCCGACGAACCCCGATCCCGCCGCCGCGGAACTCTACGCGCGCGTCGTGAAGCGCCTTGGGCGCAACGCGCGTCCCGACGGGCCGGGGGTCCTGGACCCGGACGATGCCGCACAGGCCTGGACCGCGCTGCTGGAGCAGCGCTTCAGCCGGCCGCAGGAGGCGGCGCTGCTGATGGGCCTGCGCATCCACGGCGAGAGCCCGCCGATGCTGGCCGCGTTCGTCGGCGCGACGCGGCCGCATTGCGCGACGATCCGCGGGCCCGCCGAAGCCGCCACGGTCGTGCTCTACGCGACCGGCACGGCACGGCGCGAGCCGCCGCTCGCGCCGCTGCTGGCGAAGTGGCTCGCGCGACGCGGCACGCCGGTGCTGCTGGTCACGCACGACGCCGGGCAAGGCGCGAACGCCGGCGCCGTGCTGCAGGCGATGGGCGAGGCGCCCTGCCTCGACGCCGAAGGCGCCGCGCGACGGCTCGCCGACGAGACGGGCAGGCTGGCCTGGATGCCCATCGAGGCCGTCATGCCGAAGGTCGCTCGCCTGCTTGCGCGCCGCGCCGAGCTCGGCTTCCGCAATTCCGCCCATTCGCTGGTGAAGCTCCTCGTCCCGATCGACGGGCGCGCGGTCATCGTCGCCAACTACACCCACGAGCCCTACCGCGTTGCGCTCGGGGCCGCGGCCGAGCTGCTCGGGCTGTCGATGTGCCTGGTCCGCGGAACCGAAGGCGATCCCGTCGCGTGGGAATCGGAGCGGCACGCGCCTCGCGCGTGGCTCCGTGGCGAGCCGTTCTCAGTGCACGAACTGGAGCTCGTCGGCGCCGCGAACGCCGGGCGCCCGGCGGCCGCCGCCGGGACCGGCCTTCCGCGACCCGACGACGTCGCCGAGACGGCGAACTTCTGTCGTGCGGTCCTGGGCGGCGCGACCGACGTCCCCGGCGCGATCGAGCGACAGGCCCGTCTCCTGGAGCGGCTCGCGCGCTTCGAGGTGCGGCCGGCGCTCGACGCGACGGACGAGGTGCCCGGCGGGATCGACTATCGACAGCCGGAAGCCGCCGCGGCGTGGGAATCCGGCGCGCCGTGGGAGCATCCATGGCGCGACGAGTTCTTCTCGCGCTTCGCGCATGAGATTGGCGGCCTGCCGCAGTACGTGACCCGCATCCTGGAGCTCGGTTCCGGGCCCGGCTTCCTCGCGCACTGGCTTCTCGGCTCGTTCCCCCACGTGAAGTACACGATGCTCGACTATTCCGCGCCGATGCACGAACTCGCGGTCGCGCGCCTCGGCGACCTCGCGAATCGCGCGCAGTGCGTGGAACGGGACTTCAAGCGCCCGGGATGGTCCGAGGGTCTCGGGCGCTTCGAATGCGTCGCGACGATGCAGGCCGTGCACGAGCTGCGCAACAAGCGCCGCGCCGCGGCGCTGCACGCGGAGGTGCGCGGCGTGCTGGCGCCGCGCGGGATCTACCTGGTTTGCGACCATGTCCTGGGGTCGCCGGGGCGGACTCAGCGCGATCTCTACATGAGCGTCGCGGAGCAGGCGCAGTCGCTTCGCGATGCCGGGTTCGCGCAGGTCTCCACGGTCTACGAGAAGGACGGCCTGGTGCTGCACCGGGCGCAGGCGTAGTGGCGCCGCTTTCCCGCCCGCGCATGACGCGGCCCGCATGACGGACGTATCGTCTCCCCGGATGCCGGCGGCCGGGCGCGGGCGCGTGACGCTCGTCGGTGCCGGGCCGGGCGATCCGGACCTGCTGACGCTGAAGGCCGCGCGCGCGCTGCGCGACGCCGACGTCGTGCTCGTCGACGACCTCGTCGACCGACGCGTCCTGGACCTGGTCCGCCCGGACGTCCGGGTGGTCTGGGTCGGCAAGCGCGGGGGCGCGCGCAGCACGCCGCAACCGCACATCGATCGGCTGATGGTCGACGAGGTCGCCGCGGGACGCCACGTGGTCCGCCTCAAAGGGGGCGATCCGTTCCTTTTCGGGCGCGGCGGCGAGGAAGCGGCGCACCTGCGCGCCGCCGGGATCGACGTCGACGTCGTCCCGGGCATCACGAGCGGAATCGCGGCGCCGATGGTCGCCGGAATATCCGTGACGCATCGCGATGCCAGCCCGGGCGTCGTTTTTGTCACCGGCCACGAGCGCGACGGCGACGACGAGCGGCTCGACTGGGCAGCCCTCGTCCGGTGCCGGTTGACGCTCGTCGTCTACATGGGAATCTCGAACGCGGCGAAGATCGAGCGCCATCTCCTCGAGGCCGGCCTCGACGCATCGACACCGGTCACGGCGATCCAGTCGGCCACGCTCCCCGGCGAACGGGTTCTCTCGACTTGCGTCGGCGGCATGGCGAACGCGCTCGCCGAAGCCGCGATCGCGAGTCCCGCGATCCTGGTGATCGGCAACGTCGCGCGGGCCCGCATGCCCTGAGCCCGATTCCGGTCGCGGCGCGGCGGATGGGCCGCCCTGGGATTTCACCCATTGAAATTCTGCGGGTCGCACCGGCTCACGACCTGCGTCAGACGGTCTTCGCATGAGCTTCCGCGATGCGCTCATAACGGCAGTGCATAGCGGCATGACAATCGCGTCCGCCGGAGGGCGGCGTTCGCCGCTAGTCTCCGGGAACCCGAAGAAAGGGCGGCGACGGAACGTCTCCGCGACGCCGACCACGACACCATGTACCGATACGACGACATCGACCGCCGGATCCTTTCGCAGCGCGTGGCGCAATACCGCGACCAGCTGCAGCGGCACCTCGCCGGCGAGCTTCCGGTCGAGGAATTCCGGCCGCTGCGCCTTCAGAACGGCCTCTACATGCAGCGCCACGCGCACATGCTGCGCATTGCGGTCCCGTACGGACTGCTGTCGGCGACGCAGCTGCGCCGGCTGGCCGCGATCGCGCGCCGCTACGACCGCGGCTATGGCCATTTCTCGACACGGCAGAACCTGCAGCTGAACTGGATCGACCTGCCGGACACTGCCGACATCCTCGCGTCGTTGGCCGAGGTCGAGATGCACGCGATCCAGACCTCCGGCAACTGCGTGCGCAACATCACGACGGACGAGTTCGCGGGCGTCGCGACCGACGAGATCGCGGATCCGCGGCCGTTGGCGGAAATCCTGCGCCAGTGGAGCACGTTCCACCCGGAGTTCGCGTTCCTGCCGCGGAAGTTCAAGATCGCGATCAGCGCGACGCGCGAGGATCGCGCCGCCACGGCGTTCCATGACATCGGCCTGTACATCGTGCGCTCGCCGGCGGGCGACCTCGGCGTCCGCGTGCTCGTGGGCGGCGGGATGGGTCGCACGCCGATCATCGGCACCGTGATCCGCGACTTCGTTCCGATCGCCGAGACGCTGAACTACGTCGAGGCCATCCTGCGCGTCTACAACCGCTACGGCCGTCGCGACAACCTGTTCAAGGCGCGGATCAAGATCCTGGTGAAGGCGCTCGGCGCCGCGGAATTCGCGCGCCAGGTCGACGAGGAATACGCGCACGTCGCCGGCGGCGAAGGCGCGATCACGGAGGCGGAGTTCGCCCGCGTCGCGGCGTTCTTCGCGCCGCCGCCGTACGCGTCGGTCGATGCGGCGGGCGATCGCCTCGACGCCGCGGGCGACCGCGCCTACGCGCGCTGGATCGAGCGCAATGTCCGCGCGCATCGCGTCCCCGGCTACCGCAGCGTCGTGCTGTCGCTCAAGAAGCCGGGGGTGGCGCCCGGCGACTGCACGTCGGAGCAGATGGAACTCGTCGCCGACCTCTCGGAGCGCTACGGTTTCGGCGAACTTCGCGTGACCCACGAGCAGAACCTCGTGCTCCCGGACGTCCCGGTGGCCCGGCTGCGCGAACTGTGGGACGAAGCGCGCGGCGCCGGCCTGGCGACGCCGAACATCGGCCTGCTGACGGACATGATCACCTGCCCGGGCGGCGACTTCTGCTCGCTCGCGAACGCCAAATCGATCCCGATCTCGCAGTCGGTGACCGAGCGCTTCGAGGACCTCGACTACCTGCATGACCTGGGCGAGATCAACCTCAACATCTCCGGCTGCATGAACTCGTGCGGCCATCACCACGTCGGCCACATCGGCATCCTCGGCGTCGACAAGGACGGCTCCGAGTGGTACCAGGTCTCGATCGGCGGCGCCGACGGCTCCGACGCCGGGGGCGGCCGTACCGCGATCGGCCGTGTCCTCGGCCCGTCGTTCTCCGCGCCGCAGGTTCCGGACGTGATCGAGGACCTGATCGCGGTCTACGTCGCGCAGCGGCGCGACGGCGAGCGCTTCATCGACACGGCAGCGCGCATCGGGCTGGAGCCGTTCAAGGCGCGCGTCTACGCCCGTTCGCGCGACGGCAGCGACGAAGCCATCCGGGAGGCGGCATGAATCCGCAATCCGCCGTGCATGACACCGAATACAAGCGCAGCGACAACGCGCAGGCGGCCCACGTCGCCGCGAGCGGCCGCGCCAGCGGCGGACACGTGCTCGCTGCCGACGGATCGTGGCGCGCCGACACCTGGCGCATCGTTCGCGAGGACGATGCCGAACCGGTCGACGGCGACATCGTGCCGCTGGCGCGCTACGTCGCGCTGGCCCCGGCGCAGCGGCGGCGGCCGATCGGCGCCTGGATCGGCCCGGACCAGGATCCGTCCGCGCTTGCGGATTTCGTCGACACGCTGCCCATCGTCGCGGTGGACTTCCCGAGCTTCCGCGACGGGCGCGGCTATTCGATCGCGACGCTGCTGAGGACGCGCCTGCGCTACGCCGGGCCGGTGCGCGCGATCGGCGACGTGCTCGTCGACCAGCTCTTCTCCATGAAGCGCGTCGGGATCTCCGAGTTCGCGCTGCGCGCCGACCAGAAGCCGGCCGTGGCGGAGTCGGCCCTGCGGACCTTCAGCGAGGTCTACCAGCGCTCGGTCGACCAGCCGGTGCCGCTGTTCCGTCGCCGGGCCGTCGCGGAACCCCGATGAGCGCGGCGCGAGAAACGATCGACCTGCGCCCGCGCATCGAGGCCGCGGTGGTCTCGTTGCGCGAGGCGGCCACGACCGGTGCGGCGTTTTCGACGAGCTTCGGCGCCGAGGACATGGTCGTCCTCGACCTGATCCGCGGCCACAAGCTGCCGATCGGTGTCTTCACGCTCGACACCGGCCGCCTTCCGGAGGCGACCTACGAACTGATGCAGAGGGTCGAGGAACGCTACGGCCATTGCGTGGCCGTCTATTTCCCCGACGCCGAGGCCGTTCGCCGGCTCGTTGCGGCGAACGGCATCAACGGTTTCTACGACGCGGTGGAAAAGCGCAAGGCGTGCTGCGCGGTGCGCAAGCTCGAGCCGCTGGCCCGCGCGCTCGCCGGGCATGGCGGATGGGTGACCGGCCTGCGCGCCCAGCAGTCGGTGACGCGCTCCGGCGTCGCCGCCCGCGAGACCGACGCGGAACGCGGCATCGAGAAGTTCAATCCGCTTCACGACTGGTCGGACGCGGAGGTCTGGGCGTACCTGCGGCAGCACCAGGTGCCGTACAACGCGCTGCACGATCGCGGCTACCCCAGCATCGGCTGCGCCCCCTGCACGCGCGCCGTGGCGCCGGGCGAGGACGTCCGCGCAGGGCGCTGGTGGTGGGAAGCGCCGGAAAACAAGGAATGCGGCCTGCACGTCGTCGGAGGCCGGCTCGTGCGCGGCGCGGCAGGCGCGGCGGAAGCGGAGAAATGATGAGCGCGACGGTCACGCGGGCGCGCAAGACGCTGTCGCATCTCGACTGGCTCGAGTCGGAGGCGATCCATATCCTGCGCGAGGTTGCCGGCCAGGCGTCGAACCCGGCGCTGCTGTTTTCGGGCGGCAAGGATTCGATCGTCCTGCTGCATCTCGCCACGAAGGCGTTCCGGCCGGCCCGCTTCCCGTTTCCGCTGCTTCACGTCGATACCGGCCACAATTTCGACGAAGTGATCGAATTTCGCGACCGCCGTGCCGCGGAACTGGGCGAACGGCTGATCGTCCGCAGCGTCGAGGACTCGATGAAGTCCGGCCGCGTCGTGCTGCGCTCGCCCGACGAGTCGCGCAACAAGCACCAGTCGGTGACTCTGCTGGACGCGATCTCGGAATTCGGGTTCGACGCCTGCATCGGCGGCGCCCGGCGCGACGAGGAAAAGGCGCGGGCGAAGGAGCGGGTCTTCAGTTTCCGCGACGAATGGGGCCAGTGGGATCCGAAGAACCAGCGCCCGGAGCTGTGGAACCTCTACAACGCCCGCGTTGCCAAGGGCGAGAACGTCCGCGTCTTCCCGATCAGCAACTGGACCGAGCTCGACGTCTGGCAATACATCGGGCGCGAGGGCCTCGCGGTCCCGAGCATCTATTACGCGCATGAACGCGCGGTCGTGCGCCGCGGGGCGACGCTGGTTCCGGTGACGCCCCTGACGCCGCCGCGCGCGGCGGAGCGGGTCGAGCAGGCGTCGGTGCGCTTCCGGACCGTCGGCGACATCACCTGCACCTGCCCGGTCGAGTCGAACGCGACCACGATCGACGCGATCATCGCGGAGACGGTATCGGCCACGCTGACGGAGCGCGGCGCCACGCGGATGGACGACCAGACGTCCGAGGCTTCGATGGAGCAACGCAAGCGCGAAGGTTATTTCTGATGAAGGCCGAGTTTCCGCCGATGCCCCCGCGGCAATCCGAAGACCGCGGCGTCCTGCGCTTCCTCACCTGCGGCAGCGTCGACGACGGCAAGAGCACGCTGATCGGGCGCCTGCTTTACGACACCAAGGCGCTCCTTTCCGACACGCTCGGCCACCTGGAGCGGCTCAAGGAGAAGCACGGGGCGGCGCATGTCGACCTTTCGCTGCTGACCGACGGGCTCGTCGCCGAACGCGAGCAGGGCATCACGATCGACGTCGCCTATCGCTATTTCGCCACCGCGCGGCGCAAGTTCATCATCGCCGACAGCCCGGGCCACGAGCAGTACACGCGCAACATGGTCACCGCGGCATCGACGGCCGACGTCGCGATCGTGCTTGTCGACGCCCGCAAGGGCGTCCTGCCGCAGACGAAGCGGCACGCGACGATCGCGCGGCTGCTCGGCATCCGGCAGCTGATCGTCGCGGTCAACAAGATGGACCTCGTCGGCTACGACCAGGGCGCCTTCGACGCGATCGTGGACTCGTTCCATGCGTGGATGGCGCGGCACGACGGCGCCGGCGTCGACGTGCGGATGATCCCGATGTCGGCGCTCGACGGCGCGATGGTCGTCGAGCGCGGCGACCGGATGCCCTGGTACGGTGGCCCGACGCTGATCGACATGCTGGAAGACGCGCCGGAGTCGCAACTCGACGCGGACGCGCCCCTGCGACTGCCGGTGCAGTGGGTGTGCCGGCCGAGCCAGGCCGACCACGCGGATTTCCGCGGCTATGCGGGCCGGGTCGAGGCCGGCACGATCGCCGTCGGTGACGAAGTCATCGCGCTTCCGAACGGCGCGCGTTCGCGGGTCACGCGGATCGCGCTGGGCACCCGCGAATTGCAGCGCGCGGTGGCCGGCCAGTCGGTGATGGTGTCGCTCGCCGACGAGCGCGACATCTCGCGCGGCGACATGATCGTTCGCGCCGTCGACGTGCTGCCGGACGTCCGGCAGCAGTTTTCCGCGACGATCTGCTGGTTGTCGTCGACAGCGCTGTCGGTGTCGCGGAGCTACGTGCTGCAGCACACCACAAGGAGTGTGAAGACTCGCTTCACCGCGGTGTCGGCGCATCTGGACATCCACGCGCTGGCGTGGGGCGCGGGGCAAGGCCACGTCGCGCTGAACGACATCGTGCGCGTGCAATTCAAGACGCAGCAGCCGCTGGTCGCGGATCCCTATGCCGTGCACCGCGACACCGGCAGCTTCATCATCATCGACGAAGCGACGAACGACACGGTGGCCGCCGGGATGATCGACGGCCCGGTCTCCTGAGCGACGCGTCAGGAGCTCCGCGCGGGTCTCAGTCCTGCTCCCACGGAAGGCCGCGCATCCGCCAGCCCTCGAGGCGTCCGCGATGCCGGTTCTCGTCGAGCTTGCCCTCGAAGCCTTCGAGAATATTGAGCGCGGACCGATAGCCGGCGGCCGTCGCAGCGGCGGCCGCCGCATGCGAGCGTGCGCCGCTGCGGCACAGCATCAGCACGACGTCGTCCGGCCGGGCGAGGCCTCGCAGCGTCTCGACGAAATGGGCCGGCCCGGCGGGATCGGAGCTGGACCATTCGATATGCACGGCCCCCGGGACGCGCCCGACGTACTTCAATTCGGCCGCGGTGCGGACGTCGACCAGGCGCGCCCCAACCTCCTGCACGAGTTCCCACGCCTCGGCGGGCGTCACGACGCCGGCGTAAGGCGTCGCGGAGGCACGGCCTCGCTCGGCAGCCACCTGAAGGATCTTCGCGGCGGCGGCGGCGGGGTACGCCGGCGGCGCCGAATCGTTGCTGTTCATCGTGTCATCCGGACGTGAAATTCGGCACCTGCAATCCGTGGCGGGACCGCGACAGCCGGGAGGATAGTCCGGGTCGATGTGCGCGAGAGCGCTTCATTCCGATTGGGTCTAGCGGCATAGCCATTTCGTTGATTGCCACGGCCGCCGGTTCGTTAGGCTCTCGATGACGCAGGCCGCGTCGATGGCGCTCGAGTCTATCGGCGGGTCGCGGAAAGCCGACGTTCACAAGCACTCCATGGAAATCCACTTCATCCTCGGCGGCGCACTCGTCGGGTTCATCGTCGGCGCGACCGGAGTCGGCGGCGGCTCGCTGATGACCCCGCTTCTGACGCTCGTCTTCAACGTCCCGGCCCAGGTCGCGGTCGGGACTGACCTGCTGTTCGCGGCCGTGACGAAGGCCAACGGCGCTTGGGCCCACGCGCGCCGCCGCAACGTGGATTGGGCGATCACCGGCTGGCTGGCGGCCGGCTCCGTGCCGGCGGCACTTGCCACGCTCGCGACCGTTCGCGAAGTCGGCCTGGATGCCAAGCACTTCAATACGATCGTCAGCCACACGCTGGGGGGCGCCCTTCTCGCCACGGCGTTCGCGCTGCTGCTCAAGGAGCAGGTTGTCGCGCTGGGGCGTCGCTTCGCCCCTGCCCCGCAGGCGACGCTGGCGCTTGCCGGCGCCGGCGCACCGGGCGTCGTCGCGCTCGGGGCGGACGGGCCCGTCGCCCGGCCGCTACCGACGCTCGTCGTCGGAGCCCTCATCGGCGCGCTCGTCACGCTGACGTCGGTCGGCGCCGGCGTCATCGGCGTCGTCGCGTTGTTCTTCCTTTATCCGCAGCTCGCGTCGCGCCGCATCGTCGCGTCCGATATCGCTCACGCCGTGCCTCTGACGCTCGTGGCCGGCCTGGGGCACGCGTCGTTGGGCACCGTGAACTGGTCGATGCTGGGGTCCCTGCTGATCGGATCGCTGCCCGCGATCCTGCTGGGCGCCTCTCTGGCGCATCGACTTCCGGAGCGCGCGCTGCGCGTGTTTCTCGCCGCGATGCTCGTCTTCCTCGGCAGCCGCCTCCTCTACAGCTGAGGCGGGAGCGCGGTTTGCGCCGCGTTGCCCGTTCGCGCCGCACGCTTCGCGCGCGGCCGGCGAAATGGGGTGCTATTCCCCTAGCGCTTGGCGCGCTACGATTCGGCGCCGCGACATCGATTGTCGCGGCCAACGAAACGATCGCGACGCATGGCCGACAAGAACCGCGAGAAGCGAAGGGAACCGCAATTGTCCAGTTCGGGTCGCGAAATGCCTGCCACCGATTTCGCTATCACGACGGTGAATTTTCCCGACCGGCTCGACGTTCGCGAAGTCAACGATCGGCAGATCGAGGACGATCACAACGTCCGTGAACCGCGTTTCGACAGCTACGTCGTCGGCCAGTGGTTGAAGCGGTTCGCCGCCGTGGCGATCCTTGCGGGCGCCGTCTATGGACTGTTCCTGCTCGTGCGGCCGCTGCTCAACGACCTGGCCGCGCCGCAATTGGCCGCGCGCCTTTCGCGGACGCTGGGCCAGCAGGTCAAGGTCCAGAGCAGCGGATTCCGCGTCTCGCCCAGCCCGCGCGTGACGATCAACGGCGTCGATGTCGGCGACCAGGTCCACCTCGATGAAGTCGCGCTGACGATCAACTGGCCGGAAGCGATCCAGGCGCTTCGGGGTGCGCGCTGGACCGGCGGCGAGGCCGTGGTTTCGCCGTCGAAGTTCACGATGGCGCAGGCCAGCCAGTTGCTGGCGGTGCTGCCGCGGCTGAAGACGGCATTCCCGGCAAGCATCGCGACCGTTCGCTTCGAGAGCGTCCAGATTACCGACGCCCCGATGCTCCCCGGCCGGTACGAGGTGGTCTCCCGACGCACGGCATCCGGCGCGTTCGAGGTCGCGACGGTTCACGAGTTGGGAATCGACGGGACCATGGACCTGAAGCTGACGCCCGCGGCGGATTCCGACCGGGTCGCATTTGCCCTCGATGCGACGAACTGGCGCGCCCCCTATCGCCCGAAGATCCGCTGGAGCGAGGTCAACTCGACCGGAACGTTCGCGCCGCACCAGATCGACGCCACCTTCTCGATCAGCGCGTTCTACGGCGTGACCCAGGGCTCGGTGTCGCTCGCGCAGTCCTCCGACGGCGAGGACTGGATCCTGAGCGGCAAGGCGTCGGGGGCCAATCTCGACGTCGACGCCATCGTCGGCCAGGCCATGGGCCGCGAGGCCTCCAGTGTCGCCAAGGGCGACGCGTCGATTCCGGTAACCGGCACGGCGACGATGAACCTCGCGCTGGCGGGGCGCGGTTCGACGCCGGACATGGCCGTGCGCACGCTGGCCGCTGCGGGCCCGCTGCAGATCCGTTGGGCGACGCTCAACGGGATCAACCTCGGCTACGTCGCAACCCGCCCGGCTCCGGGAGGTGCACTGACGGGACCCGGCGGCAGCACGCGGTTCACCGATCTGGAAGCCATGGTGGTCGCCGATGCCTCGTCGCTGACGCTGAAGGATATCGACGGCCGCGCCGGTGCGATGTCGACGCGAGGCCAGATCACCGTGGCGGACGACAATTCGCTGTCGGGCAACCTGCGCGTCGACCTGGGCGCGAGCCGGGTCCAGGCGCCGCTTTTCCTGCGCGTCTCCGGGAAGGTCGAAAAGCCGCTCTACGGCGGCTGAGGCGGCGGCACCCCATCGGCGGGCCGAACGACCGGAGGTCCTCGCCCTACCTTAGGTTCCACGTGAAACGTCGGAGCACCCGGCTCCGTTGTCGCGGGCCGACCCGCAGCGCCATGTTCCACGTGAAACAGCCCGCCGCATTCGACGTCGGGCGGGCCGCTGCCTATCATGACGACTTGACGTTCTCCGCGCGACGGCCCGTGCCGCCAAACCCGCCCCGATGCAGTTCCCGAAACTATTTGACGTCATCGTCATCGGCGGCGGCCACGCCGGCACCGAAGCGGCGCTGGCTGCCGCCCGCCTCGGCGCGCAGACGCTGCTGCTGACCCACAGCATCGAAACCCTGGGCCAGATGTCGTGCAACCCGTCGGTCGGCGGGATCGGCAAGGGTCACCTCGTCAAGGAAATCGACGCGCTGGGCGGCGCGATGGCCGAAGCGGCCGACGAGGCCGGTATTCAGTTTCGCGTCCTGAATCGCTCGAAAGGCCCGGCCGTCCGCGCCACGCGAACGCAGGCCGATCGCATCCTCTATCGCCAGGCGATCCGCCGCCGCCTGGAGAATCAACCGAACCTCAGCATCTTCCAGCAGGCGGTCGACGATCTGATCCTCGACGGCGACCGCGTGGCCGGCGCGGTGACGCAGGCCGGAATCGCCTTCCGCGGGCGCGCCGTCGTCCTGACCGCGGGGACGTTCCTGAACGGATTGATCCACGTCGGCTTGAACCATCATGCTGCCGGACGTGCCGGCGACCCCGCATCGATTTCGCTCGCGCAGCGGCTTATCGAACTGAAATTGCCCCAAGGCCGCCTGAAAACCGGTACGCCGCCGCGTATCGACGGACGCACGATCGACCGCACGCAACTGGAGGAACAGCCGGGCGACGCCGAGTCGGTGCCCCCGTTCTCGTTTCTCGGCGACCCGGCGGACCGTCCGCAGCAGGTCTCCTGCTGGATCACCCATACGAATCCGACGACGCATGAACTGATCCTTGCGAACCTGGATCGGTCCCCGATGTATACGGGGGTCATCGAAGGCGTTGGCCCACGCTATTGCCCGTCGATCGAAGACAAGGTCCATCGATTCGCCGACAAGGCGTCGCACCAGATCTTCCTAGAGCCGGAAGGCCTGACGACTCACGAGGTCTACCCGAACGGGATCTCGACGAGCCTCCCCTTCGACGTCCAGCTGCAGATCGTCCATTCCATGCGCGGGCTCGAAAACGCCCATGTCCTGCGTCCCGGCTATGCGATCGAGTACGACTACTTCGATCCGCGCGCGTTGCACGCCTCGCTGGAAACGCGTGCGATCCAGAACCTGTACTTCGCCGGCCAGATCAATGGAACAACCGGCTACGAGGAAGCCGCGGCGCAGGGATTGCTCGCCGGACTGAATGCCGCGCGCCGGGCGCTCGGTCGCGAACCCTGGAGCCCGCGGCGCGACGAGGCCTATCTCGGCGTCCTTGTCGACGACCTCGTCACGCGCGGCGTCTCCGAGCCCTACCGAATGTTCACGAGCCGGGCGGAATTCCGCCTCAGCCTGCGGGAAGACAACGCCGACATGCGGTTGACCGAAGTGGGACGCCATCTCGGTTGCGTCGACGACGCGCGCTGGTCGGCGTTCAACCGCAAACGCGACGCCGTCGCGCGCGAGATCGAGCGCCTGCGAACGACCTGGGTCAATCCGCGGCTCATCGACGCGGCGGAAGCGGAGCGCGTCCTCGGCCAGGCGATCGAGCGCGAATACACGCTTTTCGACCTGCTACGCCGCCCCGCCGTCTCGCACGCCGCGTTGCGCGGGCTGCGCAAGGCCGATGGCACCGCCCTCGACGCCGATCGGCCGGCACCGCCCTTGGCGGCCGCGGATGCGGAACAGGTTGAAATCGCGGCCAAGTACGCCGGTTACATCGAACGCCAGCGCGTCGAAGTCGCACGCCAAGCCTCGCATGAATCGACGCGGATACCGGATGCGCTGGACTATGACGCGGTCCGCGGTCTGTCGTTCGAAGCGCGGTCCAGGCTGAAGCAGCATCGCCCGGAGACGCTAGGGCAAGCCGGCAGGATCTCCGGCATCACGCCCGCTGCGATTTCCCTGCTTCTCGTCCACCTGAAGCGCATCAACGGCGAGAAGCATCCCGCCCCTCGAACCGGCGACGACGACCCGCCGACGCCGCGGCTGGCGGCGTGATCGATCCTCAGCGGATCCGCACCGCGGCGGCGGCGCTGGACCTCGACGTTTCGGAGGCGCAGGCCCAGCAGCTTTCGGATTTCGCCGCGCTGCTGCTGCGATGGAACGCCGTCTACAACCTGACGGCGATTCGCGACGAAGACCCGGTGCTCAGCCACCACCTGCTGGACTGCCTGGCCGTCGTCCCGCAGATCGATCGCATCAGCGAAGGCCGGGCGATCCGGATCCTCGATGTCGGAAGCGGTGGCGGGCTGCCCGCGGTTCCGCTGGCGATCGCGTTGCCGCACGTTCGCGTCGTCTCGCTCGACGCCGTCCAGAAGAAATGCGCGTTCGTGCAGCAGGCGAAGGGGCAACTCCGGCTCGAAAATCTCGATGTCGTCCATGCCCGCGCCGAAGCCTGGCGAAGCCCGGAGCGGTTCGACGTCGTCGTGTCGCGCGCGTTTGCGACCCTCGCGGATTTCATCCGCGTCTCGCGGCACCTGCTGGCATCGCACGGCATCTGGGCCGCGATGAAAGGCACGTTGCCCGAGGCCGAGTTGCGCGAACTGCCGCACGACGTCCGGGTCGTCGGCACGGTTAAACTTCGCGTCCCGCTGCTCGACGAGCAGCGCCACCTGATCCTGCTCGCCCCCGCGGCAGCCGACTGATCGCACCCCGTGGCCCGAATCTTTTGCATCGCGAACCAGAAAGGCGGCGTCGGCAAGACGACCACCGCCGTCAATCTTTCGGCGGGCCTCGCGGCGCAGGGCCAGCGCGTGCTGCTGGTCGACCTGGATCCGCAGGGCAATGCGACGATGGGCAGCGGTATCGACAAGCGGGGCCTGACGACGAGCGTCTACCACGTGCTGCTGGGGCTCGCCCCGGTCGCCGCCGCGACGCTGCGTTCCGACAGCGGCGGTTATGCGGTCGTCCCGACGAACCGCGAGCTGGCCGGCGCCGAGGTGGAACTCGTCGGGCTCGAGCACCGGGAAACGCGCCTGAAGGAGGCGCTGGGCGCGGTCGATGCGGAATACGACTTCGTGCTGATCGACTGCCCACCGTCGCTCTCGCTGCTGACGCTGAATGGCCTGTGCGCGGCGCACGGCGTGATCATCCCGATGCAGTGCGAATATTTCGCGCTCGAGGGACTGACGGACCTCGTCAACACGATCAAGCGCGTGCACGCGAACCTCAATCGCGACCTCAAGATCATCGGGCTGCTGCGAGTGATGTTCGATCCGCGCATGACGCTGCAGCAGCAGGTGTCGGAGCAGCTCGAATCGCACTTCGGCGACAAGGTGTTCCGCACGATCATCCCGCGCAACGTCCGTCTCGCCGAAGCGCCGAGCCACGGCGTTCCCGGCGTCGTCTTCGATCGCAGCGCGCGCGGCGCGCAGCAGTACATCGCGTTCGGCACCGAGATGATCGAGCGCGTGCGCACGCTGGCCGAGGCCTCATGATGTCGCCTCCGCGGAACAGGGGCGCGCGATGAACCGTCGCCCGAAAGGTCTCGGTCGCGGGCTCGACGCGCTGCTCGGAGAAAGTTCCGAAGCCCTCGCCGCGCCCTCGACGCCGCGCACGTTGCCGCTCACCCGCCTGCGCCCCGGCAAGTACCAGCCGCGGACCAACATGGACCCGACCGCCCTCGCGGAACTGGCCGATTCCATCCGCAGCCAGGGCATCATCCAGCCGATTCTCGTCCGCCCGATCGAACCGAATCTCTACGAGATCATCGCCGGCGAGCGGCGCTTCCGGGCTGCCGCGATCGCCGGGCTGTCCGAGGTGCCGGTCCAGGTTCGCGAATGTCCCGACGAGGCCGCGCTCGCCCTGGCGCTGATCGAGAACATTCAGCGCGAGGACCTGAACCCCCTCGAGGAGGCGCAGGGCGTCCAACGCCTGATCCGCGAGTTCTCGTTCAGCCATGAGCAGGCGGCGGCCGCGATCGGACGCTCGCGCAGCGCGACGTCCAACCTGCTGCGCCTGTTGAACCTGGCGCAGCCGGTCCAGGAGATGCTGCTCGATCGACGCGTCGACATGGGACATGCGCGTGCGCTGCTGGCCGTCGACGGTGCGACGCAGGTGCTGCTCGCGGAGCAGATCGCCGCGAAAGCGCTTTCGGTGCGCGCCGCCGAAGACCTGGTGCGCCGCGCGCTGGCTCCGCAAAAAGAGCGCGTCGCGCCGACGCCGAACCGCGACCTGCTGCGCCTGGAGGAGGAACTCTCCGACGTGCTGGCGACACCGGTTGCCGTCCGCGCCCAAGCGAGCGGCAAGGGACACGTCGTGATCGATTTCGCCAGCCTGGAGCAGTTGCAGGGGATCATCGAGCGTCTCCGCGGCCGCGGCGCGGCCCTGAATTAGGCCCACGACACGACAGCAAGTCCTCACAAGCGCCAGCTCGCCGGCGGCAATCCGCCAAACTCCGGCCGATTGCCGGCCATTCTCACGTGGTTGCGTTACGGAAATCCAAGGCAAAGTCGGTTCCGCCTCTTCCCACTTCCTATCCGACTTCGCGATGGGCCGCAGCAAAGACCGCCGCGGCCGCCGAACCGACCTGACGCCGTGGACCAGACTACCCTCAAGCTCATCGCCCGCTTCAAGCACCACGCGCACAAGCAGGGCATGCCCGTCGATGTCGTGCGCTTCGCCGCGGACCGCAACTACGCGCGCTGGGCCCTGACCCAGTTCACCGCGACCGCCTCCGAGGAAGACGTCGTGCTCGCGCTGCAGATCATGAGCCGGCTGCGGCTGACGGCGCCGGTGCCGACCGGACGACTCGCGCCGCAGGGCAAGGCGCCCGTCGAGCTCGGCTCGCGCGACCTGCCGAGGTACGCGGCGAACTGACGCCGCCCGCCGCGGCCATTCGGCCCGGCATCGGAATCGCGTGCGATGATGCCGTGGTGCCGGCACGCCGGCAGGATCATCGCGCATGGACTCCGCCTATCCGACTCCGCTGCAGCACGTCGTCGCCGCGGCCCGCGCCCGCTACCGCGAGCGCCATCCGGCAAGCGCCGCCCAGTTGCAAGCTGCCGCCGGCGCCCTGCCCGGCGGCAACACGCGCAGCGTCCTTTACTTCGCGCCGTTTCCGCTGACGATGGTCCGCGGCGACGGCTGTCGCCTGTGGGACGCCGACGGCCACGCGTATCTTGACGCGCTCGGCGAGTTCACGGCCGGGATCTACGGCCACTCGCATCCGGTCATCCGCGAGGCCCTGGTCGACGCGTTGCACGACGGGCTCAGCCTGTCATCGCACACGACGCGGGAGGCCGCGCTCGCGCTCGAGATCCAACGCCGGTTTCCGTCGATGGAACTGCTGCGCTTCACGAACTCCGGCACCGAAGCCAACCTCATGGCCGTCGGCCTCGCGAAGATCCACACCGGACGCCGCCGCATCCTGGTCTTCGACGGCGCCTACCACGGCGGACTGCTCGCGTTCAGCGGCGGCGGCTCGGCGCTGAACGCGCCGCACGACTACCTCGTCGGCACCTACAACGACGCGCAGGCGGCGCGCGAGATCTTCCGGCAGTGCGGCAGCGAGATCGCGGCGGTCCTCGTCGAACCGATGCTCGGATCGGGCGGCTGCATTCCGGGCCAGCCGGAGTTCCTCCACGAGCTGCGGACGCTCTCCGAGGCGCATGGGGCCCTGCTCGTCTTCGACGAGGTGATGACCTCCCGCCTCTCGGCCGGCGGTCGCCAGGCCCTGCTGCGGATCCGGCCGGACCTGACGACGCTGGGCAAGTATTTCGGCGGCGGCGTCTCGTTCGGCGCTTTTGGCGGGCGCCGCGAAATCCTGCAGCGCTTCGACCCCAGCCGGCCGGACGCCCTGGCGCATGCCGGGACATTCAACAACAACGTCCTGTCGATGGCGGCGGGGCTCGCCGGACTGGTCCGGGTCCTGTCGCCGGACGCGCTCGCGACGCTGAACGAGCGCGGCGAACGACTGCGCGGGCGGGTGAACGAGGCGGCCCAGCGGCGCGGCCTCGCGATCCAGGCGACCGGCCTCGGATCGCTGATGACGCTTCACGCGACCGACACGCCGATCCGCCGGCCGGCCGACGCCGCGGCCGCCGATCCGCTGGCGAAGGAACTCCTCTTCTTCGACCTTCTCGATCGCGGCATCTATCTCGCGCGCCGCGGGTTCGCGTCGCTATCGCTGCCCTTCGGGGATGCGGAGGTCGAGGAGTTCATCGCCGCCTGGGACGCGGTACTCGACGAGCGTCGCGCCGTGCTTCCCGCCCGCCGCGACGCTTAAATGCAACGGGCCCATGGCGCGGCCGCCACCCTTCGTTGACCCCCTGATATCCCGCCCGGTAAACTCTCGCGGTTTTATTGGACGACTTATCTTGACGAGATAAGCGCGGGGTCCGAATCGCGGATCCGCTTGCCGGCGCCCGAAGCCCTAGGCGAAGTCCTAGGGTGGGCGCAGAAACGCGGAGTCGCGCTGAGAACCCGGCAGGCCCGGCCGAGCAGGACGCCGGTGCCGACGGAGCCGATGACACGGCGTAGCGAGGCGACGCAAGGCGACGGCCACGAGATCCACGGCCCGACCCGAGCGAGATCGAAGGGGACGGCAGCAAGTCAATCGACCCGGGTCCATGGCAGTCGCGACGGAAGACCGTCGCGTCATGCTGAGCCCCGACGCATGCGCGGAAAACCGCGCCGAGGCCCGCTGGGACAACTCCCGCCAGCCGCCGCGTCGTCCGACGAACTTGCTCGCCCGAGACCCTTCCCCTTCGATCGTGGTGCCCCGCGTGCTGTTGTTGCAGGCAGCGGCGACGCTGCTGGTGGCCGTCGGCGCGTGGATCCTGGCCGGGAGCCATGCCGCGCTGTCCGCCGTGCTCGGCGGCGCCGCCTGCGTGATCCCGAACGCGCTGTTCGCCGCGCGGCTGGCCGCTGCAACGCGGCGGGCGCGCGACGACGCCGACCCGCAAGTCGGCGCCGGGCGCCAGGTGACCGCGTTTCTCGTCGGCGAGGTGGTCAAGGTGGGCTCGACGGTCGGCCTTCTGGCGCTGATCGCCTGGCTCGTGCCGAACCTGGTGTGGTTGTCGTTGATCGTCGCGGTCATTGCCGCATTGAAGAGCCCCCTGCTGCTGGCATTGACCCGCTGACCCGCCCACACCGACCCGAGCGCCCGACACGCCACCCGCCGCCTCCGAACCGGATTCCCCTCGACTTCTCCCCGCCCTAAATGGCCACCGAAAACGCCGCCCCGAACGCGACCGAGTACATCGTCCACCACCTCGGTCACTGGTCCACGAAGCACCAGGAAAGCATCGTCGACTTCTCGGTCGTCAACATCGACACGGTCGTCATGTCGCTGCTGCTGCTCGGGATCACGCTGGTCATCCTGCGCATCGCCAGCCGCGGCGCGACCGCCGGCGTCCCGTCGCGCTTCCAGGCGTTCGTCGAGATGATCGTCGAGTTCGTCGAGGAACAGAGCAAGTCGATCGTCCACGGCGACCGCTCGTTCATCGCGCCGCTCGCCCTCACGGTGTTCGTCTGGATCGTGCTGATGAACGCGGTCGACCTGCTGCCGGTCGACTGGATCCCGAACGTCGCGGCCTGGGTCGGCCACACGTTCCTCGGCCTCGAGCCGCACGAGGTCCACTTCCGCCCGCTGCCGACGGCCGACCTCAACGGCACCCTCGGCATGTCCTTCGGCGTCCTGCTGCTGATGCTCTACTACGGCATCAAGATCAAGGGCTTCGGCGGCTGGGTGCACGAGATCTTCTGCGCGCCGTTCGGGCCGCAATGGTTCCTCTGGCCGTTCAACCTGCTGCTGAACATCATCGAGTACCTGGCGAAGATGGTGTCGCTCGGGATGCGGTTGTTCGGCAACATGTACGCGGGCGAGCTGCTGTTCTTCCTGATCGCCCTGCTGGGCTCGATCTGGGTCGGCGCGGACGCCGGAAGCGTGCTGGGCGCCGTCGGGCACGTCCTCGCCGGGACCGCCTGGCTGCTGTTCCACATCCTGATCGTCCTGCTGCAGGCGTTCATCTTCATGATGCTGACGCTGGTCTACATCGGGCAGGCCCACGAGGGCCACTGATCACCAGGCGCGCGCAGGAAGCAGGATGGCGCGGCCGGCCGCCGCGCACGCAGCACCCGAACCACCGATCCAACCGGTTTCTTCAATACCTTCGAAAACAAGGAGTTCCAGAAATGACCAACGTCGCTCTCGTCGCCCTCGCCTGCGGACTGATCATCGGTCTCGGCGCCATCGGTGCCTGCATCGGCATCGGCATCATGGGCGGCAAGTACATCGAGTCGGCCGCGCGCCAGCCCGAGCTCATGAACACGCTGCAGACCAAGATGTTCCTGCTCGCGGGCCTGATCGACGCGGCGTTCCTGATCGGCGTCGGTATCGCGATGATGTTCGCGTTCGCCAACCCCTTCAAGGGCTGACGAGCCAACCGCCGCGATCGCGGCGCCCCGCCGACGCAGCTCATGATGCCGCAGCAACGCGAAGCCCCGCTTCCGTCGCGGCGGCGTTCGGTCGCGCGTCGCCCGGATCGCGCTGCGCGGCTCCCGACGACTTGACGACGACGACGCCAACGCGCGGCGGCTGAAGCGCCGCGCGCCCGCGCCGATCGACGATTTCCTGGGCCCGCCATGAACCTGAACGCCACCCTCATCATCCAGACGATCGTCTTCCTGATCGGCGCCTGGGTCACGATGAAATTCATCTGGCCGCCGCTGGTCAATGCCCTCGACGAGCGCCGGCAGAAGATCGCCGACGGCCTGGCCGCGGCCGACCGCGGCAACAAGAGCCTGGACGACGCCAACAAGCGCATCGCGCAGCTCGAAGCCGACGCGCGCGCGCGCGGCCAGTCGATCACCGCCGACGCCGAGAAGCGCGGCGCCTCGATCATCGAGGACGCCAAGCGCGAAGCGAAGGTCGAAGGCGACCGCCTCATCGCGAGTGCCAAGGTCGAGGCCGACCAGCAGCTGGAGCGCGCGAAGAACGCGCTGCGCGACCAGATTGCGGTCCTGTCGGTCGCAGGCGCGGAACAGATCCTGAAGCGCGAGGTCGACCGCAACGCGCACGCGAAGCTCCTCGACGAGCTGAAGGCCAGGCTCTGACCATGGCCGAGCTGTCCACCGTAGCCCGTCCCTACGCCGAGGCGCTTTTCTCCGCAGCCCAGGGCGCGAAGGCCGCCGACGCCTGGCAGGCGCCGCTCGACCGCCTTGCGGCGCTCGTCGGCAATGCGCAGGTCGCCGAGGTCGTCGCCGACCCGAAACTGCAGGCGACGCAGGTCGTCTCGCTGATCGAAGGCCTCGCCGGCGGCACCCTGCCCGACGGCGTCCAGAACCTGCTGCGCCTGCTGGTCGAAAACGACCGCCTCGCGACGCTGCCGGAGATCTCGCGCCAGTACCGCATCCTGAAGAACCAGGCCGACGGCGTTGCCGACTGCCTGGTCGAGTCCGCGTTCCCGCTCGAGCAGCCGGAGCTCGACAGCCTTCTCGCCGCGCTGCGCCGCCGTTTCCCGCTGCAGCTGCGTCCCGAAGTGCGCGTCGATCCCTCGCTCATCGGCGGCGTCCGCGTCACCGTCGGCGACCAGGTCCTCGACACCACGGTACGGACGCGCCTGGACCAGATGCGCACCGCGCTGACCGCCTGAACACGAACCTCTGGGGTCCACCATGCAACTCAACCCGTCTGAAATCAGCGAACTGCTCAAGAGCCGCATCCAGGGTCTCGGCCTCTCCGCCGACATCCGCACCCAGGGGACGGTCGTTTCCGTGACCGACGGCATCTGCCGCGTCCACGGCCTGTCCGACGTGATGCAGGGCGAAATGCTCGAGTTCAAGGACAACACCTTCGGCCTCGCGCTCAACCTCGAGCGCGACTCCGTCGGTGCGGTCATTCTCGGCGCCTACGAACACATCTCCGAGGGCGACGTCGTCAAGACGACCGGCCGCATCCTCGACGTGCCGGTCGGCCCGGAACTGATCGGTCGCGTCGTCAACGCGCTCGGCCAGCCGATCGACGGCAAGGGCCCGATCAACGCCAAGGCCCGCGACGTCATCGAGAAGGTCGCCCCGGGCGTCATCGCGCGCAAGTCGGTGTCGCAGCCGGTGCAGACCGGCCTGAAGTCGATCGACGCGATGGTGCCGGTCGGCCGCGGCCAGCGCGAGCTGATCATCGGCGACCGCCAGACCGGAAAGACCGCGGTGGCCGTCGACACGATCATCAACTCCAAGGGCAAGGACCTGATCTGCGTCTACGTCGCGATCGGGCAGAAGGCCTCGACGATCGCCAACGTCGTGCGCAAGCTCGAGGAGCACGGCGCGATGGCGTACACGATCATCGTCGCCGCGTCCGCGTCCGACTCCGCGGCGATGCAGTACATCGCCCCGTACGCCGGCTGCACGATGGGCGAGTACTTCCGCGACCGCGGCCAGGACGCCCTGATCATCTATGACGACCTGACGAAGCAGGCCTGGGCCTACCGGCAGATCTCGCTGCTGCTGCGCCGGCCGCCGGGCCGCGAGGCGTATCCGGGCGACGTGTTCTACCTGCACTCGCGCCTGCTGGAGCGCGCCGCGCGCGTCAACGAGGAGTACGTCGAGAAGTTCACGAACGGCGCCGTCAAGGGCAAGACCGGGTCGCTCACCGCGCTGCCGATCATCGAGACGCAGGCCGGCGACGTCACCGCGTTCGTTCCGACGAACGTGATCTCGATCACCGACGGCCAGATCTTCCTCGAGGCCGACCTCTTCAACGCCGGCATCCGTCCGGCGATCAACGCCGGCATCTCGGTGTCGCGCGTCGGCGGCGCGGCGCAGACAAAGGTCATCAAGAAGCTCGGCGGCGGCGTCCGCCTCGCGCTCGCCCAGTACCGCGAGCTGGCGGCCTTCGCGCAGTTCGCCTCCGACCTGGACGACGCCACGCGCAAGCAGCTCGACCGCGGCCGTCTCGTGACCGAGCTGATGAAGCAGCCGCAGTACCAGCCGCTGCAGGTGTGGGAGCAGGGCGTCACGCTGTTCGCGGTCAACAACGGCCATTTCGACGGGATCGAGGTCAAGAACGCGCTCGCCGCCGAGCGCGCGTTGCGCGATTTCCTGAAGACGAAACATGCGGCGCTGGTCGACCGCATCGAGTCGACGAAGGACCTGAGCAAGGACGACGAGGCGACGCTGACCGCGGCGATCGTCGAGTTCAAGAAGTCCGGGGCGTTCTGAACGAACCGCGCCTTGTCGAAGTCCGATCGTCACGGCGCGCCCGCCGCGCCGTGACACTGCGAGCAGCCCATGCCCAGCACCAAAGAGATCCGGCTCAAGATCAAGAGCTTCCAGAACACGCGCAAGATCACCAAGGCCATGGAAATGGTCTCGGCCTCGAAGATGCGCAAGGCGCAGGACCGGATGCGCGCCGCGCGTCCGTACGGCGACAAGATCCGCAACATCGTCGCGCACCTGGCGCAGGCGAACCCGGAGTACAAGCACCCGTTCGTCGTCAAGCGCGACCGGATACGCACGGTCGGCCTGATCCTCGTCACGACCGACAAGGGCCTGTGCGGCGGCCTGAACACGAACATCCAGCGCGCGGTGCTGAACCGCCTCAAGCAGTGGGAGGTCGACGGCGTCGCCTACCAGGCCACGGCGATCGGCAACAAGGGCTACGGCTTCCTGCAGCGCCTCGGGGCGAACCTGGTCTCGCACGTCGTGCAGCTCGGTGACAAGCCGAACCTGGAGCGGCTGATCGGACCGGTGAAGGTCCAGCTCGACGCCTACGCGGCGGGCAAGCTCGATGCCGTCTATCTCGCCTATTCGCGCTTCATCAACACGATGAAGCAGGAGCCGGTGATCGAGCAGCTGCTGCCGCTGTCGACCGAGAAGCTGGCGCAGAGCGAGGCCGAGAGGCGCGCCTACGCCTGGGACTACCTCTACGAGCCGGACGCGCAGCGCGTGCTCGACGAGCTGCTGACGCGCTACACCGAAGCGCTGGTCTACCAGTCGCTGGCGGAGAACATGGCCTCGGAGCAGAGCGCGCGGATGGTCGCGATGAAGGCCGCCTCCGACAATGCGAAGAAGCTGATCGACGAGATGCAGCTGGTCTACAACAAGACCCGCCAGGCCGGCATCACGAAGGAGATCTCCGAGATCGTCGGCGGCGCGGCCGCCGTGGCCTCGTAGAGCGCCCCTCGCGACCCGAATCCGTCAGCAAAGAATCCCCGCATTCGAACCAAGGAATCCCACATGAGCTCCGGAAACATCGTTCAGTGCATCGGCCCGGTGGTCGACATCGAATTCCCGCGCGACCAGATGCCGAATGTCTTCGACGCCCTCATCCTCGAACAGGATGCCGGCAACAAGCTGGTCGAGCAGGGCCTGACCTTCGAAGTCCAGCAGCAGCTGGGCGACGGCATCGTGCGCACGATCGCGATGGGCTCGTCCGACGGCCTGAAGCGCGGCATGAAAGTCCGCGGCACCGGCGACAATATCCAGGTCCCCGTCGGCCCCGGCGTGCTCGGCCGCGTCATGGACGTGCTGGGCCGCCCGATCGACGAGCGCGGCCCGATCAAGGCGGAGGAGCGCCGCGGCATCCACCGCCCGGCGCCCCGGTTCGACGAGCTGTCGCCGTCCGTCGAGCTGCTGGAGACCGGCATCAAGGTCATCGACCTCGTCTGCCCGTTCGCGAAGGGCGGCAAGGTCGGGCTGTTCGGCGGCGCCGGCGTCGGCAAGACCGTCAACATGCTGGAGCTCATCAACAACATCGCGAAGGAGCACTCGGGCCTGTCGGTGTTCGCCGGCGTCGGCGAGCGCACGCGCGAAGGCAACGACTTCTATCATGAGATGTCGGACGCCAACGTCATCGTGCAGGACGACCTGTCGCAGTCGAAGGTCGCGATGGTGTTCGGCCAGATGAACGAGCCTCCGGGCAACCGGCTGCGCGTCGCGCTGACCGGCCTGACGATGGCCGAGCGCTTCCGCGACGAAGGCCGCGACATCCTGTTCTTCGTCGACAACATCTACCGCTACACGCTGGCCGGCACCGAGGTGTCCGCGCTGCTGGGCCGGATGCCTTCGGCGGTCGGCTACCAGCCGACCCTCGCGGAGGAGATGGGCCGCCTGCAGGAGCGGATCACGTCGACGAAGGTCGGCTCGATCACGTCGATCCAGGCCGTCTACGTCCCGGCCGACGACCTGACCGACCCGTCCCCGGCGACGACGTTCGGCCACCTCGACGCCACCGTCGTGCTGAGCCGCGACATCGCGGCGCTCGGCATCTATCCGGCGGTCGACCCGCTCGACTCGACCTCGCGCCAGATCGATCCGCTGGTGATCGGCGACGACCACTACACGACGACGCGGCGCGTGCAGGCGACGCTGCAGCGCTACAAGGAACTGCGCGACATCATCGCGATTCTCGGGATGGACGAGCTGTCGCCGGACGACAAGCTCGCGGTCGCCCGCGCGCGGAAGATCCAGCGCTTCCTGTCGCAGCCGTTCCACGTCGCCGAGGTGTTCACCGGCTCGCCGGGCAAGTACGTCCCGCTGAAGGAGACGATCCGCGGCTTCAAGATGATCGTCGACGGCGAGTGCGACGCGCTGCCGGAACAGGCGTTCTACATGGTCGGGACGATCGACGAGGCGTTCGAAAAAGCCAAGACGCTGAAGTAACCACCGACGCCCGGAGAAGCCATGTCAACCATCCACGTGGACGTCGTCAGCGCCGAAGAGCAGATCTTCGCCGGGGAAGCGGAATTCGTCGCGCTTCCCGGCGAGGCGGGCGAACTCGGCATCCTCCCGAAGCACACGCCGCTCATCACCCGGATCAAGCCCGGGGTCGTGCGGATCAAGGTCCCCGGAAAGCAGCAGGAAGAGAACGTCTTCGTCGCCGGCGGCATCCTCGAGGTACAGCCGGACGTCGTGACGGTGCTCGCCGATACCGCGATCCGCGGCAAGGACCTGGACGAGGCCAAGGCGAACGAAGCCCTGCGGCGCGCCGAGGACGCCCGCCGCAACGCGACCGACAAGATGGAGGTCGCGAAGATCGAGGCGGAAATCGGGATGCTCGCGGCGCAGCTCGTCGCGATCCGGAAGCTGCGCGGGCACTGAGCGCCCTCTCCCCCCGCCCCTCTCCCGCTACGCGGGCGAGGGGAGCTCAGTCGTCGCAATTCGATACGTCGTCAAACGGCTGGCGCCGGGACTCCCCTCGCCCGCGTAGCGGGAGAGGGGCGGGGGGAGAGGGCCGCACGCACGCCGCACGCACCCGCCCCCAACCCCCACCTCACTGCGCCGGGTACCAGTACCCCGCGATCGGCTTGCCCCGTTCGATCACGACGAACTGGTTCGCGAACACCCGATACGGATGGCTCCAGTCGCCGTCCGGCCATTGAACCCGCACTTCCGCTCGCTCCGACGTCCCGAGGCCGAAGTGTGTCCAGCCCCAGTGGCCGGAGGCATGGCCGCCGCCGACGAGCACGTCGCGCGACATCGTCCGCGTCCCGATCTTCACGGTGACCCGCGACCCGATGGCGGACCGGTTCGGGTGATCCGGATCGACAAGCTTCACCTGCAGCCAGTTGCCCATCGGCATCGTGCCGCCGTCGGCGCGTCGCGCGCCCTCGTTGCGGAACACGGTCACGGGCGCCTCGCGGTTCACGACGACGAGGTCGAGGTTCCCGTCGAGGTCGAGATCGACGGCGGCCGCGCCGCGCCCCTTGTACGGATTCGCCGCGAGGCCGGCCTGCGCACCGGCTTCGTGGAACTTGCCGTCCCATCCGCCGAGCAGCAGGTCGTCAGGATCCGAACTGGCGAAGTCCGGCATCGCCTCGACATTGCCCTTCGTGATGAACAGATCGATCAGCCCGTCGTTGTTGAAGTCCTCGAACGCCGGATGCCACCCGGTCGACGGCCGCATGTCGCCACCGCTGTACGGGCGATGCGCCGTCGCGTCCATGTCGAGCGCCACGTCGCGGTAGACCGGCCGGTCGCCGCCGTCGGAGTCCTGGTCCAGGACTTCGAGCTTCGTGTCGCCCATCGACGTGATGGCGTAGCCGGGCCGCCCGCTGCCGTCGAGGTCCGCCTGCGCGAGGCCCATGCCCCAGATGTGGACCGAGCGCCAGCCGTCGGCGCGGGAATACAGGCGCGGCGCCTTGCCCGGCTCGATCCGCCACATCTGCTCCTCGCCGCCGCGGTAGTACTGCCGATCGTTCGCGATCCGCAGCGCCGGCTCCCCGGAGCGGTTCCAATCCGTGAAGAGCATCGACAGCGCACAGTAGCCCGGCTCCAGCACCGTCTTCTGGGAATAGTCCGGCTCCTCGCCGTCCGGCGCCGGCCGATGCAGTACGTTCGCCTCGCACGTGCCCCAAGGGCTGCCCGGGGCCGAGCGGTCGACGTAGTTGCCGAACGCGAGCGTCGGGTATTTCTGCCCCTTCTCCCACGTCGCGGCGAACGCCGTCGTCCACGCGCGCCCGCCATCGAAATGCCAGGCCTTGTTCGCGACCTCGAAGGTGCACTTCGGGCCGCCCTTGAGCAGCACGTTGCCGCCGACCCGCAGTACGACGAGGTCGACGATGCCGTCGCCGTCGATATCGATCGGGTAGACGCCGGTGACGTTGACGAGCAGCCGCTCGTCGATCCCGAGCGGCTTCTTCTCGAATTTCAGCGGGCCGCCGACCGGACTGCGATTGACGTAGAGCTCCATCGGACTCTTGCCGCCGGCGATCGCGAGGTCCGGCTTGCCGTCGCCGTCGCAATCGAACGCCGCGACGCCGCCGCCGACGAAGAACTCCCACGGCCCGGTATACCGATGAGCGATGCCTGCCGCCGCGGCCTGTTCGTGCATCACGGGAACATCCATGGGCAAAGCGCCCGGCGCACCCGCAGGACCGCGCGCGCTGTCCGCCGCGCCCGCCGCGTGCAGTAGGCACGCGACACCGGCCAGCATCGCCGTGCGCGCGCCGGCCGATCGCCGCGTCGATGCGCGCATCACGACCCGGCCGCCGACTTCGCCGCGCCGCCATGCGCGAACGCGTGCGTGTCCGGCGCCTTCGGGATCACGAGCGACCGCAGGAACGCGATGATCGACGAGCGATCCTCGTCGCCCAGCGTCTCGTACGCCTCGCGCGACGCCCGACCCTCGCCGGCGTGGGCGCGGATCGCTTCATCGATCGTCGTGATGTCGCCGCGATGGCCGTAAGGCGCCGTCGACCCGACGCCCCAGAGGAATGCCGTCCGGAACGTGTCGCGCTCGACGAAGCGTTGCGCCAGCAGTTCGTTGCCCAGCTTGTCGGTCCCGGTGTCGGAAATCACGTGGCGCTTGAGGTCCGCGTACAGTGGCACCAGCACCCGCCCCTTCGCGTCGCGCGCGAGGTGCTGCGCCCACGCGAAGCGCCCAAGGTCGATCTCGATCGGGCGCGGCACCTCGCCCGCGCGCAGCGTGCCGGCCATGTCGCTCGGTCCCGGATCACGGAAGACCAGGCTGTCGAGCGGCAGCGCCGGTCGATGACAGCCGGTGCAGCCGATCCGCTCGAACAGGCCCTCCCCTTTCGACGCCGCGGCCACCCACGACGCCGGCAAGCCCGCGGCCCGCCCCGGCGGAGCCAGCGTCGCCTGCCACGCCACCATCGCGGAGACGTCGCCCGACGTGATCTCGTCGTTCATCCCGTCGCCGTCGAAATCGGCGTTGCCGGTCCAGCGCGCCCCGAACCGCTCGGTCGCCTCCATCCCGTGGTGCTGGTTCAGCGCGTTGATCGTGAACTGCCGCAGCGACGTGAAGACGCCCTTCTGCGAGAACGGGCGGACCACCAGGTCCGTATCGACGCCGTCGATCTCGCCGAGGTCGATCGTGCCGGCGGGATGCGCGCGTATCGAGCCGAACGACACGCCCTTGCTCGCGAGCGGCAGCGAGACGTCGGTGTTCGTCGAGCGCGCGCGCCGCAGCGCGTCGCGGCGTACCGCCTGCAGGTCCGCGCTCATCTCGCGCGCGAGCAGTTCGATCAGGCCGTCGCCCTGCAGCGGCGTCGTGCCGCGCTCGTTCGAGAACTGCGGATCCAGGCTGTCGAAGTCGGAGCTCTCGAAGCCCTCGGAAACGAAGACGTTGGCGACGATGTCGCCGGCGCCGCCGGGTACCGGGTCGTTGTGGCAGCCGGCACAGGCATCCGCGTCGGGACCGCCGGTCCGCTGGAACGCGAAAGGCATCGCGCGCTTGCGTTTCGTCGGCACGATCGCCTGCGTCGCCATCGGCCGCCCGGCGCCGTCCAGGCGCGTGAACTTCGCCTGGAACAGCACGCCGCCGCGCTCGATCAACTTCTGCAGCGCCGCGTCGTCCGCACCGACGAAGGCGTCGAAGTCCAGGTGATCCGGAAGAGCGCGCTCGTCCCACGGATGCAAGGCGGCGGGCGCGGCGGACGGCGCTGGCGCGGCGGCCGTCGCCACGCCGTCGCAGCCCGGCGCACCCAGCAGCGCGACCACCGCGCCGAGGCCTACGACTCGTCTCATGACGTGCGGGCCTGCCCGTCCCGCGGCGGCGGACGCCTCAGGCCGCCTTCTTTCCCGGCGTGTTGCCGAGAATGATCATTTCGAGCACATCGTCCTGCGTCACGTCGCCGATCTTCACGGTGCCGACGAGCTTGCCGTTCTTCATCACGGTGGCGCGCTCGCAAACCTCGAAGACGTCGTGCATCTCGTGGCTGATCAGGAAGATCCCGATGCCTTCGGCCTTGAGCCGCTTGATCGTGTCGAGCACCATCCGCGTCTCGGCCGGGCCGAGCGCCGCGCACGGCTCGTCCATGATCAGGATCCGGGCGTTGAAGTAGAGCGCCCGCGCGATCGCGATCGTCTGCCGCTGGCCGCCCGACATCCGCAGCACCGGGTCGAGGAAATTCTTGAAGTTCGGATTCAACCGGGCGATGACCTTGCCCGCCTCGAATTC
>DATKPC010000120.1:0-22471 GCA_035524275.1 Burkholderiaceae bacterium
GAGAGGGTGTCCGCAGGAGAGAGGGTGTCCGCAGGAGAGAGGGTGTCCGCAGGAGAGAGAGTGTCCGCAACCGCCCGGAGCGCGCCGCAGCGACTCAAGGCGTGGCCGTCCGCTCGCCGCGCCCGCACGGAAATGCCGCCTGGATGCACGCGGCGACCAGGTCGCCGCCGTCGACCCGCGACGGATCGGAAGCCTCCGCGATGCACTTGAGCACGAGTTGCCGCAGGCGGCCGTTCGTGACCTCGCTGCGGGCGATGCAGATCCGTGGCACCGGCGCATACGCGATGCCCGCCGGCAGCTCCGCGCGAACCTGGTCGCGCCCGGTCTGGAGTCCCGACAGCGTCCCGCTGATGAAGCCCTGGCACATGCCGTACTCGAAATCGTCGGACTTCTCGTCGCACCATCTCGCGAGATCGGCGGCAGACGGCGCGGCGAACGACCTCGGGCTGACGACGACCGCCAGAATCAACAGCGCCGCCCGCAGGGACGCCGAGGTGCTCATGCCGCCTCCAGAGGCTTTGTCGCTTCGGCGCCGAACATCGACGCCAGGTGCGCCTCGCCGCGCTCCAGGATGAAATAGCGGAACGCCTCGGCCGGCGGCGAGAGGATCTTCGCGGCCGCATTCACGACGTGCCAGCGGCGCATCAGCGGTAATCCCTCGACGTGCGGCACCGCGATCATCCCGTGGCGCAGTTCCAGCCCGATCGTGTGCAGCGAGACGAGCGCGACCCCCAGGCCCGCCATCACCGCCTGCTTGATCGCCTCGTTGTTCGGAATCTCCATGATGAACACCGGCTGCAGGTGGTGCTGCGCCAGGTACTCCTCGAGAGCGGCGCGCGTCCCGGAGCCCGGCTCGCGCACGATGAACGCCTCGCGCGCCAGCGCGGCCGCGGGCACCAGCTCCAGTCGCGTGAACGGATGGCCGGGTGCCGTGACGAGCACGTGCGGGTGCATCGCGAAGGGCTCGGCCCGATTCGGCCAGTCCTTCGGCGGACGTCCCATCACGGCCATGTCGACCTCGTTGGCCCGCATCATCGCGACGAGCTCGTCGCGGTTGCCGAAACGCAGCCGCACCTCGACCGAGGGATGCTCCGCGTGGAAGCGCGCGAGCAGCGGCGGAAGGAAGAACTTCGCGGAGCTGACGATCCCGATCGTCAGCACGCCGGACTCGACGCCCTTGAACCGCGCCATCGCATCCTCGGCCTCCTTCAGCGTCCCGAGCAGGCGCTTCGCATAGACCAGGAAGTACTCCCCGGCCGTCGACATCGACAGCCGGCGGCCGACCCGGTCGAACAGCGGAAGTCCGACCTGGTTTTCGATCTCCTTGATCTGCATCGACACCGCCGGCGGCGTCAGGTGCAGCACCTCGGCGGCCAGCTGCACGCTGCCCTGGCGCACAACCTCGACGAAGACCCGCAGCTGGCGGAAGGTCACGTTCATAGTTAAGCAAAAGCTTACTTCAAATGGAAGAACTTTTGACTTTACCTACCCCATTTCACATCATAAATTTCACGGGTCGCCCGAAAGACCCCGATCGAACCCGAACAAATCCGCGCATTCCCCCGAATCCGCGAAAAACCCCTCCTGGAGGCCAACGTGAATCAACCCGCAGATGTCGGCGTCATCAAGGACGCGAAGAAGCGCTACAGCGCCGGCGTTCTCAAGTATCGGCAGATGGGCTATTGGGATGGTGACTACCAGCCCAAGGAAACCGACGTCCTGTGCCTTTTCCGCATCACGCCGCAGGAGGGTGTCGACCCGATCGAAGCCGCGGCCGCCGTAGCCGGGGAGTCGAGCACGGCGACCTGGACCGTGGTCTGGACCGACCGGTTGACCGCCTGCGACAGCTATCGTGCCAAGGCCTACAAGGTCGAACCGGTCCCCAACAACCCCGGCCAATACTTCGCGTGGGTCGCCTACGACCTGATCCTGTTCGAAGAAGGCTCGATCGCGAACATGACCGCGAGCCTGATCGGCAACGTCTTCTCGTTCAAGCCGCTGAAGGCCGCGCGCCTGGAGGACATCCGCGTCCCGGTCGCCTACGTGAAGACGTTCAAGGGCCCGCCGACCGGCCTCGTCGTCGAGCGCGAGCGCCTGGACAAGTTCGGCCGCCCGCTGCTCGGCGCCACGACGAAGCCGAAGCTCGGGCTCTCCGGCCGCAACTACGGTCGCGTGGTCTACGAAGGCCTGAAGGGCGGCCTCGACTTCCTGAAGGACGACGAGAACATCAACTCGCAGCCGTTCATGCACTGGCGCGACCGCTTCCTCTACGTGATGGACGCGGTCAACAAGGCGAGCGCCGCGACCGGCGAGGTCAAGGGCAGCTACCTGAACGTGACGGCCGCGACGATGGAGGACATGTACGAGCGCGCCGAGTTCGCGAAGGAACTGGGTTCGGTGATCGTCATGGTCGACCTGGTCATCGGCTGGACCGCGATCCAGAGCATGGCCAACTGGTGCCGCAAGCACGACATGATCATGCACATGCACCGCGCCGGGCACGGCACGTACACGCGGCAGAAGAATCACGGCGTGAGCTTCCGCGTCATCGCGAAGTGGCTGCGCCTCGCCGGCTGCGACCACCTGCACACCGGCACGGCCGTCGGCAAGCTGGAAGGCGACCCGATGACGGTCCAGGGCTACTACAACGTCTGCCGCGACAGCTACACGAAGCGGGACCTGCCGCGCGGCCTGTACTTCGACCAGGACTGGGCCGACCTGCGCAAGGTGATGCCGGTGGCCAGTGGCGGCATCCACGCCGGGCAGATGCACCAGCTGCTGGACCTGTTCGGCGACGACGTGATCCTGCAGTTCGGTGGTGGCACGATCGGCCATCCGGCCGGGATCCAGGCCGGCGCCGTCGCCAATCGCGTCGCGCTGGAATGCATGGTCAAGGCCCGCAATGAAGGCCGCGACATCAAGAATGACGGACCGGAAATCCTGCGCAAGGCGGCGCAGTTCTGCACGCCGCTGAAGCAGGCCCTGGATACCTGGGGCGACATCACGTTCAACTACGCCTCGACCGACACCAGCGACTACGCGGTCAGCCCGACCGCCGCCTGAGGAGAGACGCGCCATGATGACCAACCCGACCGGCCGCCTGACCCAGGGCCAGTTCAGCTTCCTGCCGGACCTCACCGACGCGGAAATCGCGCAGCAGATCGAATACGGGCTGAAGCGCGGCTACGCCTGGAGCGTCGAGTACACCGACGATCCGCATCCGCGCAATACGTTCTGGGAGATGTTCGGCATGCCCATGTTCGACCTGAAGGACGCCGCCGGCGTCATGATGGAACTGGCCAATTGCCGCAAGACGTTCCCGAGCCACTACATCCGCCTGATGGCCTTCGATTCGACGCGCGGCATCGAGACGATCACGATGAGCTTCATCGTCAACCGTCCGGAGAAGGAGCCCGGCTTCGGGCTGCACCGGACCGAGACGAACGGCCGCACGCAGCGCTACGCGATCCACAGCTACTCCAACGACCAGCCGGAGGGCGAGCGCTACCGCTGAGACGCCCGTCCTTGCGCCCTGGCCCGCGACCGCCGCCGAACGACCACCCTGCCCGCAGGAAGCACCCGCGATGAACGCCCCGCTCTATTCGATTCCCGGCGCCTCGCTGCCTCCGGCGGCAGGCGCAGCAGCGAGTCCGGCCGCGGCCGGCGCGGTGTCGGCGACGCCCGACACCGCGCCGCCGAAGACCGTCGCCGAGGTCCTGGCGCAAAGCCAGGTCGAGACGGTGATGGACGAGCTCGACCGCGACCTCGTCGGCCTCGCGCCCGTCAAGAGCCGGATCCGCGACATCGCGGCGCTGCTGGTCATCGACCGGCTGCGGGCGCAGCACGGCCTCGCGGCGCAGGCTCCGTCGCTTCACATGAGCTTCACCGGCAATCCGGGCACCGGCAAGACGACGGTCGCGCTGCGGATGGCGCAGATCCTTCATCGGCTGGGTTACGTCCGCAAGGGCCACGTGGTCAGCGTGACGCGCGACGATCTCGTCGGGCAGTACATCGGCCACACGGCGCCGAAGACGAAGGAAGTGCTGAAGAAGGCGATGGGCGGCGTGCTGTTCATCGACGAGGCCTACTACCTCTATCGCCCGGAAAACGAGCGCGACTACGGGCAGGAAGCGATCGAGATCCTGCTGCAGGTGATGGAGAACCAGCGCGACGACCTCGTCGTGATCCTCGCCGGCTACAAGAACCGGATGGAGACGTTCTTCCAGTCGAATCCGGGGATGAGCTCGCGGATCGCGCACCATCTCGACTTCCCGGACTACGCCGTCGGCGAACTGCTGCTGATCGCCGACCGGATGCTGGGCGGCGCACACTATCGCTTCGGCGACGGCGCGCGCGAGGCGTTCGAGTCGTACCTGCAACGCCGCATCGCGCAGCCGCACTTTGCCAACGCGCGCAGCGTGCGCAATGCGCTGGACCGCGCGCGCCTGCGGCAAGCCAGCCGGCTGTACGCCGACCGCGAACGTGCGCTCTCGGCCGATGACCTGTCGACGATCGCCGCCGGCGACATTCTCGCCAGCCGGGTGTTCGCCCAGGCCGAATCGAGCGCGTCATGACGTCCCGGCCCACCCCTTCGACCCCCAACCCGAGCCCGACCGTGCCCCCCTCGACGAGCAAAGCGACGCATGTCCGGTCCGCGACGAAGAAGGCGCCGCCGCTGCGCGCCCTGATATTCGACGTCGACGGCACGCTCGCCGACAGCGAAAGCGTGCATCGCGTCGCGTTCAACCATGCGTTCCGCGAGGTCGGCCTCGACTGGAACTGGGACCTTCCGCTGTATACGCGCCTGCTGGAGATCTCGGGCGGCCGCGAGCGCATCCATCACTACTGGCGCGAGGTCCGGGGCGACGTCAGGTCGCTCGACGCCGGCGCGCTCACCGACACCGTGCAGCGGATCCACGACATCAAGACGGCCGAGTACGAGCGGATGGTGCAGGACGGCGACGTCGCGCTGCGCCCCGGCGTGCTGCCTCTCGTGCGCGCGGCGCACGAGGCCGGCCTGCGCCTGGCGATCGCGACGACGACGTCGCCGGTCAACATCGGCGCCCTGCTGCGCTCGGCGATCGGCCCGGACTGGACGCTGATCTTCCCGATCGTCGAGGACGCCTCGACCGCCCCGATCAAGAAACCGCATCCGCAGGTGTACCTGCAGGCGCTCAAGAGGCTGGGTTTGTCGGCCGCCGAATGCCTGGCGATCGAAGATTCCGCCAACGGGCTGAAGGCGGCCCGCGCCGCCGGCCTCGCGACGATCGTGACGCACAATTCCTTCACCGCGCACCACGAGTTCGACGGCGCGGCGCGGATCCTCGACAGCCTGCAGGACGTCACGATCGCCGATCTGCGCGCCTGGCACGCCGCGGCGTTTCGCTGACGCGGCACCGACGACGGCATCGCCACGCCGAAGACGAACCCCCTCCCATCCGACGCCGAGCCCGCCATGCCCCTGTCGCAGCGATCCACCCTGACGCAGTACCTGATCGAGCAACGGCGCCGATTCCCCGGCGCCACCGGCGACTTCAACGCGCTGATCCTCGACGTCGCGCTGGCCTGCAAGGCCATCGCGCGAGCGGTCTCGTTCGGCGAACTCGGCAGCGCGGTGCACCAGGCGGTGCAGCAGGACGTCGGCAGCGTCGGCGGCGACACGAACGTCCAGGGCGAGACGCAGAAGCCGCTGGACGTGATCAGCAACCAGGTCTTCATCCGCTTCAACGAATGGGCCGGCCACTGCGGCGGGATGGCCTCCGAGGAGATGGAGGCGCCCTACCAGATCCCGACGCAGCATCCGCGCGGCAAGTACCTCCTCGTGTTCGATCCGCTCGACGGCTCCAGCAACATCGACGTCAACGTCTCGGTCGGCAGCATCTTCTCGGTGCTGCGGGCGCCGCAGGACGTCCTGGACAGCGGGCGCGACGTCGTGGAGAGCGACTTCCTGCAGCCGGGCACGCAGCAGGTCGCCGCGGGCTATGCGCTGTACGGCCCGACGACGATGCTCGTGCTCTCGGTGGGCAACGGTGTCGCCGGCTTCACGCTCGACCCGAACCTCGGGGAATTCATGCTGACGCACCCGGGAATCCGCGTCGACCCGGACACGCAGGAGTTCGCGATCAACGCGTCCAACAGCCGCTTCTGGGAGCAACCGGTGAAGCGCTACGTCGACGAATGCCTCGCCGGAAAGACGGGGCCGCGCGGCAAGGACTTCAACATGCGCTGGATCGCCTCGATGGTCGCGGAGGCGCATCGGATCCTGATGCGCGGCGGCGTCTTCATGTACCCGCGCGACACGAAGGATCCGTCGAAGCCGGGGCGCCTGCGGCTGCTGTACGAGGCGAATCCGATCGGCTTCGTCATCGAGCAGGCCGGCGGCCGCGCGAGCACCGGGCGGCAGCCCGTGATGTCCGTGCAGCCGAAGTCGCTGCACCAGCGGATCCCGCTCGTGTTCGGCTCGAAGAACGAGGTGGAGCGCATCGAGCGCTACCACGCCGAGCCGGTGCACGTCGACCAGGAGATCCCGCTGTTCGCGAAGCGCAGCCTGTTCCGCGACTGACGGTTGCGCGTCGACCCTTACCGACCGACGCACCGCCGGCACGCTACCGCACAACGACCCGAATCCGTAGAGACCAGCTCGAGGCCACCATGTCTGTCCGCCATCCCATCATCGCGATCACCGGCTCGTCCGGCGCCGGGACCACGTCGGTCACCCGGACGTTCCAGAACATCTTCCGCCGCGAGAACGTCAACGCGGCGATCATCGAGGGCGACAGCTTCCACCGCTACGACCGCAAGGAAATGAAGAAGCGGCAGGCGGACGCGGAGCGCGGCGGCAACAAGAACTTCAGCCACTTCGGCCCGGAGAACAATCTCTTCCAGGAGCTGGAAGCCCTGTTCCGCGACTACTCGACGAGTGGCACCGGCAAGCAGCGCAAGTACCTGCACGACGACGCGGAGGCGCGCCCGTACAAGCAGGATCCGGGCACGTTCACGCCGTGGGAAGACCTTCAGAAGGACACCGACCTGCTGTTCTACGAGGGCCTGCACGGCGCCGTCGTGACGCCGGAGGTCAACGTCGCGAAGTACCCGGACCTGCTGATCGGCGTCGTCCCGGTCATCAACCTGGAATGGATCCAGAAGCTGTATCGCGACAAGACGCAGCGCGGCTACAGCACCGAGGCGGTGACCGACACGATCCTGCGCCGGATGCCGGACTACGTCAATTACATCTGCCCGCAGTTCACGCATACGCACGTCAACTTCCAGCGGGTGCCGGTCGTCGATACGTCCAATCCCTTCATCGCGCGGGACATCCCCTCGCCCGACGAGAGCATCTGCGTGATCCGCTTCGCGAACCCGAAGGGGATCGACTTCCAGTACCTGCTCAACATGGTCCACAACTCGTGGATGTCGCGCGCGAACACGATCGTCGTGCCCGGTGGCAAGATGGACCTGGCGATGCAGCTGATCTTCACGCCGTTCATCTGGCGCATGATGGAGCGCCGGAAGGCGGCGATGGGCGCGCTGTGAGCGAGCGCCGGCCGCCGCGGCGGCCGGCAAGGCGTCGGCCGACGACGATCCCCATTCCACGACAACGAGAGACCCGATGAGTTCCTCCTCCACCGAGCGCGTGCTGCGCCCCGACAACGGCAAGCACGAACCGATGGCCGACGCGATCCGCGCTCTGGCCATGGACGCGGTCCAGCAGGCCAATTCCGGCCATCCGGGCGCGCCGATGGGCATGGCCGAGATGGCCGTTGCCCTGTGGCACGGCCACCTGCGCCACAACCCGGCGAACCCGGCCTGGTTCGACCGCGACCGATTCGTGCTGTCCAATGGCCACGCCTCGATGCTGCTGTACGCGCTGCTGAACCTGAGCGGCTACGCGCTGCCGATCGAGGAGCTGAAGCGCTTTCGGCAGATGCACAGCAAGACGCCGGGACACCCGGAGGTCGGCATCACCCCGGGCGTGGAGACGACGACCGGCCCCCTCGGCCAGGGTCTCGCCAATGCCGTGGGCTTCGCGCTCGCGGAGAAGCTGCTCGCCGACGAGTTCAACCGGCCGGGCCACACGATCGTCGGCCACAACACCTACGTCTTCCTCGGCGACGGCTGCCTGATGGAGGGCATCAGCCACGAAGCCTGCTCGCTGGCCGGCGTCTGGAAGCTCAACAAGCTGATCTGCCTTTACGACGACAACGGGATCTCGATCGACGGCCCCGTCAGCGGCTGGTTTGCCGACGACACCGCGTTGCGCTTCCGCGGCTACGGCTGGAACGTGATCGGACCGATCGACGGGCATGACGTCGCCGCGGTGAGCGCCGCGATTGCCGGCGCGAAGACGAGCGACGAGCGGCCGTCGCTGATCATCTGCCGCACGACGATCGGCAAGGGCTCGCCCGGCCGCGCCGGCACCGCGAAGGCGCACGGCGAGGCGCTCGGCGCCGACGAGATCCGCGCGACGCGCGAGGCGCTCGGCTGGACCGACCCGCCGTTCGTGATACCCGCGGCCATTCGCGCGCAGTGGGATGCGACGAAGGCCGGCGCGGCGCTCGAGAACGAATGGGCGCAGCGCTTCGCGGCGTACCGCGCGGCGCATCCGGACCTCGCCGCCGAGTTCGCGCGCCGGATGCAGGGCGAACTGCCGCGCGATTTCGAGGCGACGAAGGCGGCGACGCTGGCGGAATTCGGGCAAAGCAACGAGACCGTCGCGACGCGCAAGGCTTCGCAGAAGGTCCTGTCGCTGCTCGCGCCGCGGACGCCGGAGATGCTCGGCGGCAGCGCCGACCTCACCGGCTCGAACCTGACCGATTTTCCCGGCGGTGCGCCGGTACGCGGCGGTGCCAAGGGCGGTCGCCACATCAACTACGGCGTGCGTGAATTCGGCATGGCCGCGATCATGAACGGCCTGGCGCTGCACGGCGGCCATATGCCCTACGGCGGCACGTTCCTGACGTTCAGCGACTACAGCCGCAATGCCATCCGGATGGCGGCGCTGATGAAGCAGCGCGTCGTGCACGTCTTCACGCACGATTCCATCGGCCTCGGCGAGGACGGCCCGACGCACCAGAGCGTCGAGCACGCGGCCAGCCTGCGGCTGATCCCGAACCTCGAAGTCTGGCGGCCGTGCGACAGCGCCGAGACGGCCGTCGCGTGGCTGGAGGCGCTGGGCGCCGCGCAGCGTCCGTCGGCGCTGCTGCTGTCGCGGCAGAACCTGCCGCCGCAGAAGCGCAGCGCGGAGCAGGTGCAGGCCATCGCGCGCGGCGGCTACGTGCTGAGCGACCGCGAGCGCGCCGTCGCGTCGATCCTCGCGACCGGCTCCGAAGTGTCGATGGCGATGGCCGCGCAGGCGCTGCTGGACGCCAAAGGCATCCCCGTCCGCGTCGTCTCGATCCCGTCATCGACGGCGTTCGACCGGCAGGACGCGGCCTATCGCGAATCCGTGCTCGGCGCCGGGCTGCCGCGAATCGGCGTCGAGGCCGGCGTCACGAAGTGGTGGGGCCAGTATGGCGTCAAGGCGGCCCTGGGGGTGGATACCTACGGCGAATCGGCGCCGGCGGCCGCGGTGTTCGAGCATTTTGGGCTGACGGCGCAACGACTCGCCGAGGTGGTGCAAAATTGCTGCGGCGCGCCGCGATGACGGTCTTCGAGAAATCGGCCTCGTACCCTAAGGGGTTCGAAGATTCCGCCCGACGCGCGGCCATCCACTTTCGATTTCATCCTCCAGGACCGTCGAGATGACCACGAAGATTGGTATCAATGGCTTCGGCCGCATCGGGCGCATGGTGTTGCGCGCCACCCTGCAGTATTTCCCGGATTTCGAGATCGTCGGCATCAACGACCTGCTCGAGCCGGACTACCTGGCGTACATGCTGCGGTACGACTCGGTCCACGGGCGATTCAAGGGCGAGATCGCGGTCGACGGCAACACGCTGGTCGTCAACGGCAAGAAGATTCGCCTGACCGCGGTCAAGGACCCGGCGGAGCTGAAGTGGGGCGACGTCGGTGCCGACGTCGTCGTCGAGTCGACCGGACTGTTCCTGACGAAGGAAGCGGCGCAGAAGCACATCGCGGCCGGCGCGCCGAAGGTCGTCATGTCGGCGCCGAGCAAGGACAGCACGCCGATGTTCGTCTACGGCGTCAACCACGGCACCTACAAGGGCGACGCGATCGTCTCGGCGGCGAGCTGCACGACCAACTGCCTCGCGCCGGTCGCGAAGGTGCTGAACGACAACTTCGGGATCAAGCGCGGCCTGATGACGACGGTGCACGCGACGACAGCCACGCAGAAGACCGTCGACGGCCCCAGCAACAAGGATTGGCGCGGCGGCCGCGGGATCCTGGAGAACATCATCCCGTCGTCCACCGGCGCGGCCAAGGCCGTCGGCGTCGTGATCCCGGAGCTGAACGGCAAGCTCACCGGCATGGCGTTCCGCGTCCCGACGTCCGACGTCTCGGTCGTCGACCTGACCGTCGAGCTGCTGAAGGAAACCTCGTATCCCGACATCTGCGCCGCGATGAAGGCGGCCAGCCAGGGCGCGTTGAAGGGCGTGCTCGGCTACACCGAGGACAAGGTCGTGTCGACCGACTTCCGGGGCGATCCGATTCCGTCGGTGTTCGACGCCGAGGCCGGGATCGCGCTCGACAAGACGTTCGTCAAGGTCGTCTCCTGGTACGACAACGAATGGGGCTACTCGAAGAACCTGCTCGAGATGGTCCGCCACGTCACGAAGAAGTAACCGTCCGCCGCGCGCGCCCTGGCGGCGCGCGCGGCGCACCACCCACCTCCGAGGAAACCCGTCATGCGCCAGCCCACGGTCATCGCTCCCAGCATCCTGTCGGCCAACTTCGCCCGGCTGGGTGACGATGTCGCACGGGTCGTCGCGGCGGGTGCCGATTGGGTGCATTTCGACGTGATGGACAACCATTACGTCCCGAACCTGACGTTCGGCCCGATGGTCTGCGAGGCGCTCAAGCCCTTTGCGGGGCAGGCGATGCTCGACGTGCACCTGATGGTCGAGCCGGTCGACTCGCTCGTGGCGCCGTTCGCGAAGGCGGGTGCCGGGCTCATCAGCTTCCACCCGGAAGCGAGCCGGCATGTCGACCGGACACTGGCGATGATTCGCGACCATGGCTGCAAGGCCGGGCTCGTCCTGAATCCGGCAACCCCGCTGGCGTGGCTCGACCACGTCATGGACAAGCTGGACCTCGTGCTGCTGATGTCAGTGAATCCCGGCTTCGGCGGACAGAGCTTCATCGATGCCACGCTGCCCAAGCTGCGGGACGTGCGGCGGCGTATCGACGATTACGCGCGGGCCACCGGCCGCGTCGTGCGACTGGAAGTCGATGGCGGCGTGAAGCCGGACAACATCGCGGCCATCTCGGCGGCCGGCGCGGATACGTTCGTCGCGGGCTCGGCCGTGTTCGGCAGCAAGGACTGGGCGGGAACGATCGCGGCATTGAAAGCGGCGGCGACCGCGGTCTAGCGCGGCGGTTGGCCTTCCCCACATGCGGGATCGGCGCCCTCGGCGCGGCGTAAGCCGGGCGAAATTCACCTCGGGGTCACGGCAGGCGACGGCCGCATGAGGTAAGGTCGCGCGCTTCACCCGAGCCAACCCGACGATGACCGCCCAAGCCTCGCCCGCCGCAACGACCAAGCCCCCGCTGGCCATGGCCAGCCTCGCCGCGCTCGGCGTCGTCTTCGGCGACATCGGGACGAGCCCGCTGTACACGTTGAAGACCGTGCTGGACCTGCTCGGTACGCCCGATCGCGGTGCGGTGCTGGGCGCGCTGTCGCTGATCGTCTGGACGCTGATCATCATCACGACGATCAAGTACGTCGGCTTCGCGATGCGCGTCGACAACGACGGCGAGGGCGGCATCCTGGCGCTGATGGCGCTGCTGGGCGTCAAGCGCCAGCATCGGCCGGCGATCGTCGCCGTTGGGCTTTTCGGCGCGGCGCTGATCTACGGCGACGGCGCGATCACGCCGGCGATCTCCGTGCTGTCGGCGCTGGAGGGGCTGGATCTCGCAATACCCGCGATCAAGGACTACGTGCTGCCGCTGGCGGTCGTCGTGCTGCTGGCGCTGTTCCTCGTACAGCCGCAGGGCACGGCGCGCATCGGCCGGCTGTTCGGGCCGGTGATGGTGCTGTGGTTCCTGGCGATGGCCGCGCTCGGCCTCTGGGGGCTGCTCAGGCATCCGTCGGTCGTCGTCGCACTCAATCCGCTCGTCGCGGCGGGTTTCCTTTTCCGGGGCGGTTCGGCGGCGTTCGTCGTGCTGGGCGGCGTCTTCCTGTGCGTCACCGGCGCCGAAGCGCTCTACGCCGACATGGGGCAATTCGGCGCACGCCCGATCAAGATCGCCTGGTCGTTCATCGTCTTTCCCAGCCTGATCCTGAACTACGCCGGGCAGGCCGCGATCGTGATGGATGGCGCGCCGATCGAGGGCAATATCTTCTACCGCCTCTGTCCGCCGGCGCTGCTGCTGCCGCTGATCGTGCTCTCGACGCTGGCGACGGTGATCGCGAGCCAGTCGATCATCACCGGCGCCTTCTCGATGACGCGCCAGGCGATTCAGCTCGGCTGGATGCCACGGCTGAAGATCACGCAGACGTCCAAGGAAGGCTTCGGCCAGATCTACGTCGGTGCGGTGAACTGGATCCTCATGCTCGTGACGCTGGGCCTGACGGTCGGCTTCAAGAAGTCCGACCATCTTGCGGCGGCCTACGGGATCGCGGTGTCCGCGACGATGCTGATGACCTCCGGCCTGCTGTATATCGCGATGCGCGAGATCTGGCAGTGGAGCCTCGCCGCGGCTGGCGCGGTCGCCGCCGCGTTCCTGGTCGTCGACGCCGCGTTCTTCGCGTCGAACATGACGAAGGTGCTCGACGGCGGCTATGTTCCGCTGCTGCTTGCCGGCGCGGTCTACCTGCTGATGTACGTCTGGCACCGTGGAACCGCCCTGCTGGCGGCCGCGATGACGGCCAATCCGCTGCCGCTCGACGACTTCCTGAAGCAGATCGCTCAGCAAGGCATCGCCCGCGTGCCGGGGACGGCGGTCTTCCTGACGCGCGCGCTGAAGGACACGCCACCCGTCGTCTATTGGCACGTCAAGCAGAACCGCGCGCTGCATCGGCACGTCATCGCGCTCACGATCCTCGTCGAGCAGGTTCCGCGCGTTCCGCCGCAGCGGCGGGTCGAGGTCCAGGAAATCGGCGACGGGTTCTGGCGCGCGACCGCGCACTACGGCTTCATGCAGCGGCCGGACATCCCGCGGCTGATCGGCCAGGTCCGCGGCGCCGGCTGCCCGCTCGATCCCGACGATGTGACGTACTACGTCGGCCACGAGACCGTGACGGCCCGCAAGGACCGCGCCGGCCTGCCCTGGTGGCAGGAAGCGCTGTTCGAGGCGATGCAGCGCAACGCCTCGCACGTGACCGACTTCTTCAGCCTGCCTTCGGAGCGGGTCGTCGAGATCGGACGCCAGGTTTCGATCTAGCCCATGCAGGTTTCCACTCCGCGGGTCACGCTCGAAGTCGAGGACATCGGCGCGCGCGACGCGCCTGTCGTGCTGCTGATCATGGGCCTGGGCATGCAACTCGTCGCCTGGCCCGATGCGTTCGTCGCGGCGCTCGTCGGCGACGGGATGCGCGTGGTGCGTTTCGACAATCGCGACTGCGGCCTGTCGCAGGCCTTCGACGAGCTTCGGGTGCCGCCGATCGGCTGGGAGATGACGCGGCGAATGTTCGGCCTTCCCGTCCGGGCGCCGTATCCGCTCGAGGCGATGAGCGACGATGCCGTGGCGCTGCTCGATGCGCTTCGGATCGCACGCGCGCACGTCTGCGGCGTCTCGATGGGCGGGATGATCGGCCAGCTGATGGCGCTGGACCGCCCGGAGCGGGTCGCCAGCCTGGCGCTCGCAATGACCACCTCCGGCGCGCGCCACTTGCCGCCGGCACGGCCGGACGCCGCGCTGGCGATCCTCAGCCGCCCGCGCGGGCGCGACCTGGAGTCGCTCGTGAAGCACGGCGTTCGGCTGATGCGAACGATCGGAAGCCCGGCCTATCCGACGCCCCCCGAGGTGCTGGAAGCGCGCGTGCGGCGCGCCTACGAGCGCAGCGTCCGACCGAAAGGCATGCTGCGACAGCTGCTGGCCGTGACCGCAGCGCCGGACCGCACGCCGCGACTTGCCCGATTGACGCTCCCGGTGCATATCGTCCACGGCGAAGCCGATCCCCTGGTCCCGGTCGAGCACGGCCGGCAACTCGCGCGCACCCTACCCGCGGCAAGCGCCGAGTTCATCGCCGGGATGGGCCATGACCTGCCGGACGTGGCGTGGCAGGCGTTGCGGCGGGCGATCGCGCGCGCGGCGCTCGGGGCGGACCGGTAGTCAGCTCGCAAAGCGTTCCCGCAACTTGCGCTTGAAGAACTTGCCGGTCGACGTCTTCGGCACCGCATCAATCACTTCGAAGCGATCCGGGACCTGCCACTTGGTGAATCCGCGCGCCAGCAGGTGCTCGCGCAGCGCCTCCGGCGTCGCCGCCTGGCCCGGCTTGTAGACGACGCAGGCCAGCGGCCGTTCGCTCCATTTCTCGTCCGGAATCGCGATCACGGCGGCCTCGGCGATGGCCGGGTGGGCCATCAGCGCGTTTTCGAGATCCACCGAGCTGATCCATTCGCCGCCGGACTTCACCAGGTCCTTGATCCGGTCGGTGATCCGGACGAATCCGAGTTCGTCCATCGTCGCGACGTCGCCGGTGCGCATCCAGCCGTCCTCGGTGAAGCTGGCCGGGCTTGGCGGAACCTCGTGATACGACCCGGTGATGAAGGGACCGCGGCATTGGATCTCGCCCATCGTCGTGCCATCGCGCGGCGCATCGCGATCGTCGTCGAGGCGGATGCGAACGTCGACGAGCGGCACCGGCACGCCGGCCATCGCCGCGCGACGGTAGCGCTCGTCCGCGTCGGCGCCGCGCAACTCGGCGCGCGGATACGAGACGGTGGCGAGCGGCGAGGTTTCCGTCATCCCCCACCCCTGCAGCAGCCAGATGCCGTGGCGATCGTAGGCCCGTATCAGCGCTTCCGGAACCGCGGCGCCGCCAACCAGCGAGCGCATCTTCGGCAGCTTCCAGCGGCCCGGCTGCTCGACGAGGCCGCGCTCGTAGGCCTGGATCAGCGACATCCAGATCGTCGGCACGCCGAGCGCCAGCGTCGGAGGCTCCTGCTGCATGAGATCGAGGAGGTCGTCGGGATGCAGGTGCGGGCCGGGGAAGATCAGCTTGGTCCCCAGCATCACGGCGGCATACGGCGTGCCCCAGGCGTTCGCGTGGAACATCGGCGTCACCGGCAGCAGCGCGTCGGTTCCCTTCAACCCCCAGAAGTCGCTCAGGCAACCGACGAGCGTGTGCAGGATCGTCGATCGGTGCGAATAGACGACGCCCTTGCTGCGGCCGGTCGTCCCCGACGTGTAGCACATCGCGATCGGGTCGTTCTCGTCGTGCTCGGCGTAGGAAAATCCGTCCGGATCCGCGCTCTCCAGCGCCGCTTCATAGTCGTCGAAGCCGGGTTCGACCGCCTTGCCGCTGTACGGGAAGACCAGCACGCGCTCGAATCGATGCCTGTCGGCGAATTGCTTGTAGAGCGGCAGCAGGATGTCGTCGACGATCAGGAAGCGGTCCTTCGCGTCACCGGCGATCCAGCCGATCTCCTCGGGCGAAAGGCGCAGGTTCAACGTGTGCATCACGCCGCCCGCCGCGGGGATGCCGAAGTAGGCCTCCAGGTGCGCATGGTGATTCCAGCACAGCGTCGCCACGCGGTCGCCCTTGCGCAGGCCAAGGCGCTGCAGCGCGGAGGCGAGCGCCCGCGTGCGGCGGTAGTACTCGGCGTAGCGGTGCGTCCGCAGCGACTTGTCGGGCAATCGCGAGACGATCGTATTGCCGCCGAACAGCGACCCGGCCCGCTCGAGCAGGTCGTTCAGCGAAAGACGCCGGTCCATCATCGTCGACTGCATCGTCCGTCTCCCTGTCCACGCCTGTTTTTGCGTTCGATTTGACGCATTTGGGACTTCATGGGCGCCGTCGGGACGACTCCCCGTTGACGAATCCGCACGTCGGCCTTAAATAGGGTCGTGTGGATGGTGCATTGCAATGGCCCTCCGTCAAAGGTTGGGCCTAGGCATTGCCGCTCAAGGCGCCGGCGTATGGTGCCTGATTCGAATGCGATTGCGCGTTTCGAGAGGCGATGAAAAGCGTGAGGCCGGCTGCCGTGGCCGGATTGTTCTACCCGGAGGCGGCGCGATCCCTGTCGGAGGAGATCCGCACCTGCCTCGAGCCGGTGCGGCAACCCGAGCCGCCGCCGGCGAAACGCGCCGAACGCGGACAGCACCTGAAAGCGTTGATCGTCCCGCACGCCGGCTATCGCTACTCCGGCCCGATCGCCGGCTCCGCGTACCGTCGGCTCGCGGCGGCGCGCGACGTCATCCGCCGCGTCGTGCTGCTGGGGCCTGCGCACCGCGTCTGGATACGCGGCCTCGGGGTTCCGAGCGCCGCGGCATTCGCGACGCCTCTGGGTACCGTCGACGTCGACGTCGAGGCGGTCTCGCAGGCCCTCGCGCTGCCGCAGGTCCATCGCAGCGATGCGGCGCACGGAATGGAACACGCGATCGAAGTGCAGTTGCCCTTCCTGCAGGCCACGCTGGCCGCGTTCCGGATCGTGCCCTTCGTCGTCGGCGAGGCGACGTCCGCCGAAGTGGCCGAGGTCCTCGACCTGCTATGGGGCGGTCCGGAAACGATCGTCCTCGTCAGTTCCGACTTGTCGCACTACCTGCCCTACGAGCAGGCTCGCGACGCCGACCGCTCGACGGCCACGGCCATACTCGAGCTGTCGCCAACCCTGGAGCACGAGCAGGCGTGCGGCGCGACGCCGATCAACGGCCTGTTGCGCACGGCGCGCTGGCGCGGGCTGCAGGCGGAGCTCGTCGACCTGCGCAATTCCGGTGATACCGCAGGTGACCGCTCGCGCGTCGTCGGCTACGGTTCGTTCGCGTTCGACGAACCGGACGCGATGGCGCCACGAACGGCGCCATCGAGTCGCCATGAGTGAATTCGATCTCGGACCCGCGCTGCTCGCCATCGCGCGCGCCGCGATCGCCGATGCGCTCGGCGCCACGGCGCCGACGATCGGCGATCACGCGTCGCTGCGCGAGCCCTCGGCGACGTTCGTGACGCTGAAGCAGGCGGGCGAACTGCGTGGCTGCATCGGCTCGGTGCGCGCGCTGCGGCCGCTCGCCGACGACGTCCGCGCCAATGCCGTGGCCGCCGCATTCCACGACCCGCGCTTCGAGCCGCTGTCGGCCACCGAACTGCGCGCGACGTCGATCGAGGTGTCGCTGCTGACCACGCCGGAGCCGATCGGCTTCGCCGACGAGAACGAACTCCTGGCGCGGCTGCATCCCGGCATCGACGGGGTGATCCTGGAGTATCGCGATCGCCGCGCGACATTCCTTCCGCAGGTCTGGGACATGCTGCCGGATCCAAGGGACTTCCTGGCCGCGTTGAAAGGGAAGGCAGGGCTTTCCCGCGCGTTCTGGGATCCGGCGATTCGTGCCAGCCGCTACACGGTGACGAAATGGACCGAACTTCCACAATGACACCGACCCTGACCCGTCATCCGGGGCGCTGGTGGCACCGGCTGAGCGACGGCCGCATCCAGTGCGATCTTTGTCCGCGCGACTGCCGCCTGCACGATGGCCAGCGCGGCGCCTGCTTCGTCCGCCAGCGCGACGGCGAAACGATGGTCCTGACGACCTACGGGCGCTCGTCCGGGTTCTGCGTCGACCCGATCGAGAAGAAACCGCTGAACCATTTTTACCCGGGGTCGACCGTGCTGTCGTTCGGCACCGCCGGCTGCAATCTCACGTGCCGCTTCTGCCAGAACTGGGACATCTCGAAATCGCGCGAGATGGACCTGCTGATGGATGAGGCCTCGCCGGCCGCGATCGCGGACACGGCCGTCCGGATGCGCTGCCGCAGCGTCGCCTTCACCTACAACGACCCGGTCATCTTCGCGGAATATGCGATGGACGCCGCCGACGCTTGCCGCGACCGCGGCATCAAGACGGTCGCGGTCACCGCCGGCTACATCGGTTTCGCGGCGCGCCGCGCGTTCTTCGAGAAGATGGACGCCGCCAATGTCGACCTGAAGGGGTTCGCCGACGATTTCTACGCCAAGCTTTGCACGGCCCACCTGCAGCCGGTCCTCGACACGCTGACGTACCTGAAGCACGAAACCTCGACGTGGCTCGAGATCACGACGCTCCTGATTCCCGGAAAGAACGACTCCGACGAGGAACTGCAGGCGATGTGCGCGTGGGTCCGGCGTGAACTGGGTCCCGACGTGCCGCTGCACTTCAGTGCGTTTCACCCCGACTACCGGATGACCGACGTCGCGCCGACGCCACCCGCCACGTTGACGCGCGCGCGCGCCATCGGGCTGCGGGCGGGCCTGCACTACGTCTACACCGGCAACGTCCATGATCGCGCCGGCGGCACGACCCATTGCCCCCATTGCGGCGAGGCCGCGATCGTCCGCGACTGGTACGACATCGAGGCTTATCGACTCGCATCCGATGGTCGTTGCGTGGGCTGCGGCGGGGTGCTCGCCGGGCGGTTCGAGGACTATCGCGGGCAGGCCGGGCGTCGGCGCGTGCCGGTGCGGATCGCGGCCTCGCCTGGAGCCTAGCTCCTCGGTTTGAGCTATCGCCCCAACCGCAGAGCCAGCACCGCCTGGTTGCGGAGCGTCTTCAGCAGGCGCAGTTCGTCGTCGTTGAACCGCATCGATCCGGCCACGTCGGTATCCGCATAGATCAGCGCGAGCGTCGCCTTGCGGTCGATCACCGGGAGCAGCAGCAGGCCACGTGCGGGCATCGCGGCGCGATGCCAGCCGGGGATGAACGCGCGGACCTTGTCGTGGTCGACGTCCTCGATGCTGACGTCGGCGCCCTTGACCGCCGCGGCATAGAAAACGCAATTGGCGGCGTGCAGCGGCGCCGCGATCGCCCGCTGCACGAGCCGGTCGGCATCCGCGCCGAAGCCCATCCGGCAGCGCAGGACCCGCTGGCGGGCGTCGTGATGGAAGAACAGCACGCGGCGGAAGCCCATCCCGCGATACATCGTCTGCAACAGCAGGCGCAGGACATCGCCCGGCGCCTGCTCCGAAATCAACGCCTGCGTGACGTCCTGCACGCCGGCAGCCAGCGCCGCGTGACGGTTCGCCGCATCGAAAAGCGGCGCCGTGATCGGAACGGTATCGGCCGTCGACGATGCCATCGATGTCGTGGCGACCGCCGCCGACATCGGGTCCGGATTCGGCGCAACGATCATCGACGGGGCCGGCGCCGAGCGAATGTCGGCGGGCGCCGCGTTCGGCGGTGCAGCCGGAAGCATCGGGCCGGGCGCGGTCGGTTTCACGTCAGGCGCCGCGGTTTCCGCGACGTCCGCAACCTCCGTCGAGGCCGCCGCCGTCATCGCCACGGTCGCCTCCGAATCCTCGCGCACCGGCTGCGCCCCGCGTGCCTCGCGCAGCCGCTTGACGAAGCCGCCCGCCAGCACCCCGGCGCCCAGCGCGTCGCCGTCGCGAATCAACGATTCGGTCGCACCTTCGATGATCGCGGCGAGCTGGCGCTCCGTCATCTGCAGCGCCGCACCGTATTGCGCGAAGACATGGGCCAGCTCCGCCTTTCGGCGCGCCGGTTCGACCTGGCGGAACACGTCGGCGACCGCCTGGGATGCGTTCGCGACGAGCCGAAGCTTCTCGCCCTGTTGCGACGGGCACTTCTTCACCGGGCCCGCCATCGCGCGCATGCTGTCGGTGATCTCGGCCGGAAAGTTCCACGCCTTCGCGACGCCGATTCCGAGCTGCTCGTAACTCAACCCCAGGACCTGGACCGAGGCCCGCTCCTCATCGAGGCCGCGCGTCTGCACCAGGCGTTCGACGAGCTGCGCCTCTTCATGCAGGTAGAACGTCGCCAAGAGGGACCCGAGGCGATGGAACATCGCGCCGATGAATGCCTGTTCCTGGCCCCGCAGTCCGGCGAACTCGGCCAGGTGCCTTCCGATAAGCCCGCTGAAATGCGCCGCGACGACCTGGTCGCGAAGCGCGGCGACGTTGGCTCGATCGTGCATGTGCTCGAAGAGCAGCAGCGACATCGCCGTGCTGCGCACCGTGTCGTAGCCGAGGATCGCGATCGCCCGCGAGACCGTTCCGATCTCGCCGCCGAACTGCCGCAGGTGCGACGCGTTGACGACCTTCAGCAGGCGACTCGTCAACGCGAAGTCCTTCATCACCGCCTCGCGAAGCACGGCAACCGGCTCGCGCTCGGAGGATGCGGCGCGGCTTACCCGCATGATGGTCGCCGACAGCGCCGGGAAGTCCCCCTTGTGCCGGATCCGCCGCAACAGGTAGTCGAGCGTTCCCTTGCCGGACGGCTTGGCGTCGGATTCGTCCGGAACCGGCATCAGGTAGTCGCGCAAGGCATGCGCCATGGCGGCCGCGCTCGCGTAGCGCTCGTCCGGGGCCTTCGCCAGCGCTTTCGTGACGATCGCCTCCAGCCGCGCATCGATCCTGGCGTTGCGCTTCGAAGGCGGATCGAACGCATGGGCGAGGATGGCGCGCACGGTCTCGCGCGCATCCCTGCCGCGTGCCGGCGTCGTGCCGGTCAGCATCTCGTACAGGATCACGCCGAGCGCGAAGACGTCGGCGGCCGCCTCATGGATGCCGTGCGCGATGTATTCCGGAGCCATGTAGGCCGGGGTCCCGACGATCTGCGTCGACTCGTCCAGCGGCGGCGCGCCGCGGCGCGCGATGCCGAAGTCCATCAGGCGCGGCACGCCGGCCGGCGTGATCATGACGTTGCCGGGCTTCAGGTCGCGGTGGACGATGTGGCGCTCGTGCGCGCAGGCCACGCCGTCGGCCAGCGCGACCGCGATCTCGACGGCGCGCACGACGTCGAGCCGATGCGACTCGCGTATCAGCATCGCGAGCGTGCTGCCTTCGACGTATTCGAAGACGAGGTACGGCGTCCCGTCCTCCTCGCCCGCATCGAACAGCGTGACGATGTTCGGATGCGACAGGGTCGCGACGATCCGGGATTCGTCGATCAGCGACGTCATCCCGGGCACGCCGAGGCCCGATGCGCCGTGGGGCGAGATCGTCTTCAGCGCGACGTGGCGGCCCAGTCGCGTGTCGTTGGCGAGATAGACCGTGCCCTCCGCACCGCGCCCGAGCAGCCGGACGATCTCGAATCGCCCGATGCGTTGCGGAATTTCCTGGACAGCCTGCGCCATGGGGCCCTGGACATGAGGGGTCGTCGTCCAAGGCTACCGGCGCCCGATCTGCGGACTTGGCACGAATATCGAGGCCGTTTCCGCGTTATTCGCGCCGCCGAGGGTAAACCCTCGGCATCCGCACGCGTTCAGCGGCCACCGGAACAGCTGGCGGCCTCCGGCGGGACGAAGCAGGCGACGTCCACGTAGCGCTGCGAACCGGTGACCTGGTACTCCAGCGCCGTCGCGCGAGCGCCGGGCTGCAGCGGAGCGGAAACGGCGCGCTGCCGCTCGAACTTCGCCGGTTCCGGGCCGCCCGCGAGGGCTTCCGCCAGGACGCGCCCGACGAGTCGCCCCTGGCTCGGAAGATGCAGCCCGAGGACGCGCGCCAGCGTCGGCGCGACATCGGCGTTGCCGACCGGCGCGGGATCGACGAAACCCCGCTTGAAGTCGGGGCCGATGGCGGCCATGTGGTTGTAGGTGTTGTCGCGGCCGAGGCTGCCGTGCATCCCCTGGCCTTCCTGCAGCGTCGTGTCGGCGACCTGCACCGAGGTCATCTCCGGATTCGCCGGATCCGTCGAAAACGTCTTGAAGCCGACCACGATCGCCGGGCGTGGCATCTGCGCCGTGCCGACGAGCCCGATCTCGTCCTCGGACAGCGCGCCCGGGATGTCGCCATACCGCGGATCCACGAACAGCGCGCCAACGTAGTCCTGCTCCGCGAGCACGCCGACGACGCGACGAACCAGCGCCGCATCGCCACTCGGGACGTAGACGAGGTCGGAACCGCCGTTGGCGGCCACGATGACCTGCGCGTCCAGCGGTCCTGTCGCCGCGCCGCTTCCGCCGATCAGCCCATTGCCGGCGACCGGGCGCTGCTCGCGCACCGGCGACGGCGCCATCGACGCCTCGACCGCCAGGAATTGCGCCCGGCCATCGACGGTGCCCTGGCGATCCGGATCGAACAAGGGAAGCTGCAGCCCGTGCGCAAGGTCGATCGCAAGGAACCCCGGCGGCAGCCATCCGGGTACGACCTCGTTGCCGCCGTGGGCCGCCGCGTAGGTGAACCGCGTCGAATACGAGGTCGACGCATGGCCCTGCGCGTCGACCTCGTGCTTGCTGATCGTCGCGAAGCCATGATCC
>DATKPC010000121.1:0-11919 GCA_035524275.1 Burkholderiaceae bacterium
CGATCGCGAAGACGGCGCTGCTGTTCGGCGCGGGCGGGGTGCTCGTCCGCGATGCGCTGCCCGATATCGTCGGGTTGGCGCGCGCCGGCGTGCCGCCGCAGGCGATGGGCGGATTGATCGGATCGCTGACGCTGAAGCTCGGCGCGTGGACCATCGGGCTCTTGGCGCTCGTCTCGGCGCTGGACGCCGCCTACCAGCGTCATGCGTTCATCCGGAAGCTGCGGATGAGCCGGCGCGACATCCAGCGCGAGTCGAAGGAGAACGAGGGCGACCCCGCGATCCGGCAGCAGCGGCGGCAGGCGCACCAGGAATGGTCGCAGCGCAACCATGCCGAGGCCGCGCGCCAGGCCCACGTCCTCGTCGTCAATCCGACGCACATCGCGATCGACTACGACCGCGAGACCTGCCCGGCACCGACGATCGGCGCCAAGGGCGAGGAGCATGTCGCGCGCGCGATGCGCGAAGCGGCGGAGGAGGCCGGCGTGCCGATCGTCCGCAACGTTCCGCTGGCGCGCGACCTGCTCGCGCGCGGCGAAGTCGGCGAGATCGTGCCACCCGAGCTGTTCGACATCCTGGCGGAGGTGATTCTGTGGGCGCGCGACGTGCGACGCGAGATCGAGGGGCGTCGCGAGGGCCGTCAGGCGGGCGGCTCGCAGGGCCCGTTGCGAGCGCACCCGCCAGGCCGCCACGAGGCCACGTCGGCCTCACCGCGGCGGCGTCCGCCGCCGGGCGAAGACCTGACTCGATATTCGGAGGCGCCATGGAATCGTTCACGCTGAGCTTCGTGAGCATGCTGCTCGCCCTTGCGCTGGTCCTCGGGCTGGCCTGGATCAGCCTGCGGCTGCTGCGAACGCGCGGGCTCGGCGCGCGCGCCGCGCGGCCTGCCGGCGGCGACGACGCGCTGCGTTTCGTCCGCGCGCTGCCGGTGGGCGCGCGCGAGCGCGTCGTCATCGTCGAGCACCGCGGCGCGCGCTGGATGCTCGGCGTGACCGCGGGCGGCATCAGCACGATCGCCCACTGGCCGCAGGACGATGCGACCTCGGGCAGCGCCGCGATGCGCGACGCGCAAGGTACGGAGCGACCCTAGCTGGTAGGGGACCGGACTGCCGAACGTCCCGACTGTCGCACGCGGCTCGAAACGGATTCAATGAGGTCGTCGCAAGTCGCATCGCGAACGGCGACGAAAACCGAGACGAACCACCCCTCTGGACGAAGGAGAACCGCCATGTCATTCGATATCGGAAGCATCATCAGCAACGCTGTCAGCCTCGCAGCCAATGCCGCTCTGGGCGCCGTCGACGAGGCCTTCCCCCCGCTCGCGATCGCGCAGTCGCTGGGCGGTCTGTTGACGCAGGGCGTCGGCCAGGCGATCCTCAACGCGCTGCCGCAGCTCGTGTCGGCGGGCATGCCGAAGTTCCTCGCGCAGGAGATCGAGCAGGTCGTCAACGGCGCGATGAAGCAGCTGAGCGGCCCGAGCAACTCGGCCGCCGACAACCAGGTCTCGCAACAGGCCGGCTCGCAGATCAACGACCTGACGAAGAGCCTGACGCAGTCGATCAACGACACGACGTTGCAGAACATGTCGGGGAAGGGCAAGAAGGGCTCCGGCAGCTGGCTCGAAGCCCTCGCCAACGCGCTGGGCGATGCCCTCAACGCGCAGGCGCAGAAGATCACCGACCTGTCGAACTCGATCACCGGCACCGGCAGCGACCAGCCGAAGGCGCTGGCGCAGTTGAACGTCGAGTCGCAGCGGATGTCGTTCATGATGAACACGGTCGACACCGCACTGAAGACGATCGGCGAAGGGCTCGCGACGCTTGCGCGCAAGCAGTAGTGGCTGCGACCCGCCGGCGAGGAAGCCCGGGTCCGGAGCCACGCGATGGTCCCCAAGCGCTTTCCTGCGGCATCCGACCCGGCGTCGGATGCCGCCGCTTTCACGGCCTGACGAGGCCTGCACGCCCGATGGACGGGTGCGCGACGGAACCACATAGCCGCTGACGACCTGCTGGAAAGCGGCAAGCCACCACCCTCGCTTCAATTCGCCGTCGCGCCCATCTTTCGTCACCGTCCATTCATCGCCTCTCCGGCCGCCCGACGCCCGGATTCTTTCTAAGCTGGATCCTGACGCTCCCGGCTCGCGCGGATCGCCGACACCGCCCGACCACACCGTGCGGCGCGCCGCACGCCAAGCACCGCGAAGCCCAACGATTCGAAGACCCGACTGCCGCATGCGTTTTCCGTTCGATCGTCTGCCGCTGAAGCTCTGGACCGTGCGCGCGCTGCTGCTCGTTGCCGTGCTCTACGCGCTGCAGGTCGCGCCGATCCCCGGCATCTTCATGATGCTGGCCGTCGCGGCCTTCGGTCCGCTCTGGGGCCTGCTGCCGCATCTCATGACCGTGGGCCTCGTCGCCGACGTCCGCGCCAGGCAGCTGCCGAAGGCCGCGCTCGTCGTCCCGCTCGCGCTCTACGCGGCGTACTACGTCGTCTATGTCCGCGAGGCGCTCGCGATCCGCGAGATCGAGGCGCAGATCCGATCCGCGAACCCGGCATCGATCGCCGATTTCGACCCGTCGTGGCAGGCGCTCGTCCTCAAGGATGCGGCCGGCTTCGTCCAGCGCGCGCGGATTCCGGTCGTCTACGACGAGCGACGCAACCTCGCGGAGCGCTACATGTCGTACCGCCTGCTGCCGCGCGCAAAGTGCGACGAACTGCAGGCGGCCAAGCTGGACCAGGTCGAACTGCTCGCGATCCTCTGGACCGTGCAACCGAACGGGCCGCGCTCGCGCGTCTCGAGCGAAGCCTGCATTCCGGAAATGCCGGCCGCGCCGGACAAGACGATCATCAAGGTGACGCTGGAGCGGAAGATGCCGGCGCCGCCGCCCCGCCGGAAGACGTCATCCGGCATGACCTTCGACTACATCGGCCTGTCGGACGTGAATTCCACGCTCGACGAGACCGACTATCACTTCGCGTCCGGCGACACCACGCTGGGCACGTTCCGCAGCGCGTCCGTCTCGCAGCTCGCGATCGTCCCGCTGCCCTACTTCGCCTGCATGCTCAACGACGCGTCGTCATCCTGGGATTGCATCGCGATGATGTCCCGCAGTGCGCGGCGACTGGAGACGTACCCGGATTCCGCGCTGCGCGCGCTCTACGGCACCGACCCGATTCGCGCGATGCTGCACATCGAGCCGCGCGAGGATCGCGACTTCGTCCACTTCCACGCCGAGCCCGAAAACCTCGCGTTCGCCGACCGGCTGATCGAGCGCAAGCGATCCGAATCGCCCGCCGACCGCAACGCCTGGGGCATCCGCAAGGACAGTCCGTACCTGCCCGCGATCGCGACGATCAACGGCACGCCCAGCTACCAGGGGCGGATCTACGTGCACAAGGAAGGCGGTCCGTTCCGCTCGTTCATCGAATCGCACGTCGGCGAGGTCGTCTACATCGACGCCGAGATCGCCGGCGCCAATGCCGGCGCGAAACGCTTCGGCCTCTATGGCACCTGCCCGAAAGAACTGACGTGCAAGGAAAACCACTGGTACGACGTCGAGGCCGGCAACGGATCGACCTACGTCGGCCCCGTCGCGCTCGGCACCCCCGCCGAAGGTCTCGGCTCGACGCTGCCGCAGATCAAGGGGTACTGGCTCGTCAGCGAGACCTATAGGAATGGGCAGGAACTGCCGCGCCAGGGCAGGAAGGGACGGCCGGCGCATGCGCCGAACGGGGCGGACACGCTGAACATCCTGACCGGCGTGACGGCGCCGCCGACGCCGAGCCTTTGACCGGACCCGCGCCCGTCGCGGGGGTCAAAACGTGGAAGCTCGCCTGGGACCCCATCGACGGACTCGGACGGGGCACATCGCGCGCGGCGCGCGGCCGATACCGATGGCACGCCGCTCAGTTCGCGCCGGCGGGCTCCTCGTCGTCGAACTGCCGCAGCGCCCGCCGCAGGTCCTCGAAGGCCGCCTCGACGGCGCCGGCATCTTCGGCGCACGCCTGCTCCAGCCCTTCCGCGGCGCGGCGCACCGTGGCTGTGCCGACCATCGCCGCCACGCTCTTCAGGTCGTGTGCCAGGCGCCGCGCCGCATCGCGATCGCCGCTCTCATGCGCCTGCCGGAAGCTCTCGCAGAACGACGCGCGGAAATCGCGGAACATCGCCACCGTCCGCTCGTAGAGCGCAAGGTTTCCGCCCATTCGCGAGAGGGCCTGCGCGCGCTCGCGCGCCAGCCGCGCGCCGAGGTCGCCGCCCGCGTCGTCGCCCGGCTGCGGCCGCTGGATCCAGCGCGCCAGCTTCCGGAACAGTTCCTCGACGTCGATCGGCTTGGGCAGGTGGTCGTTCATGCCTGCGGCGAGCGCGCGCTCGCGGTCCCCGAGCATCGCGTCGGCGGTCATCGCGATCAGCGGCAGGTCGCGATGGCGCCCGTCGACGCGTATTCGGCGCGCCGCTTCGTAGCCGTCCATCACCGGCATCTGGCAGTCCATCAGCACGGCGTCGAAGGCTTCGCGATCGAGGATCTCGAGCGCCTCGCGGCCGTCATTCGCGATACGCACGTCGACGCCCGCGGGCTCGAGCAGCCCGACGGCGATCTCCTGGTTGATCGGATGATCCTCGACAACCAGCACGCGCGCGCCGGCGACACGTCGGACGTCGGCCGTCCGCACCCGTTCGTGACGCTCGTCGGGCGGCGCCGGCGGCAGCGCGCCACCCATCGCCACGGCGCAGGCGTCGATCAGCGCCGACGGCGTGACCGGCTTGATCAGCGTGGCGGCCACCGCCAGGCGCTCGTCGGCGAGACGCTGCTGCAGGACGTCGCGGTCCAGCGCCGAGACCAACATCACGATCGGCGCCGCGTGGCGCAACGGCGCGCCGCGCAGGCGGCGAGCGCACGACAGGCCATCCATGCCGGGCATCAGGTAGTCGAGCAGCACCAGCGCATAGGGTTCGTCCGCGGCGTCGGCGGCGAGGACCGCATCGATGGCCTCGCGCCCGCCGCCGACGGCGTCCGCGCGCAGGCCCAGGCTGCGCGCCATCTCCGAGAGCGCATCGCGCGTCGCGGCGTTGTCGTCGACGACCAGCGCGCGCGCGCCGCGCAGCGCCTGCAGCGACGTTCGCCCGGCGCCCGCGGCGAGGCCGAAGCGCAGCCGGAAGTGGAAGGTGCTGCCGCGGCCCGTCTCGCTCTCGAGGCCGATGTCGCCCCCCATCAACTCGACCAGGCGCCGGCAGATCGCGAGGCCCAGGCCGGTGCCGCCGTAGCGTCGGCCGGTCGAGGATTCCGCCTGCGTAAAGGGCTGGAACAGCCGGCGTTGCGCGTCCGCGTCGATGCCGATGCCGGTATCGCGCACCTCGAACTGCAGCGTCGTGGCGTCGGCCTCCCGCCCCACTTCGCGCACGCTGACGACGACCTCGCCGCGCTCGGTGAATTTCAGGGCGTTGTTGCACAGGTTCAGCAGCACCTGCCCCAGCCGGTGCGGATCGCCGACGAGGCGCCGCGGCAGGTCCGCGCCGACGGCGAAGACGAGTTCGAGGCCCTTTTCCTCCGCCTTCAGCCGGACCAGGTTCGCGAGGTCGTCCATCACCGCGCCCAGTTCGAAGGCAATCGCCTCGATCGCGAGCTGGCCCGCCTCGATCTTGGAGAAGTCGAGCAGGTCGTTGATCAGCAGCATCAGCGAGCGCGCCGCGCCGTGGACCTTCGTGATGTGGTCGGCCTGGCGCGCGCTGAGCCCGGAGCGCAGCGCGAGCTCCGACATCCCGATGATTGCATTGAGCGGCGTGCGCAGCTCGTGGCTCATCGTCGCCAGGAACGCCGACTTGGCGCGACTCGCGGCTTCGGCCTCGAGGCGCGCGCGCCGCTCCTCGTCGCTGCGCCGCCGCTCGCTCAAGTCGACGACGAAGCCGAGCGACAGCGGCGGATCGGCCTGCAGGCTGATCCCGCCGGTGAGCACCGGCACGCGGGTGCCGTCCTTGCGCACGTACTCCTTCTCGTAGGGCGTGAACCGCCCGTCGCGCAGCAGTTGCGCGATCGCCCGCTCATCGGCGGCGCGAAACTCCGGCGCGGTCACGGCCAGCCGCGTCAGGCGCCCGGCGACCATGTCCTCGCGCGTGTAGCCGACGAGGCGCAGGAACGCCTCGTTCGCGTCGACGATGCGACCGTCACGCCCGGCGATGCGCACCGCGATGAGGTTGGAATCCACGAGGCGCTCGATGCGCGCCCGCCATTCGCGCGTCGCGGCCTCGGCGCGCTGCCGCTGCGCGTTTTCCTCCTTCAGCGCCGCGTACAGCCGCGCGGTCTCCAGCGAGATCGCCGCCTGCCCCGCGAGCATCTCCAGGACCGCGGCATGCTGCGGCGTGAACGCGTGCGTGCCGGCGAGGTGCTCCAGGTACAGGATGCCGATGGTCTCCGACTTGCGCAGCAGCGGCAGGCACAGCACCGAGCGCGGCCGGCGGGCGGCGAGATAGGCATCGCCGGCAAAGGCGTGCGACTGCGCGGCATCGTCGAGCAGCACCGGTTCCCGGGTTCGGCGCACGTAGTTGAGCACCGCTTCGGGATGATCGCCCGGCGTCGCGCGCGCGGCTTCCTCGGCCGTGACGTGCCCGGTTCCGCCCGCCGCGCCGGCGGCGACAACCCGGACGTCGATCGCGCCACCGCTCACCTCGGCGCGGGCCGCAAGCTGCATGCGCTCCGCGTCCACCACATAGAGGCGGCCGGCCTGCGCGCCGGCCTCCGCGAGCGCGATGCGCATCAACGTATCGAGCAAGGCGTCGAGCTCGATCTGGCTCGACAGCGCCCGCGTCGCCTTGACCACCGCCAGCGTGTCGATGTCGGGTCCGCCGGCGCGCGCGGACCCGAACGCGCCGGCCGTGCGTGCACCTTGCAGCGCGGGGAATCGACTCTCCAGGAGCCGCACCTTGCCGACGGCGCCCCAGCGCGCATAGGCCTCCCGCGCGTCGGCCAGGCACGCGTCGGCGATCCGCGGCAGCCCGCGCGCCCGATGAAATTCCGCCGCGCGCTCGCACGCGAGGGCTTCCTGGTGCACCAATCCGGCGTCGCGCGCCGCGGCGATCGCCTGCTCGTAGAGGCGCTCGGCCCGCAGTTCGTCGCCGGTGAGCCGCGCGTGCTCCGCGGCAACGAGGCGATGCCGCGTCGCGTAGTTCTCCGGGCAGTGTGCGGCCCAGGCCTGCAGCTGCGCGGCGGCCTGGGCGATGTCCTCCAGGTGCGCGGCCCGCGCCGCTGCCGACGGCGCCGCGTCGGACGCGGCGAGCGCCAATGCGCGATAGAAGACGAAGGTCGGCCGCACGGCCATCGCGAAGACCGCCGGCAGGACCTCCTGTGTCCGCGCCGCGGCCTGCAGCGACGCGGACGCGTCGCCGCCGATGCATGCCGCGACCTGCTGCAGCATGTGCACGATGCCCAGCCCGGCCAGGTTGTTCTGCGCGACCATTCGCCGCACGACCGCCGCATGATCGTAGGCGTCGTCGTCGAACGTCGCCGGGCCGCGCGTGCGCCCCTGCAGGCAACGCGCGAACTGCCCGAACACCTGGACGACCTCGAGCGTCCCGCCGCTGTGCGTCGCCCGCAGGAACTCCGTGGCGCGCTCGACCTGTGCCGCGAGTTCCTGCAGCCGCTCGCCGCCCTCGGCGAGGTACAGGCAGGTGTTCACCGCGATCAGCGCCGCATGCACGAAATTGCCGACCTCCAGGCAGGCCGCGAACCCGCGGTCGAGGATCGGCCGCCCGCTCGCGAACGGCCGGCGCCAGAAATGAATGAAGCCGGCGTGCGAGAACAGCAGCATGCCGCGCCGGCGGCGATCGTCCAGCTTCTCGTTGAGCCGCAACGCGAGCTGCGAGAATTCGTAGGCCGGCTCGATCTCGCCGAAGGACGCCAGCAGCACGCGGGCGTAATAGGTGTAGACGACGGCACTGTCGCCGCCGTTGCCGTGCCGCAGCGCGAGCCGGGTCGCCTCCAGCACCAGGCGCGGAAAGATCGCCGGCTGCGCGATGTAGATGGCGGTGAATGCATCGACGATGAGCCCGAGCACGGTCTGCGCGACCGAATCGGTCAACGGCGGCGCCTGCAGCAGCTCCGCGACGCTGCGTCCGCGCAATTCGCGTTCGACCTCGGCGCGCGCGCCCGCCAGCAAGGTCACGGCGTCGCCGTCGGGAAAGCGGATGTCGAAGAGCTCCAGCGCCCGCAATGCCGCGTGGGCGGCGGCGCCGAACTCCCCGGGGACCAGGTGGCGCCGGATCCGAACGCCGTAGAGGCGCGCCTGCTCGGCGCGATCGCGCGCCCGCGCGAGCAGCGCGTCGAGGCGGGCGTCCGCCTCCGCAAAGTGTCCGACGAGAAGCGCGCATTCGGCGAGATCGAACTGCAGCGCGAAGGTCTCGTCGCGGCAAGCCTCCCAGCCTGTCGCGGGCCACGCGGCGGCCGCGCGCGCGAGGTGCCCGTGCGCGGCCGCGAAAGCGAGTGCCGCCTTCGCCTTGCGCCCGGCCGCCGCGTTCAGCCGAGCGACCTGCCATCGCTCGGCCTCGTCGGTGATCCGCTCCGCGCCGTGATTCAGGTGACGGACCACGTCGTAGATGCGCTCATCCAGGTCCGCCGGCGCGAGCGACGCGAGCAGGAGTCGGCCGACGCGCAGGTGCGCGTCGGCGCGACGCCGGTTTGGAATCAGCGCGTAGGCCGCCTCCTGGACGCGGTCGTGCGCAAAGCGGTAGCCGCCATCGCGGCGTTCGACGAGGCCGGCGTCCGCCGCCTGCGCCATCGCGGCGGCCACGTCGGCGATGGGACGGTCGGTCGCGGTGGCCAGCATCGTCTCGCTGCCGCTCGCGCCCAGGCATGCCGCCTGCCGCAGGACGTCGCGCGCTGCGCGCGGCAATCGACGCAGCCGTCGCCCGACCAGGCCCACGACGTCGTCGGTGCGCTGCCTTGCCCGGATGCGCTCGAGGTCCCAGCGCCAGGCTCGGCCTGCGCCGCCCGCGCGACCCGGGTCGGCAGCGCCGGCCGGGCTCAGCAGGCCTTCGTCGCGCAGTTCGGCGAGAAACTGCAGGATGAAGAACGGATTGCCCTCGGTACGCTCGGCGATCAGCGCCGCCAGCGACTCGACCTGTTGCGGCGAGGACGCCAGCACGTCGGCCACGAGAAACGCGGCGTCCGCCGGCGTCAGCGGCGCCAGCGGCAGCCGGTCGATCCGCGCGCCGCGGGTGGCGACGTCCTGAAGCATCGCCGTCAGCGGATGGGCCGCGTCGACCTCCTGGTCGCGATAGGCGCCGACGACGAGCAGCGCCCCGACGCGGTCGCCGACCAGCAGGTCGCCCAGCATCGCGAGGCTCGCGGTGTCGGCCCACTGCAGGTCGTCGAGGAAGATCGCGAGCGGGTGACACGAGCGCGCAAAGACGCCCACGAAGCGGCCCAGCACCCAACGCAATCGGTTCGTCGCCTCCGCCGGCGCGACGTCGGCGAGCGGCGGTTGCGGTCCCACCAGGGACGCCAGCGCCGGCACGACATCGACGATCAACTGGCCGTTGGGCCCCAGGGCTTCCGCGAGGGCCGCGCGCCACGTGGCGACCTGCGCGTCCGGGGCCGCCAGCGCCTGCCGCACCAGGTCCTGCAGCGCCTGCAGCAGCGTGGCGTAGGGCACGTCGCGCCGCTGCGAATCGAACTTGGCTTCGACGAAATGCGCCGGCCCGGCGACGACCGCGTCCTTGAGCCGGTGCACGAGCGCCGTCTTGCCGATTCCGGGCGCGCCGGTCACCAGCAGCAGCCGCGGGCGATCGGAGGCGGCCACCTGCGCGTAGGCCTCGCGCAGCGTCGCCTCCTCGCGCTGCCGGCCGTAGAGCCGGTCCGGCACCTCGAAATCGCCGGCCGCATCCTCGGCGGTGAGCGGGAAAGGTTCGACGGCGCCGCGCACCTCCCAACGTTCGAGGCAATGCTGCAGGTCCGCCAGCAACCCGTCGGCGTGCCGATAGCGCCCCTCCGCCGTCTTCGCGAGCAGCTTCATCACGAGGTCGGAGACGACCGCCGGCACCTCTGGCGCCACCGCGGTGGGCGACGGCGGCACGCGCGCGGCGTGGCAATGCGCCCATTCGAGCGCATCGGCAGCCTCGAACGGCGCACGCCCGGTCAGGAGGCGGTAGAGCAGCAGGCCCAGCGAGTAGAAGTCGGCGCGCTCGTCGACGGGGCGATTCATCCTCCCGGTCTGCTCCGGCGCCACCCATGCCCAGTCATCGATCCGGTCGATCCGGTCGATCGGCTCGATCGCGTCGCGCGACGGCGCGACGGCGTCGGCCGCACCGGCGCGGCGTCGCTCGACCGCGGCGCTGAGATCCGCGATCCACGCGGCGCCGCTCGCCGGCTCGACCAGGACGTTGGCCGGCCGCAGGTCGCCGTGCCGCACGCCGGCCGCGTGCAGCCCACGGATACCGCGTGCCAGCGCACAGCCGATCCGCAACGCGGTGCCGACGCCCAGCGGCGGTCCTTGCAGCGCATCGGCCAGGCCGACGACGTCGCGATCCGGCAGCCACATTGCCGGCGCCGCGCCGAAGGCCGTCAATTCCTGCGGGTGTAGGACGCCGGGCACATCGAGCGACCGCAGCAGGGCGTACTCGTCGCGGAAAACGGCCGGATCGGCCGTCGAAACCTTAAGCAGTGCCTGGGCACCGTCGGTGTCCCGCCGGGCCCGCCCGATGCGCGAGGCCCGCGTCGTGGCGAGCCACTTGCCCACGCTCCAGGTTCCAGGAATGATCTGCGTGTCCCCCGCCGCCCGCCCGGCTCGCCGAATCCGGCGCCACGCGCAGCGAGGAGGTTAACGCACCGGCTCGAACACGACCAGCCATCTTGCGCTCGATGCGCCACGGGGCGCGGCCGTCGCGCCCCGTGATGGGCGCGACGTTGGGCTTGGCGGCGACCTACGCCGCGCCCCGGCGCAGCACGCGCCGCAGCACGCGTTCCTCGATCGCCCCGAACGCCGCATCCCCGCGCGAGCGCGGCCGCTCGAGCGGGATCCGCTCGTCCAGCGACACGCGCTGGTCGTCGATCAGCAGCACGCGGTCGGCGAGCGCCACGGCCTCCGCGACATCGTGCGTCACGAGCAGCGCCGTGAAGCCGTGCTCGCGCCACAATCGCTCGATCAGCTGCTGCATCTCGATGCGTGTCAGCGCATCGAGCGCGCCGAGCGGCTCGTCGAGCAGCAGCAGCCGCGGTCGATGCACCAGCGCGCGCGCCAGCGCGACGCGCTGGCGCTGGCCGCCGGAGAGCACCGCCGGCCAGTCGTCGGCGCGGTCCGCGAGGCCGACGTGCCGCAGCGCGACGCGCGCGAGGTCGCGCGCGTCGCGCCCCGGCAATCCGAGCGCGATGTTGTCGACGACGCGCTTCCACGGCAGCAGCCGCGCATCCTGGAACATGATCCGGATGGCCTCGCGGTGCGCCGCATGCGGCTCGCCGTCGAGCACGACGCGGCCGCCGCTCGCCGGCTCCAGCCCGGCGACGAGCCGCAGCAGCGTGCTCTTGCCGCAGCCGCTGCGCCCGACGATCGCGACGAACTCCGCCGGCGCGATGGCCAGATCGATGTCACGCAGCACCTGCCGCGACCCGAACGACTTCGACAGGCCGTCGACCTGGACCGCCATGCCGGGCGGCGTCCTCACCGCGCGGCCGGCCAATGCCGGCGGCGGCGCGACGACCGCCTCGCGAATCCTGTCGACGCGACCCGGCGCATCGGCATGCCGCAGCGTCGCAATGTCGATCTCGGTAGCCAGCATCGAATTCCCCTTGTGCCCGGCGAACCATCGGGCGACGGCTCAGGCCGGCGCGGTCGCCAGCTCTGCGGCGTGATAGCCCGGATGCCAGCGCAGCAGCCCGCGCTCCAGCGCGCGCGACAGCACGTCGGCAAGCTTCCCGAGCAACGCATAGAGCAGGATCCCGA
>DATKPC010000122.1:0-71446 GCA_035524275.1 Burkholderiaceae bacterium
GGCGGCAAGGGCGCGAACCTCGCCGAAATGGTTCGCATCGGCCTGCCGGTCCCGCCGGGGTTCACCGTGACGACGGCGGCATGCAACGCCTACATGGCCCACGAGCGCGGCTTTCCGCCCGCGATGTGGGACCAGGAGGTCGAGGCGATGCACCGCCTCGAGGAGGCGACGGGCAAGCGCTTCGGGGATCCGGAACGCCCGCTGCTGGTGTCGTGCCGCTCGGGCGCGAAATTCTCGATGCCCGGGATGATGGACACCGTGTTGAACATCGGCCTCAACGACGTCACCGCGAAGCGGATGGTCGAGCTGATCGGCGACGCGCGCTGGGTCTACGACTCCTATCGTCGCCTGGTGCAGATGTTCGGCTCGGTGGTCCTCGGGGTCCCGGACGATCCGTTCGAGCAGGTCATCGAGCAGGCCAAGGCGCGCCGCGGCGTCAAGCTCGACGTCGAGCTCGCCGCGTCCGACTGGATGCAGATCACCGAGCAGTTCAAGGCGCTCGTGCGCGCGTATGCCGGCCGCGATTTCCCGCAGGATCCGTACGAACAGCTCGAACTGGCGACGCGCGCCGTCTTCAACAGCTGGTTCGGCAAGCGGGCCGTCGACTATCGCAATGCCACCGGCATCGCGCACGACCTCGGCACCGCGGTCAACATCCAGACGATGATCTTCGGCAACATGGGCGACGACAGTGGCACCGGCGTCGCGTTCACGCGCAATCCCGTCAGCGGCGCCAACGAGCTGTACGGCGACTACCTGTTCAACGCGCAGGGCGAGGACGTCGTCGCCGGCATCCGCAACACGCACCCGATCGCGCAGCTGGCGCGCGACATGCCGCAGGTCTACGCGCAGTTCGTCGACATCTGCGGAAAACTCGAACGCCACTACCGCGAGATGCAGGACGTGGAGTTCACGATCGAGCGCGGCAAGCTGTGGATGCTGCAGACGCGGGACGGCAAGCGCACGGCGCGGGCCGCGATCTGCGTCGCGGTCGCGATGGCCCAGGAGGGGCTGATCACGCGCGCCGAGGCGATCCAGCGCGTGAAGCCGGAGCAGGTCGACATGCTGCTGCATCCGCAGTTCCTCGCGGCGACGAAGCAGGCCGCCGTCGCGCAGGGTCGTCGCCTCGTGGAAAAGGCGGTCAACGCAAGCCCGGGCGCCGCGGTCGGCGTCGCGGCCTTCGACGCCGACACCGCGGAGAAGATTGGCCGCTCGGGCAAGGCGGTCATCATGGTCCGCCCGGAGACGAAGCCGGACGACGTGCACGGGATGATCGCCTCGAAGGGAATCCTGACGAGCCGCGGCGGCGCGACCAGCCATGCCGCGGTCGTCGCCCGGCAGTTCGGCACGCCGGCCGTCTGCGGGGCCGACGCGCTGCACATCAGCGTCGAGCACCGCCTGATGACGGTGCAGCTCGGCGAACGGACGGTCGAGGTCCACGAGGGCGAGGTGATCTCGATCGACGGCGGAACCGGCGAGGTGTTTCTGGGCGCCCTGGAGACCCATGCCCCGGACTTCGAGAGCGAGGCGGAACTCAACACGCTGCTGCGCTGGTGCGACGAGACTCGCCGTCTCGGCGTCCGGGCCAACGCGGACTACCCGCGCGACGCGCAGAGGGCGCGCCGCTATGGCGCCGAGGGCATCGGCCTGTGCCGCACCGAGCACATGTTCTTCGAGGAGGAGCGCCTGCCGATCGTGCAGCAGATGATCATGGCCGACAGCCGCGCCCGGCGCCTCGCGGCGCTCGATCAGCTTCTCCCGATGCAGCGCGGCGACTTCGAGGGACTGTTCCGCGCGATGGACGGGCAGACGGTCATCATCCGCCTGCTCGATCCGCCGCTGCACGAGTTCCTTCCTTCGGCACGCGACCTGCAGAAGGAGCTCGCCGACCTGAAGCTGCGGCTGCAGCACTGCCGGACGCTGGAGGAAATCGACGCCGCGCTGGCGCAGGTCCGGGACAAGGAAGACATGCTGCGGCGGGTCGAGGCGCTCGCCGAGGCGAACCCGATGCTCGGACTGCGCGGCGATCGCCTTGGCATCGAGATGCCGGAGATCTTCGCGATGCAGGTCCGCGCGATCCTGGAAGCCGCGGCCGCCTGCACGCGGGACGGTGTCGCCGTCAAGCCGGAGATCATGATTCCGCTCGTCGGCCACGTGAACGAACTCGTGCACGTGCGCGCGATCGTCGACGAGGCCGCGAAGGAGGTCGCCGCGCAGCTCGGCGGCCCGGTGCCGTTCCGCTACGGCACGATGATCGAGGTGCCGCGTGCCGCGCTGACCGCCGACGAATTGGCCGGCGTCGCCGAATTCTTCAGCTTCGGGACCAATGACCTGACGCAGACGACGTTCGGGATCAGCCGCGACGATGCGGAAGCGAAGTTCCTGATCGATTTCGTCGAGCGGAAAATCCTGCCGTCGAATCCGTTCCGGCAACTCGACCGCGAAGGCGTCGGCCAGTTGATCCGGATCGCCGTGCAGAAGGGACGAGCGACGCGGAAGGACCTGGCCTGCGGGATCTGCGGCGAGCACGGCGGCGATCCGGCCAGCATTGCGTTCTGCCACGAGGCCGGGCTGGACTATGTCAGCTGCAGCCCATATCGCGTGCCGATCGCGCGGCTGGCGGCAGCGCAGGCGGCGATCGCATCGAAGGCCTGATCGGACGCGCCGGCGCTGTCGCGCGACGGCCCCGGCGCGTCCCGCCGGGGTGCGGGATCAGAGCGCGCCGAAGACCTTCTTGAGGATGGCGCTTCCGGTGCCCACCGGATCGGCGCGGATCTTGCGTTCCTCGTCGCCGATCATCAGGAACAGGCCGTCGAGCGCCTTCGCCGTGACGTGCGGCTCGATGCGCGTCTCGTCCGGCTTCACGAGGCCGAGGGAGCCGACGCGATCGACGATCTGGTCGTAGCGCCGCGCCAGCCCGATCTTCTGCGTCACGCCGCTCACGATCGGCAGGAAGCGCTCGCCGAGCGGCGTGCGCGTATGCGACTCGAAGAAGCGCGTCACCGAGTCGTCGCCGCCGGTCAGGATGCCTTTGGCGTCCTGGACGCTCATCCCGTGCACGGCGTCGACGAGCAGCGGCCGCGCCGCGGGAACCGCCTGCTCGGCGGCGCGGTTGATGCCGACATGCAGCTCGTCGACGTCCTTTCCGCGGCCGAGCATCCGCAGCGTCCCTTCGGCCTTGTGAAGCCAGTCCGGCAGCGGGATGCGAACGCGATCGTTGCCCCAGAAGCCGTCGGCCTTGCCCAGCAGGTCGACCGCGACCCCGGCGCCGCGCTCCAGCGCGGCGCGCAATCCGGCGGACGCCTCGCCTTCGGACAACTGCTGCAGCATGCCCTCGGCCCGCGCGCGCGCGACGACGACGAGGCCGGCGGCCGCGCCGAGCGCGAGCAGCGCGCGGCGCTCCGCGAAGCCGGCGGCCCTTTCGTCGCCCGACGCCATGTCAGGCCTTCTTCTTCAGCAGGTCGCGGATCTCGGTGAGCAGGAGGACGTCCGCCGGCGGGCCGGCAGGAGGCGGCGCGGCGGCATCGAGCTTGCCCTTGAAGCGGCTGATCGAGCGCACCATCCAGAAGATGATGAACGCGAGGATGAGGAAGTTGATGACGACCGTGATGAAGTTGCCGTAGGCGAACAGCGGGACGCCGGCCTTCGTCAGCGCTTCGTAGGTCTCCGGACCGCTGTAGCCCGCGGGCTTCGAGCCCAGCATCACGAAGTAGTTGGAGAAGTCGAGGCCACCGATGATCTTGCCGACGATCGGCATGATCAGGTCCTTGACCAGCGAGTCGACGATCTTGCCGAACGCGCTGCCGATGATGACGGCGACGGCGAGATCGATGACATTGCCCTTGACCGCGAAATCGCGGAAATCGCTCAGCATGCCCATGGGCACCCTCCCGGTTGCAAAGTCGTTATGACGTCGCCGACACGATTGGCGGCGATCCTCTGCGATTCTAGGGTCTCGCTCCTTGCTTAGGTGACGGCAGGATCCCGCCGACGCGTAGTTGCTTCGCGTTCGGATGTGCCATTGCCGCGTTCCGGCGCGGCCGGTGGCGGCTTGGCGTCGCGCGTCGCGAAGAAGATTCCCGGCAGGATCAATGCGGCGCCGACGGCGTGGAACCAGCGCGGCGGTTCATCGAGGAGCCACCATGCGGTGAAGGCGGAGTAGACCGGCGCCAGGTACATCACGAGCCCGGCGCGCGTGGCGCCCAGCTCACGCTGCATCCACAGGTAGGCCTGGTAGGACAACGCGCCGGGCAGCAGTCCCGCCATGACGATCAGCAGCGCTCCGCGGCGGTCGATGTCGATCCCGCCACGCCCGATCGCCTCGTGGATCGTGAACGGCAGCAGCACCAGCAGGCCTCCGGCGGTGATCGCGGTCAGGCGCTGCGACGGCGGGAGCGTCGACGACCACAGGCGTTGCAGCACGGAGTAGGCGATCCACGCGATGCCCGCGACGAGGATCCACGGGTCGCCGGCGTTGAATCGCACGTGGATCAGGTCGCGCGGGTCGCCCTTGACGATGACGCACAGCACGCCGGCGACCGCGAGCCCCATCGCGAACCGCTGCGCGCCGGTGGCGCGCTCGCCGAGCAGCCGGTGGCCCAGCACCGCGATGCCGACCGGCGCCGCGGCGTAGATCAACGCGATGTTCGTCGCCGTCGTGGCGCGCGCGCCGATATAGACGAAGGCGCCGCAGATCCACATGCCGAGCGCGCCGAGCACCAGCAGGCGCCACCACTCGCCGCGCCAGTCGCCGAACGAGCGCGCCAGCGCGACGCCGTTGAACGGAAGCAGCACCGCGAGCGCGACGCTCCAGCGGCCGAACGCGAGGAGGTTCGGCGGCACGATGTCGCGGGCCGCCCTCGCGATGATGTAGTTCGACGACCAGATCAGCGGCGTCACCCACAGCAGGATCTCCGCGATCCGGCGCCGGCGCCGCGAATCCCCGTCGATCCCGTGTCCGTTCGTCGCCACGCCGGCCCTCGCGGCGGGTCGCGCTGGAAAGCGTGCGCCGCCTTGTGCGCGCCGCCTTGTGCGCGCCGGATTTCGCGCCCCGGATGGCGCGCGCCGGCCGCAGTTTAGCCGCCGTCGTCCCGGCTCAAGCCGCGACGACGGCGAGCAGGTCGACGAGTCCGAATCGCGTCGACGGCAGCGCCGGCCGCGGCATCGCTTCGACGGCATCGTCGCGCGCGACGCGCAAGGCGCCGCCCGCGAAGGGCACGAGCAGGCCGCGCGGATTGACGCGCGGATCGAGCCACGCGTCATGGTCCGGGGGCGCGACGATCACCGGCATCCGACCGCGGATGCCGGCGACATCGGCGTTCGCGCGGCACGTCACGATCGCGAAGCTCTCGATGACGGCCGCCGTGGCCGGGTCGCGCCACGCCTCCCACAGGCCGGCGAGGGCGAAGAGGCCACCGTCGGCCAGTTCGATGCGCCAGCGGGCGGCGCCGGCGCGCTCGCCGCCGAATTCGAAATAGGCGTTGACCGGGACGAGGCACCGGCGCTGCCGGTAGGCCGTCCGGAACGCCGGCAGCCTCTCGACGGTTTCGGAACGCGCCGTGATGCAGCGTAGCCCGAAGCGCATGTCGCGCGACGACGGGGGCACGAGGCCCCAGTGCGCGAGAATGCATTCGCGCGGCGGCGAGGCGGCCGCCCAGCCGTCCGGATCACTGACCCAGCGCACGATCGGCACCGACGTCGCGGGCCGCATTTCCTGGCGCCGATCGAAGTGCGGCACGGCATCGACGCCGAAATGCCGGCTGATCGTCGCGGGCGCTTCCCGCAGCACGTGCGCGCTGCGCATCGTCCGATGCTCTCCCATCGCTGTAGCTCCTCCGCATTCGTCCTGTCGCGATCCGGCGGCCTCGCCGGCCTTTCGCGACACCGTGGGGAGATCTTATGGAGGCGGACCGCGGGAAACACGCGACGGCGGAAGGGGGGCCACCCCGACCTGGGTCGGGGTTCCCGGGCCAGCGCCGATTCCGCGATGTCGCGGACCGGCCGAGCGCAATTCCGGCGATTGCCGGCGCGGCGCCCGTCGCATGCTTCGCCTGGGTTCCTGCGCCGCCCGGTTCGCGGCACGGCGCACGAATCGACCGAGGATTCACCGATGAAACCATTTGCCCGGACGCGGGTCGCGACACGGCTCGCGCTGGCGTTCGCCGTCCTCATCACGCTGCAGGTCGCCGCCGCCGTCATCGCGACGCTGATGAACGAGCGCAGCAGCCGCGACGTCGAGCAGACGGCGACGACCGACGCGGAGGTGCAGCGGCTGCTGCTCGACTGGAGCTCGGCGTCGGCCCTGAACGGGCAGCGGACGCTGCGTCTCCTGCTGGCGCAGGACACCGGAGAGGCCGATCTGCTCAAGCAGCAGATCGAAAAGGCGACCGCGGACATCGCCGCGCTTCAGCAGCGGGTCGACAGCGCCGTCGCCGAGCCGCGGGGACGGGCCCTGCTGGGCGAGGTCGCGCGCCTTCGCGGCGTCTACCTGGCGGCCCGCAACGACGCCTTGCGGATGAAGGCGGGGCCTTCGGCGGCCGCGGTCCGCAACGCGGTCCATGCCGCGGTCGAACCCGCGCTCGCGGCGTACGGATCGGCGCAGCAGCGCCTCGGCGACTGGAAGCGCGACGAGATCGACGCGCACGCGAAGGCCGCGACCGAACGCGCACGGCGCGGACCGCGCGTCCTCCTCGGGCTGTGCGCGTTCGCCGCCCTGCTCGGCGCGCTGCTGGCGTGGCGGCTGGCACGCTCGATCACGGTTCCGCTGCGCGCCGCCGTCGAGGCGGCGCAGGCCGTCGAGGGCGGGCGCCTCGATTTCCGCATCGACATCGCGACGCACGACGAGCTGGGCCGGCTGCTGCAGGCATTGTCCTCGATGCAATCGAGCCTGAAGCAGCGCCGCGACGCCGATGCGCGGACGCTCGCGGAGATGACGCGCATTCGCCAGGCCCTCGACGCGGCGAACGTGCCGCTGCGGATCGCCGACGGCGACGGCACGATCGTCTACGTGAACCCGGCGCTGCAGTCGCTGCTCGCGCGGGACGCCGCGGCGTTCCGCCAGGACCTGCCGGACTTCGACCCGGCACGCCTCCTTGGCCGCTCGATCGGCATCTTCCACCGCGACCCGGCAGCCGCGATGGAGCGCGTCGCGCGCCTGCAGGCGACGTCGACCGAGACGCTGCACCTGGGCGGCCGGACCTACGAGGTCATCACGTCGCCCGTGCGCGATGCCGAGGGCCATCGCCTCGGCACGATCGGCCAATGGATCGATCGCACGGACCAGCTGGCTGGGGAACGCGAACTCGCGGAGATCGTCTCCGCCGCCGTCGCCGGCGACTTCGGCCGCCGCATGCGGCTCGAGGACCGGACCGGATTCTTCCGGCAGGTGGGGCAGGCGATCAACGACCTGATGAGGACCGCGGAATCCGGGCTGGCCGACGTCGGGCGCGTCGTCGCCGCGCTGGCGCGCGGCGACCTCACGCAGCGCGTCGACGCGGAGTACCGCGGCACGTGGGGGCGGCTGAAGGACGATTGCAATGCGACCGTCGAGACTCTGGCCCGGACGATGGCCGACGTGCGGGCGGCGGCGCAGGCGCTCGACGGCGCCGCGGCGCAGGTTTCATCGACGGCGCAATCGCTTTCCGAGCTGGCGTCGCAGCAGGCCGCCGGCGTGGAACAGGCGGCGCGATCCGTCAACGACATGTCCGGCTCGATCGCGCTCACCGCCGACCACGCGAACACCACCGGGACGCTCGCCGCAGGCGTGGCGACGACCGCCCTCGAAGGCGGTGAATCCGTCCGCCGCACCGTCGAGGCGATGCGGGAGATCGCGGCGCGCATCTCGGTGATCGACGATATCGCGCACCAGACGAACCTCCTGGCGCTCAACGCCGCGATCGAGGCGGCGCGCGCCGGCGAGCACGGTCGCGGCTTCGCGGTCGTCGCGACCGAAGTGCGGACGCTCGCCGAACGCAGCCGCGTTGCCGCGGAGGAGATCGGGGCGCTCGCCGGCAGCGGCAGTACGCTCGCCGGCGACGCCGGGGCGCTGTTCGCGCGCATCGTGCCGGAAATCACGCGGACCGCGGAACTCGTGCAGGCGATGGCCGCCGCAAGCGCCGAACAGGGCAACGGCGTCGGTCGCATCAACGAGGCGATGTCGCGGCTGGACGCGGCAAGCCAGCAGAATGCCGCCGCTTCGGAGCAGCTCGCGGCGACCGCCGAGGAGATGTCGGCGCAGTCGGGCCGGCTCGGCGCGATGATGCGGTTCTTTTCCCTTTCCGCCCGCGATACCGCTGCAGCACCCCCGCTCAGTTGACCGGCAGCACGACGGTCGCATAGCCGGCGCCACCGCTTCCGGTGCAGGTCAACGTGTAGTACGACGTCGCGGCAGGGCTGACCGCGAGGCTCCCCGAGATCGATTGCGGGCCATACCAGCTCCCGCCGGCGATGCAGGAGGTCGCCCCCGTACTCGTCCACGACAAGGTCGCGCCGGATCCGGACGCGATCGAAGCCGGCACCAGGCTGAGCGAGACGACCGGGGCCGCCGTGCCGACCGCGTACTGGCCTTCGGCCTGCTGCGCCCACAGTTGACGGTAGTCGGCGCATCCGAGCGTCGTCGGGTGCAGCTGGTCCGACCCGATCAACGACGGGTTCTGCTGGAAGAAACTGAAAAGGTCCGGGCCGGGAATGACGGTCGGATGATTCAGGTAGAGATTCTCGATCTGCGCATTCAGCCCCGGGATGTTCGCGAGGTGGGTCGGCTCCGGTGAATAGGGAATCGTCGGCACGACGGCGAGCATGCCCGCGCTCTCGATCTGCTCGACCATGGTCAGCATGTTGTTGTAGAACGTCGTCGGGCTCGCGCCTCCGCCGGCATCGTTCGTGCCGAGATCCAGCGTCACGAAGCGCCCGTGGAAGCCGGTCAGCCAGGTCGAGAGGTAGGGGAGCCACGTCGTGCTCGTCCAGCCCGCCATGCCGGCGTTGACCTGCAGCGGCGTATTGCCCGTCGCGGCGTTCACCTGCGCCCCGAAGGCGGGCGAACTCGACGAGCTGGCGTAGGCGTGGCCCATGCAGTTGGCCGTGATCGAATCTCCTCCGAAGAACCAGCCGTCGGTGATGCTGGAGGCATCGTAGACGTCCATGTTGATGTCGATGTCCGTATTCCCGGAGGAGCCGTCGGACGCCGTGAAGCTCGCCTGGATCCAGTTGTACCCGGCGAACGAAAGCAGATGCTGCAGCGAATTCTTGGTGTTGCCGGTCACGCTCGCCAGGGTGACCCAGCCGGAGGTCGGGACGGCGCCACCGCCGGCGGCCGCATTGGCCTGGATCGTGTACGAGCCCGCGTTGTTGTACCCGACGCCGCCACCCAGGGTGTGGTCGTAGTCGTACGTATCGTCGTTGTACCAGACGAGAAGCACGGACTGGCGCTGTGCGGTCGGAACCGCCGAGAGATCGTACGTGAGCGTCGACGGCACGCCGCTGGAACGCCATGTCGTCGCGTAGTCCGCATCGTCGGCGTTCGCGGCGGCGCTCTTCGAGCTCGACGCGTAGGCCGGCACATTGCGGGAAATCAGCGGCATGCCGGCCACCGCCACGGAGCCGATTCCCGCGGCCGGGCTGACGCTGACGGTCGTCGACGCGGTCGCCGTCGAGCAGGTCAACGTGTAGGTCGTCGTCGTGGTCGGCGAAACCGTTGCGCTTCCGCTGGTCGCCTGGCTGCCGCTCCACCCACCGCTCGCCAGGCACGACGTCGAATTCGTGCTGGTCCAGGTCAGCGTCGCGCTGGCGCCCGCAAGGATCGCGACGGGGCTTGCCGACAGGCTCACGGTAGGCGTTCCCGCCGGAATGACGGTGACGACGGCACTGCCGGCCGCCGATCCGCCGCTGCCGGTACAGCTCAGCGCATAGGTCGTGGTCGCCGCCGGAGCTACGCTCAGCGTCCCGCTCGTCGACTGGCCGCCGCTCCATCCGCCGCTGGCGGTGCAGGCGGTCGCGTTGGAGCTGGTCCAGGTCAGCGTCGACGCGCTCCCGGCGTTGATGGTTGCGGGATTTGCCGTGATCGTCACGGCGGGCGGTGGTGGCGAGACCACCGTGACCGCGGCGTTCGCGGTGCCCTGGCCGCCCGGGCCGGAACACGTGAGGGTATAGGTGGCCGAGGCCGCCGGCGCGACGACGAGCGTCCCGCTCAGCGGCTCGGTGCCGGTCCAGGCCCCGCTTGCGACGCACGACGTCGCGTTCGAGCTGGACCAGGTCAGCGTCGAGCTGGAACCGGCGCTGATCGACGGTGGGTTGGCGCCGACGGTGACGGTCGGCTTCGGCGCGGCCGTTACGCTCACGGTCGCCGAAGCCCGCGAGGTGCCTCCGGCCCCCGTGCACGCCAGCGTGTAGGTCGTCGTTCGCGATGGTGACACGGAGAGCGAGCCGCTCGTCGCCTCGCTTCCGCTCCAGCCGCCGCTCGCGGTGCAACTTGCGGCGTTCGTCGTCGACCACGACAGCGTCGAGCTCGCGCCCGAGACGATGGAAGCCGGACTTGCCGCCAGCGCGATCGTGGGCGCCGGGATCCTTACGGTAACCGTCGCGTTCGCCTGGATCGACCCGTTGGCGCCGCTGCACGTCAACGTGTAGGTCGTCGTGGCCGTCGGCGACTCTGTTGCCGTTCCGCTCGTGGCAACGCTTCCGCTCCAGCCCCCGGATGCCACGCACGTCGTGACGTTCGTCGTCGACCAACTCAGCGTCGCGCTGCCGCCCGGCGTGACCGTCGTCGGACTTGCCGCGAACGCGATCGTGGGCGCGTTGCCCGCGAGGACCGTGAAATGCTGCGGCGGAAACAGCGTCTGCGTCGGGCTGATGATGCCGATGCTCTGGCTGCCGAGCTTGGCGTCCGCGGGAACGGTGATCTGCAGCGTCGTGTCGCTGACGACGAGGAGGGGTGCGTCGTGCGCGCTGCCGATCCAGGCCGTCGTGAAGCCGGTGAATCCGGATCCGGACATCGTGATCACGGTGCCGATCGGGCCCGAGGTCGGCGTGAACCCGGTCACGGTCGCCGCCGACCACGCCGGGGGGCAGGCCAACGCGAGCATCGTGCCGGCCACGCTCGCGTGCAGCGCGATGCTGCGTCGCAACCGAGCCCACATCGCGCGCCACGAACGGGACATCGAACGCGTCGACATTCGGCACCTCCGGATCGCAAGCGATGGACGGTCCGAAAACGCTATGCCTTTGGCGACGTGTTGTCGCGGCGGCGGGATCGACGGGAAGCGGCGTCCGATGACCGGGCATCACGCGGACGTCAATGGCCAAGGCGCGCGGCGCGGTGCGGTTCGGCCTTCCTCGACCACCGTAGGGACGGAACGCTGCCGCAGGCGGCCGGCTTCAGCGCGCCGCGCCGGCGATGCCGCCCTCGTCCAGGTATTCCGCGAATTCGGCGTGCAGCGCTTCGCGTCCCTCGGCGTCGCTCGAGGCGACGTAGACCCGGTCCAGGTCCAGCAGGTAGAGCAGGCTGCGCGTGCGCACCAGCGCGCTCGTCGTCGCGTGCGGGCGCAGCACCGCGATGGCGTCCCGGAAGCAACGCTTCGCCGCTTCGTAGCGGTGCCGCGCCGCGTCGACGCTGCAGAGGTCGTGCATCGACTGCGCGAGATCGGTATCGAAGCGCGCCGGATCCGCGGCCGCCAGGCGGCGGTTGATCGCGAGCCCTTCGGCGAACGCCTTTTCGGCCTCGTCCGCCCGCCCGGTCCGCAGGTAGAGGTCGCCCAGGCTGCCCAGCGCGCGCGCGAGGTCGGGCTCGAAATACCCCGGGTCGTCGGCGGCGAGCAGGCGCAGGACATCGCGCGCTCCGACCTGCTGGCGCTCGGCGATCGAGGCCGCCGGCTGCGTCCGGCGCGGCAGCCCGCGCAGCGCCTCGAGGGTCCGCACGAGCTGGGGTCCGTAGGCCGTCGGATCGCTTCGCGCAAGGTCCAGCAGCGCGTCGCGCTCGTCCGACCAGCTCGCCTCCGCGTCGGAGTCGCGTCCGACCGCTCGATAGTAGTCGCCCAGGCGACCGAGCGTCGTCGCGAGGCCGGGCTCGAAGGCGGCGGCATTTGCCGCTGCCAGTCGCCGACGGATCCCCCGCGCCTCGGTCCACGCGTCCTCCGGTGTCGGCTCCGACGCCCCTTCGCGCGCGGCACCGGCATCGGCGGCAAGGTCGCCGAGCGCGTCGAGGACGTCGGCGAGGGCCGGATCGAAGACCTCCGGCGTCCCGGCAGCCAGCCGGCGCAGGATGTCACGCGCCTCGACCAGTGCGGCGCGCGCCTCTGCCGGGCGCCCGTCGGCACGCTGCAGGATGCCGATCTCGGCGAGGATGCGGGCGCGACGCTCCAGGCGTTCGCTCGGCTGGTCGGTCGAGGCCGCGGCGGCGTCCAGCGCATCCTGCGCGATGCGGATCCCCTTCCCCGGCCTGCCGCTGCGCCGCAGGAACCCCAGTTCGGCAGCCAGGTAGTCGAGATCGTCCGGAACCCAGCCGTGCGCCTTCGCGTAGAGGGCTTCGGTGCCGACCTTTTCGGCGCCGGCCGCCGCATCCGTCAGGTCGTGGACCTGGGCGTCGCGCAGGGCCGTCAGCGCGGCGAGCGCCGTATCGCCCTGCTCCTGCGCGGCCAACTGCGAGTCGAGTATCGCGGCCGCCTCCTCGAGGCGGAAGGCGGCGACAAGGTCGTAGGCCTGGCGCGATGCCAGGTCCTGCCCCGGCAACAGGATCCAGCGGTCGAAGAGCTCGAGGTAACGACGGCGCCAGTCGACGATGGCGGACGAAAACGCGTTCGCGTCCGCGGCCCGCGCCGCCGCGGAGGCCAGCACGCGGACCAGGGCGACGAGCGTGGCCCGATCATCGGCGCCGGCTCCCGATTCGACGGGCGTCGCCGCGCGCGACGGCGAGTCCCCGGGCCGGGCGTCCCCGTGCCGCACATCGCCGGGCGGCAGGTCGACGGCCCTGGCCGCCCTGACCGCAGCGGCCGCGCGCAAGGCGGCGAGCGTCCTGTCGGCGGCGTGGACGACCGACCGCATCGCGCTGTCGTCGGCACCGACGCGATCCTGGAAGCCGCGCAGCGCAGCGATCAGCGGCGCGACCGCATCGGCTTCTTCGGTGCAACCGGCCATCAGCGTGCCGGCCGCGTAGACGACGGCGTCGCGGCAGCCGTCCGGGATCGTTCGCTCCGTCGCCGCAGCAGAGGCGCAGGCGACGAGCGCGCAGGCAACGAGCGCGCAGGCAACGGGAATTCGCCGGCGCATCGCCGGATGCAGGATGTGCACGTGGCTGTCGGGTGGCCGCGCGCCCTGCCGCCGTCAGGCGCGACGTTCGAGTTCCTTCTTCAGCGGCTGCATCAATTGCGGGTCGATGGCGCCCAGCTTCCCGCTACGGGCGACGATGCGTCCCTCGCCGTCGAGCAGTTCGATGCTCGTCGAGTGGTTGAATTCGCCGCTCGCGAGACGCCGATACTGTACGCCAAGCAGCGCGGCGAGCTTGCGGGTGTCCACCTCATCCGCACGGACGAGCGTCCAGCGGTCATCGCAGCCGTGCGCCTTCGCGGTCCGCTTCAGGACCTCGACGCTGTCGCGGGCCGGATCGAAGCTGGCCATCAGGACGCGGATGCGCCGGCGGCCAGCCGCGGGCAGCGCGTCGACCGTCTGCCGGATCGTCTCGAAGATCATCGGGCACACCATCTCGCACGAGCTGTAGAACATGCTGGCGAGAACGGGGTTCCCGCGCAGCGATGCGAGATCGAACGGGCGACCGTCCTGGTCGAGCAGCGCCGGATGCAGCTGGTAGATCGAGTTGCCCGGCAGCGGAATCTCGGCGCCGGCGGCACGCGGAAGTGCGGACGCCCAGGGGGCCGACAGCGCGATGCCGAGGCGCGCCAGCGCGCGCCGGCGCGAGGGATCGTGGATCGTTTTCATGGTTTCTCCGGAATCGAGCGGGCGCAGCGGAAGCCCAGGCTGGCGGTCGTATCGGCGGCCACCAGCGACGACAGCAGCGCGATGCGCATCAGGACCGCGTAGCTGTCGCGATCGAGCACGCTGATCGCTCCGGCGCCGCAGAACTTCAGCAGGTCGGGGTCGCCCTGCGTGCGACTGTCGCCGGCGATGAACAGCGCGTTGAAGTCCTCGACCCATTCCCAGACGACGCCGTGCAGGTCCCGCACGCCGTAGGCGTTCGGCGCGCCTCCGACGGCCGGCAGGCCGGCGGACGCCGGCTGCTCGTACCACGTGAGGATTCTTTGCCGCCACTGGGGATCGGACCTCGCATCGCGCCGCGTCTCGTCGGCCGCCGCCGCGTACTCCCACTCGAGCCATGTGGGCAGGCGCGCGCCCTCGCTTTCGCAGAATGCCCGCGCGGCGAACCAGCTGACGTTCGTGACCGGTCGATCAGCGCCGGCGAGCGAGGCGAGTTGCAGCGGCGACCGCCAGTCGGCGAGGTAGCGTGCGTCGACGAAGACCTCCGGCGCGGCGCCTCTGCGCCATTCGGGATGCGTCACGACGAAGGCGAGAAACTCGGCCGCGGTGACCGGCTCGACCCGCAACGCGAAGCGCGCGACGTCCACCGGCGTCGATGCGGTCGGCGAGTTGCCCTGCGGCAGGACGCTTTCGAACGTGCCGCCCGGCAGCGCGACGTAGGCCGGCGCCGCCGAAGCCGGCACGCCGGCCACGCCCAGCACCGAGGCCGCGCCGATCGCCGCGGCCCGCAGCCGGGCCCGGCCCATGCGAATGGCCATGGCGCGCCTCATGGCCACGACCGGTCGCCCCGCAGCGTCACTGCGGCGCCGACGTCAGTGTGCGGCAGGCGCGGCGGCACCGGCGACGGCTGCGGCGCGCTGCGCCTTGACGTCGTCGGCCGCGACCCGCCCCCCGGCATTGCCCCAGCTGTTCACGACGTAGGTCAGGATGTTCGCGATCTCGTCGTCGTTGAGCTGGTTCATCGGCGGCATGACAGAGTTGTACTCGCTGCCGTTGACGGTGACCTTGCCGTTGAATCCCTTCAGCACGATGCCGACTGCGCGCTTGAGGTCCGCCGCGAGGAAGTCCGACTTCGCCAGGGGCGGGAACACGCCCGGCAGGCCGCCGCCGTTGCTCTGGTGGCAGACGGAGCAGGTGCCGGCGAAGAGCGCTTCGCCGGCGCGGACCTGGTCCTCCAGCGACAGCGCGCCCTTTTCCGATGCCGTCGTCGCCTGCGCCACCGCATTCAGGTTCGGTGCCGCGCGGTCCCCGAGGTACACGGCGTCGACTTCCTTGCCGGAGTAGATCGCCTTGTCGGCATCGCCATCCACCTTCAGGATCGCCAGCGCGCCCTTGTTGAACGCGCGGAAGATCGAATGGTCGACGAGCACGTAGCTTCCGGGCACGCGCGTGCGGAATTCCGCGATGGCCGCGCCGCCGGCCGGTATCAGCGTCGTCTGCACGTTGCTCTGCATGTTCGTGCCGCCTTCGAACCGCACCTTGTCGAAGATCGCGCCGATGACATGGAAGCTCGAGACGAGGTTCGGGCCGCCGTTGCCGACGAACAGCCGCACCGTCTCGTTGACGTTGGCGTGCAGCGCCTTGTCGCCCGTCAGCGATCCTTCGGCACCATTGAACAGCACGTAGGTCGGCCGTTCGTCGATCGCCTTCTCCATGTCGAACGGCTGGTTGCCCTTCTCGCGATACTTTCCGGTCGTGTAGAAGTCGCCCTGCATCACGTAGTACTCGTGGTCGACCTTCGGAAGCCCCTGCGGCGGCTCGACCAGGATCAGCCCGTACATGCCATTGGCCACGTGCATGCCGACCGGCGCGGTGGCGCAGTGGTACACGTAGATGCCTTCGTTGAGCGCCTTGAACGTGAACTGCGATTCATGGCCCGGCGCGGTGAAGCTCGATGCTGCGCCTCCCCCCGGGCCGGTCACGCCGTGCAGGTCGATGTTGTGCGGCATCTTGTTCGCCGGATTGTTCTTCAGGTGGAACTCGACCGTATCGCCCTGGCGCACGCGGATGAAACTGCCGGGAACCGTCCCGCCGAACGTCCAGAACGTGTAGGTCACGCCCTCGGAGATCGGCATCTGCTTTTCGACGACCTCGAGTTCGACGATGACTTTCGCCGGATAGTGGCGCGCCACCGGAGGCGGCACGTTCGGCGGGCTGGTCAGCACCGCATGGATCGGCGGGCCCTGCGGAGGACCGAAATCCCCGGCACCGGCCCTGGACGTCGCGGCCATCAGCGGCGCAGACAGGCCGACCAGGCATCCGAGCGCCAGCGCGCCGCGGCGCACGTGGTCGACGATCGTCGGGTACGTCATGGATTCACCCCAGTTCGAGAGCGGATAAGGTATATATGCAATGAATCTTATCCGTCGCCGCGCGGGCGGGACTTGACGCGGGTCAATCCGAGACGATGAACGGCAATCCAGCGCGTCGCTGCGACGGCGCCCCGACGCGGACCCGCCGCAACGCGGAGACCGCCGTCAGAACGGCTGGTCGGCTTCGAACGGCAGCGTCGTGTCGGGCCCGATATCGCTGTCGTCTGCTCCGTCGGAATGCCGGCACGCCGCTTCGCCCGGCCGCGCATCGACGACGTCGGGCGAACCGGCGAGGCGCTGCTGCAGGGCCTCCCAGAGTGCCTGCGCGGCGGCGAGAAGCGCCGTGGCACGGCTGGAGTCATCGAATGGCGAGCCCGGTATCGGCCATTGATGAGCCCGTGCGAGCAGCATCCAGCCGGCAAGCAGGCGATCGTGCTGCGGCAGCTTCGGATCCAGCGCGCCGAATGCGGTGTCGTAAGTGACCTGCAGCAGGTTGCGGTGGCCTTCCGGACCGCGTGTCGCGGCAGCCGCCTCGCCGGCGCCCGCCGAACCGGCGCCGCGCGTTTCCAGCTGCGACAGCATCACGACGGCGTGGCTGATCTCCTCCAGCTGCTCGCAGGCGCGCTGCGCGGCTTCGGCCGGCGGCAGCGGCGAGCGCTCCAGCGCGGGTTTCACGACCAGGTCCGACCGCGTCCTGAGCCGATGCATCACGGCGTCCAGGTGCGCGCGGACGACGTTGCGCTCCATACGTTCCATCGCAGAGCCCCTGCTTTCCGGTGTTCGTGCGCGCGTCGCGACTAGTCGGCGTCGCCGGCGACGTCGTCGTCGAGCTGCCGGCGGAAGGCCCGCAGCGTCGCGACGCTTCGCGCGCGCGGCGAGGCGCCGCGCGACAGCATCCGCTCCAGGCGCTCGTCGACGCGGCGCTTCAGCTCGTCGAGCGACGCGTCGCTCGAGATGCCTTCGTCGAGCAGCAGCGCAGCGACGCCGCGTGCCCGCATCAGCGTCCAGCGCGGAAGCGCGGCCGGCGCGCTCGACGACGCCTCGCCGAACTCGCCGGCCTCCCAGCGCGGAAGGTCTTCGCGCGCGAGGACCGCCACCTCCGGGTCGACGCGCGCGACTTCCGCGAGCACCCTCGCGCCCAGCGTCAGCGAAAGCTGCAGCACGTCGCGCAATGCCTGCGGCTCGAAGATCCCCTCCTCGATCGGACTCGTCTCGGCGGCGCGCGCCAACTGCGCCAGCAGCCCGCGCTCATGCGGCGTCAGCCCGGCGCCGAATTCGCGCGGCGCCGCCTGCAGCAGGACGGTCTCGAAGCCGTCCGTGATCTCCAGGTCCGTTCCAGGCAGCAGATGGACGCCACGCAGGGCCTCGAAGCCGTGCAGCAGGAAACGAACGAAGACGGCCTGAGCGGCCTGCTTCGATGCGCACGTCCAGGAGGCGCTGCGATCCGGGAATGGGTTGGACAGCTCGGGCGCCGTGAAGAGCCGCGCGCGCTCGTCCATCGCGATGACCGCGCGGGCCAGCGCGGCACGGCTGCGAACGTCGGGTTTCATGATGGAAGCTTCCCTCCTGCTCGTCGATCGCCGTGGCCGGTCGAGACGGCCGGCCTTGGGCGACGCCGATGAAATCGTCAGGCCACTTTTTATCGAACGCCTGCCGCGCCGGGTCGCTCGATAAAGCCGGTGTTTCGCTCGCGAGGAAAAGCGAGGGGCGCGAGCCGTCGGCATGGCCGGGAAATCACGGCGAATTCGCGGCCCTCCGCCCCGCGCTGCGCGGGTTATCCCGAACCTGCCGCTCAAGGTTGAAGCGACGGTGCCGATCCCATCGGCAGGGGGCGTGCGGCCGGGTGCTGCGTGCCGGCTTGTCGACCCACGATGGCGGACTGCGGATGCGGATGGCTTGGCACTACACGACCGGCGAGCGCTATGGGCAGATCCTGCACAGCGAGGCGATTCGTCCGGCGAAGGTCGGCCACTCGGCCGAGGAGCGCGCGATCGCGTGGTTCTCGGTGCGGCAGGACTTCGAGCCTTCGCTGCTGAAGCCGCTCGTGCTGGACTCCGGCGCCGTGCTGCACTTCACCGCCCTTCAACTGCGTGCGGTGAAGGGCGGAGTGTTCCGATTCGGCATCGCGGCGGAACACTTGATCCCGTGGCGCGGCGAGGCGCTGCGGCGGGTCGCGGGGCTGCACTACCTGGTTTCGCGCGCCCTCGAGCGGGACGGTGCTCGCCGCGGCGGCCGTCCGTGGGAATGGTACGGGTCGCTGGCTGCCGTGCCGGTCGCCTCGTGCGTGGTGGAATCGATGGACGAGGACGGCGCGTGGCGGTCCTGCGCGACGGACGCGAATCGACCCTTCGCGGTGTCGAGCCCCGAGGCGGTGTCGCGTTAGCGCAGGTACCGCTCGGCCTCGCGGATCCCCTGGTCCTCCGGCAGCAAGTCGGCGCGCGGGAAGCGCATCGCGGCCAACGCCCGGATCCGCGGTGGATCTCCCGCGATCTCGGCCACCGGGAAGACGATTTCCGATTTCAGCGCCGGACCGTCCCCGTCGTCGACGACGTTCAGCGCATTCAGGCGCAACGACCTCGTCGTCACCGCCACCGTGCGCTGCGGCAGCCGCAGCACGTCGACGAGGCACGCGAGTTCGTGTTCCAGCGCGCTTGCGGTAAGCACGCCGAGCTCGCGCTCGTTCTCGTCCAGGCGCGCTTCCATGCGTGCGGCCTCGCCGGCGTCCGCCGGTGCCGCGAGGCCCAGGCTCGTCGCCCGCGCCTGCATCAGTCGCAGGCGCGCCTTCAACACGACGACCTCGTCCTCGAGCGCGCGCTGCTCGGCCTTGGCCTCGCCAATCCGGCGCAACGCCTGCAGTCCGAACTCCTCGAAGGTCCGTCGCCCCAGCTCTCGCCGCAGGTCGGCCTCGGTCGCGCCAACGGCATCCACCGCGTGCTCGGAGAAGCTGACGATGGTCTGCGGGACGTCGGATCGCACCGCATCGCCGCGCATTTCGACGCCGAGTACCTTGCGCTCCTCGAAAGCCATCGCGAGCACGCCGAAAGCCTCGCCCTGCCAGGGCTCCTGCTCGAAGAACGCACGCACCTCGCGCGAGCGGCTGAACGTCCGCGCGACGTCCTCGTGCGTCGCGAAGAACGCATGGACGTAGGGATCGTTGACCCAGTTGGCGGCCGTCGCGTCCCGTGGCGGCGGAAGCAGGTCGAGCATCGAACGAAGATAGACGATCGCCGTCTCGACGGCCGGCGCGAGGCGCTCGCGATAGTCGCGGACGAGCGCGACCCTGGGGCTGGCGATCTTGACGACGAGGTCGGTGGCCGCATGGACCAGCGCCGGCGAGACGTGCGGCGAGTCGAGCTGGTCACCCGCGTCCTTATGACGCCAGAAATCGAGGATTCCCATGACAATACCCGGCGCCGACGAGCCGTCGAGGCATCGAATGTACGTCGAATCGCGCGGCGTCGCCGGCGCTCGAGTCGCCCGTGCCGCGATCAGGCCAGCGCCGGCCCGCGAGGCAGCGTGATGACTTGACGGTCCGGGACGTCGGCATGGAGCCATTCGACCAGGTCGGCACGTCGCGTCCGGACGATCCGCTGGTTGATGTAGCCCTTGTCGGTAATCTCGCCCGCCTCGACGGACGGCGGCTCTTCCATCAGCACGACGCGCGCCGGGTACGTCGAGGATCCGCCGCCCTGCGCCATCGCCGACATGCCCTCGCGGACGCGCCGCACGACGGCCGGGTTCGTCAGGACCGCCTCGACCGGCGCGTCGGGCGGCAGCCCGGGACAGAGGCGGCGGCACTCGGCGACGTTCGGGAACACCAGGAATCCGATCTCGTCGCGGTCGTGGCCGGTCACGACGATGTCCTGTGCGACCGGGGACAGCGCGTCGATGCCGCGCACGCGCACGGATCCGACATGAACCCAGGTTCCGGTGAGCAGCTTGAAGTCCTCGGCGACCCGACCGTCGAAGAGCAGACCGAGTTCCGGTCGCCGCGGGTCGACGTATTCCACGGCATCGCCGATGAGATAGAAGCCCTCCTCGTCGAACGCCGCCTTCGACAGGTCCGGCTGCTTCCAGTAGCCGGGGAAGACGTTCGGCCCCTTGACACGGACCTCCAACTTGTCGGCGACCGGCAGCAGCTTCAGTTCGACGCCCGGGACCGGGACGCCGATGACGCCGGAGCGCACCGCCTGCATGTGGCAATCGGTGGCGAGCGGCGAGGTCTCGGTCGCCCCCCACGACGACACCATCGTCACGGGTTCGCCGACCGCCAGGCGCGCGAGCCGCTCCAGGTCGTCCCAGAGGTGCTGCGGCAGCGCGGCGCCGGCGTAGAAGATCATCTGCAGGCGCCGGAAGAAGCTCGCACGCAACTCCTCGTCGTCGCGCAGCAGCGGCACCAGCATGTCGTAGGCGCGCGGCACGCTGAAGTAGAGCGTCGGCGAGATCTCCTTGAGATTGCGCACGGTGCGCGCGAGCAGCGCCGCGACCGGCTTGCCGTCGTCGATATGCAGCGCGCCGCCCCAGCGCAGCACCAGGTTGAAGTTGTGATTGCCGCCGAACGTGTGGCTCCACGGGAGCCAGTCGACGACGACCGGCGGCGAATCCTGCAGGAACGGCCAGATCGCGCCCTTTGCGGCCTGGTTCGAGCACATCATCCGGTGGGTGTTGATGACCGCCTTCGGCGCGCCGATCGAGCCGGATGTGAACAGGAACTTCGCGATCGTCTCCGGGCCGACCGCATCGAACGCCTCCCGCACCGACGCGACGTCGGCAGGTGTCGACTCGATCGCCGCGTACCGAATCGCGTCAACGCCCTCGGCGCTGCGGCTCCCGGCCACGACGACGCCGTCGTGCAGCGGCGCGATCGCGGCCAGCGCGGGCCCGTACCGCTCCGCGTCATCCGCGTAGACGACGCCGGGACGCAGCAGTTCGATGTTCGCCTTCAGCTTCGCGTGGTCCCTGGATTGCAGCGACGTGCCCGGCGAAATGGCGCAGGACGGCACGCCGATGTGCATCGCGGCCAGCATCAGCAGCGCGTGCTCGATCCCGTTGTCAGACAGGATCACGAGCGGCCTTTCGGGCGACAGTCCGCGCGCCAGCAGCCACGTCGCGAGGCGGTAGACGCGCTCGTGCGCGGCCCCGTACGAGATGCGGACCCACTCGCCGCGGGCGTCCCGTTCGGCGAGGAAGAGGCGCGCCGGATCGCGCGCCGCCCAGTCCTCGAGCCATTCGCCGGCACAGCGCGCGTACGGTTGCGGCAGCGGGATTGCGGACCGCAGGCGGACCGAGCCGTCCGGCCTTTCCTCGCGGAGCACCTCCGGGTCGCGGAACAGTCGGGCCGGGGAGCGGGCGGTCGTGGTCATCGAACGTCGAGCCGGGACGGGATTGAGGCAACATTATGCATCAACGCCCCGCGTGCCGGCGACACACACCGGAAAACAAGCATTTTATTTCGTTAACCTTATGCTGGCCTCCGTTCGCCTTGGGTCCGGACTGCGGCAGCGGGCTGCGGCGGCGACGGACGGCGAAATCGCGAGCGATCCGGATAATCGCGGCGATCGGCGCGGTGTGGCGCGCGCACCCAGGATGAATCAACGGGAGGATCGATGGGGAAGCTGGCAGGAAAGGTTGCGCTCGTGAGCGGCTCCGGACGCGGCATCGGGCGGGCCACCGCGATGCTGCTGGCGCGCGAAGGGGCACGCGTCGTCGTCAACGACCTCGACGATGCCGTCGCGCGGCAGGCCGTCGCCGACATCGCCGCCGCCGGAGGCACGGCGGTCGATTGCGTCGGCAGCGTGACGGACGACGGCTTCGCCGATCGCTTCATCGCCACCGCGATCGACGCGTTCGGCGGCGTCGACGTCATCGTCAACAACGCCGGCTACACCTGGGACGGCGTCATCCACAAGATGACGGACGAGCAGTTCGACGCGATGATCGACGTGCACCTGAAGGCGCCATTCCGGATCCTGCGCGCCGCTTCGGCGTTCCTGCGCGAAGCCTCGAAGCGCGAAGCGGCCGAAGGTCGCGAGGTGTTCCGGAAGGTCGTCAACATCTCGTCGACGACCGGCGTCTACGGCAACGCGGGCCAGGTGAACTACGCGGCCGGGAAGGCGGGGATCGTGGGCATCACGAAGTCGCTGGCGCGCGAGTGGGGCCGCTACAAGGTCAACGTCAACAGCGTCGCGTTCGGCTACGTGATGACGCGCATGACGCAGGCCGTCGAGAAGGGCGCGGCCGCGAGCGTCTCCATCGGCGACCGCGAAGTTCCCGCCGGCATCCCGGCAGCCCAGGTCCGGATGCTCGAAGCCGGCATTCCGCTCGGGCGCGGTGCCACGCCGGATGAAGCGGCCGGCGCCATCGCGCTGCTGTGCTACCCGGAATCGAACTACGTCACGGGCCACGTCCTGATGGCGACCGGCGGCCTCTGAGGCGGCCGCCCGCGGTCGCGCAACGCCAACCGAAGGATCACCGATGAAGCGCCAAGGCCATGCCGTTCCGGATGACGTCGCCGCGACGATCGCGCGCTGGGAGGACGACGAGGCGCGCGTGCGGCAGCGGCTGGCCCCGCCGGGCCTCGTCGGGCACGACGAGCTGGTGGCGCGGACCGGGCTGCAGATGTTCGAGTCGATCGGCAACGGCGAACTGCCCTCGGTGCCGATCGGCGCGTCGCTCGACTTCATTCCGATCGAGTTCGGGCCGGGCCGGATGGTGTTCCAGGGCCGACCCAGCGAGCGTTTCGCCAATCCGATGGGCACGATCCACGGCGGCTGGATCGCGACGCTGCTCGACTCCGCGGTCGCCTGCGCGGTGCACACGACGCTCGCCGCGGGCAAGGCGTACACGACGGCCGAGCTGAAGGTGAGCTATGTCCGCGCGCTGTCGCCCAAGGTCCCGCTGGTGCGCGCGGAAGGCACCGTGATCAGTTCCGGCCGCCAGCTCGGGTTCGCCGAGGGCCGCCTCTACGGCCCGGACGGCACGCTTTACGCGCACGCGACGACGACCTGCGTCGTGCTGGCGCCGCGCGGATAGGCCGTGGTCGCCGTGGCCGGCGCGCAGCGCTGGGCAAGCGCCATCGATCGTGCGCTGGGCGGGACGATCGAGGTCGTCGCCGCGCTGCTGATCGCCGCCGAGATGGCGATCCTGTTCGCCGGCGTCGTCTTCCGCTATGTCCTGAAGTCGCCGCTCGTCTGGAGCGACGAGGCCGCGTCGATCCTGTTCCTGTGGCTCGCCAGCCTCGGCGCCGCCGTCGCCTTCCGGCGCGGCGACCACATGCGGATGACGGCGCTGCTCGCCGGTGCGACGCCCTCGCGTCGCGCGTTCCTCGACGCCGTGGCCATCGCCGCGGCGCTCGCCTTCCTGCTGCTCGCCCTTGGGCCGGCGTTCGACTACGCGCGGGACGAGGCCAGCGTCACGACGCCGGCGCTCGAGATCTCTTCGGCGTGGCGCGCCGCCGCGCTGCCGGTGGGGCTCGCGCTGATGGCCCTGATGTCCCTGCTGCGGCTCTTCAAGCAGGCGGGCTGGCGCGCGGCGCTCGGCGCCGCGGCGATCGTCGCGGCCGCGTGCGTCGCGTTGACGCTGCTCGGACCGGCGTTCCGTCACCTCGGGAACCTCAACCTGCTCGTCTTCTTCGTCGGCGTCACGGCGGCGACGGTACTGCTCGGCGTGCCCATCGCCGTCGCGTTCGGGCTCGCGACGTTCGGATTCCTCGCATTGACGACGCGGCTTCCGGTCAGCGTCATCGTCGGACGCATGGACGAAGGCATGTCGCACCTGATCCTGCTGTCGGTGCCGCTGTTCGTTTTCCTCGGACTGCTGATCGAGATGACGGGCATGGCGCGCGCGATGGTGGCCTTCCTCGCCAGCCTTCTGGGTCACGTCCGCGGCGGCCTCTCGTACGTGCTGGTCGGCGCGATGTTCCTCGTCTCCGGGATCTCCGGCTCCAAGGTCGCGGACATGGCCGCGGTCGCGCCGGTTCTCTTTCCGGAGATGCGCGAGCGCGGCGCCCGGCCCGGCGACCTCGTCGCGCTGCTCGCCGCGAGCGGCGCGCAGACCGAGACGATCCCGCCGAGCCTCGTGCTGATCACGATCGGCTCGGTGACCGGCGTCTCGATCGCCGCGCTGTTCGCCGGCGGCCTGCTGCCGGGTATCGTGATGGCGATCGCGCTGTGCACGCTGATCCGCTTGCGCAACCGCGGCGAGGACCTTTCGCGTGCACGGCGGGCAACGGCGCCGGAGGTGTTCCGCGCGCTCCTCGCGGCGCTGCCGGCCATCGCGCTGCCGTTCCTGATCCGCGCGGCGGTCGTCGAGGGCGTGGCGACCGCCACCGAAGTCTCGACGCTCGGCATCGCCTATTCGGCGCTCGCGGGCGTGCTCGTCTATCGCCGGATGCCATGGCGCCGGCTGCGCCCGGCGCTGGTCGATACGGCGGCGCTGTCCGGCGCGATCCTCTTCATCATCGGCACCGCGACCGCGATGGCCTGGTCGCTCACGCAGTCCGGCTTTTCCGGGCGGCTCGCCGCCGCGATGGCCGCGCTGCCGGGCGGCGCGGCGATGTTCCTCGTCGTGTCGGTCGCGGCCTTCGTCGTCCTCGGCAGCGTACTGGAAGGCATACCGGCGATCGTCCTGTTCGGCCCGCTGCTCTTTCCGATCGCGCGCCAGGTCGGCGTCCACGAGGTTCACTATGCGATGGTCGTCGTGTTGTCGATGGGCATCGGCCTGTTCGCGCCGCCGTTCGGCGTCGGCTACTACGCAGCGTGCGCGATTGGCCGCGTCGACCCGAAGGACGGGATGCGCCCGATCGTCGGCTACGTCATGGCGCTGTTCGTCGGCCTCGCGATCGTCGCCGCGGTGCCATGGATTTCGACCGGTTTCATCGCGAATCGATGAACCCCCAGCACGGATCCGCAGCCGGCCGGGGCCGGCTCGAATCCGGGCCTCCATGGCGGTCCTCCATGGCCGTCAAATGCCGAGCTATTCCGCGGATCGCCGGCGGCCCGTGCCAGGGACAATCCTCGTGCGCCGGCCCTGCGGCTCGTGCCCGTGCACGGCTCCTTTCACAAGGTCTTGCGATCCCCAACGCCCATGCCGAATCACGTCAACGGTCAATCGGCCACGACGACGGGCCCGTTACGCCGTGCATTCCTCGCGCCCGCGTCGCTGGCGCGGGGCGCCTTCCTGAAGCTGCCGCTGACCCTGAAGATCGGCCTGGCACCGATTCTCGCCTCCACGCTGCTGGTCGTCGTGTCGCTGATCGCCTGGCTCGCCAATGCCGGGCTTTCGCGCGAACTTCACAACGTCGGCGGCGTCGGGATGACACGCCTCGAACAGGCCCACGACCTCCATACCGCGCTGCAGGGCGTCCAGCTGGGCGCAACGCAGTTCGTCGGCCTGGTCGCGCAGCACAGCGAGCCGGCCGCGATCGCGGCCGCCAGCGCCCGCATCCGGAAGCAGGTCGAGGATTTCGACAAGCTTCTTGCCGAGGCGAAGGCGGACGGCGCGGGTGGCGCAACGGCCGATTCGGACCGCGCCGATGCGCTCCAGGCCATCGACGATGCGGTCGGCGAATATCGCGCGTCGATGGGCAAGCTCCTTGCCGTCGGGCCGGACAATGTGCTGGCCGCATCCAACGCGCTGGTGATGCTCAACGATGCGTATCGCCGGGCGTCGGACAAGCTCGCAGCGCTCGTGGATCTCCAATCGTCCGCTTCGCGCGAATCCCTCTCGCACGGCGACGAGCTGGCGGGCCGCAATGCGAAGGTCTTGGCGGCCGGCGTCGCCGCGTCGCTCATCCTTTCCCTCGCCGTCACCTGGGCCTGCGTGCGACAGCTGACGTCGGTGCTCGCCGAGGGCGGCGCCATCGCGGCGGCGCTCGCGCGCGGTGACCTGACCCGTCGCGCGACGACGCAGGTGGACGATGTCGCCGGTCGAACCATCGAAGCGCTCTCGGGCGTATCGGCCCACCTGGGCCGGCTCGTCGGCGAGGTCCGCGACGCGGCGCGCCAAGTGGACGTCGCGACGTCGGAGATCGCCAGCGGCATCGTCGACCTGTCGCATCGCACCGAGGAGACCTCGGCGACGCTCCAGGGCACGACGAGCTCGACGAGTGCGCTGTTCGCGGCGATCCATGTGTGCGCCGAGACCGCGACCAAGGCCAACGAGATATCGGCGGCGGCGGCCGAGGACGCGCGGCGCGGCGGCGAATCGATGCGGCACCTGACGCTGGCCGTCGCCGACATCGTCGGCAAGTCGAAGCAGATCGGCGAGATCACCGGGGTCATCGACGCGATCTCGTTCCAGACCAACATCCTCGCGCTCAACGCGGCCATCGAAGCGGCGCGCGCAGGCGAAGTCGGACGCGGGTTTTCCGTCGTGGCCAGCGAAGTGCGGACTCTCGCGCAACGCAGCGCCTCGGCGGCCAAGGACATTCGCCGGCTGATCGACGATTCGCGCGCTGCCGTCGATGACGGCATCGCGCGCGCAAGGACCGCCGAAGCCACCATCGAACGTGTCGTGGAGTCGATCTCGCGCGGCTCGGAGGAAGTCCGGGAAGTCGCCGCGGCGTTGTCGGCGGAGTCGCGCAACGCGCACCAGCTTTCCGGCGCGCTGCGCTCGATGGAAGAGACGACGCAGCACAACGCGGCCATGATCGAGGAGGCTTCGGCCGCGACGCAGTCGCTCAAGAAGCAGGCGGCGAGGCTGGTCGAGTCGCTGGGCGAGTTTCGCATCGCCGGTTGATGCCCGTCGGAAAACCGGTGTGGGCCCTAGCCGCGCCGGCCTTCGAAGACGCGCTGCAGCAGGCAGAAGACGAACAGCAGCCCGCCGATCACGATCCGCGTCCACCAGGAGCTGAGGCTGCCGTCGAACATGATCAGCGTCTGGATGATGCCGAGGATCAGCACGCCGAACAGCGTCCCGAAGACGTAGCCGACGCCGCCGGACAATAGCGTGCCGCCGATCACGACCGCCGCGATCGCGTCGAGTTCCATGCCGATGGCGTGCAGTCCGTATCCCGACAGCATGTAGAACGTGAAGACGACGCCGCCAAGGGCCGAGCAGAAGCCGCTGAGCATGTAGACCAGCACCGTCGTGCGGGCCACCGGGAGGCCCATCAGGACGGCGGAATACTCGTTGCCGCCGATCGCGTATACGGTACGCCCGAACTGCGTCCAGTGCGCCAGGTAGACGCCGACGGCGACGACCGCAAGCGCGAGGATCGCGCCGACCGTGATGGACGCTTGACCCCACAACGCGAACCGCGCCTGCGACACGGCGGTGTAGAAAGGGCTCGTGATGCTGATCGAGTCGATGCTGATCAGGTAGCACAGGCCGCGCGCCATGAACATCCCTGCCAACGTCACGATGAACGGCTGCAGGCGGAAGCGCTCGATCAGGAAGCCCATCGCGGCGCCGAATGCCGCGCCCATCGCGAGCACCAGCGGGATCACCGTTGCCGCGCCCCACTGGTGGTGCTCGACCAGCGACGCCGAAACCATCGTCGTCAGCGCGACGACCGAGCCGACCGAGAGGTCGATTCCGCCCGACAGGATCACGAACGTCATGCCGACGGCGACGATGCAAAGAAACGCGTTGTCGATGAGCAGGTTGAAGAAGACCTGGGCCGAGAAGAAGCCGGTGTAGAACGCCGAGCCGAAGCCCCCCATCAGCGCGAACAGCGAGACCGTCACCGTGACCGGAACGTATTTCGGATCGATGCCGCGCCATCGCGCCTTGACGCCGCTCGGCGCCTGCGCCGCGGCGGCCGTGCGGCCGGACGCCGCCGGCTCGGTCGTCGATGCGCCGAGACCTGCGCTCACGGATGCCCTCCGGCCGGCGCCGCGGGACCGCGCCAGAGGATGCCGCGGACGGCACGACGGAACTCCGACGACTGCAGCAGCATCACGGCAAAGACGACGGCGGCCTTGACGACGAGATTGATCTCCGGCGGAACGCCGATCGAGTAGATCGTCGACGTCAGCGTCTGGATGATCAATGCGCCGACCAGGCTGCCGGCGAGGCTGAAGCGCCCTCCGGTGAGCAGCGTGCCGCCGAGGGTCACCGCGAGGATCGCGTCCAGTTCCATCAGCAGGCCGGCGTTGTTGCCGTCGGCGCTCTTCACGTTCGAGCTGATGATCAATCCGGCCACGCCGGCCGTCAGGCCGCAGAACGCGTAGACCCACAGCGTGATCCAGCGCTGGCGCACGCCGGCCAGCCGGGCCGCCGGCGGGTTGATGCCGATCGCCCGGATGAACATCCCCAGCGCGGTTCGCGTCACGACGAGCTGCAGCGCGATGAACACGATCGCCGCGATGTAGACCGCCACCGGCAATCCGAACAGGAAGCCGTTGCCGATCACGAAGAACGGCGCGTAGTAGACCGTGATGATCTGGCCGTTCGTGATGAGCTGCGCCACGCCTCGGCCGGCGACCATCAGGATCAGCGTCGCGATGATCGGCTGCATCCCGACCCGGGCAACGAGCAGGCCGTTCCAGAGGCCGCACAGCAGCGCGACGCCGAGCGCGCACGCGATGGCCAGCCACATCGGGAAGCGGCTGACGTAGGTGGTCACGTCGCCGTGGATCTCGAGCTTGCCGCCGATCATCAACGCGGCCGTGGCGGCGGAGATCGCCACGACGGCGCCGACCGAGACGTCGATCCCGCGCGTGGCGATCACGAGCGTCATGCCGAGCGCAATGAGGATCAGCGGCGACGCCCGGTTGAGTATGTCGATGACGTTGCCGTACAAATGGCCCTCGCGCCACTCGACGTTCCAGAATCCGGGGTTGAACAGCGCATTGCCGGCCAGCAACAGGGCCAGCGCGAGGAGCGGCCAGAACAGGCGATGCGCAACCAGCTGCTGCAGCTTCGCCATCAGGTGCCCGCGGCGATCGTCTGGTAGACCGCCTGCTCCGTGCTGCCGCCCGGCAGCTCGCCCACCTTGCGGCGATCGCGCATCACGACGATCCGGTCGGACAGGCGCGTGACCTCGTCCATGACCGACGAGATGAAGAGCACGGCCTTGCCGCTGCGCGCCAGGTCGCGGATCTTGTTCATGATCTCCTGCTTCGCCGCGATGTCGATGCCGCGCGTCGGCTCGTCGAGGATCAGGATGTCGGCGTCCGTCGCGAGCCACCGTGCCAGCACGACCTTCTGCTGGTTGCCCCCGGAGAGCTGGCCGACGGGCGTCTCCAGGTCGGGCGTCTTGATGTCGAGTTCCTGCGCGAAGCGCAGCGCAATCTCGGCCTGACGGCGCGGGCTCAGGAAACGCCAGATGCCCAGCCGCGCCTGCAGGGCCAGCGCGATGTTCTCGCGCACCGACAGTTCCGGGACGATGCCCTCGGCCTTGCGGTCCTCCGGGCACAGGCCCACCCCCCTGGCGATGGCCTGCGCCGGGTCGTCCAGGCGTGCCGGCTGCCCGGCGAGGCTCAGTTCGCCGGAGTCGGCGTGCTCGAGGCCGAATAGAAGCCGCGCCAGCTCCGTGCGGCCCGAGCCGAGCAGTCCGCCCAGTCCGGTGACCTCGCCTCGCTGCAGCAGAAGGTCCGTCGGATGCAGCAGGCCGCGCCGCCCCAGACCTCGAGCGACGAGCGCCGGCGTTCCGCTGGCCGCGTGCTCGGACGCCGATGCGGGCGCGACGCCGGCGACGAATTCGCGTCCGACCATCGCGGCGATGAGCGCGGAGGCCCGCAGCTCGCTCGCCGGATACTCCCCGATCAGCGCGCCGTTGCGCAGCACCGTGATCCGGTCGGCGATCTCGTAGACCTGGTCGATGAAATGCGTGACGAAGAGGATCGCGAGGCCGTCGCTGCGCAACTGGCGCAGGACGTCGAACAGCCTGCGCACCTCGTCCTCGTCGAGGCTGGAGGTCGGCTCGTCGAGGATGAGGACGCGCGAGGACACGCTGAGCGCGCGCGCGATCGCGACCATCTGCTGAACGGCGACGGAATAGCTCGCCAACAGGCGCGTGACGTCGATGTCGAGATTCAGCTTCGACAACAGTTCCTTGGCCTGGCTCGCCATTCGCGGCCAATCGATTCGCCAGGCGCCGGAAGCCCCTTTCCTCGGGTAGCGGCCGGCAAAGATGTTCTCCGCGACCGAAAGGTTCGGGCAGAGGTTGACTTCCTGGTAGACGGTGCTCACGCCCAGCTTCTGGGCCTCGAGCGGCGACGACGGGTGGATGGCCCGGCCGGCGAGCTCGATGGTTCCGGCATCGGCCGGATAGACGCCGGTCAGGACCTTGATCAGCGTCGACTTGCCGGCGCCGTTCTGGCCCATCAGCGCATGGATTTCTCCGGGGAAGAGGCGGAAGTCGACACCGACCAGCGCCCGCACGCCGGGAAAGCTCTTCCGGACGCCGGTCATCTGCAGCATGGCCGGGGGCGGCCCTGCCCCCCGTGCCCCTGCCGGCGCTGCTTCCTCCATCAACGGCTCCCGCCTGTCTCGCGGCTACGTTGCCGGCACGCCGGCCGGCCTGCGAGCACCTGCACCAAGGACTCCCGGATCGTTTATACCGCCTCCCGCCCGCGAGCGGGTGGGAGGCGTGTCGAAGCGGGAGCGACGATCGATCGAACGTCGGGACTCAGTACTTGCGGCTCGGGAACTCTTTCGCGGCGACCTCCATCGGGAACACGCTTTCCTGCGTGACGATCCGGCGCGGCAGCGACTTGCCGGCCTTCAGGTCCTTGACGGCCTGCATGAGTTGAGGCCCGAGCAGCGGGCTGCACTCCACCGACACGTTGAGCTTGCCGGCGATCATCGCCTCGAACGCGCCCTTCACGCCGTCGATCGAGATGATGATGATGTCCTTGCCCGGCTTCATGCCGGCTTCCTCGATGGCCTGGATCGCGCCAATCGCCATGTCGTCGTTGTGCGCGAAGAGAACGTTGATCTTCTTGCCTTCGGCCTTGAGGAAGGCCTCCATGACCTCCTTGCCCTTCGCGCGCGTGAAATCGCCGGTCTGCGAGCGGATGATCTTCAGGCGCGGATTGGCCTTGATGATCTCCTCGAAGCCTTTCTTGCGGTCGATCGCCGGCGCGGAGCCGACGGTGCCCTGGAGCTCGACGATGTTCACGTCGCCGGTCGTGCCCTTTTCCTTTTCAAGCAGCCAGCGGCCGGCACGGCGACCCTCCTCGACGAAATCCGACCCCATGAACGTGACCCACAGGCTTTCGTCCTTCACGTCGACGGCGCGGTCGGTGAGGATGACCGGGATATTCGCCGCCTTCGCCTCGCGCAGCACGGTCTCCCAACCCGATTCGACGACGGGCGAGAACGCGATCACGTCGACCTTCTGCGCGATGAACGAGCGGATCGCCTTGATCTGGTTCTCCTGCTTCTGCTGCGCATCGGAAAACTTCAGCTCGATGCCGGCGTCCTTCGCGGCCTGCTTGATCGATTCCGTATTTGCCGTACGCCATTCCGACTCCGCGCCGATCTGGCTGAAGCCGAGGACGATCTTGTCGGCGGCGAACGCTCCCTGATACAGCGCACCTACCATCGATGCGGACACCACTCCGATGAACTGACGGCGGTCCATGGTCATCATTGTCTCCGGTTGTCTCCAAGCGCTCTTTTTCGCTGGGCGGCCCGTGGCGAGCCGTTGAGCGTCGAGCGGTCCAGTTTCACGCCACGAACCGCGAAGGGCCAGACATCTCCTTGCTGTAGATATGTACAAATTGGTCGAAACCCGCGACGACAGCGCCGGCCACGCGAGGCTGCCGCAACCGCATTGCGAAGCATTCTCGCGTGCTGCACGGAAGCGGCCTCCGATGAAACGCGAACCGCAAAACCGTCAGGACGAAAACGCCACGTCGTTCCAGCGCAGTTCCTGCTTCAGGCGCGGAATGTCCGTGTCGGCGCCGATGTGGACGAACTCGATGTCGAACATCTCGGCGAAGGTGCGCAACTGGCCGACCTGCACGTTCTGGCTGAAGACGGTGTGGTGCGCGCCGCCCGCATGGATCCACGCTTCGGTGCCGCGGAAAAGGTCCGGCAACGGCCTGTACACGGCACGCGCCGTCGGCAGCATCGGCAACGGATGCGGCGGCGCGACCACGTCCACTTCATGCGAAATGAGGCGGAACCGGTTGCCGAGATCGATCAGCGTGCTGTGAATGGCGCGGCCGGGCCGCGCGCTGAAGATGAGCCGCGCCGGATCCGCCTTCTTCCCGATCGACAGCGGCTGGACATCGAGCAGCGGACGCGCCTCGGCCGCGAGGCTCGGACAGACCTCGAGCATGTGCGCGCCGATGACGAGTTCGCGGCCGGGCGTCAGGTCGTACGTATAGTCCTCCATGAACGAGGCGCCCCCGGGGCGCCCGGCGCCCATGATCTTGATCGCCCGCAGCAGGGCCGAGGTCTTCCAGTCGCCTTCGGCCCCGAACCCGTAGCCTTTCTTCATCAGGCGCTGCACGGACAGGCCGGGCAGTTGCGCGAGGCCATGGAGGTTCTCGAACGTCGTCGTGAAGGCGCCGAAGCCGCCGCGCTCGAGGAACGCCTGCAGGCCGATTTCGATGCGCGCCGCGTCGAGGACGTGGCGGCGCTTCTCGCCGCCGGCACGTGCCGCCGCGCTCAATTCGTATTCGCTTTCGTATTCGCGAACGAGCGACTCGACCTGGGCGTCGGTCGCGCGCTCGACGGCCTCGACGAGGTCGCCGAGGCCGTAGCCGTTGACCGCGTATCCGAAGCGGATCTGGGCCTCGACCTTGTCGCCCTCGGTGACCGCCACCTCGCGCATGTTGTCGCCGAACCGCGCGACCTTCAGTCGCCGGCTGTCATGGACGGCCGTGCAGACCCGCATCCAGTCGCCGAGCGATCCCCGGACGTCCGGAGCCTGCCAATGCCCGACGACCACGGTGTGCGACCGGCGCAGGCGGGCGCCGATGAACCCGTACTCGCGCCCGCCATGCGCCGTCTGGTTCAGGTTCATGAAGTTCATGTCCATCGTCGCCCACGGGACCTCGACGGCGAACTGCGTGTGCAGCTGCATGAACGGCTTCTGCAGCGCGGTCAGGCCGGCGATCCACATCCGCGCCGGCGAGAACGTATGCATCCACGTCACGAGGCCCGCGCAGCGCTCGTCGTTGTTCGCCTCGCGGCACAGCGCCAGGATGCCGTCCGGATCCGTCACCGTCGGCTTCAGGACGAGGCGCGCCGGCAGCGCGCCCTCCTTGTTCAGCCCGGCGACGATCGCCTCGGCGTGCTCGGCCACCTGCTGCAGCGTCTTCGGCCCGTAAAGGTGCTGGCTGCCGACGACGAACCAGAAATCGACTTGCGGATACGTCTTCATTCGGGACCCCGTTTCTTCATGAGCCGATTGCGGCCGCGCGACGGGCGCCGCCGCGACTCACCGCTGACCGTAGTAGGCGTTCTTGCCGTGCTTGCGCAGAAAATGTTTGTCGAGCAGAAAGTCGGCGATCGGCGGGCAGGCGGCATCGATCGCCAGCGTCAACAAGGCCATGCGCGCGACCTCCTCCAGGACGACCGCGTTGTGCACGGCCTCGGCCGGATCGGCTCCCCAGGCGAACGGCGCGTGCTCCGCGACGAGCACGCCCGGGCAGGCCATGGGGTCGAGGCCGCGGAAGGTCTCGACGATCACGCGACCGGTGTTCAGCTCGTAGTCGCTGTCGACCTCCTCCGGTCGCAGCGGGCGCGAGCAGGGGATCGGGCCGTGGAAGTAGTCGGCGTGCGTCGTGCCCAGCGCCGGTATCGGCCGCTTCGCCTGCGCCCACGCGGCGCCGTGGGTCGAATGCGTATGCACGATTCCGCGAAGCTGCGGCCAGGTCCGGTAGAGCAGCAGGTGCGTCGCGGTGTCGGAAGACGGCTTGAGCGTGCCCTCGATCCTCTCGCCGTGGAGCGACAGCACGACGATGTCGTCGATCCCGAGGCGCTCGTACGGGACGCCGCTCGGCTTGATCGCGACGATGCCGGCGTCGGGGTCGAAACCGCTCGCGTTGCCCCAGGTGAATGTGACGAGCCCGTGCCTCGGAAGGTCGAGATTGGCCTCCAGGACCGCCTGCTTCAGCGACCGCGTCGTCATCGGCCGCTCCCGTCGGCGCCAGGCGTCGCGGCCGAGGCCGAATACAGCGGCTCCGCGGCGTGCCCCCACCGGCCGTAACGCTGGTAGAGCGCCTCGTAGGCCGCGACGCGCGACGGTTCCGGCCGGAACGTCTGCGCGGCGCGGCTCGCCATCGCCGCCTGTGCCGCCGGAACGTCGGCGTGCACGCCGGCGGCGACCGCGGCGAAGATCGAGGCACCGAGGGCGCAGCACTGCTCGGACGCCACGACGTCGACTTCCCGATCCAGGACGTCGGCCATCGCCTGCATCACCGCGGTCGACTTGTGCGCGATGCCGCCCAGCGCCAGCACCCGCTTCACCGGCACGCCCTGCGATTCGAAGCACTCCGTGATCGCACGGGCGCCGAAGGCCGTCGACGCGACGAACGCGCCGAACAGCGCCGGCGCATCGGTGCCCAGCGTCAACCCACCGATGACGCCCTGCAGTCGCTGGTTCGCGTTCGGCGTCCGTCGGCCGTTGAGCCAGTCGAGCACGACCGGCAGGTGCTCCAGGTCCGGCCGGCGCGACCACTGCGCCGTCAGTTCGGGCAGGATCCGGTCGCGCAGGTTCGCGAGATCGGAACGCAGTTCCGGCCGGACGCTGGCTGCCATCTCGAGCGACCAGGCCAGCGTCTGCGCGAGCCAGGCGTACATGTCGCCGAAAGCCGATTGGCCGGCCTCGAGCCCGATCCAGCCCGGGACGACCGAGCCGTCGACCTGGCCGCAAATGCCCGCGATCGTGCGATCGCCGATCTGCCCCGGATCGGCGACCAGGATGTCGCACGTCGACGTGCCGATCACCTTGCACAGCGTGTACGGCTGCGCGCCCGCGCCGACCGCTCCCATGTGGCAATCGAACGCGCCGCCGCTCACGACGACGTTCTCCGGCAGGTCGAGCCGTTGCGCCCATTCGGCGCGGATGCGCCCGACCGGGACTTCGGCCGTCTGGCTGTCGACGAACATCGGCGAGTCCAGGTCGCGGACGAGAAGCGGGTCGAGCGCCGCAAGAAAGTCGCTCGACGGCAACCCGCCCCAGGCCTTCGACCACAGCGACTTGTGCCCCGCCGCGCAGCGACCGCGCGGCAGGGCGCGCGGTTCGGTCCGCCCGACGAGCAGCGCCGGCACCCAGTCACACAACTCGACCCAGTTCGTTGCCGCGGCGCGGACTGCGGCATCCGACCGGCTGACGTGCGCAATCTTCGCCCACCACCACTCCGACGAATAGATGCCGCCGGCATAGCGGGTGTAGTCGACGAACCGGCCGCCATGCGCGAGCGCGTTCAGTTCCTCCGCTTCCCGGATGGCCGTGTGGTCCTTCCACAAGACGAACATCGCGTTCGGGTTGTCGGCGAATTCAGCCCGCTCCGCGAGGATGCGCCCCTGCGCGTCGATCGGCGCCGGCGTCGATCCGGTCGAATCGACGCCAAGCGCGACGATGGCCTCGCGTCCCGCCGGACCCAGCAGTCGGACGACCTCGCGGACCGCAGCGGTGAAGGCCTCGATGTAGTCGAGCGGGTGGTGACGGAACTGCTGCCGTATTGCGTCGCAATATCGGCCTTGGCTCCAGCGCGGATACGGAGCGACATGCGTCGCGAGTTCGGCGCCGTCGGCGGCGCGCACGGCGAGCGCACGGACCGTGTCCGTACCGAAGTCGAGTCCGATGCAAATCGAGTGGGCGGTACTCACGGCGTCGTGACGTCGCCGCGCTGGAACGCGCGACCAGCGTCGAAGTTGAACGTGAAGGAGCGTGAAGGATAGGCCGGCGCGCAAGTCCGGGAAGGCATCGTGCTGCTGAAGATATGCACAAAACGGTCCGGGTGCGAATCTGCGCATGGCGTTTCGATGCGCCGCAACATCGGCGGGCCCGTGCGTCGCTCGTGGTCGGCGCGCGCGGGTTCGTCGACCGATGTCGATGGGCCTGCTTCAGTTGGGGCGGTTCCCTAGGCATACTTCGCATCCCTTCGATGACGACGGGCCGGCGCGCGCCGTCCACCGGATGTCGCGGAAAACGTTAAGGGAGGCAGGGATGACGAACGATCTGCCCGACGAGGCCCCCCGGGGCGGGCCGGGACCGCGGACCGCGGGCGGCCTGCGACCGGCGGCTCGCCGCCATCGGCCCGGGGGTTGAACGTTTCGGCCATGGTCGAGATGGAGTCGGCATGCGAACGGACTCCGACGTGAGCGCCGCGATGCAGCACGCAGAGGCGTCGGGCCGCCAGTCGAACCCGCTGCTTCCGGGCTATGCGTTCAACCTTTACCTCGTCGCCGGCCTGACGCCGATCGAGCAAGGAGGGCCGCTCGACTTCTGGATCGATCGACCGACGGGGATGAAGGGGTACATCATCAACCTGACGGTCCACGGACGCGGACGGGTCAACGACGACGATGGGCCGTTCGACTGCCAGCCGGGCGACGTGCTTCTTTTCCCGCCCGGCGTGCCGCATCTCTACGGACGCGCGCCGGACAGCCGCGACTGGTACCACCGCTGGGTCTATTTCCGCCCGCGCGGATTCTGGGCGACGTGGCTGCAGTGGCCGATGGCCAAGGCGCAGCGCGTCGGACGCCTGAAGCTGCGGGGCGCGCCCGTGCAGCAGGAGTTCGAATCCCTCTTCGCGTCGGTCGATGCGACGCACCGCGGCGGCAAGCCGACGTCGCAGGAACTTGCGATCAACCTGCTGGAGCGGCTGTTGATCCGCTGCCACGAGGAAATGCCGGGGTTCCGCTCCCGCCCGCTGGACCCGCGCGTCGAGGCCGCCTGCCAGTTCATCACGAACAGCCTGACGCGCGACCTCAGCCTCGACGAGATTGCGCGCCACGTCTGCCTCTCCCCATCGCGACTCGCTCACCTTTTCCGCAGCCAGATCGGCGTCAATATCGTGCGCTGGCGCGAAGACCAGCGGATCATCCTCGCGAAGCACCTGCTGCTCACCACGACGACCCCGGTCTCCGCGCTGGCCGCCCGCGTCGGCTACGATGACCAGTTGTATTTCTCGCGGGTCTTCCGCAAGCGCGTCGGCATCAGCCCGAGCGAGTTCCGGCGCAACAGCGAGGAGGCGCTCGATCCGTGGAGCGAGGGCGACGCCGCGGGGTCGTGGACGCCGCGACGCTCGGTATGAACGTGCCGAAGACGCCCCGCAGGAGCCAGGCGTGGTTCGGGCCGGGGGGGCGCGACGGCTTCATTCATCGCAGCTGGCTCAAGAACCAGGGGTATCCGCACGACCTGCTCGACGGGCGCCCCGTGATCGGCATCTGCAACACGTGGAGCGAATTGACGCCGTGCAACGGCCACTTCCGCGAGCTGGCGGAATTCGTCAAGCGTGGCGTCTACGAGGCCGGCGGCTTCCCGCTCGAGTTCCCGGTGATGTCCCTGGGCGAGACGATGCTTCGGCCGACCGCGATGCTATTCCGCAATCTCGCCAGCATGGACGTCGAGGAGTCGATCCGCGGCAACCCGATCGATGGCGTCGTGCTGCTGATGGGTTGCGACAAGACGACGCCCTCGCTCGTGATGGGCGCAGCGAGCTGCGACCTGCCGACGATCGGACTGTCGGGCGGCCCGATGCTGAACGGCAAGTTCCGCGGCGAGGACATCGGGTCGGGGACCGGGGTCTGGCGCATGTCGGAAATGGTTCGCGCCGGCGAGTTGACGATGGACGAATTCGCGGCCGCGGAGTCCTGCATGCACCGGTCCAAGGGGCACTGCATGACGATGGGCACCGCGTCGACGATGGCGAGCATGGTCGAGGCGCTCGGCCTCGCGCTTCCCGAGAACGCCGCGATCCCGGCGGCGGACACGCGCCGCAACCGGCTCGCGCAGCTGACGGGCCGCCGCATCGTCGAGATGGTCAAGGACGATCTTCGCCTCTCCAGGATCCTGACCCGGCAGTCGTTCGAGAACGCGATCCGGACCAATGCCGCGATCGGCGGATCGACGAACGCGGTGATCCACCTGCTCGCGATCGCGGGACGCATCGGCGTCCCGCTCGAGCTCGACGACTGGGATCGACTCGGCTCCGCCGTCCCGTGCCTGGTCGACCTGCAGCCTTCGGGCCGCTTCCTGATGGAGGACTTCTACTACGCCGGCGGCCTGCCTGCGGTGCTGCGCGAAATCCTCCCGCTGCTGCACGCCAACGCCCTCACCGTCAACGGGCGCTCGATCGGGGACAACGTCGGGTCGGCGCCGTGCTGGAACCGCGACGTGATCCGAACGTTCGACAACCCGCTCAAGCCGGCCGCCGGCATCGCGGTCGTGCGCGGGAATCTCGCGCCCGACGGCGCGGTCATCAAGCCCTCGGCGGCGTCGCCGCACCTGTTGCAGCATCGCGGCCGCGCCGTCGTGTTCGAGACCATCGAGGACTTCCACGCGCGCATCGACGACGAATCGCTCGACGTCGACGAGACGTGCGTCCTGGTGCTGAAGAATTGCGGGCCGCGCGGCTACCCCGGCATGGCGGAGGTCGGCAACATGCCGTTGCCGCCGAAAGTCCTTCGCAAGGGCATCACGGACATGGTGCGCGTCTCGGATGCCCGGATGAGCGGCACCGCGTACGGCACCGCCGTGCTGCACGCGTCGCCGGAAGCGGCTGCCGGCGGGAATCTCGCGCTGGTGCGCGATGGCGACTTCATCGAGCTCGATGTCCCGGCGCGCCGCCTGCACCTGGACGTGCCGGATGCGGAACTCGCTCGGCGTCGCGCCGCGTGGTCGCCACCGGCGCCACCACCGCGCGGCTGGACCCGGCTCTACGTCGAGCACGTGCAGCAGGCACACCTCGGCGCGGATCTCGACTTCCTCGTCGGCGCGAGCGGCGCCGGCGTGGCGCGGGATTCGCACTGACGGGATTGCAACGAGGATAGGGATCCCCCTCGACATTCGGGGGGCCCGTCGCAGCGGGCCCCTGGAATCGTCGCCATCCCGCGGTCGCTCGCCGTCGAGACCGACGGCGTACCCGACGTTTCCGACGGACGGCCGCGTCATTCGCGCCGCATTCCATAGACTTGGGGCTCTGCCGTCGGACCGTTTCGTCGGCCTCCTCGCGCGCCCGGCCCGCTGGCCTCCGTACCGCGCCCGTCGCGACCGTCCGGTTTGTCCGTTTTCCGATGGCCGTTACCCGATATCCGTCTGCGAGGTTCATCGCTCGATGCAGGATGGCGGCACGTTGCATTTTCACGGCGGAACGGATGCGCTGCTCGCGCTGCTTTTCGACCGCTGCGGCGACATCCTTGTCGCCGTCGACCCGCGGCTGAACGTCGCGCTGGCGAATCCCGCGGCCGAGCGAGCCGCCGGGCGCCCGGCGGCGCTGCTCGTCGGGCTACCGATCGCCGAGACCGGACTGTTCGGTCGCGAATGCGTCATCGTGACGACCGCGGTGGCGGACGCGCTGCGCGGCGAAACGGTTTCGCGCATCGAGCTGCGTGCGGAGCGCGGCGACGGTTCGACGACGATCTACGAAGCCGACCTGTGGCCCGAATGCGGACCGGGCGGCGAAGTCCGGCAGGTGCTTGTCCGGGCGCGCGACATTTCCGCCCAGCGACGCGTCGAAATCGACCTGCGGCACCGCGAGCGCGAGTTCCGGACGCTGGCGGAGAATTCGCCCGACAACATCATCCGCTACGGAACCGACGGGCGCGCCGTCTACTGCAATCGCGAGATCGAGCAGCGCGTCCGCATCGATTCGCGTCACATCGTCGGGCGGACGCCGACCGAGGCCGCGCCGCCGGGCCTGGGCGGCGCGGAAGGCTACGAGACGCAGCTTCTCAGGACGCTCGCGACCGGCGAAAGCGGAACCGTCGAACTGCGGGTTCCGCACCCCGACGGCACGATGCGCGTGCACAGCGTCGTGATCGCCGCGGAATTCGATGCCGACGGCGGGATCTGCGGCGCGGTCGCCGTCGGGCGCGACGTGACGGAGCAGGTGCGGGTCCGGCAGGCGTTGGCGGAAAAGGAACGCGAGTTCCGGACGCTCGCCGAGAACTCGCCGGACGTGATCGTCCGCTACGACACGGCGATGCGGGTCGCCTATTGCAACCGGACGATCACGCGGCGCAGCGGCGTCGATCCGGCCGCGATGATCGGTCGCAAGGCGCTCGAGCTCCACGCGAAGTCGATGACGGGCCGCGACGAGTACCTGCGCCAGCTCGCCGCCACGCTGTCGACCGGCGAGCGCGGCGCCGCCGACGTGCAGATGGTCGATCCGAACGGCCTTGTCCGCGCCTACAACATCGAGTTCATCGCGGAGCGCGACGAGCGCGGCGCCCTCTGCGGAGCGCTCGCGATCGGGCGCGAAACCACCGAGCAGGTGCTTGCGAACCGCGCGCTCGCCGCCAAGGAGCGCGAATTCCGCTCGCTCGCGGAGAATGCCGGTGACAACATCATGCGCTGGGACACCGACGCCCGGATGAGGTACCTGAATCCGGCCATGGCGCGATTCTTCGACATGCCGCTGGAACGGCTCATCGGTCGAACGGCGCTCGAGATCCACGACGACGGGCGATTCGAACCGGTCTACAACGCCGTGCTGCGGGTCGCGCGCGAAGGTCTGCCGCTGCTGCTCGAGTTGCGCTTTCCCGGGCCCGCGGGACAAGGCGCGCAGGTGCACCAGATCCGCCTGATGCCGGAGCGCGATGAAGCCGGCGAGGTCTGCAGCGTGCTGGGCATCGGCCGCGACATCACCGAGAAGATCGCGCAGCTGGAGCTGATCGAGTCGCTGGTGCGCACCGATCCGTTGACGGGGCTCGCGAACCGCAAGGCGCTGCACGAACGCGCGGTGGCGATGTTCGCCGCGGCACGCCGGCACGATACGCCGATGGGCATCCTGCTCATCGATCTCGACGAGTTCAAGTCGGTGAACGACGGCATGGGACACAGCGCGGGCGACGCGCTGCTGTGCGAGATCGCGCGGCGCCTGTCGCGCTGCATCCGCGCAAACGATCTTCTCGTCCGTCTCGGCGGCGACGAGTTCGTCGTCGTGATGCCTGAAATCGACGACGCGCGGTCGCTCGGCGGGGTCGCGGGCAAGCTGCATCGCGCGCTGCAGGAGCCGCTGCGCCTTGCGCATCGCCATGTCCACGTCACCGCGAGCATCGGCGTGGCGGTCTTCCCGTGCGACGGCGAATCCCTGGAGCAGCTCCTCGCGCATGCCGACAGCGCGATGTACGTGGCCAAGCGCGGAGGGCGCGCGCGCACGGAGTTCTACCGTCGCGAATTGAGCGAGGCCGTGCAGCGTCGCCTCCTGCTGGAGGAATCGCTGCGGCAGGCGTGCCGCGACGACCAGCTGGAGCTGCGCTACCAGCCGATCGTCTGCCTGCATGCCGGCGGGGTCCCCGTCGGCGCCGAGGCGCTGGTGCGCTGGCGTCATCCGCAGCTCGGGCTCCTGAACCCCGACGCGTTCATCGCGCTGGCGGAGGAAACCGGCACGATCGTGCCGATCGGCCGTTGGGTCCTGCGGATGGCGACGCAGGCGGTTGCCCGATGGAACGCGGGACGCGCCGCGCCGATGCGCATTGCGGTGAACGTCTCGACGCGCCAGTTCGTCGATGACGACCTGCCGGCGGCCGTCCACGACGCGCTCGCGAAAAGCGGCTGCGATCCGCAATGGCTGACGGTCGAGATCACCGAGAGCGCCCTGCTCCACGACTCCGCGATCGTGCGCCAGTCGCTCGATGCGCTGCGGCGGATGCAGGTGCGCGTGGCCCTCGACGATTTCGGCACCGGCTACTCCACGCTCAACTACCTGGCGCGCTTCCACGTCGACGGCCTGAAGATCGATCGCAGCTTCGTCCAGGGCATCGGCCGCAGCGATCGCGAAAGCGAGCTGGTCAAGGCGTTCGTCGCCATGGCCGGCGCGATGAACATGGACCTCGTTGCCGAGGGCGTCGAGACGCAGGCGCAGGCCGATTTCCTGCTCGCCAACGGTTGCCGCCGCGCGCAGGGATTCCGGTTCGGTCACCCGATGCGCCCGGACGAATTCGACCGACTCGTCGAGCGCCGCGACGCGAGCTGAGCGAGGGCGGGCCACATCAGGTTGACCGCAAGGCCTCCGATCACGAGCGCGATCGCCGCCAGCTTCCAGCCGGGCAGGCTTTCGCCGAGCAGCATGCTCGACGCGGCGATCCCGAAAACCGGAACCAGCAGGGCCATCGGCGTGACGGCCGACGCCGGATGCCGCGCGAGCAGCCAACTCCACGCCGCATAGCCGAACAGCGAATTGCCGGCCGACTGCCAGAACACGGCGGCCCATGTCGCTGCATCGGCGCCATCCAGTGCCCGGCGAACCGCCGGGCCGCCCTCGAACCCGAGCGACAGCGCGGCCAGCGCCAGCGCGGCAAACGGGCTGGACCAGACCACGTAGGCCACGACGTTGACCCGGCCGGCGCGAATACCCGCGAGATTGCCGGCCGACCAGGATGCCGCGGCGGCCAGCACCATCGCCAGCCCCAGCGGCGTCGTCGACCCCTCGGTGTGCAGCGCGATCACGACGATGCCGCCGACCGCGACGACGAGCGCAAGGACCTGGTAGGCGCGGACCCGCTGCTTCAGCAGCAGCGCCGACAGGCCGATCGTCATGAAGACCTGCGTCTGGATGACGAGCGACGCCAATCCGGGAGAAATGTCGGAACGCATCGCGAGATAGAGCAGGCCGAACTGGCCGACCCCGATGAAAAGGCCGTAGGCCGCGAGGTTCGACCAGGCGACGCGCGGCCGCGGCAGCAGGAGCGCGGCCGGGAAGAACGCGAAGCCGAAGCGCATCGCGCCGAAGAGCAGTGGCGGCAGCTTCGCGAGCGCGACCTTGATGACGACGAAATTCGTGCCCCAGACGGCAACGACCAGCAGCGCCAGCAGGATATGGCGCGCCGGCATCGGCGATGGCTTCAAGCGTTGCTTCCAGGGACGCCACGCGGGCGGCCGCGGAATCTAGCAGATCGCGGTCCCTAGCAGATCGCCGTCCCCAGGGGATCGCCGGGGCCGCTCCTCGGTCGGGCAGGACGGCATCGCACCGTCTCTGCCCGCCGCGGATTCGTCATCAGAAGCCGTCGGGGCGCGGCGAGGCTCCGGGTTGCCGCGCAAAGGCACGGGCCTGCTTGACCCACTGGTCACGCGAGATCCGGCCCCGGAACGCGGTGAGTTGCGCGTCCGCATGCTTGATGTCGGCGGCATCCCAATCGGCGATCTGCCAGAAATAGTAGACGCCGATCCCGTGCAGCATCCGCTCCATGACGTTCTTGACGCCCTTGAGCTGCTTGAGATCGTCCGGTTTGCCGTACGCGGCACGCGACAGCAGGTTCCTGCTGCCGGCGCGAACCTCGGGCGCGCGAGGCGCGGCGGGCGCGGAAGCCACCGGCTCCGGCACAGCCGGGACCGCCGGCGCGCGACGCGCGGCAACCGCCGGCGGCGGGATGCGCAGTTCGCGCACCGCTCGCTCGAGCGCGTCCAGGCGCGAGAGCATCGGCGCCAGGTCGACGCCCGCCGACGGTGCGGGTATCCGGATCGCACGGACCGCGGCGTCCAGCCCCAGGAGTTTCCGGTTCACGTCGTCCAGGTCGACGGCCTTCGGTTCCGGCGCCGGCGGCATCGCCTTGATCGCTGCCTCCAGGGCCGCCAGTCGCGCCTGGAGCGGACCGAGGTCCACCTCTTTCGGCGCCGGAACGTGGATCGAGCGGGTCGCGCTCTCGACCGCGGAGATCCGCGCCAGTACGGGTCCCAGGTCGACGATCGGCGCCGGGATCCGGATCGACTTCACCGCATCCTCCAGCGCACCCAGGCGGGCTTGCAGCGGCGCGAGGTCGACCGCGGCGGGCGCCGGAACCTGGATCGATTTCGCCGCGGTCTCGACCGACGACAGGCGCGCGAGGACCGGCCCCAGGTCGACGTCGCGCGGTGCCGGAATCACGATGCGCTTGATCGCCTCCTCCAGCGCCGCCATCCGCGCCTGCAGCGGACCGAGATCGACATCCTTCGGCGCCGGAACCTGGATCGACTTCGTCGCCGCCTCGACGGCCGACAGCCGCGCAACGACCGGCCCGAGATCGACGTCCTTCGGCGCCGGGATCTCGATGCCGCGAATCGCGGTCTCGAGGGCGCCGATGCGCGCCTGCACCGGGCCCAGGTCGACGTCGCGCGGCGCCGGAACCTGGATGGACCGCGTCGCGTGCTCGAGCGCCGTCATCCGCGCCAGCAGCGGGCCGAGGTCGACGTCCTTCGGAGCGGGGATGGAAATGGCCTTCACCGCTCCTTCGACCGCGCCGACGCGAGCCAGCAGCGGCGCGAGGTCGACGTCGCGGGGCGCCGGGATCGCGATCGCCTTGACGCTGCGTTCCACGTCGGCGACTCGTTGCACGAGCGGCGCGAGGTCGACATCCTTCGGCTGCGGAATGCGAATCGCAGCGACCGCCGCACCGACTTCGGCGACGCGACGATGGGTCTCGGCGAGATCGACGGGCGACGGCTCCGGGATGCGGATGGCTTTCACCGCGGCTTCGAGTTGCGCCAGCCGCTGCTGCAGCGGGCCCAGGTCCGTGGCGGGCGGGGCGTCCGGGATCCGGATCGCAGCGATGCGATCCTCGACGCCCTTCAGGCGGGACAAAACCGGCCCGAGGTCCGTTTCCTTCGGCTCCGGCATGCGGATCCGCCCGATCGCGTCCAGGACCGGCGAGTGGTCGACGGCCGGCGCGGCGGCCAATCGCGCGAGCTGGCTGTCCATCCCGCGCCGCCAGGCGCTCCAATCGGCGTCGAGGCGCGTGTACTCGGTCGTGACGTCTTCGTAGTAGCGCCGCAGCCACCAGCGCGCGAACCAGGCGCCGCAAAGCGCGGCGAACAGCATCAGCACGACGATCTTGAAAAGCAGGTAACCCACGTCACTTCCCTCCCACGAACGACGCCATGGATGACGACGGAAACGTCCAGACCTGGCCGACCCCTGAAAAACGATGGCGCCTCGCGCCTTTCATCGGCACGCTAGGGCTTGGGCTGCTCGACGCGAAATTCGATGCGACGGTTCTGCGAGCGGCCATCGGCTGTCGCGTTGTCGGCGATCGGACGTTCGGCCCCGAATCCGATCGCGACCAGGCGATTCGCCGGGATTCCGCGACCGACGAGCGCGTCGCGCACCGCGACCGCCCGCGCGTTGCTCAGAACACGGTTCTCGTCGGCGCCGCCGACATTGTCGGTATGGCCCTCGACGCGCAACGTCCCGGGGCAATCGGCAGCGGCCTTCGCCAGATCGTCGAGCAGCGGGCCGCTGGAGGCGGCGATCTGTGCGCTGCCGGTCGCGAATTCGATCCGCGACGTCGAGACCAGCTTGGCCAGCGCTGCCTCGCAGCTCGCAATCGCCGCCGCCGAGGGCTGCGCCTCGGCGGGTGCCGGCGCAGGCGGCGGCGGTTCGCTCCGGGGTGCGCCGAAGGTTCCGCTGACGTCGACCGCGCAGGTCAGCCGCAGCCCCCACGCCGGGCACGTCGCGGCCCGGGCCAGCGCGAGCGCCCTGTCGCCGTCGCCCGCCTGCGGCGGTTCGCCGCCCAGGCGGACGTCCTGGCCCGAAACGTCGAGCGTCACCCACGAGAAGCCGGCGGCGTCCAGCTGGCGGCGCGTCTCTGCGCGCACCGATTCCTGGACCACGTCGTGCGCAAACGGCCAGAGTGCATACACGAGCAGCGCGAGCAGCCCCAGCAGCGGCAGCAACCCTCGCCACACGAACGGCCAGATCGGCTGCGGCCGACGAACCCAGCGCCGCTGAATGCTCGTGGTGCGAACGACGCTGCCGCCCTGCAGGGCCTGCGCGGTGCTCATGCCGATTCCTCCTCGGGGTCCGCATCGGGCCGTGCGCGCTCCGTTCGGGAGCAGGGCAAGCGCGGGATTCCTGCGGGACTTCTTCGATTTGATCGAACGATAACCATAATCCGATCGGGTCGGCAACGCCCGAACGGGTAATCCACGCGCGGCCATGGTGACGCCAGCGCGGGACGGCGCCCTCAGTTGCGGACCGCGGACAGGAACTGCCGAAGCTCGGGCGACTGCGGATCGTCGAAAAGCCGCGCGGCGGCGCCCGTCTCGTGAATCCTGCCGCCGTGCATGAAGACGACCCGGTTCGCGATCCGGCGCGCGAAATTCATCTCGTGCGTCACCATGAGCAGCGTCATTCCTTCGGCGGCAAGCGCCTCGACGACGCGCAGCACCTCGCCGACGAGTTCCGGGTCGAGCGCGGACGTGATCTCGTCGCACAGCAGCACGCGAGGTTGCATCGCCAAAGCGCGCGCGATCGCCACGCGCTGCTGCTGGCCGCCCGACAATTGCTCCGGGAAGGCATCGAACTTGTCGCCCAGCCCCACGCGTGCCAACAGGCGGCGTGCCTCGACCGCTGCCGTCGTGGCGGCGACGCCCCGCACGCGCATCGGGGCCAGCATCACGTTGCGTCCGACGGACAGGTGCGGGAAGAGGTTGAAGCCCTGGAAGATCATCCCGACGTGCTGCCGCAGTTCGCGCAGCTCGGCCGCGTCGGGCTGCGCATGCAGCAGGCGCCCGTCGACCGTGAGTCGACCTTCCTGGAACGATTCGAGACCGTTGATGCAGCGCAGCAGCGTGCTCTTGCCCGAACCGCTGCGACCGATGATCGCGATGACCTCGCCGGCGGAAACGTCCAGGTCGACACCCCGCAGCACCTCATGCTCGCCGTAGCGCTTGCGGAGCGCCTCGATGCGCACGATCGGCGCGCCGGGTTCAACGAGATCCATTCAGCCTCCTCTCCAGTCTCCGGCTCGCCCAGGTGATGGGGAAACACAGCGCGAAGTACGTCAGCGCGACGAAGCCGTAGACCGTGAATGGCCGGAACGTCGCATTGACGATCACCTGCCCGGCCTTGGTCACCTCGACGAAACCGATGATCGATGCGAGCGCGGTGCCCTTGACGACCTGCACCAGGAAGCCGACCGTGGGCGGGACGGCCGTGCGCAGCGCCTGCGGCAGGATCACGTCGCGAAGCTTCTGCGGGAACGACAGCGCCAGCGCGTCGGCCGCTTCCCATTGCCCGCGCGGCACGCCTTCGACGCAGCCGCGCCAGATCTCCGCAAGGAACGCGCTGGAATAGAGCGTCAGCGCCGCCGTGGCCGCGACCCACGGCGAGACGTCGACGCCGAGAAGCGCGATGCCGAAATACGCCAGGAAGAGCTGCATGAGCAGCGGCGTGCCCTGGAAGACCTGGACGACGCCGCGCACGATCGCTGCCGCCGCCGGTACCCGCGACAAGCGAAGGACGAGGAGGAGGATTCCGCCCACGCCGCCGCCCACGAAGGCGATCATCGACAGGACCAGCGTCCAGCGCGCCGCCAGAAGCAGATTGCGCAGGATGTCCCAGAGCGTGAAGTCGACCATGCGGGGCTCGGCGTCGCCGGGAGCGGATGCCGCCGGCCTACGGGTGCGGCCCGCTGCCGGATGCCGGGGCCGCCGCTCGACCGGACGCGACGCCGGAATGGCCGAAGAGCCACCGCGTCCCGGCGACCATGAGCGCCTGGCGCAAGGCGACCGCCAGCGCGAGGTAGATCACCGTCGCGACGATCGTCGCCTCGAACGCCCGAAAGTTGCGGCTCTGGATGAGATTGGCGTAATAGGACAGTTCCGCCGCCGAGATCTGCCCGCAGACCGCCGAGCCCAGCATCACGATCACGATCTGGCTCGTCGTTGCCGGCCAGGCTTGCTTCAAGGCTGGAGGCAGCACGACGTGGAAGAAGATCTGCGCGCGCGACAACGCGAGGCTCGCGGCGGCCTCGACCTGGCCGCGCGGCGTCGCGAGCAATGCGCCGCGGAAGATTTCCGTCGCATAGGCGCCGAGGTTGACCGTCATGGCCAGGATCGACGCGGCGACCGGCGACAGGCGGATGCCGAGGGACGGCAGCCCGAAAAAGAGGAAGAAGAGCTGCACGATGAACGGCGTATTGCGCATCGCCTCGACGTAGGCCACGACCGGCCAGCGAAGCCACGCCGGCGCATCGTGCCGCGCCCACGCACCGCCGACGCCGATCGCCAGGCCGCCGAGCGTGCTCGCCACCGTCAACCCCACCGTCAAGGCGGCCCCGCGGGCGAGCTGCGGCCACTGCGCGAGGACCGCGAGGAAGTCGAGGTCAACGGTCATCGCGTCCCGCGCCGGCGTGCCGGCGCGTCATGCGGGTCGTCATTGGGGCAGGTCGCCGGCCGGCCGCGAAAGCCATTTCTGCGACAGCTTGTCCAGATCGCCCGCGCGTCTGGCCGCCGCCACGATCTCGTTCACGCGCGCGCGCAGTTTGTCCTCACCCTTGGCCACACCGACGAAGTTGGGCGATTCCTTCAGCAGGAACTTGAACTCCGCGCCGAGTTGCGGATTGCGCCGGATCATGTTGTCGGCCACCGACGCGCCGGTGCCGATCGCCTCGACTTGGCCGGACACGAAGGCGGCCACTGTCGCGTTGTTGTCCTCGAAGCGGCGGATGTCGGCCGTCGCCGGCGCGATCCGGGACAGTTCGATGTCCTCGAGCGCGCCGCGCGTCACGGAGACCGACTTGCCGGCCAGGTCCGCGGCACTCTTGAGGGCCAGCGCCTTCGTCGCGTACACGGCCTGGAAGTAGGGCGAATACGCTGCCGCAAAATCGATGACCTTCTCGCGCTCCGGCGTCTTGCCGAGCGTGCTGATGACGATGTCGGCCTTCTTCGTCTGCAGGTAGGGGATCCGGTTGGCGCTCGTCACCGGGACGAGTTCCGCCCGCACGCCGAGCCGCGCGGCGACCAGTTCGGCCATGTCGATGTCCAGGCCCATCGGCTTGAGATCCGGCCCGACGAAGCCGTACGGCGGAAAGTCGGTCGGCACCGCGACACGAATGACCTTGCGAGCCAGCACATCGTCCAGCGCCGTCTGCGCGCTCGCGCAAGCGGCGCTGGTCGCCGCGAGAACGACAACCAGGGCTTTGAACCGATCAGACCATCGTCGACGCATCAGGAGTCCTTGCAGGTTTCAGGGGCAGGTGAGGAACGGCGGAATTCTATGTCCGTCCGCCCTCGGCGACGGGAAGCAAGTTCCGTGCACCCATGCGATTACAATGGTGTGCACCGGTCGTGCGCGGGCAGCCCCGCATCCGATGCCATCGATCATCCCCGACGGTCCCCTGCGCGAAGCGTTCGGCGCCAGTGCCCGTGTGGCCGTGCTGACCGGCGCCGGCATCTCCGCGGAAAGCGGCATACCGACCTTCCGCGACGCGCTGACGGGCCTGTGGTCGAACTTCGACGCCGAATCGCTCGCCACGCCGGAGGCTTTCCGGCGGGATCCGGCGTTCGTCTGGGGCTGGTACGAGTGGCGTCGAGCGCAAGTGGCCCGCGCACAGCCGAATGCCGGGCATCTCGCGCTCGCGCGCCTCGAGTCGATGGCGCGCGACGTCGTCGTCGTGACGCAGAACGTCGACGACCTGCACGAGCGCGCGGGCAGCCACGCCGTCGTGCACCTGCATGGCAGCCTGTTCGCGCCGCGTTGCGTCGACTGCAGCCAGCCGCACCGTTTCGGCGACGACCTCCCGGCCGAGCCGGATGGCGGACGCCGGCTGACCCCGCCGGCCTGCGCCGCGTGCGGCGGCATGGTTCGCCCCGGCGTCGTCTGGTTCGGCGAGGCGCTCCCGACCGCCGCGTGGAGCCGCGCGATCGATGCCGTCGAGGCCTGCGACCTGCTCCTCGTCGTCGGAACGAGCGGACTCGTGCAACCGGCGGCGCGCCTGCCGGCCGTGGCGCGCGAGGCCGGCGCGACGGTCGTTGCCGTCAATCTGCAACCGTCGGCGATCGATGCCGTCGCGCACTATGTCCTCCGCGGCGAAGCGGGCGCGCTACTGCCGATGCTTCTCGGCGCCGACGATGGGGCCGCCGTGCGGCCGCGCGCGAAGCGCTTGGGCGAGGGGTGGGGGTCGGGGTAGGGCTGGGGAAAGGGTGATCGCTCAGGCCGGCGCAGGAATCTTCAAGCCCCGAGCAACCGCCGGCCGCGCCAGGAAAGCCTGCAGCACCCGCTGCACCTGCGGGAAATCGCCATAGCCGACGAGGTCGGCCGCGAAGTAGAAGCCGACGAGGTTGTTCACCCACGGCCAGGTCGCGAAGTCGGCGATCGTGATCTCGTCGCCGACGATCCATGCGCGACCCTGCAAATGGCCGTCCAGGACGCCCAGCAGGCGCCGCGCCTCCGTCGCGTAGCGGTCGCGCGGCCGCTTGTCCTCGAAGTCCCTGCCGGCGAACTTGTGGAAGAACCCGACCTGCCCGAACATCGGCCCGATGCCCCCCATCTGGAACATCAGCCATTGGATCGTCTCGTAGCGCCGCGTCGCGTCGAGCGGGAGGAACCTGCCCGTCTTGTCGGCCAGGTAAAGTAGGATGGCGCCCGATTCGAACAGCGCCAGCGGCCGCCTTCCGGGTCCGTCGGGATCGAGGATCGCCGGGATCTTGCCGTTGGGATTGAGCGACAGGAATTCCGGAGTCCGTTGGTCACCGGCGTCGAAGTCCACCCGATGCGGCTCGTAGGCCAGGCCGCATTCCTCCAGCATGATCGAAACCTTGACGCCGTTCGGCGTGGTCAGGGAATAGAGCTGCAGGCGGTCCGGATGCCGCGCCGGCCATTTGCTCGTGATGCGGAAGGCGTCGAGGTCGATCATGGTCGTTTCGAAGGGTTGAGGACGGTGCCCCATCGTATCGTCTGCCGCCGATGAACCCGGCACCCTCGCGCGGCGTCGCGATGGTCCTCGCCGCCGCCGCGCTCTGGGGCACGACCGGCACGGCGCAGAGCTTCGCGTCGCCGAACCTGTCGTCGTATTGGGTCGGGTCGCTGCGGCTCGTCGCCGCCTCGATCTTCTTCCTGCCCACGATCGCGCGCTGGCGAGCCGGGCCGTGCCGGCCGCTTCCGTGGGCGCAAGTGGCCGCCGCCGCGGCCTGCGTCACCACGTACAACCTCGCGTTCTTTGCCGGGGTCCGCTCCGCCGGTGTGGCCGTCGGCACGACGATCGCGCTCGGCAGCGGCCCCATCTGGGCCGGCATCCTGCAGGCGCTGTGGCTGGGCCGGCTGCCGCCGGCGCGCTGGTGGGCGGGCACGGCCGTCGCGATTGCCGGCGTCGGGTTGATGATCGCCGGTCGCGGCGCCGTGGGCTTGCCACCGCCGGGGGGCGCCTCGCTGTGCCTCCTCGCCGGACTGTCGTACGCCGTCTACGCGCTGGTCAACAAGCGGATGGTCTCGGCGGCGCCGGCCGGACCGGTGACGGCGGCCGTGTTCTTCGTCGCCGCGGTGCTCGCCGCGCCGGTGGCCGCCGCGCTCGCCGGGCGGCCGACGCCCACCGCGGCCGACGTCGCGGTGATCGCCTGGCTCGGCGTCCTGAGCACCGGCGTCGCCTACATGCTGTTCAGCCATGCGCTTCGCGCGATCTCGAGCGCCACCGGAGTCGCGCTGGCGCTCGCGGAGCCGGCGACGGCGTTCGTCCTTGCGGTCGTCATCGTCGGCGAACGTCCCGGCGCGGGAGGCGTCGCCGGCTTGCTCGCGGTGCTGGCGGGCCTCGGCATGGTGATCCGCGCCGAACTGGCGGCGCGCCAGATGGTGGCGGCGTGAGACCACGATGAGGACCCGCCGCAGGATTCCGCCGGCGTCCCTCGCGGCGACGCTGGTCGCCGCGTGGCTTGCAAGCGGGTGTGCCTTCGAGCCGCAACGGCCGGACACGGTCGCGCCGGGGGACTATGCGTCGGTGAAGGCCTACGTCACGGCGCTGATCCGCGCCGAGATGAAACGGCACGACGTCGCCGGGCTGAGCCTTGCGCTGGTCGACGACCAGCGCGTCGTGTGGTCCGAAGGATTCGGCTTCGCCGATCGCGAGCGCGGCGTGCCGGCGTCGGAGCGCACCGTCTACCGCGTCGGGTCGATCTCGAAGCTGTTCACCGATACCGCGGTGATGCAGCTTGCGGAAGCCGGGCGCCTCGACATCGACGCGCCGTTCGCCGCCTACGTGAGCGAGTTTCCTCTCGACTCCGATCTGCGCCCGGGCGTCCCGCTCACGGCGCGGATGCTGATGACGCATCACGCCGGGCTGCCGCGCGACCGCCTGAAGGGATTCATGACGTCGCGTCCGGCCTCGTTCGACGACCTGCCGGGCGAGCTCACGCGCCACGACGGGAGCTATGCCCCGGGCACGGTGTTCTCCTATTCGAACCTCGGCGTCAGCATGCTGGGCACGGCGATCGAGCGGGTCGGCGGGATGCCCTTCGCCGCCTTCATGCAGGAGCGGTTGCTGTCGCCGCTTGGCATGCGGGACTCGTCGTTCGAGGGCGGGCCGTCCGTGTCTCCGCTGATGGCGCAAGGTTACGAGCACGGCCGCGCGGCGCCGGAACCCCCGTTGCGGGACGTCCCGGCCGGAGGGCTGAACGCCAGCGCCGTCGACATGGCGCGCTTCATCGCGATGCAGTTTGCCGATGGCAGGGCCGGGGATCGACAGGTCGTGCGCGCGGAAACGGTCGCGGAGATGTTCCGCGAGCAGAACGCCGGCGTGCCGCTGGACTTCGATTTCCGCGTCGGCATCGGCTGGATGCTGAGCACGTTCGGCGCCTCGACGATCCGCGACGCCGGCCCGGTCGCGCACCATGCCGGCGCGACGGCGCTGTTCCGAAGCCAGATGTATGTCCTGCCCGCGCACAAGCTCGGCGTCGTCGTCCTCGCCAACTCCGGCAGTGCCGCGGGCGTCGTCGATCGCGTCGCCACGGAGGCGCTGGCCCTCGCGCTGCAGGCGAAGACGGGTATCCGGCAACCGCCGCCGCGACGCCCGGATGCGCCGCCGGGGGCGCCCGACGACGCGGCGCTGGCGGCCTTCCCGGGCGACTACACGACGCTCGCCGGATTCGTGCACGTCGAGCGCCGTGGCACGTCGCTGCGCGCCACGGCGATGGGGCGGACGTTCCAGCTCGTGCCCGCCGCCGGTTCGCCGCCGCCGAACGACGCCGGCGGGGCCGGACCGCTGCGACTCGACTACGTGCTGCTCGGTATCCTGCATCCGGACCTGGGCGCCATCGGCGCCGTGGGGCTCATCCGACGCGATGTCGGCAGCCACGAGCTGCTGCTGGCGCTCGCCGACGGCAGGGCGATGCTGGTCGGCGAGCGCCTCGGGCTGCCGGCGCATCGGGCCGAGTGGCGCACACGCCTGGGCAGCTACGAGATCGTCGACCTCGGGGACGACCATCGCTTCGTCGACAGCGTTCGCCTCGTCGAAGAGGACGGGCAGCTGCTCGTCGAGATGCAGCCGGTCGATCGCGGCGCGCCGGCCGAGCGGATCGTGCTGTCGCCGGAGTCCGCCACCGTGGCGCGGCTGCTGGGTCCGTTGCGCGACGGCGGCGACGTCGTTCGCGTCGAGTCGATCGACGGGCACGAGGTGCTGGCCTTCTCCGGTTACCATCTGCGCCGACGCGAACCGTGACGCGCGCGCGGGCGCCGCGACAGCCGGGAGGGGACGAATGAGCAGCGTGCGTTGGCATCTGGCGGCCTGCGCCCTGGCCGCGAGCGCGGGCCAGGCCGCCATCGCCGACGAGGCGCCGCATGACTGGCAGCTCGCCGGCCGGATGGGCCTCGCGCAGTTCATCATCATCCCGGAGGCGGCGGCGCGCGATCGCGCGTACTACCAGCGCGTGATCGACGAGGCGTGCGGCGAGAATTCGACCTGCTTCCTGCGATTCTTCACGAACAGCCGGCACAAGCCCGTGGCGCTGCCGCTCGACGACGCGATCTACCAGGAGCAGACGGCGCTTTTCAACCGCTCGATGAAGGCGCGACTGGAGCTGTTCCGCTTCGCGTGCCGACTCGGCATGCCCGACGACGGCTGCTTCTGATGGAAGCCGGGGCGCCACGGCGGGTCGACGCGATCTCGCAGCGTCTCGACCGCCTGCCCGCGACGCGGTCGATGTGGAAGCTCGTCGTGATGCTCAGCCTCGGCTTCTTCTTCGAGCTCTACGACCTGCTATTCACCGGCTATGTCGCGCCGGGCCTTTTTCGCAGCGGAATCCTGACCGAAACGACGCCCGGGCTGTTCGGTTCGAGCGGCGTCGCCAGTTTCATCGCGGCGCTGTTCTCCGGCCTGTTCCTCGGCACGATCGGGTGCGGCTTCCTCGCCGATCGCTTCGGTCGCCGTGCGATCTTCACGTGGTCGCTGCTCTGGTATTCGGCCGCGAACGTCGTGATGGCGACGCAGTCGGAGGCCTTCGGCCTCAATCTGTGGCGGTTCATCTCCGGCCTCGGGCTGGGCGTGGAAATGGTGACGATCGGAGCCTACCTGTCGGAACTCGCGCCGAAGTCGATTCGCGGGCGCGCGTTCGCGTGCTGCCAGGCGTTCGGCTTCAGCGCGGTACCGGTCGTTGCGTACCTGTCCTACCTGCTGGTGCCGCGCGCGCCCTGGGGAATCGATGGCTGGCGCTGGGTCGTCGCCGTCGGCGCCAGCGGCGCGCTCGTGGTCTGGTGGATCCGGCGGAGGCTTCCGGAAAGCCCGCGCTGGCTGGCGCAGCAGGGACGCGACGACGAGGCCGAGCGGATCGTTGCGGCGCTGGAAGATCGGTGCACGAAGGAATCCGGCGTCCCGTTGCCGGCGCCCGGCGCTGCGGGGCCGTTGCCCGACCGCGGACGATTCGCCGACATCTGGGTCGCGCCGTACCAGCGGCGTACGATCATGATGACGATCTTCAACGTGTTCCAGACGGTCGGCTTCTACGGCTGGGCGAACTGGGTGCCGTCGCTGCTCGTCGAGCAGGGCATCAACGTCACGACGAGTCTGCTCTACACCAGCATCATCGCGATCGCGGCGCCTGTCGGACCGCTGATCGGCCTGTGGATCGCCGACCGTTTCGAGCGCAAGTGGGTGCTCGTCGCGGTGGCCTCCGCGAGCGTCGCCTGCGGGCTGCTGTTCAGCCGGTCGTCGCAGACGTGGGCGATCGTCGTGCTGGGATTCGGCCTGACCCTGTCGAACAACATGCTGTCGTACACCTATCACGCCTACCAGGCGGAGCTGTTCCCGACCGGCATTCGCGCCCGCGCCGTCGGCTTCGTGTATTCCTGGAGCCGCTTCTCCGCGATCTTCACCGCGTTCATCGTCGCCTTCGTGCTGCGGCGCTTCGGCGTCGGCGGCGTCTTCGTCTTCATATCGCTCGCGATGGCCATCGCGATGCTCGCCATCGCGACCATGGGTCCGCGAACGCGCAATCTCGCGCTGGAGCAGATCGCGCAGTAGCCCGGCGCGGGCCATCTCCTCGGCCACCGCGCGGACCACGGGACGCCATGGGCGCCATTCGTCGTCGTTCGCGGCGCGTTGCGCCGCGGGGTCGCGCGGCGCCCGACGTTCGGGCAAACTTGTCCGCCAGCCAAGGATCGAGGCGCAGATCGACGATGAACCCGCTCACGACCGTCCGGCAGCGGATGGATGCCTTGTCGCGCGGCGCCACGACGGCCGCGGCGATGTCCGCGGCGGCGCTGGACGCCGCGGCCGATGTCGCCGGCGAAGGCAGGCGCACCTTCGTGCGGCTGCTCGCGGACTTGGCGCGCATGGCCGCTGAGGGTTCGGACGCGCGGCGCCGTGCCGGTGCGGTCCGCTCGCCGATCGACGGGCTGCCGGTCAGCGTCAAGGACCTGTTCGATATCGCCGGCCAGACGACGCTCGCGGGCTCCATCGTGCTGAGGGATGCGCCGCCCGCGGCGCGCGACGCCGATGTCGTCGCGCGGCTCAACGCCGCCGGCGCCGTGATCGTGGGGCGCACCAACATGACCGAGTTCGCGTATTCGGGCCTCGGCATCAACCCGCACTACGGCACGCCCAGCAACGCGTGGGACCGTGCCGCCGTCCGCATCCCGGGCGGATCGTCGTCGGGCGCGGTCGTCGCGGTCACGGACGGCATGTGCGCGGCGTCGATCGGCAGCGACACCGGCGGCTCGATCCGCATCCCGGCGGCGCTCTGCGGCGTCGTGGGGTTCAAGCCGACGGCGCGCTCGATTCCGCGCGGCGGGATGCTTCCGCTGTCGACGACGCTCGATTCCGTCGGCGTGATCGCGCCCACCGTCGACTGTTGCGCGATGCTCTACCGCGCGCTGGCCGACCATGCCGACGACACCCTTGCCGACGGCATCGCGCAGGACGCGGCTCCGGTGGCCGGAAGGCGGTTCCTCGTGCCGTCGAACCTCGTGCTGGACGGCCTCGACGCCGACGTCGCGCGCTCGTTCGACGGCGCATTGCGGCGCCTGTCAGGCGCCGGCGCCGCGATCGCGCAGGAAGCGCTGGCGGAACTCGGCGAGCTCGCGAACCTCAACGCGGCCGGCGGCTTCAGCGCGGCCGAAGCCTATGCGTGGCATCGGGACCTCGTCGCGGCGCGCGGCGGCGAGTACGACCCGCGCGTGCTGTCGCGCATCCTGCGCGGACGAGCGATTTCGGCGCGGGACGTCGCCGATCTCGCGGGCGCGCGCCGCGCGTGGATCGACCGGGTCGCGAAGCGGCTCCAGGCGTTCGACGCGATGCTGATGCCGACCGTCCCGACGATCGCGCCGCGGCTGGCGCCCCTGGTCGCCGATGAAGCGCTGTACGTGCAGGCCAACGCGGCGATGCTGCGCAACCCGTCGATCGTCAATTTCCTCGACGGCTGCGCGATCTCGCTGCCATGCCACGTTGCCGGCGAGGCGCCCGTCGGGATATCGGTCGTCCGGCAGGGGGGCGACGATGCGCAGCTCATCGCGCTGGCGCGATCCATCGAGCCGTTGGTGCGAGCTTCGAGCTAGCGCGGCCGCGATGCAGCGACGCGGATGTTGCATCATCCGCATCCCCATCTCCTTCGATCGGCGGCATCCATGCGGGAAATCGGCGTTGGCGTCATCGGAACCGGCTTCATGGGCAAGTCGCACGCGTTTGCCTACCGGGCCGTCGGCGGCGCCTTTCCGGAGTGCATCCGTCCGCGCCTCGTCGCGATCGCCGATGCCGATGCCGACGTGGCGCGCCGCGCGGCGGACCAGTACGGGTTTGCTCGGGGCACGGCCGACTGGCGCACGCTGGTCGCCGATCCGGCCATCGGAATCGTCTCGATCACGACCCCGAACGCGCTGCACAAGGAGATGGCGCTGGCCGCGATCGCGGCCGGGAAGCACGTCCACTGCGAAAAGCCGCTGGCGCCCGGCGTCGCCGACGCGAAACTGCTGACCGAGGCGGCGGAGTCCGCCGGGATCCGGACCCAGGTCGGATTCAATTACATCAAGAATCCGCTGCTGAACCTGGCGCGCGAGATGATTGCCGCCGGGGAGATCGGGGACGTCACCGGGTTCCGCGGGCTGCACGCGGAGGACTACATGGCGGATCCGGAGGTGCCGTACACGTGGCGCCTCGATCCGCGCGGCGGCGCCGGCGTGATCGCCGACCTGGGAAGCCACATCATCGGCATCGCACGGTTCCTCGTGGGCCCGATCGACGAGGTCTTCGCGGACCTCGAGACGGCCATCGGGAGCCGGCCCGCGGCGCCCGGTGCCACGGAACGCCGCGCCGTCGAGGTGGACGACGTCGCGCGGATGCTGGTCCGCTTCCGGCGCGGATGCCGCGGCTCGATCGAGGCGAGCTGGATCGCGTCCGGGCGCAAGATGCAGCTTGCGTTCGAAGTGACCGGCTCGCGCGGATCGATCGCGTTCACGCAGGAGCGGTTCAACGAATTGCAGCTCTACCGCGCCGGATCGGATCCGCGGCAGGCCGGGTTCGTGCGGATCGAGGCGGGGCCGCAGCACGCGCCCTACGGCAACTTCTGCGTCGCCGCCGGGCACCAGCTGGGATTCAACGACATGAAGACGATCGAGGTCGCCGATTTCCTCAAGGTCATCGCCGGGGAACGGCTGCAGGTCGCCGACTTCCGCGAAGCCTGGGAGATCCAGAAGGTCGTCGACGCGGCGATCCGCTCATCCGGGGAGCGTCGCTGGTTGACCATCGCCTGAGGCCAGGCGGGCGCGCGTATCCGGTCCGCGGTCGACGTGGAGGGACCGCGTGGCGCGATCGCTCACGAGGCGCATCGTCGCGCGCGCATCGGTGGGGGTCGGCGGAGCAGCGGGAACCTCGTCCGTGGACGGCCGGCGCGATTGCAGTGTCGCCATCACGGCGATGCCCAGCACGTTGATCAGTTCACCGACGAGCACGCCGATCACCGCGCCGCTGACGCCCAGGAAGACGGTCGCCGCATAGGTCGTCATGAGCGAAATCGCGGCGCTCACCAGCGTCATCGAGCTCAGTTGCTTCATTTGCGCGCGCACCGTCAGGAAGTGCGCCAGCTGGTCGCGCAGCGCCATCAGGACGAACACGGCCGACCACAGCAGCAGGATGCGCCCTTGATGCGCATCGTGGCGCCTCAAGACCTCGTCGAAGATCCACTCGCGCATCTCCCACACGATGGCGCTGTAGACGAGCGCCAGCGCGCAGACGCTTGCCGCGACGATCGTGAGGCGCTGCAGCAGCCGCGCCGGACCGTGGTCGCGCAGCCAGTGCGATGCCGTCGGCAACAGGATCTGCGAAATCCCCTGCGACATCAGGTTGACCGGCATCATCAGCAACCGCATCGAGGCGACGAGCGCGACGGCTCGCGCGTCGAGAATGCCGACGACGACGTAGTTGTAGCCCTGGCTGAACAGCCAGTGGACCGCCGAGCCCATCAGCGCCCAGCCGCCGATCGGCGCGATCTCGCGCAGGATGTGGCGTTCGCCGTCCAGGTTCCAGCCTTCGTGCCGCTTGAGCAACCGCCCGAGGATCAGGCCTCCGACCAGCGTCGCGAAAGCGAGCGTCAGGACGGCCGCGATCCCCGGTACCGGCGTCAGCGACGAAGCGAACGCCCCGCCGACCAGCAGGACGACGTAGGCCGCGTCGGCCTTGAGGACGTCGAGCGGGCGCCGGTAGGCCAGCAGCACCATCCGGAAGAACTCGCGTTGCATCGTGGCCATGGCGGCGAGGATCGCGGCGGCGACCATCAGGGCAATCTGATCGTCGAGGACCCCGCTCCACCACAGCACGCCGTCGAGGTATGCCGCGGCCCCGCCTGCGACCGGAATCCACTTGCGTTGTTCGCGGAGCATTCCGCCGACCGCGTCGCGGCGCCCGGCAAGATCGCGGTTCGCCAGCCGGATGATCAGCGTCGGCCCGAGGTAGGAGAACTGCAGGCCGCCCAGAAGCAGCATGGCGGTCGTCACCAGGACGTAGTAGCCGTAGAGCTCCGCGCTCTGGTGCCGGATCAGGATGAGGCCGACGAGGAAGCTTGCGGCCGAGACGATGGCCTGGCTCGCGAGCGCGCCGCTGAAAAGCCGCACCAGGGCACCGCGCTGCTCGGGTTTGACCGCAGCCTCTGCATCCGTTTGACCACGACCGAATTGCGGTTTTGCCGGCAATTCGGATTGCAAATTACGCATCAGTTGCTTTCGGGCCGCGAATTCCAATCGCGGCGGAGGTGCAGATCGACTCGACGTATCTCGGTGGCGGGTTGCGCTCAGGCCTTGAGGCAATTCCCTGAGCGCACATCTTCCGGGTCATTGTCCTGGGTATCCCTTGCGCAATGCACTAGGGATCTCACTACTATATGTAGCTAAAAAGTAACCTGAACGCGTAACTTCTCGCCATTGACAGCCATGCTGCCACCGAAGAGGTGGGCACGAAACGCCGGAAATCGCGGGAATTCGGCCGCTTATCGGGCCCGATGGGGCATCACCGCAGGACGCGGTACCAGTAGGCGTAGGCGCGGCGGAACCCCAGGCGCTCGTAGACGCTAATTGCCGCCACGTTGGACGACGAAACCTGGAGATAAGCCGCTTCGGCGTCGCGACTTAGGCCCCACCCCATCAATCCCTCGCAGAGGCGGGTGGCGAGGCCTCGGCCGCGGAAATCCGGCGCCGTCGCCACATCGAAGAGGCCGACAAGGCGCCGGACGACGACCCCCAGGCCACAACATATGGGGTCGCCTGCCGTGCCGGCAGGCTGCCTCAGAACCGCCATCGCGCGCGGGCCGCTGATCGCCCGCAGGATCTGCAGGTGCCTCCCGTCCACGTTCGACGCCATTCCGGTGATGCGCTCGAAACCCTGGAGCCAGGCGGCCGGGTCCTCGATCAGGTCGAGAAGAACCTCGGGTGCGCCGCGCTCCAGGGGTCGGACCATCACCAGCGACGGATCGACGAGGCGGTAGCCGCGCTCGTCCAGGAGCGCATCGACGACGGCGGACCGCATCGCGCCGACGAGCCGGAACGTCGGCACCAGGCCTCGCGCACGGTAGCGCCCCTCGATATGCGCGATCTCCGCCGGCGAGAGGTCGCCCGCCGCGCCCGTCGGACTCGCGGAGTTGGCACGTTTCGTGTAGCCGTTGGCGAAGCGCAGCGTCCAGCCGCGCAGCTGCTCTTCCTCGAGCGCAGGCCAGGCCTGGCAGGCGGCCGATTCGAGGGTGTCCGGTGAAATCGAAAACTCCACGTAAAGTTCCGGCCTGGAAAGCGTCCGCGGCGCCGGCTCACCGGCGCCGCGGACGATCGGGTCAACCGAAGGATAGGAGATCGTCGAATGAATGACGCAGGAACGCACCGGGCCCCGCTCGACTCGCCGCTCGACGCCACGCTGGGCTCATCGCTCGGCACGGCGATATCCGCGCCGATCACGGCGTCGATGCACGGATCGATCGGCTTCGGCTCGGTGATCCTGGCGGCGGCGGGCGTCGTCCTGCTGACCCTTTCGGCACACCTGCAGGTACCGCTGTGGCCGGTGCCGATGACGATGCAGACCTACGTCGTCCTGGTGATCGCGATGGCCTACGGGCGGCGACTCGGCATGGCGACGATGCTTGCCTACCTGTTCGCGGGAGCGGCGGGCCTGCCGGTTTTCGCCGGGACGCCCGAAAAGGGCCTCGGCGTCGCCTATATGGCAGGACCGACGGGCGGCTATCTCGTCGGCTTCGCGGTCGCGACCTGGCTGGTCGCCAAGCTCGCGGAACGCGGCTGGGATCGTCGCTTCGTGCCGTGCCTCGCGGCGATGACGGCGGGCCACCTGCTGATTCTCGGCTGCGGCGTCGCCTGGCTGGCCGTTCTGATCGGCGGGCAACGGGCGATTGCGGTCGGATTCACGCCCTTCGTCGTGGCAACCGTCCTGAAGACCCTGCTCGCCGCGGCCACGCTGCCCGCGGCATGGCATGCCGTCAGTCGCCTGAAGCGTTGATCAGCGGAACACCTGAACGCGACTACCGTACCTCAGTACCATGGCGGTCCCGATCGGCCTAGCCCAATGGGGCGATGAGAGGGAAATCGATGCGCCACGCGGTGTAATTTACGGGCTCGCGCAATCCCCCGCGGTCGGAGTCGGCAGCAAACGATGGTTCAGCATCCATCATGGTCCGAGCGCCTCTCGGCAGTCTGGAGGCGGCTTTCGACAAGGCACGCGCCGCGCCACGGCGGCGCGGATGACTTGCCGGATTCCATCGGGTCCCTGTCCTTCGATTCCCGCTTGGCCGGTACCACCGCGCCGAGCGACACCGGCGACGGTTTCTCGACGTTCGCCGAGGATGTCGCGCGCAAGGGGCGCCCTTATGCGCAGGTGCAGCGCAAGCTGGAGCTGGCGCGCAGCTACATCGACCTCGGCATCAAGCCCGGCGCGCGCGAGTTGCTTCTTGAAGTGCTGCGCGACGGAGCACCCGAGCAGCGGCGAGCGGCCGCGTCGATGCTGGACGACGTCCTCGACAGCTGACGTCCGTCGCGCCGCAGCCTCGCTCAGGGCAGGCCTTCGCGCGCCGCACCGGGCCGGCGCCAGAATTCGCCGTGCATCGCGATCGTCTCGCCGACGACCTCGACGACGGGCCCGATCAGGTCGATCGGTTTCTGGCCGCTGTCGATGACGCGACGCGATTCGAGGTCCATCGTCGGATTCTCCGGGTGATCGCCGGTCTGCTGCAGCAGCTCGCGCTCCGTCATCGCGTAGACGATCCGCCCGATGTTGGCCCAATACGCCGTCGCCGCGCACATGCAACACGGCTCGACGGCCGTGTAAAGCGTGCAGCCCCAGAGGAATCCCGGCGTGAAATTCGTTGCCGCGACGCGCGCCAGCGTCGATTCGGCGTGGTTGACCGTATCGACGTTGCATTGCTCCAGCAACACGGTTTCCTGGTCGGGCCCGACGAGAACAGCGCCGAACGGGTGACGGCCGAGCGCGACCGCGCGCCGCGCCACGTCGTTCGAGCGGCGCAGGTGCCGGATCATCTGCTCGCGCGTGGGCGTCAAGCCCTGCGCCGGTAGCCCAGCCGTCGTCATCGCATTCTCCGAGGTTCGCAGGCAAGTCCCGCAGCACCGCGTCGTGTCGCGGCACCGGCATCTATAGTACGTACGAACGACGCCTGGAGATGGTGCCCACGCCATGGAAACCCGCCCGCCCTTGCCGCCCTATACGCCCGAAACCGCGCGCCAGAAGGTCCGGATGGCCGAGGACGCGTGGAACACGCGCGACCCGGATCGGGTCGTGCTGGTCTACACCGAGGACACGCGCTGGCGTAACCGGTCCGAATTTCCGGTTGGCCGCGACCAGGTACGGAAGTTCCTGCGCCGCAAATGGGATCGGGAGCTCGACTACCGTCTGATCAAGGAGCTCTGGGCCTGCGCCGGCCATCGGATCGCGGTGCGCTTCGCCTACGAATGGCACGACGATTCCGGGCACTGGTACCGCAGCTACGGCAACGAGAACTGGGAATTCAACGACGCCGGACTGATGCAGCGGCGCTACGCGAGCATCAACGACCTGCCGATCAGCGAAGCGGAACGAAAATTCCGCTGGCCGCTGGGGCGCCGGCCGGACGAACACCCGGGGTTGTCCGAACTCGACCTCTGACGCCGGGACCGCGCCAACATGCACGCGACGCCGATCGGCGCGCCGCTGGAGTTCATCATCTTCGGGATGACGCTCGGCGGCGTGACGCTGCTCCATCGGCACGCGCTACACGTCGCCGCGACCGGGCTGGTCGCGCTGCTCGCCTGCAAGCTGGCGATGGGCGGCTTCGCGTCGGGCCCCGGTCTGCCCGGACTGGCGCGGCACCTCGGCGGCGAGTGGGTCGGGCTTGCCAATCTCCTCGGCCTGCTGCTCGGTTTCGCGCAGCTGGCCCGGCACGTCGAGCGCAGCGGACTGCCGGTGCGCATCGCCAGCGTCCTCCCGACGAACTGGGCCGGCGCGTTCGGCCTCCTCGCGACCGTCTTCGTGCTGTCCGCGTTTCTCGACAACATCGCGGCCGCGCTGATCGGGGGCGCCATCGCGCACGCGGTATTTCGCGAGCGCGTGTGCGTCGCCTATGTCGCGGCCCTCGTCGCGGCGGCGAACGCCGGCGGCGCGGGCAGCGTCCTGGGCGACACGACGACGACGATGTTGTGGCTCGGCGGCGTCGACCCGCTGTCCGTGGCCCCGGCGTTCGTGGCGTCCGCGGCGGCGTTCGCGTGCTGCGGCATCCCGGCGTCGATCCTGCAGCAGCGCTACGCGCCGCTGGTCGCGCAGGACGCGGTTCGGACGCGCGTCGATCGCGTGCTGCTCGGCATCGTCGGCACGGCGCTCGCCGCGACGCTGGCCGCGAATCTCGTCGTCCATGCGTGGCTGCCGCGCTGGTCGGGCCGGCTCCCGTGGGCCGCGATCGCGCTCTGGGGCGTGCTCGCGGCATCGGCTCCGCGGCGCCCGCTGGACCGCCAGGCGTTCCGCGACGCGATCGGCGGGACCGTCTTCCTGCTGTGTCTCGTGCTTGCGGCGTCGCTGCTGCCCGTCGATCGGCTTCCGCCGCCGTCGCACGCGTCGATCTTCGGCCTCGGCATCCTGTCGGCGGTTTTCGACAACATACCGTTGACCGCGCTGGCCCTGCAGCAGGGCGGCTACGAATGGGCGCTGCTCGCCTACGCGATCGGGTTCGGCGGATCGATGCTCTGGTTCGGCTCCTCGGCTGGCGTGGCGCTTTCCGCCATGTTCCCGGATTCGCGTTCGACGGTCCGCTGGGCGCGCGAGGCCTGGCCGGTCGCGATCGCCTATGCCGTAGGATTCGGGGCTTTCCTGGCCCTGTTTCGATGAAACCGGAACTCGCATGACGTCGGGCAGCCGGGCGCGCAGAGCGCCCCGTCGCGACCTGGTCCGCGCGGCCGTCCTCGAGGTGCTGCAAGCGATCGCGCCGGAACTCGACACGACGCGACTCGATGCCGATCGTCCGCTGCGCGAGCAGGTGGACCTGGACTCGATCGACTGGCTCAACGTGCTGCTGCGACTGCGCGACCGGCTCCAGGTACCGATCCCGGATTCGGACTACGGACGGCTGACCAGCCTGAATGCGATCGTCGACTACCTCGGCGCCCCGAGCCGGCATCGCCGCAGCGCCACGGGCGACAAGGCCACCGGGGCCGACCCGCTCGCGACACGAATCCACCGGCTGCCGGGAAACGTCGAGGTCGCGGTGAGGCCGGCGCGGCCCGAGGACCTGCCGCAGGAGGCGGAGTTCTTCCGCCACCTGTCGGCCGAATCCCGCTACAAGCGGTTCATGGCCGCGATCGGCGAACTGCCGGAGAAGAAGCTGCGTGCGCTGGCGAGCGCCGACGCCTCGCGCCAGATCGCGCTCGTCGCGACCGCACGCGAGGGCGCCGACGAGATCGAGGTCGGCATTGCGAGCTACGCCGTGGCGCCCGACGCGCGGAGCTGCGAGATGGCGATCGTCCTGGACGACGGTTGGCATCATTCCGGCCTTGCCGGCGTCATGATGGCGGACCTGATCGACGTCGCGCGGCATGCCGGCCTGGAGCGCATGGATGGCTACGTGCTCGCGAGCAACCAGGAAATGATCAGGTTCGCGCGGCAGCTGGGATTCACGACGCGCCACGATCCGGATGACCCGCGGACCGTCCTCATCGAACGCAGCCTCTGAACCGGCGCCTTCAGCGGCGCCCGGGGCCGGCGGACCGCTGAACATAGGCCGCGAAACGGTCGATCGGCCGGTCGAGCGCGGCGCTGGCGCGCGCGTCGCGATCCTCTGGCGCGACAGCCGCGGCAAGCGGCACGACATCTCGTACGCGGATCTTCGCGAAGCGACGAACCGCGTTGCCGGCGTCCTGCGCGCCCTCGACGTGGCGAAGGGTGAACCGGTCTTCGTCATGCTCGGGCACCGGCCGGAATTCGCGACGGCGATGCTCGGCGCGCTGAAGCGTGGTTGCCTCGCGGCTCCGCTCTATCCGGCGTTCGGACCGGAGCCGGTCGCCACGCGCATCAACCTGGCGCGCGGTCGCGTGCTCATCACGACGATCGACTGCTATCGGCGCCGCGTCGCGCCGGCGCGCGCCGCGATGCCATCGCTGCAGCACGTGCTGCTCGTGGCCGGCGCCGATGAGGCCGCGGCGCCCGCCGGCACGCGGCTGCTGGCGCCGCTGCTCGACGCCGCCGGCGCCGAATGCGAGGTCGAACCGACGACCGAAGACGACCTCGCGCTGCTTCACTTCACGAGCGGGACCACCGGCGCGCCCAAGGGCGCGCTGCACGCGCACGCGGCGCTGCGCTCGCATGTCGCCTCGGCGCGACGGGCCTTCGACCTGCGCGCCGATGACGTGTTCTGGTGCACGGCCGACCCCGGTTGGGTCACCGGAACGTCCTACGGTCTCATCGCGCCGCTGGCGTGCGGCGCGACGACGCTGGTCGACGAAGCCGACTTCGACCCCGGCCGCTGGATCGAACGCCTGCGCGGCGACTCGGTATCGGTGTGGTACACGACGCCGACGGCGCTGCGCATGATGCGACAGTTGGGCGTCGACGCCTCGCGCGTCGCGTCGCTGCCGCGGCTGCGATGGATCGCGACGGTCGGCGAACGCCTCGACCCGGCGCTGGTCGCCTGGAGTCGCGCGACGTTCGGCGTGCCGATCCACGACACGTGGTGGCAGACGGAGACCGGCGCGATCATGATCGCGCAACAGCCCGGATCGGAGGTGCGTCCCGGTCCGATCGGACGACCGCTGCCGGGTGTCGAGGCCGCGGTCGTCCGGCGCAATCCCGCCGGCGTCGTCGAGCCGGTACCCGACGGGCAGCCGGGCGAACTGGCGCTGCGCGCCGGATGGCCATCGATGTTCCGCGGCTACCTCGACGACGACGAACGCTATCGCGCGTGCTTCTGCGGCGGCTGGTACTTGAGCGGCGACTCCGCGCGGCGCGATGCCGCCGGCGACTACTGGTTCCTCGGGCGCCTGGACGATGTCGTCAAGTCATCCGGGCACCTGGTGGGGCCGGTGGAAGTGGAAAACGCGCTGACTCAGCATGTCGCCGTCGCCGACGCCGGCGTCGTGGGCGTGCCGGATCCCATTGCCGGCGAGCGCGTCAAGGCCTTCGTGGAACTCGCGCCGGGTCATGCGCCGACGCCGCAACTCATCCAGGAACTGCTCGGCTTCGCGCGCCAGCGTCTTGGCGCGGCGATCGCGCCCAAGGAGATCGAGGTCCTCGACGTGCTGCCGCGAACGACGAGCGGCAAGGTGCTGCGGCGGATCCTGCGGGAAGGCGCCTGCTGACCGGCTTGCGGATCGCCTCGACGGTCGCGGTGCCGGTCGCTCGAAGGGGCCGGCTTTCTCAGCCGCCCCGAAGCTTGCACAGGCGCACGGCGACGCATCCGGAGTTGTTGCCGTAATGGCCCGCCCAGTCGTTCACGAAGCAGGTCGGGTCACCGATCTCGTCGGGATGAAAGTCCTTCGCATCGGCCGCATGGCAGTGATCCGGCGCGCCGGACGGCGCGCAGACCGCCTGGTACATCCGCGCGCGCGGGCACACGGCTCCGTAGTGCGCCGGCATGCCGACGAAGGACCACCACCACCCCTTCCAGCCCTGCTCCGGCGTGGCCGGTGCCGGACCGTCGCGCCATGGCGCGGACGTCGACACGACACTGAGCCGGTAGGCGTTGGCCGGATCGAACGGAAAGGCCGTCAGCACCGTCGGCGCGTGCAGCGTGCCCGGCTCCTGCGTGGCATCGATCGAAAACTCGATGCACGAGGCCTCGTCCGGCGCGCCGGGCGCCACGGGCTGCGACTTCAGTTCCTCCGCGCTGCAGCCCAGCGGCTCGCGGACCCCCGCGCACCCCGCCACCAGGACGAGCAGCGATGCGGCGACCGCGCCGGCCGCGCGGCGCATCGCCGGCCGGAAATCACCAATGGGAGCCTCGCGTCTTCTCATCGTTCCACCACCCCGGGACTGTCCGCCACGTCGCACCCGACGACGATCGCGCGCGTCGCCTGCCGACGCCCGCGCGCCGATTATTCTATTGAGCGACCTGCACGACGAGTCGGACGTCGCCCCGCGCGCCGAATCTTTCGGCCTAGCCCGCATGCGTCAGCGATCGCGGCCGCGACGATCCGGGCGGACGGCGGGCCCGGCCGGGCCCACGACGGCACGCAGCGCATCGGGCGAGCCGGCATGGAACCTGCGGAACGCCGCGCAGGCTGTACGATTTGCCCCTGGCGGCGGCGCGGCTCGCCGACCCGCCTTCCTTCGAGAACCGCATGGACCTGGCCCGCTTTCCGCGTCGACGCTATACCGAGGGGCCCACGCCGCTGCATCCGCTGCCGCGCTTTTCGGCGACGGTCGGCGGCGGCCGCGGCCCGGCCATCTTCGTCAAGCGCGACGACCTGCTGGGACTCGCGCCGGGCGGCAACAAGACGCGCAAGCTCGAGTTCCTCGTCGCCGATGCGCTCGCGCAGGGCTGCGACACGCTGATCACCTGCGGCGCGGTGCAATCGAACCACTGCCGCCTGACGCTTGCTGCGGCGATTCGCGAAGGCCTGCGCTGCAGGCTGCTGCTGGAGGAGCGCGTCGAAGGCAGCTACGACCCGGACGCCGGCGGCAACAACTTCATGTTCCGCCTCCTCGGCGCGGAGACGATCGACGTCGTTCCCGGCGGCTCGGACCTGATGCTGCGCATGGCGCAGATGGCGCGGGACCTCGCGGCACAGGGTCGCAAGGCCTACATCATCCCGACGGGCGGCTCCAATGCCATCGGCGGCCTCGGCTACGCCGCCTGCGCGCAGGAGTTGCTCGGGCAGGCGTTCGACCTCGGCCTGCGCATCGACCGGATCGTCGTCGCGTCCGGAAGCTCCGGCACGCACGGCGGGCTCGTCGCCGGCTTGTGGGGCGCGAACGCCGACATCCCGGTCATCGGCATCGGCGTCAGCCGCGAACCGGTCCAGCAGGAGCCGCTGGTCCATGCCGAGGCGCAGGCGGTCGCGGACCTGCTGGAACTGCGCGATCCGGTGCCGCGCGATCGCGTCGTCACGGTCGGCGGCTATTGGCAACCGAAGTACTCGGTGCCGAACGCGCGCATGGTGGAAGCCGTGCAGCTCCTGGCGCGCACCGAAGCCATCGTGCTCGACCCGACGTACACGGGCAAGGCGATGGCGGGATTGATCGGGCTGGTTCGCGAGGGCGTCCTTGCGGCGGGGCAGAACGTCCTGTTCCTGCACACCGGCGGGCTTCCGGCCGCGTTTGCCGAGGTACCGGCACTCTTGGGGCTCAGGGCCGTCGCGCCCTGAATCGCGTCGCTCGCGCGCCGGGAATTCCTCCGGTCGGCGCCTAACGGGGCGCATTTCCGCGGTTCGATCGCGCCCTCGGCGCGGTAGTTTGGCCGTCAGGATGCATGACGCGGAGGCCCCGACATGGCCGCGGAAGTCCAGTCGTTCTTCGATCCGGCTACCGGAAGCCTCACGCACCTCGTGCATGCGGGACGCGGGAGCGCCAGCGCGATCATCGACCCGGTGCTGGACTTCGATCCGGTCGCCGCACGAACGTCGACGCGATCGGTCGATCACGTCCTGGAGTTCGCGCAACGGCATGACCTGAGCGTCGACTGGATCCTCGAAACGCACGCCCATGCCGATCACCTCTCGAGCGCCGATTACGTGCGCCAGGAGACCGGGGCACGCATCGCCATCGGCCATCGCATCGTCGAAGTCCTCGAGGCGTTTCGGGGGATCTACGACTGGCCCGCCGACGTGACGGTCGGAACATGCCGCTTCGATCGCCTGGTCTCCGAAGGCGAGGAATTTCGTATCGGTCAGTTGCGGATCCGGGTTCTCTGCGTTCCGGGCCACACGCCGGCCAGCGTCGCGTACGCGGTCGACGACTGCGTCTTCGTCGGCGACCTCGTCCTGCGCCCCGAGATCGGATCGGCGCGCTGCGATTTTCCAGGCGGCGATCCGCGCGCCCTCTATCGCTCCATACGCCGGATCATGGCGCTGCCGCCATCGACCCGGCTCTTCCTTTGCCACGACTATCCGGAGGCCGGCGACGAGCCGCGGATCGTCACGACGGTGGAGGAACAGCGGCAGCGCAACGTGCATATTCGCGACGGCATCGGGGAGGAGGAATTCGTCGCGCTGCGCCACGCGCGCGATGCCACGCTGCCGCCGCCGCGGCTGATCATTCCTTCGATCCAATGCAACGTGCTCGGCTGCCGGCTGCCGTCACCGTCCGCCAACGGCCGCCGATACCTGAACATGCCGCTCGACACCTTCTGATCACGCGGACCTGAGCGGCGAGCGCCAGGCGGGCAACGCCGGCGCTCGCTCGCCGAAGGCGTTCAAGGCCTGACGCCCGGCGCCTCGAACGTCATGCCGCGCGCGCGCCAGGCGAGATAGAGCTCGAGGTCGATCATCTGCGGCGCTTCGGCGTCGTAGGGCTCCGACCGCACGGCGATCATGCAGCCGCGCAGCCGCCGCCGCAGCGAGCCGACCGATTGCCATTCGAGCCGATAGATCGGATAGGCCGTCGGATGGGCCTGCGGGATCACGCTGCCGCCCAGGTGCAGTCCCCAGCGATCCTCGTGGCACTGGCTGCACGCGAGGTTCAGTTGGCCGCGACGACGCTCGAATTCCGCGCGGCCATCGCGCAGGTAGGGCTGCATCCGCGGACCCGCATCGATCGCGATCGGCACGCCGCGAGACTGCAACGCCACGTAGGCTTCCAGCGCCAGCAGTTCCCGACTCTCGCCGGCCCAGGGCGCCTGCCGCTGGCGCAGGACCCGGCAACGATTGATCCGCTGCGCGAGGTCGACCGGATGCCCCGCGCCGTCGTCGAACGCTGGATAGCGCGCAGCCACGCCTTTCATCGACGTCTCCGCGTCGCCGTGGCATTCGGCGCACGACGCGGCGTCCGGCGCCGGCCTGGCCGTCCACAGCGGCCGGCCGTCGAGCACCCAGAGCATCCCTGGGTTCTCCGCATCGTCGTCCTGCATGCGCCGCGTCTCCGGCGCCATCATCGCGTACCCGGATCGGCGATCGGCGGGCGCGATGCCGGCGCCCGACGCCGCCAACGCCGTTGCCGCCAGCGCCGCGGCCGTCGCGATGCGCGCGAGGCAAGCCACGCCGGCGAAGCGGGTCATTCGACCTCGAGTCGCGCGCTTGCGGTGGCGCGGTAACCGTTGTCGCCGGTCCATTCGACATCGAGCGTCCCGGATTCCGTCGCGACCGTCGTGAACGCGACATACGGATTGGCCGCCATGGCCGGGTGGAACTCGGCGCTGAACACTTCCTCGCCGTTGTAGGTGCATCGCATCGCGCGGACCAGGTCGCGCGGTATCGCGATGCCGTTGATGTCGCGCCGGTAGCCCGTTTCCATCACGTGCGACGCCAGCGTCTTGACCTCGACGATCTCGCCGCGACGCGCCTTCGGCGGGACGACGTGGGCGAGCGCGCCGGGCACGGCTAGATCTCCTCCGAGCAGGCGGCGAGGGTGACGATGGCCGACGCGGAGCCCTGCCAGAACGAACCGTCGCTGGCCTCGCACAGCGCGACGACCGACTGCGAATCGGCGAGTCGTATGCGCGTCGACACCGCGGCGCGGCCGGCGCGCGGCCCGATCCGGAACGTCGCGACGAAGGGCTGCGGATTGCGCTCGACGAAGACGTGGATCGCCTTGACGTGGTCGTCCGCGGTCATCGGACTGTCGACGCGGACGGCGAGCGGAACCGAATTGCCGTTCTCGACGAGCGGCGCGATCTCGACGTGCACGCGCCCGTCGCGCACCGTCGCGCTTCCGGCGATCAGCGCGACGGCCTGCCGCACGTCGGCCGGCGTCGCGTCGGCATCGCGCCGCGCCAGCGCGGCGGCAACCCCGGCGGC
>DATKPC010000123.1:0-13507 GCA_035524275.1 Burkholderiaceae bacterium
CATGCCCGTCAGCGTGCGCACCGCCGGATTCTCCCTCGCCTACAGCCTCGCCACGGCCATCTTCGGCGGCTTCACCCCCGCGGTCAGCACCTGGCTCATCGCGCAGACCGGCGACAAGGCCGCCCCCGGCTACTGGATGTCGGCGGCCGCCGCCAGCGGGCTCGTCGCGACATTCCTGCTCTATCGCGGCATCGTGCGCGCGCACGACTGAGGCCGTGCCGCCTCGATGGACCTGCTGCGGGACGTGCGCAAGGCCTTGAGGGCCATTGCGGATCCGGCGCGCGCGCCGGCCATGCAGGCCTACATGAAATCGGCGATGCCGTATCACGGCGTGCCGATGCCGCTGCTGCGCAAGGTCTGCCGGACCACGTTCGCCGGACTGCGATTCGCCGACGCGCCGCAGTGGACCGCCGAGGTGCTGGGTCTGTGGCGCGGCGCGCGGTTTCGCGAGGAGCGGTACGCGGCCATCGAGCTTTCCGGCGATCGGCGCGCGACGCCCTACCAGGTTCCGGCGGCGATGCCGATGTACGAGGAGATCGTCGTCGACGGCGCGTGGTGGGACTACGTCGACGTCGTGGCGTCCCGCCGCATCGGCCCGATCCTGATGGCGAACCCGGCGACGATGCGGCGCCTGATGCGGGCCTGGAGCCGGTCGGACGACCTGTGGAAGCGGCGATCGTCGATCCTGTCGCAGCTCGGCTTCAAGGGCGCCACCGACCTCGAGCTCCTCTATGCCTGCATCGAACCGTCGCTCGGATCGCGCGAGTTCTTCCTGCAGAAGGCGATCGGCTGGGCCCTGCGCGAATTCGCGTGGACCGATCCGGCGGAGGTTCGGCGCTACGTGGAGGCGCAGCACGAGCGCCTCGCGCCGCTGTCCCGCCGCGAGGCCTTGAAGAACTGCGGGTGAGCGACTCCGCTGCCCGCGCGGCGAACGCTTCCGCCGGGCGCTTCCACGTCTACGTCGTGGAACTGTCGCCCGCGGTGCTGCGCGAGCGGCGCTTCCGGCGTGCGAATCCGGACTACCTGTTCGGCAAGCCCTGCGTCTATGTCGGGATGACCGGCCTCGATCCGGACCTTCGTTTCGACAGGCACAAGGCGGGCATCCAGGCGAATCGCTATGTCTTCCGGTTCGGGTTGCGACTGCTTCCGGCGCTCTACGAGGTCTACAACCCGATGCCGTACGACGCGGCGCGCGAGATGGAGGTGGAACTCGCGATCGGGCTGCGCGAGGAGGGCTACGCCGTCTGGCAGGCGTAGCCGTTCGCCGTGGGCGCCACCTCGCCCACCCCGCTCACCGCCGCGTCTCCGCCGCCGCCGCCGCGGCCCAGGTCCACGCGTCGTCGACGTGCGCCTGGACCTCCTCCAGGCCGCCGAAGTCGCGCGCCAGCGGTTCGGCAGCATCGGCATCGCCGCGCTCGAGCGCCTGCGCCATCTCGAGCGCGCCGCGCCACGGCCCGCGCCCCTCGAGCAGCGCCAGCGACGCCTCCGGCGGCAACTGCAACGGCTCGATCGCCTCCGCCAGCGGAATCCGCGCCATGACCTCCAGCAGCGACAACAGGCCCGTCGTGAACAGCGCCGAGGGCGGCGCGCCGATGCGCGGCGCGAGAATCTCGAGCAGGCGCGCGCGCGACAGCGCCACTTCGTGCAGCGCGCGCGAGCTCGGACGGTTCTCTCCGCTGCCGAGCAGCAGCATCGTGAGCCAGCGGTAGACGCCATCGCGGCCGACCAGCATCACGGCCTGCTCGACCGATTCCGCCGGCCGGGCCAATCCCCGCAACGGGCTGTTGGCATGGCGCAGCAGCTGGTACGACAGCTCGACATCGGTGCGCAGGTCCCCGGCGATGCGGCCCAGGTCCTCGTCGCGCACGACGCGGCTCAGCAGCCGGCAGACGCGCTGGAGGCGCGGCGGCAACGGACCCGCGCTCGGCGCGACGGCGCCGCGATCGGTCGTGCCGGCGGCGAGATCGACGCCGTCGCGCAGCGCATGCTCCAGGTCATCGACGTTCGGCAGGCCGGTCGCGACAATCCGCAATTCGCGGTCCGCCTTGCGGAATTTCTCGGCGGCGTGCGCCAGTGCGTCCTCGCTGTTCGACGATGCGTCCAGCACGACGAATTGGCCGCCGGGCAGCGGACGGCCGTGTCCGCCGAGAAGCGCGCCGCGGCGATGCAGCGCCTCCATCGCGGAACGCGCTTCGGCGCCGCTCCATGGACCGTCGGTCAATGCCAGCATCGCGCCGGCGGGCACGCGCTGGATGACCGCCGGCCGCGCCGCGATCGCCAGCGGAAGCGCGAAGAGCGCGACGCGACCCGACGCCAGCGACGAGCGCATCGAGCGCAGCACCGCGGTGGCGTGCGCGGCGTGAGCGGTCGCATCGTTGCGCTGCTGCAGTCGCATCGCGAGCGGCTCGAGGACGCGGTATTCGAAGCCGGCGAGGCCGCCTTCGCGGTCGATCAGGGGCCGCCGGCTACCCGCGACGCTCTCGCGCGTCGGCGCCGTGTCCGCCGCGGCGATCGCGTCGGCGCCGACAGGGTTCGGCTGGGGTGCGCGCTTGCCGCGCAGGAGACGGGAGAGCCAGGAGATCAAGTTCCGGGGCCATCGTAGTCCGGACCCCGATGGTATCCGGGATATCGACCGCGGTCAGCAGGGCGCCGGAACGATCCGCGTCGACGATCTGCAGCGCGGGGCGGCCGTGATGTCTAGGAGACGTGCGCCCGCCGCAGCTCGTAGGCCTGCACGTGCGCGTTGGCGATCTCGAGCAGCGGCGTCTTCAGTTGCGCGCTGCGCGCGCGCGCCAGCAGGTCGCCGAGCACGTGCGCGCCTTCGGTCCGGTTGCCGCGCTCGATGTCGCGCAGCATCGATGCCTCGAGTGGCGAGCCGTGCTGCGCCAGCTGACGGCGGTAGGCGTCCAGCCGATCCGCGTCGGGCGCATGCCCGTGCGCGGCGGCAATCTCTTCGCACTCGCGCAGCAGCCCGAGGATGAAGTGCTCCCCGCCGTCGGCCTGCAGGATCGTCCCGACCGGCGCCCGCATCGTGCAGCAGGCACCGGCGAGCGTCGAGATGAAGACGAACTTCTCCCACATGTCCTGCTCGATGCGGCGCGACGCGACGAAATCGACGTTCGCCGACGCGAACAGCGCGCCGAGCTCGCGCAGCGCAGGCGGATCCGCGCGGCCCCCGCGGGCACCCGCGATCACGCGCTGGAACGGATGGAACTGCCGGATCGCGCCGTCGGCGTCGAGCGCGACCGAGATTTGCGCCACGCCTCCGAGCACGCGCGCGGCGCCGAAGCGGGCATCCAGCGCGTCCAGGTGCGCGAGCCCGTTGAGCAGCGGCAGCACGCAGGTGTCGTCGTCGACGGCTGGCGCGATCGCGTCGATCGCGTCCGGCAGGTCGTAGGCCTTGCACGACAGGATGGCGAGGTCGAAGCGCCCGTCGCTCGCATCGCCGGCAGCCAGCCGCGGTTCGATGCGCGCGTCGCCGCGTGGGCTCCTCAGTTGCAGGCCGCCGTCGCGCAGCCGTCGTGCGCGCTCCGGCCGCACCTTGAACGTCACGTCGCCGCCGGCCTCGTGCAGCAGGACGCCGAAGGCGCCGCCGATGCCGCCGGCACCGAGAATGAGGACTCTCATGCGCGTTTCCCTGCGTCCTGCCGGCCCGGCGGCGCCGCGTCGCGTTCAGTGCCGCGGCGCCGTGCCGCGATGGTCGCGCGCCGCGATGCGGGCGGCGCTGCGGTCGATCATCTCCGCGACGCGATCGATGCCGAACGACGCGTCGAGCAGCTCGCCGTCGAGGAAGAATGCGGGCGTGCCGCGGACGCCGGCGGCGCTGCCGCTGGCGCGGTGCTCCTGCACGCGCTGCAGGTAGACGTGGTCGGCGAGCTCGCCATCGAAGCGGTGCAGGTCGAGGCGCAGCGCCTCGGCGTGCTGCCGCAGGGTCCTGTCCTTCAGGTGCGGCGAACTCCCGAACAGCAGGTCGTGCATCGGCCAGAAGCTTCCCTGCGCGCCCGCCGCCTCGGCCGACTCGGCGGCAAGCTCGGCGTGCGGATGCACCTCCGTCATCGGATAGTGGCGGAAGACGAAGCGGACCTGTTCCGGGTAACGCGCAAGCACGATCCGGATCGCGCTGCTCGCGATCCTGCAGAACGGGCATTCGAAGTCGCCGTACTCGACCAGCGTGATCGGGGCGTTCGGCGGCCCGAGGACGTGGTCGGTCGGATCCACCGCGCGATGCGTCCGCATCCCTTCGCCGTGCCGCCTGTTCATCGTCGTTCTTTCGGCGTCCGTGTATCGCCGCTGGGTTCCCGTCACGTCCTGTCGAGATCCCGTGGCCCGGGATCGCGTTCGGCATTCATCGTAGCAGCAGGCCGGGTCGATGCCTCCCGGGGGGCCACCAATGTTGCGCCGCAACGCAATTCGAGGAAAAACCACGCGCGCGGACGCGACGGCCGAACGGGGGATCCGCAAAACCCCATGCATGGGTGGCACTTGCGGGCTTGCGCCTATTCCTTTGCCCGCGCAGTCCTGTTAGCCTGCCCGTCCCTTCGCGAAATCGCGCACGACGCGTTTCGCCGAGACGCTTGCAACACCCGCGACACCCGACCGCAAGGAGCATGCGATGCGATCGTTTACCGCTGAACTGGCCGACTTCTATGGGCAAGAGATGGGGAATATCGTCGGTGACGTCCTCGACGGCCTCGAGCGTGAGCCCTATCCGGACCAGGTCGCGCTCGCGGTGTCGTGGTTCCGGGCGAACCAGGATTCGCTGAAAGGCATGCCGGAGGGTGGCCAGCGCGACCTGGTGCGACGCCTCGTGAGTTGACGCGGGAAGTCTTGCGCTCGCGGCTCGGCTCGACGCCGCCGCGGGCAGCGCGCACGAACCGCGGGGCGAGGCCCGCCCGCCGCGCGCTTCGTTGCACGTAGCGCGTCGCGCCGGCGGCGTCAGCCGGGCGTCGCGGCCGTCCGCGGCGTGACGATCGGCGGTACGGCCGCCTGCGGCGTGACCGCCTGCGGCGGGACGCCGGCGCGCCACGTCGCCAGCATGGCCTGCAGGTCCGCGATGGCGACCGGTCGCGCCGCGATGTGGCCCTGGATCCGGCGGCATCCGGCGTCGCGCAGGATCTCGAACTGCGAGGTCTCCTCGACGCCGCCGGCGACCGTGATGACGCCGATCGATTCCGCAAGCGCGACCACGGCGCGGATCGCCGCGCGCGCGTCGCCGCGCTTGGTCAGGTCCTGCATGAACCGGCTGTCGATCTTCAGGGCGTCGATCGGGTAGTGCAGCAGGCCCGCAAGCGCCGAGCCGCCGGTGCCGAAATTGTCGAGCGCGACGCGCACGCCGAGCCGCTTCAGCCGCTGCAGGTTGTCGAGCGTCGTCGGGGCCCCGTCGTGGAGCGACGACTCCGCGATCTCGATCTGCAGCCTCTGCGCGGCCAGCCCCGAGGACTTCAGCGCGCGCTCGACGCTTGCCGGGAAATCGCTGCGCGCGAGCTGCACGGCCGAGGCGTTGACGGACGCGCCCAGGCCGCCGAGGTGGAGCGCCGCCTCGCGGCACGCCTGCGCCAGCACCCAGCCGCCGATCTCGACCATCAGGCCGGATTCCTCGGCGATCGGGATGAATTCCGCGGGAGCGACCGCGCCCAGCGTCGGGCTTCGCCAGCGCAGCAGCGCCTCCGCGCTCGCGGGCGACCAGGTCGCGACGTCGATCTGCGCCTGCCAGTGCAGCGTGATCTCGCCGCGCGCGAGGGCTTCGCGCAGCTCGCGCTCGATCGCCCGCCGTCGGCGCTGCCGGTCGCCGAGCTTCGGGACGAAGAACGCGAAGCGGCCGCGCCCGCCGTCCTTGACCGCGTAGAGCGCGAGATCGGCGTTCCCTAGCGCTTCGTCCACCGAAGCGCCGTGCTCCGGAAGCAGCGCGATGCCGATGCTGGCGCCGAGGTCGACGTTGCAGCCCTGGGCGACGCACGGCGCGGCGAGCCCGCGCAGCAGCCGACGGGCGACCGCGGACACCTCGTCCGCGCCGGCGACGTCGCCGAGCACGATCGCGAACTCGTCGCCCCCCATCCGCGCCAGGAGGTCGCGATCGCGGACGACCGACTGCAGGCGACTCGCGACGGTCTGCAGCACCGCGTCGCCGGTGGAGTGGCCGTAGGTATCGTTGATCTCCTTGAAGCGATCGAGGTCGACGAGCATCAAGGCCCCTCGATGCGCCGAGCTGCCGGCGCTGCCGACGAAGCGCGCAAGCCGTTCCCGCAGGCGGACGCGGTTCGCGAGGCCGGTCAGCGAGTCGTAGTGCGCGAGGTGCTCGAGCCGCTGGTGCGCGCGCCGCTCGCGCGTCACGTCCGAGATCACGCCGCGCCAGCCGTTGTGGCGTCCGTATTCCTCGAGGACGGGCTTCGCGGTGATCGACCACCAGCGGGCGCCGTGGTCGGCATCGATCGGCACGACGATCTCGCGGAACGGCCGATCGCCGGCGAGCGCCGCCCGCAACGTCGCGAAGGCGTCGCGCGATGCGCTCGGCGGTCTGCGCTCCTCCAGCAGGTCGACGAGATGCGACGCTCGCAGAGCCTCGGCCGAGTGCCCCAGCATCGCGGCGAGCTTGCTCGAGACGTGGGTGATGCGCCCGTCGCGCCCGATCTCCCACAGCACGTCGGCGGCGTGTTCCTCGAAATCGCGCAGCAGCAGCGCGACCATCTGGCCCTGGCGCGCGGCCTCCCGCTCCGAAACGAGTCGCGCCGTGAACTGCCGCGCGGCCGACAGCGCCGCGGCGACGATCACGAACGCATAGACGAACAGCAGTGCCCCGACATAGGCGAAGAGCGGTTCGTGGCTCACGGCCAGCGCGTACGCGGCCGCCGCGGTGAGGATCGCGACGTAGACGAGGCTCGCGCTCGGCACCGTGGCGAGGGCGAAGGCGCCGGCGCACATCATTCCGCAGGTCAGCACCGCGACGAGCAGGCGTTGTCCCGGCCCGGAGGACGCGAACCAGGCGGCGGGCACCATGCCCCAGATCAGCGCCAGAACCGCCGCATGCACCGTCGCGCGCCGGATCGCCCGCGGCGACGCGGCGCGCGCAGGCGCGTTGCGCCGGCGGATCCAGGCCAGCACGGCGGACGCGAGCGCGGCGCCGAGCGCGGCGAGCCACAGCATCAGGCTCGCGCGCGGAACGGAATTCCAGAACACGACGCCGACGAGCGCGCCATTGAACGCGTTCGCCAGCATCACGACGGGCGTCAGGCGCGTCAGCGCGGCAAGGTGCCGGCCGCGGATTTCCGCCGACGTCTGGTCGAGGGCGCCATAGATCTCGAATTGGTCCCGCCACCAGGACATCGCGCGAAATCTCGCCTTAAGCGTTGACGGCGCCGTGGATCGCGGAGCGTCCCAGCCGGCGCCGAATCCGGGAAGCGCGGACCCGGCGCAGGCGACGGGCCATCGCGCGGATCCCGGCAATGACTCTACCCGCGGCGATGGTCTTTGGACAGGTGAATCTGTCGTATGGCGGTGCTCGCCGATCGGGGTCTTGCCGCCTCCTACAATCCGCAGCCGGCGGGTCGACAAGACGAATCGGACGCGGGGGAGGGAATCGATGGAAGGTGGACTGGACACGATCAACCAGGTGCGCAGCACCGCGCTGGACCTGTCGCTGCGGTTCGGCCCGAAGCTCGTGGTGGCGATGCTGATCCTGGCGGCCGGCTTCGTCGTTGCCGGCTGGGCGTCGCGAGGATTCGACCGCACGCTGCACCGCTGGCAGCTCGAACCGCCGGTCCGCCTGCTGCTCGTCCGTCTTGTCCGCGTGCTCGTCCTCGGCCTGTTCGCGATCATGGCGCTGCAGAACCTCGGCATCGAGCTGCTGCCGCTGATCGCCGGCCTCGGCGTCGCCGGCGCCGGCCTCGCGCTCGCGACGCAGGGCGTCCTCAGCAACGTCGTCGCCGGCCTCACGATCATCTTCACGAAACCGTATCGCGTCGGCGAGTTCGTCGCGATCATCGGCGTCGAGGGCCGGGTCGAGGAGATCTCGCTGTTCTCGACGACGCTGTCGCATTCCGATCATTCGCGCATCGTCGTGCCCAACCGCAAGATCGTCGGCGAGGTGCTTCACAACTACGGGCGCATCCGCCAGACCGAAGTGAAGGTCGGCGTCGCGTACGGCACCGACCTGCCGGCCGTCCTGGCGATGGTCGCGGAGATGGCGCGCGCCAATCCGCGCGTCCTCGCCGATCCGGCGCCGCAGGTGGTCGTTGCCGCGCTGGCCGATTCCGCGGTCCAGATCGCGCTGCGGCCGTGGGTCGCGGTTGCCGACTACGGCGTCGTCGAGGGCGAGCTGGCGCAGCACATCGTCGCCGACTTCGAGCGCCGCGGCATCGCGATCGCGCCGCCGCGCGCGGTCAGGCTCGTCGGGGGCGTGGCGGCGGCATGATCGTCGGCGCCGCGCTTGCCGCGGCGCACAATCCGCCGATGGCCGCAACGCCGGCGCCTGCCGCTACACTCGCCACCGGCAACAAGGAAGGACGTTCTGCGCCCGGTGCTCGCCGCGCGCACGATCGCCGCCGTCAGAGCGGCCACCGAGGAGTTCTTGGCGATGTCGCAACCAGCTGTCGGTTCAGGACGAGACGTCGGGTCGGATCCGCGCGCCGGATCGGGGGGGCCGGGCGCCCATCGCGCCGGCGCCGGCAAGCGCAAGTGGTACCTGCTGCTCGCGGTGCAGTACGTCCTGGCGCTTTGCGTCCCGTTCTACAACGCCGCCGAGCCCGCGCTTGCCGGCGTGCCGTTCTTCTATTGGTACCAGCTGCTCATGGTCCTCGTCTGCGCGGTGCTGACCGCGATCGTCTACTTCGTCACCGAACACTGAGTCCGAGCTGCGCCGGCCGGCCGCGTCCGCGATCGTCGCGGGCAGCGGCCCGGCGCCAACCGATCGAGCAACCGAATGGCCCAAGTCGACACGACCGCGCTCGTCGTATTCGTCCTCCTCTTCCTCGTCGTCACGTGGATCGGCTTCATGGCCGCGCGCTGGCGCCGCGGCGACCTGGAGCACCTCCACGAGTGGGGTCTCGGCGGCCGGCGGTTCGGGACGCTGATCAGCTGGTTCCTCATCGGCGGCGACCTCTATACGGCCTACACGTTCATCGCGGTACCCGCGCTCGCGTTCGGCGCCGGCGCCATCGCGTTCTTCGCCGTCCCGTACACGATCGTCATCTACCCGCTGCTGTTCGTCATCTTCCCGCGGCTGTGGAACGTGTCCCACCGCCACGGCTACATCACCGCGGCGGACTTCGTCCGCGGGCGCTTCGGCAACCGCTGGCTCGCGCTGGCGGTGACGCTGACCGGGATCGTGGCGACGATGCCCTACATCGCGCTGCAGCTCGTCGGCCTGCAGGTCGTGATCGGCGCGCTCGGCGTGAGCGGCGAAGGCTGGGTCGGCGAGGTGCCGCTCATCGTCTCCTTCGTGATCCTCGCGGCGTTCACGTATTCCAGCGGGCTGCGCGCGCCCGCCGCGATCGCGATCGTCAAGGACGCCTTGATCTTCATCACGGTCTTCGCGGTGATCATCGTCGTGCCGGTCGAGCTCGGCGGCTACGGCAAGATCTTCGGCGCCGTGCCGGCGGCGAAGCTGCTGCTGCCGGTCCCGGGCGCCCAGACGACCGGCGCCTACAGCACGTACGCGACGCTCGCGCTCGGCTCGGCGTTCGCGCTGCTGCTCTATCCGCATTCGGTGACCGCCATCCTGAGCGCGAGCAGCGGCCACGCGGTGCGCCGCAATGCCGCGATCCTGCCGGCGTATTCCTTCGTTCTCGGCCTGCTCGCGCTGCTCGGCTTCATGGCGATCGCCGCCGGCGTCGACAAGCTGCCGCAGTTCGCCGGCGGCTTCAAGCAGTACAAGGCGAACTTCGCGGTGCCGGCGCTCGTGATCCAGATGTTCCCGTCGTGGTTCGTCGGCGTGGCGTTCGCGGCGATCGGCATCGGCGCGCTGGTGCCCGCGGCCATCATGTCGATCGCGGCGGCGAACCTCTACACGCGGAACATCTACCGCGAGTTCCTGAAGCCCGACTGCAGCCACGTCGAGGAGTCGCGGATGGCGAAGTGGGTGTCGCTGATCGTCAAGGTCGGCGCGCTGCTCTTCATCATCCTCGTGCCGCAGCAGTACGCGATCCAGATGCAGCTTCTCGGCGGCATCTGGATCATCCAGACGCTTCCGGCCGTGATGTTCGGCCTCTACACGCGCTGGTTCAATTCCTGGGCGCTGCTGGCGGGCTGGGCCGTCGGGACCTTCGTCGGCACGTCGGTCGCCGCTTCGGAGGCCTTCAAGCCGACCTGGCCGCTGACCCTCTTCGGCCACGGCCTGCCGGGCTACACCGCGCTCTACAGCCTGGTCCTGAACCTGGCCGTCGCCGCCGTGCTGACGCTCGTCTTCAGGGCGATGAAGTTCGGCGCCGACGTCGACCAGACCGTCGCGACCGACTACGAGGCGGCTGCCTGAATCGCCTCAGCCCGCCGCCGGGTGCGGCAGGAATGAGGCCTGCATCATCAGCCCCTCGATCCCGTCCCAGACGATCTCGACGCCGATGCACAGCAGGATGAAGGCCGACAGGCGCTTCAGCACGACGTTGCCGAGGGTGCCCAGCGCGCGGATCAGCTTGCCGGCGTAGCGGTAGCAGAAGAAGATCGCGGCCGCGGTCAGGCCGGCACCGACTGCGGCGCCGGTCACCGAGAAGATCCAGTCGAGCGCGCGCGCCGGCGCGCCGGTGCCGATCGTGATCGACGCCGAGAGCGTGCCCGGCCCGACGGTGAGCGGGAAGCTGATCGGGTAGAAGCTGCGCGCGCGCAACTCCTCCTCGCTCATGCCGGCGCCGTAGGTGGCGACGAATTCCGGGCGGACCGAATCCGCATCGCGATCCCCGATCATCCGCCAGCCGGACGCCGCGACGAGCAACCCGCCGCCGACGCGCACGATGGGCAGCGAGACGCCGAAGAATCCCAGGACATGGGCGCCGAAGAGGATCGCGGCGACGATCATCACGAAGCAGTGCGTCGCGACGAGGCGCGAGACGCGGCGGATCAGCCGGTCGTCGGCGTCGCCGAGCATCGTCACGAAGATCGGTGCGTTGGCGATCGGATTGAGGATCGGCAGCAGCGATACCGGAACGAGCACGACAGTGCGGACAAACGGCGACAGGAGGGCGTGGAGGTCCATGGCGGTCGGTGCGGGGCGCCATCGGCGCGCAGCGGCCATTCTCGCACCGCCCCTCGACGCCGATCCCGCTATCTACAATGCCGCCATGCAGTCCTCCGAATTCACCCTCGACGCCGCCGACGGGACGAAGCTCTTCGTCCGCCGCTGGCTGCCGGACCAGCCGCCGCGCTCGGCGATCCAGGTCGTCCACGGCCTGGCGGAGCACTCGGGCCGCTATGCGGGCCTCGCCGCCACCTTGACCGGCGGCGGCCACGCGGTGTTCGCCGCCGACCTGCGCGGGCACGGGCGTACCGCGGGGGCCGCGGACCTCGGCTACTTCGCGGATCGCGACGGCTGGCATGCCTGCTGCGACGACCTGTGGCAGGTTCATCGCGCGATCGCGGCGGAGGTGCCCGGAATCCCGGTCGGCATCTTCGGCCACTCGATGGGATCGTTCCTCGTCCAGCAGTTCATCGCGGCCCACGGCGAAGCGCTCTTCGCCGCGGCATTGTCGGCGTCCAACGGCAAGCCGCCGGCGATCGCGGCACTCGGGCGGTTGATCGCGCGCTTCGAGCGGATGCGGCTGGGCCCGCGCGGCCGCAGCCCGCTGCTGCAGCAGATGATGTTCGGCGAATTCAACCGGCGCTTCGCCCCGGCGCGGACGGCGTTCGACTGGCTGTCGCGCGACACGGCCGAGGTCGACGCCTACATCGCCGATCCGCTGTGCGGCTTCCCGTTCACCGTCCAGCTCGCGATCGACCTCGTCGATGCGCTGGGGCCGCTTCTTGCGCCGGCCAACGTCGCGCGGATCCCGAAACGCCTGCCGGTCCTCGTGCTGTCCGGCACCGCCGATCCGGTCGGGTCGAACCTCGCGAGCCTCATCGCGACGTATCGCCAGGCCGGGCTGAAGGTGGCGACGCGCCTCTACGAGGGTGGACGCCACGAGATGCTGCACGAAACCAATCGCGCCGACGTGCTGCGCGACATCCTGGCCTGGATCGACGAGAGCCTCGCGGTCCGCGCGACCGGCTGATCGGCCGCTCGCGCCGCCGCGGCGACAGGCCCTAGAATCGTCGACCTTGCTGCATCGCGGCATCGGCGCCTCGCACCGGCACCGGCGCCGTCGACGTGCAGCGGGTCGCGCGCCCGATGAAGAAACCCGCCCCCGCCCGACCGGATCCGACGCGCCGCTTCGGCGCCGTCGCACGCCGCCTCGGCGTCGCGTCCGCCGTTGTCGCCGCCGGCTGCGTCCTGCTGCTGCTCTACAGCGACATCGCCCGCGGCATCGACTACGACGCGCTCGTCGCCGGGCTGCACCGGGTCCCGCTGGCGGCTGCCGGATGGTCGCTCGCCGCCACGGCCGTCAGCTTTGCAGCGGTCGTCGGGCGCGATGCGAGCGCGCTGCGCTACATCGATGCGCGGCTGTCGTGGAAGCCGCTGGTGCTCGCGGCATTCTGCGGCACGTCGCTCGGCAACGCGGTCGGCTTCGGCTCGTTGACCGGCGGCGCCGTCCGCTATCGCATCTACGGCGCCGTCGGCATCAAGCCCAACGACATCGCGCGGCTGATGCTGTTCCTGGCGCTTGGATTCGGGCTTGGTCTCGCCGGGTTCGGCGGACTGACCGGCCTTGCCGAGGCGCGCGCGGTCGCGAAGTTCCTCGGCTGGTCGCCGGGGCTGCTGCGGACGGTGGCCGCCTCGGCGCTCGTCGCGACGGTCGCGATCCTCGCCTTCGGGCTGCGCCGCGACATCCGGATCGGCGGCTTCGCGCTTCCGGCGCCGGATCCCCGGCTCGCGGCCGCGCAGCTGCTGCTGAGCGCCGTCCGGCTGACGGGCGCCGCGGCGGCGCTGTGGGTCCTGATGCCGCCGCTGCCGGCGTCGGCGCCGATCGACTTCCCGAGCTTCGCGGCGATCTTCTCGGCGGCGACGGCGCTGGCGGTCGTGAGCCACGTCCCGGGCGGCATCGGCGTCTTCGAAGCCGTCGTGCTCGCCGCGTTCGGCGGGCGCGCCTCGCCGGACCGGATCGCCGCGGCGCTCATCGTTTTCCGCGGGATCTACTTCGTGTTGCCGCTGCTGCTGTCGGCGATCCTGCTCGCGCTGTTCGAGCTTCGGCTTGCGGCCGGCCCCGCCGCGCGGGACGACCCGGTCGTGCGAACGGCCGCGCGCCTGTCGCCGACGTTCCTCGGCGTGATGACCTTCGCCGCCGGGATCCTGCTGGTCGTATCCGGCGCGACGCCGGCGCTCGGCGACCGCCTCGTGGCGCTGTCGCTGCGCCTTCCGCTGTGGTTCATCGAGTCGTCGAATTTCCTCGGCAGCCTCGTCGGCGTCGTCTTCCTTTTCGTCTCGCGCGGC
>DATKPC010000124.1:0-32675 GCA_035524275.1 Burkholderiaceae bacterium
CGAGTGGCCGCTCGCCGCCGCCCGTCGGTCCGGCGCCAGGTTGTTTCTCGCCGGCTTGGTTCTCGTTGTCCACCGCGTTCATCGTCGTTGCCCGGGACGCGATTCTACGAGGCTGCCGCTGCGGTCCATTCGGGGACGTCGCCCAGCGTCGCCAGAATCGAGGCCGCCAGCGGCGGGCTGCGCACGACGCGTGCGAATCCGGCCGCGACGAGCCTTTGCGCGATGCGCTCGTGGATCGCCACGCCGACGCCACGATGAAGCCACTCCGTGACGCCGACCAGACGCTGCCAGTGGTCCTCCAGGACCGCGACCGCTTCGGAACTCGTGACGATCGTCGCCGCGACGCCGCCGCGTCCGGCCCGCTCGACGAGCTCACGCGCCAGCAGAGGATCGGCGGCGTGAGGGCGCCGCCAGTAGACCGCGACCTGCTCCACGTGAACGCCGTCCTCGGCGAGGCGCTGGGCGAGCCAATCGCGCCCGCTTTGCGCGCGCACGACGAGCACGCGGCGCCATGCGCCGAGCCGCGGCGCCAGCATCGCATAGAGGTCCTCCGCGCCGGCGCCGCCTTCCGGCGGCGCCACGACGCGATCCGGATCGACGCCGAGGCTCGCCGCAACGGCCGCGCGCGTGCCGGCGCCGACGGCCGCGAGCAACGGAACCGCACGCAGCCGGGCGAGCGATGACGCCGCCGCGCGCGCCGCCGCCGGACTCACGAAAACCGCGAGGTCGAAGTCTGCGAGGCGCGCGGCCAGATCCTGCAGCGCCACGTCGCCGGCGGGCCGCGGCTGCAGGTCGAACGCCGGCCAGCACACCGCGTCCTCGCCGGCGTGGCGCAACGCCGCCACGAGCTCCTGCCCTTCCGGCCCGGGCCGCGTGACGACCAGAGTGCGCGCCGCCGCCATCAGGCGCCGAGCAGCCGCTCGACACCGCGCTCACGCATCTGCGCGACCACGTCGACGCCCAGGGATTCGGCCATCGCGATCGGTCCGCTGGCTGCCCCGTCGACCCGCACGCCGCGGCGGGCGTCTCCTGCCCACGCCCGCAGCGACATCGAGTTTCCGTCGACCTCCGCGTAGGCCGCGAGCGGAACCTCGCAGCTTCCACCCAGGCCGCGCGATACCGCGCGTTCGGCCGTGGCCGCCGCGCGCGTTGCCGGGTCCTCGAGCACCGCGACGAGCCGCACGACCGCCGGCTGCGAGGCAAGCGTCTCGATCGCGAGCGCGCCCTGGCCGGGCGCCGGCAGGAACTCGGACGTCGGCAGGATCTCGCGGATGCGCGACGCGAGTCCCAGCCGCTTCACGCCGGCGGCAGCCAGCACGAGCGCGTCGAAGTGGCCGGCGTCGAGCTTCGCCAGTCGCGTTCCGAGGTTGCCGCGCACCGGCTCGATGCGCAGGTGAGGATAGGTGGCGCGAAGCGCGAGTTCGCGACGCAGGCTGGACGTCCCGACGCAGGCGCCGGCCGGCAGGTCGGCGAGGCGCGCGTAGCGGCCGGAGACGAAGCAATCGCGCGGGTCCTCGCGCGCGAGGATCGCCGCGAGCGCGAAGCGCTCGTCGAGCTGCATCGGCACGTCCTTGAGCGAATGCACCGCCAGGTGCGCGCGCCCCTCGACGAGCGCCAGCTCCAGCTCCTTCACGAAGAGCCCCTTGCCGCCGACCTTCGCGAGCGCGCGATCCAGGACCTGGTCGCCACGCGTCGTCATCGGCAGCAGGTCGACCTCGAGGCCCGGATGCGCCGCGCGCAGGAGCTCGCGGACATGTTCCGCCTGCCACATCGCAAGCGGGCTCTGGCGCGTCGCGATCACGATGCGCGGCAGGGCCGGGACGGCGGCGGGTTCCGGGTTCGGGTGTTCGGACATCCTGGGAGTTCCGTCACGGCCCGCGGCGCGGGCACGAAAGATGCTGTCGGATCCACTTTACCATTGAAGAAAAACGGGGCGAGGGAACGTGGAAGCCGATCACTTCGAGCTGTTGCGCGGTGACATCCGCCGCCTCGGGCGCGTCCTGGGGGACGTCATCCGCGAGAACGAGGGCGATGCCGTCTACGCGGCGATCGAGGACATCCGGCAGGTCGCGACACGCCTGCGCCGCGACGCCGATCCGCAGGATGCGCGCGAGCTCGACCGGCGCCTCAAGCGCCTGGCGCGCGCCGAGGCGAGCGCGGTCGTGCGCGCCTTCAGCTACTTCCTGCAGCTGTCCAACATCGCCGAGGATCGCTTCCAGGTCCGCGAACTGCGGCGCGAGCGCGCCGGCCAAGCGGCCGGAACCGTGGCCCGCGCCTTCGAGCTCCTGGCCACGCGCGGCGTCGGCCTCGCACGCCTGCGCCGGCTCGTGAAGGACGCCTGCCTCGTCCCGGTCCTGACCGCGCACCCGACCGAGGTCCGCCGCCGCAGCATCCTCGACAACGAACGCGAGGTCGCGCGCGTGCTGGACGCGCCGGGCGACCCGGACGATCCCGGCGACGACGACCCCGAGGGGCGGCTTCGCGCCGCGGTCGCGACGCTCTGGCAGACGCGGATGCTGCGGCCGCAGCGGCTGACGGTCTACGACGAGATCGAGAACGCGCTGTCCTACTGGCGCGCGACGTTCCTGCGCGAGATCCCGCGGGTGATCGCGGACGTCGAACGGCGCCTGGGCGAGCCGGCGCCGTCGTTCCTGCGCCTGGGTTCGTGGATCGGCGGCGACCGCGACGGGCATCCGCACGTCGCGAGCGAGACGATGGAAGCGGCGCTCGCGGCGCAGTCCGCGACGGTCATCGAGCACTATCTCGGGCAGATCCACGAGCTCGGCCGCCAGCTGTCGATGTCGGCGACGCTGGTCGCGACCGATCCGGACCTCGCGAAGCTCGCCGAAGCGAGTCCCGACCGGTCGCCGCAGCGGATCGACGAACCTTATCGCCGTGCGCTCACCGGCGTCTACGCACGCCTCGCGGCCACCGCGGCCGCGCTCGGCGTCCCGGTGCGGGCCGCCGCCGCGGTCGGCCCGGCCGCGCCCTATGCGAAGCCGGCCGATCTCGCCGCCGACCTGCGGACCGTGCGCGGCTCGCTCGTCGCGCATCATGGCGGCGCGATCAGCGCACTGCGCCTGGATCCGCTTCTACGCGCCGTCGACGTGTTCGGCTTCCACGGGGCGACGCTCGACCTGCGCCAGAGCTCCGACGTCTTCGAGGACGTCGTGGCCGAACTGCTCGCGGCGTCGGAGACCTGCCACGACTACCGCAAGCTTGCCGAGGCGGAGCGCGTGCGGCTGCTGACGCGCGAGATCGCGCACCCCCGCCCGCTGGCCTCGCCGCACATCGACTACTCGGCGCGAACGCGATCGGAGCTCGGCGTGTTCGCGACCGCGAAGACGCTGCGGGAGCGGTTCGGATCCGCCGCGATCGACAAGCACATCGTCTCGCACACCGAGACGCTGTCGGACCTCCTCGAAGTCGCGCTGCTCCAGAAGGAGGCGGGGCTGCTGGCCGGCAACGAGGTCCGGCGCTGCGCGCTGATGATCGTGCCGCTCTTCGAGACGATCGCCGACCTGGAGCGCGCGCCGACGCTGATGGGGGAGCTGCTCGCGCATCCGGGCCTGCGCCACATGCTGGTGGCCGATCGGGGGCGGCCGCTGCACGAGGTGATGCTCGGCTATTCCGACAGCAACAAGGACGGCGGCCTGCTGGCGTCGAACTGGGCGCTGTACCGCGCGACGCGGCGCCTGCGCGCGGTCTTCGACCAGCACGGCGTCGAGCTGCGCCTGTTCCACGGCCGCGGCGGCACGGTCGGCCGCGGCGGCGGCCCCAGCTTCGAGGCCATCCTTGCGCAGCCGCCGGGGTCGGTCCGCGGGCAGATCCGGCTGACGGAACAGGGCGAGACGATCCAGGCGAAATATGCCGATCCGTCGATCGGGCGCCACCAGCTCGAGCTGCTCGTCGCCGCCGTGCTGCAGGCGAGCCTGGCCGACGACCACGAGCCCTCGGCGCTGGCCGGCCACGAGGCCGTGCTGGAGGAGATCTCGGCGCATGCGCAGAAGGCCTACCGCGACCTCGTGTACGGCACCGAAGGCTTCGCGGAGTTCTTCTTCAGTGCCACGCCGATCGCGGAGATCATGGAGCTCAACATCGGCAGCCGGCCCTCGGCGCGCCGCGTCACCGGGCGCATCGAGGACCTGCGCGCGATCCCGTGGGTGTTCTCGTGGGGGCAATGCCGGATCCTGCTGCCGGCGTGGTACGGGTTCGGCAGCGGCGTCGAGGCCTTCGTCGCCGCCGGCGCCGGCGCGAGCGGCCGGCGGGCGCGCCAGCAGCAGCTGCGCACGATGCTCGCGCGCTGGCCCTTCTTCCGCGCGCTCGTCGCCAACATGGAGATGGCGCTCGCCAAGGCCGACTTCGGGATCGCGGCGCGCTACGTCGGGCTCGCGGCCGACCGGCGGCGCGGCGCGGCGATCTTCGCGACGATCCGCAACGAATGGAAGCTCACGGTCAAGCACTGGCAGGCGATCAGCGGGCAGCGTTCCTGGCTCGAGGCCAATCCGCAGCTCGCGCGGATGATCCGCAACCGGCTGCCCTACCTCGACCCGCTGAACCACCTGCAGGTCGAGTTGCTGAAGCGGCACCGCGCCGGCGTCAGCGACGAGCGGACGCGGCGCGCGATCCACCTCACGATCAACGGGATATCGGCCGGGCTCCGCAATACCGGCTGACGCCGCCGCTCAGGCCCCCTTCGCCGCCGCCTTCACGACGGCCCACTGGCGCCGCGACACCGGCAGCCGCTCGGCGACGCCGTTCAACTGCACCTCCCAGTGGCCCTCGGCGCCTTCGCCGTCGGCGTCGGGACGCCCGCGGACGCGCTCGAAGCCGAGGATCGCCGAACGCGCGACGAGCGCGTTGCGATGGATGCGGATGAACCGCTCGCCGAATTCCTGCTCCAGCGCCGTGAGCGACTCCTCGGTCAGGTGCTCGCGCGTCGGGGTGCGGATCGTGACGTACTTCAACTCGGCGCGCAGGAAGACGATCTCGTCGACCGGGATCAGCACCATCCGCCCGCGCTCGGAGACGGTGAGGTGCGTGCGCGAGGAGCCGAGCGAGCGCGCCAGCGCCTCCAGGCGCGGCTCGCCGCGCTGCATGCGCTTGGCGATCTGCAGCGCCGCGACCAGCTTGTCGGCGCGCACCGGCTTCAGCAGGTAGCCGACCGCCTGGACGTCGAAGGCCTCGAGCGCATGGGCGTCGTAGGCGGTGACGAAGATCACGCAAGGCGGCTGCTCGTGCGCGGCCAGGTGGCGGGCGACCTCGATGCCGTTCATGTCCGGCATCGTGATGTCGAGCAGCACGACATCGGGTTCCAGCCGTTCGACCGCGTGCAGCGCCGCCACGCCGCAGTCGGCCTCGCCGACCACCTTGAGCTCGACCTGCTGCGCGGCGTCGGCCAGCAGCTGGTGCATCCGGGCTCGCGCCGGCGGCTCATCGTCGACGATGAGGATTTTCAGCATCAGGAGACCCCCTTGTTCTCGATCGGAAGCGTCAATGTGAGTTCGAATCGGTCATGCCGGACCTTGGTTTCCAGGCTCGCCTCCAGATCGTAGACCAGCGAGAGGCGGCCGCGGATGTTGTCCAGGCCGATCTGGTTGCCCTCGCGCTGGACCGGCTCGCGCGCGATCGGATTGCTGACGAACACCTCGAGGTTGAATCCGCGGCTGCGCACGCGCACGACGATCTCGCAGCGGCCGGCAAGCTTCTCGGCACCGTAGCGCACGGCGTTCTCGATGATCGGCTGCAGCAGCAATTGTGGCACCCGCGCGCGCGGATGCACGGCCCCGATCTGCCAGTCGACGACGAGCCGGTCGCCGAGGCGCGTCTGCTCGATCTCGACGTAGCGGCGGCACAGGTCGAGTTCCTGGTCGAGGGGCACGAGCTTGCGGACGTCGGCCATCACCGCACGGAACAGTTCGGCGATGTTCTCCAGCATCCGTTCCGCCCGGATCGGGTCCGCGCGGATCACGGCCAGCACCGCATTGAGGCTATTGAAGAAGAAATGCGGCCGGATCCTCGACTGCAGGGCCTGGAAGCGGGCCTCGGCGATCGCCGGCGAGAACGCGCGCTCGCGCAGCTCGAAATAGTGCTGCGCGAGCGCGCCGAGCAGGGCCGCCGCCGCGGAGAACTCGGCGACGTGCCAGGTCGAGCGCGCGACGCCGGGAACGAACTGCAGCCAGGCGAGCGTGTACGCCACGGGCACGGACCACGCGACCAGGCGCTGGATGCGCGGCGGGGCCGGCGCGAAGCGGCGCGCCAGGCACCAGGTGATCAGCGTGAGCAGCGTCACCGGCTCCGCGACGGCCGCGCCGGCAAGCAGCGCCGCCATGAATGCCGCCTGCCCGTCGGCGCGGCTCGCGGCGCCGAGCGCGAGCATCGCATTGACGAACAGCGCCAGCCGGACGAGCGTGCCGGCGTTGCAGCCGTCCGGGATAAGGCGCCGCGGCGTCGGCGTCGCGACTTCGCTGCGCGATCCGAGCGGCGCGGGAGCCGGCAAAGGACGCTTGGATCCCCCTCGTATACTCATGGCCCGCCGCGCCGCGGCCGGCGCCCTCGTTCCGCCTCCTGGAATCCGTCGTGTCGAATGCCCCTTCGCCGTCCTCCCTGCATCAACGCGACTCCGGCTGGTCCGGCCGCTTCTCGGAACCGGTCGCCGAGACCGTGCTGCGCTACACCGCCAGCGTCGGCTTCGACCGGCGGCTCGCGGAGGCCGACATCGCCGGGTCGCGCGCCCACGCGGCGATGCTGGCCCGCGCCGGCGTGATCTCCGCCGCCGATCTCGCGGCGATCGACGGCGGGCTGCAGCGGATCGCGGAGGAGATCCGCGGCGGCAGCTTCGAATGGCAGCTGGAGCTCGAGGACGTGCACCTGAACATCGAGCGCCGCCTCACCGACCTGGTCGGCGACGCCGGCAAGCGCCTGCACACCGGCCGCTCGCGCAACGACCAGGTCGCCACCGACCTGCGCCTGTGGCTGCGGGCGGCCATCGACGAGATCCGCGCCGCGCTGCACGAACTGCGCCGTGCGCTCGTCGACGTCGCCGAGCGCCACGCGGCGACGATCATGCCCGGCTTCACGCACCTGCAGGTCGCGCAACCGGTCACGTTCGGCCACCACCTGCTCGCGTACGTCGAGATGTTCGGACGCGACGACGAACGCCTGCGGGACTGTCGCAGCCGCGTCAACCGGCTGCCGCTGGGCGCGGCGGCGCTCGCGGGCACGTCGTTCCGGATCGACCGGCAGTTCGTCGCCGACCAGCTCGGCTTCGAGCAGGTCGGCCAGAACTCGCTCGACGCCGTCAGCGACCGCGATTTCGCGATCGAATTCACGGCCGCCGCGGCGCTCGCGATGGTCCACTTCTCGCGGTTGGCGGAGGAGCTGGTCCTGTGGATGAACCCCGGCATCGGGTTCATCGACCTGCCGGACCGCTTCTGCACCGGGTCGTCGATCATGCCGCAGAAGAAGAATCCGGACGTCCCGGAGCTCGCGCGCGGGAAGTGCGGGCGCGTCGCCGGCCACCTGGCCGGGCTGCTGATGCTGATGAAGGCGCAGCCCCTCGCCTACAACAAGGACAACCAGGAGGACAAGGAGCCGCTGTTCGACACCGCCGACACGCTGCTGGACACGACCCGGATCTTCGCGGCGCTGGTTCCGGGCATCGTCGTTCGGCCCGACGCGATGCGCGCGGCGGCGGAACGCGGCCACGCGACCGCGACGGACCTCGCCGACTGGCTCGTGCAGCACGGCGTGCCGTTCCGCGACGCGCACGAGATCGTGGCGCGCGCGGTGCGCCTGGCCGCCGAGGGCGGCATCGATCTGGCGTCCCTCACGACGGCGCAACTGCAGTCGATCTCGCCGCTGATCACCGACGACGCGCGGGCGGTCCTCACGCTCGAAGGCTCGGTCGCCGCGCGCGACCACGTCGGCGGGACGGCGCCGCGCCAGGTCCTGGCGCAGGTCGCGCGGCTGCGCGGCTAGGCGCCGGCGCGGCCGAAGCGGCCGCCATCCGGACGGGCTTGGCGACGTCGGGCCGGTGAGCGGCCCGGCAGGCGGGCCGGCAAGCGGAGTGGCAAGCGGGCCGTTAGGCGGGCCGCCGCAACGCGCATCCGCCGTCACGCACCACCGACGGTCATGCCGTCGACGATCACCGAGCCGCTGATCTTCGAGCCGCGAACGATGCGATCGGCGCCGACCGCCACGATGTCGGCAAACATGCGCTTCAGGTTGCCGGCGATGGTGATTTCCTCGACCGGGTAGCGGATGCGGCCGCCCTCGACCCAGAAGCCGCTCGCGCCGCGCGAATAGTCGCCCGTCACGTAGTTCACGCCCTGCCCGATGAGCTCCGTGACCAGCAGCCCGGTACCCAGGCGGCGCAGCATCGCCTCGAAGTCGTCCGTGGCCTCGGTCCGGCTCGACAGCAGTTCGAGGTTGTGCGCGCCGCCGGCGTTGCCGGTCGTCTTCATCCCGAGCTTGCGGGCCGAGTAGGTCGACAGGAAGTAGCCGGTCAGCACGCCCTTTTGGACGACGTCGCGCCGATGCCCGGCGACGCCTTCGTCGTCGAACGGGCTCGAGCCGGACGCCTGCGGCAGGAACGGATCCTCGCGGACCGAGACGTGTTCGGCGAAGACGGGCTGGCCGAGCGCATCGACGAGGAACGACGCCTTGCGGTACAGCGAGCCGCCGCTCGCGGCCTGGACGAAGCTGCCGAGCAGCCCGCAGGCGAGCGGCGCCTCGAACAGCACCGGGCACTGGCGCGTGGTCAGGCGCTTCGCCCCGAGGCGCGAGAGCGCGCGGCGCGACGCGTACTCGCCGACCGCCTCCGGCGTCGCCAGTTCGTCGGCCACGCGCGTCGAGCTGTACCAGTCGTCGCGCTGCATCCCGCCGCGCCCACGCGCGATCGGCGAGACCGAGATCGAGTGCCGCGAATAGGCGTACCCGGCGGCGAAACCGCGCGAATTCGCGAGTACGAAATGGCCGTCGTACGTCGAGACGTTGGCGCCCTCGGAGTTCACGATCTGGCGGCTGACGCCGAGCGCGGCGCGCTCGCAGCGCTGCGCCAGTCCGATAGCCCGCTCGGCGTCGATATCCCAAGGATGGTAGAGGTCGAGGTCGCGCGGCGCGCGTTCGAGCTCCTCCGGCTCCGGAAGCCCGGAAGCGGCGTCCTCGGCGATCACGCGGGCGATGTTCCACGCCGCCTCGACCGCCTGCCTTATCGCCGCGGGCGCGAAATCGGAGGTCGAGGCGTGCCCGCGGCGCTTGCCGACGTAGACCGTGATGCCGAGGCCCTTGTCGCGCGTGTTCTCGATGGTTTCGACCTGCGAGAGCCGCGTGCCGACCGACAGGCCGACCGACTCGCTGACCTCGCACGAGGCGTCGCTGGCGCCGAGCGAAAGCGCTTCGTCCAGGGCCTGGCGCGCGAGGCGCTGCAGTTCTTCGTCGCTGATCGCAAATGTGGTGGCCATGCGAATGTCGTCGTCCTTATCGGGGCAATGGATCGCCGTGACCACGTATCATAGTGCGAGATGGACCTGCGACTCATCCACGGCCCGCGGGAGGGCGACGACGACGCCGACGATGCGCGTGGCGAACGCCCGAGCAAGTCGCGCCGCAAGCGCGACATGCACGCGCTGCAGGCGCTCGGGGAGCGCCTGGTCGCGCTGCCGCCGGAGGTCCTGCGCCGTGTCGAGGTCCCGCCGGAACTGCGCGAGGCGATCGAGGAGGCGCGGCGGATCACGAGCCACGAAGGGCGACGGCGCCAGCTTCAGTACGTCGGGCGCCTGATGCGCAACGTGGATCCGGAGCCGATTCGCGCCTCGCTCGAGCTGGCCACCGGCGAATCGCGCGAGGCGGTGGCCCGCATGCATCGCTGCGAGCAACTGCGCGAACGCCTGATCGACGACGACGCGGCGCTCACGGAACTGATGCGCGAGACGCCGGAGGCCGACGCCCAATGGCTGCGGGCGACGATCCGTGCCGCACGGCGGGAGCGGTCCGACGGCCGCCCGCCGCGCCACGCGCGCGAACTGTATCGCTGGCTGCATCAGAACCTGCAGGGAACATCGGAGTGACGTCCGGAACACCATCGGGAGCCGGCGCACCGGCGACGCCTCCGCCGGATCACGCGGCCGGGGCCTCCGCGCTGCGCGTCGGTCTCGTATCGATCTCCGATCGCGCTTCGCGCGGCGTTTATGCCGATCTCGGCCTTCCGGAACTCGAGGCCTGGCTCGGGCGCGCCCTCGCGACGCCGTGGAGCCACGAACACCGCCTGATCGCCGACGAGCGCGAGGAGATCGAGCGCACGCTCGTGGAGCTCGTCGACGTGCACCGCTGCCACCTCGTGCTGACGACGGGCGGCACCGGACCGGCGCGTCGCGACGTCACGCCGGAAGCGACCCTCGCGGTCGCGACGCGCGAGATGCCGGGGTTCGGCGAACAGATGCGGCGCATTTCGCTGGAATTCGTCCCGACCGCGATCCTTTCGCGGCAGGTCGGCGCGCTGCGCGAGATCGACGCGCATGCGGCGCTGATCCTCAACCTGCCGGGCCAGCCGCGCGCGATCGCGCAAACGCTCGAGGGGCTGCGCGCCGACGACGGCACGGTCCGGGTCGCCGGGATCTTCGCGGCGGTGCCGTACTGCATCCAGCTGATCGGCGGACCCTACGTCGAGACCGACCCCGCGGTCGTGAAATCGTTCCGGCCGAAAACGGCACAACGCTGAGTCATTTCGCGCCGTGCCGCCTGTCGGCCGCGGCGCCCCGCTCGCGCGGATCACCGGTCGCCCGGCGCCTATCCTGAAAGCGGTATGTAGGAAGACCCCCGACATGCCGGCATGGATTGTTCCGCGAATCGGCAGCTTTTCAAGTCGCCATCCATTCGCCCGATCACCAGAATAGGTCGCGTGCTTGAGTCAAGGCAAGGAAGTGCGCGAACTAGGTGGATCCACAGCGGCGCAACGGGGGTAGCACGGTCATGAACAACAAGACATTCCACGCGCAAACGCGGCGCCACACGCAACTGCCGCGATTCTTTCGCTGGTTCTCGTCGCACTGCGTCGTCCGCCAGCTCGACGATTCCGACATCACGCGCGTCTGGCGCACGGTGCAGGCGCGCGGCTTCGCGCGCTGCTGCTCCGCATCCGCGCCGACGACGAATGCCGAGGTCGTCGAGGCGCTGCGCGTCGCCCAGGCCGACTGGCTGCGCGGCGTGCGCTATACGCTCGCCGTGCTGCGCAAGACGAGCCACGACTTCGTCGGCTGGCTCGAGGTGCGCCCGCACGCGAACGAAAAGGGCGCCTGGAGCCTCGACGCGTTCCTGCACCCGGATTTCTTCGGCACGCCGCTGGCGCTGGAGGCCGTCGCCGCCACGGCCGACCTGCTGTTCTCCGCGCTCGACGCGAAGAAACTCTACGCGCGTTGCCCGCGCGGCAATGTCCGCCTCGAGGATCTCCTCAACGCCCACGGTTTCATCGAAGTTGCCGCCGCCGGGAGCCGCGATCCGGCCACGGGCCGCGAGCGCTCCAGTTCGCTGTACGAACTCGGCCACCGCGACTGGCTCGAGGTGCGGCGAGCCCAGGCGACGCTGCACCCGTCGGACGACCCGGTCACCGCGCAGTGGATCACGACCGGACTCAAGAAGGAACTGACGCTCGTTTGATCGCGGGTGTCAGCGCGGGCTGCGGCCCTCTCCCCCTCCCCTCTCCCGCGTCGCGGGCGAGGGGCGATTCGTTGTCGAAAAGTGAAACGTCCAATGCTTGACGCCGGGTCGCCCCTCGCCCGCGACGCGGGAGAGGAGAGGGGGAGAGGGGCGGTCCCGGCGCCCGCCTGAACGTCAGGACGCCCGCGTCGTGCGCCCGGTGATCGGCGTGACGTTGGCCGTGTACTGCTGCGGCGGCTGCGGCGGCGTCGGCGTGCCGGCGAAGTGGTAGCGCCCCTTGCCGCGAAGCTTCGCCTCGTACATCGCGTGGTCCGCGAGTTGCAGCAGGCGGTCCTGGTCGGTCCCATGTTCCGGCGCCAGCGCGATCCCGATGCTCGCCGACAGCGAGACGCTCTGGCCCGCCGCGAGCGTGATCGGCTGCCGGATCTCGCGCAGCAGGCGCTCGACGATCCGCTCGACGTCGGCGCGCAGGCCGGCCTCCGGCAGCAGCACCGCGAACTCGTCCCCTCCGCGCCGCGCCACCGTGTCCTGCGGGCGCATCACGCCGGCGAGGCGCGACGACATCTCCCGCAGCACGGCGTCGCCGACGCGATGGCCGAACCGGTCGTTGACGTCCTTGAAACCGTCGAGATCGATGACGGCCACGGCGCATGTCGCCGGGCGCGAGGCCTGGTCGTCGAGCGCGGAGCGCGCGCGCTCGGCGAACAGGCGCCGATTCGCCAGGCCCGTCAGGTCGTCGTGCAACGCATCGTGCCGCAGGTGCGCCTCGCGACGGAGGATCCGATCGATGTCGGCGAGCGCGAGGACGTACTCGCCGACGCCTACGGAGCGCGCCGTCAGCTGGCACCACGTGGAATCGGCGGGGTTGCCGCCGGGACCGCCGTGGCGCATCAGGATCTCGCGCACCGCGGGGCGGTCTTCGGCGCGACCGGCGTCGGCGTCGGCGGCGATCTCCGCCCATTCGCTCGGATCCGCGAACACGTCCTCGATCTTCAAACGCGCGACATCGCTCGCCTGCATGTGCAGCATCGTGACGAACGCGTCATTGCAGCGGGCGACATTGGCGCCCTTGACGACCGCGATCGCCTGGCCCGCGGAATCGAGCACCGAGCGCTCGATGCGCAGTGCCTCGGTCAGGCGGCGCTCGCGTTGCTTGAGTGCGGTCAGGTCGACGTTCATCCCGATCGCGCCGGCGAACTGCCCGCCGGCGCCCCGCAACGCGACCGCGGAAACCGACGCCACGGTCCGGCGCTTCTCGCGGGTCACGTGGACCATCTCGTGGTCGCGCAGCGCGTGGCCCTCGCGCAGTCCCTGCAGCGCCTTGCGGGCGGCCCACTGGTCGACGCCCGGATCGAGCAGGTCGTCGAGCGAGCGGCCGATCAGGTCGCTCACACCGTAGCCGTAGATCTCGCGCGCCGCGCGCTTGCTGACGAACGTGAACTTGAACTGCGCATCGCAGGCCCAGATCAGGTTCGGCGACGCCTCGACGAGCGCCTTGTACTGCGCCTTGCTGCGCCGCAGCCGTTCGATTTCGCGCAGTTCCTCGGGCGACGCCACCGCATCCATCACCATGACCGCAGGCCACGCGCCGCCCGCGCCGGCCGCCGGGGCGCGCCCGTAGGGAACGAAGTGGCTGCGCAGCGCGACGCGGCCCCCGGTCGGGCTGCTGCGGGAATTGAGGACGTCGAACGTCGGACGCCCGGCCAGCGCCGCCTGGATCGCTCGTTCGAAAGTCGCGCGCGAGGCGTCGCGGAACGCGATGGCCTCGAACCACAGCATCCGCGCCTGGCCTTCCATGCGCAGGCCCCAGCGCGGCGCCTCGCGCCCGTGGACGCCGATCACGCGGCCTGCGCCGTCGACCAGCCAGATCAGGACCGGCAGGCGCCCCAGCATCTCGGCCGGATCCGCCGCGGCGCTCGAGCGCGCGGCGGCCGGAGCGATCATGCCGACGGCGGCCGGCGCATGCTGCGCATCGATCGTGCGCAGCGCGCACGCGACACGCATCAGCTTTCGAACGCCGCCCGCGTCGACCAGCGTCATCACTTCATCGAAGGTCCGGCCCGTTCGCACCCGCTCGCGGAACAGCGCGTCGATGCGACTGCGTTCCTCGGCGACGACCAGCGACGACAGCGGGAACGCGCCCGGATCGACGGCTCCGGATCCGGGCACGGTCGCGGCCCGCCGGTAGGCGACCGGAAGGTGCAGGTTCGCGGCGTCGTCGCGGAACCAGGCGATCGCCTGTGCCCCGCCCACCCACTCGGCGAAGCGCGCCGCATCGGTGGCGAAAGTATCCGCGGCGCCGCGCGCCGCGACCGGGGCGAGCGGCCCGCCGACCGCGACGACCGCGACGGCCGCCGGCGTTCCGGCATCGAGGTGGCGCACCCGGACGGTCCAGCCGGAGCCGAGCCCCGCCGAATCACGCACCCGCAGCCGACCGGCTCCGGAGTCGCGGGTCACGGCGCCGGAGGACGGCGGCGCGTCGGTGATGTCCGGGGGATCGAAGTCGAGGATGTCTTCGCAGGCGCGCCCGCGCAGGTGCTCCTGCGAACGACCGACGAGGCGGGCGGCCGCCGGATTCAGGTCGATGATCCGTCGCCCGCGCAGCACGAAGACGGGGACCGGCACGTCGTCGATCGACAGCGCCTTGGCCGTCGCCGCCACCTGCGTGATCGGCATCAGCGTCGACTCGTGGGTCGCCGGCATCACGGTCGCGCTCGCCATCGTCGCCGGCAACGCGCCGCCGACCGTGCGCGGAGGAGGCGCGCGCATCAGGCCGATCCAACCCATGGCCAGCAGCCAGAGCGGGAAGACATAGACGAAGCCATGCGGCTGCGCTTCCGCGCGCAGGATCGCGACGGCGGCAATCGCGGCCCATCCGAGCATCATCCCGATCCACGCCCGCGGCCAGACCCGCAGCACGAGCGTGCCCAGGAACACCGCGCCGGCGAGCGCGGCACCGGCGCCGGCCATCAGGACCGGGGCCAGCGTGCGCGCATGGAGGAACAGCGCCAGCCACAGCACGATGTCGGCGGCATAGGACGCGATGAACAGGCGGGCGGCGCGGCTCGACGTGCCGACCGGATTGCGGTTGCGCTCGAACTCGCTCGCCACCAGGTAGCGCATCGCGGCATTCACGACCCCGGCGATGAGCCACAGCCAAGCGTACTGCGCGACCGAACCGGCCGCGTACGCCGCGGCACCGAAAAGGATCAACGTCGCCGGCAGGACCCGCACTTCCATCGCGAAGGCGGACCGCAGGTCGACTGAAGGGCGGGCCGCGGACGCGATCGCCGCGGTGCGCTCGCTCGTGCCGATCAGCGTCATCGGCGGGGCGGCGGGACCGCTACGCGTCGCGCCCGCCGCGCGCTGCGGCTCCCGTCGCCCCGACGGCGACGGCTGCGCGCGCGTCGACGTCCGGATCGTATGGGCATCCAGGGTGGAGGGAGCTTGACGCGATGTCGAAGGAGGCATGGCCCGTGCTCGTAGGCGTTGCGCGACGATCTGCCCGGCACGCGGCCCGGGACGCCCCCCGAAACCGGCCATTCGGCATCGTCCGGCCGCTGCCGTTCGATGCGCGACCCTCATCAAACCATACCGCAAATAAGGAAAGACTGGGGACCGATGCGCTGGATCGTAGTCGCGCCTTGGCGGGTCGGCAACCGCGGACGCGATGGCCGGCGGTCGCCGGCCGTCCAAGCGCGTTGCGGAAAAGCCTCAGTGAACGCGCCGGAAGCGGGCGGGCGCCCGCCGCTCACGCACCCGCTACGCCGCGGCGCGCGGCGGCGGCGGAAGCCGCGTATCGGCGGCCACCACGTACTGGTTCTTGCCACGGGCCTTCGCGGCGTACATCGCCTCGTCGGCGCGGGCGAGCAGCGTCTCGAAATCGCGGCCGTCGTCCGGCGCCACGGCGATGCCGATGCTCGCGCTGACGTTTACGCGACGCCGCTCGTCCTCGACGTCCTCGGCGATCGCCGCCAGGAGCTTGCCGGCGACGACATGCGCGACGTCCGGCGAATCGACGTCCGGCAGCACGACGACGAATTCGTCGCCTCCGGTCCGCGCGACGACGTCGTACTCGCGCACCACCGACGACATCCGCAGCGCGACGCGACGCAGCAGCGCATCGCCGTGGGCGTGGCCGAGGACGTCGTTGATCGCCTTGAAACCGTCGAGGTCGACGACCATGATCGCCGCGCGCCGTTCGTGGCGCGCCGCGACCGACAGCAGCCAGCGCGCGTGGTCGATCAACGACCGGCGGTTCGGCAGCCCGGTCAGCTCGTCGTGGTTCGCCTGGTGCCAGGCGAGTTCCTCGCGTCGCTTCAGCACGGTCACGTCGGTCACGACAAGGATCATCGTGCGGTCGCTCACGCCGCGGCCGGAGAACTGGCACCACGCCGAGCGGCCGCCCTCCGTCCGCACCAGCACCTCCTGGTACGCGCCTTCCCCGCGCTGCGCCGCCTCCATCGTGGCGCGCTCGAACTGGCCCCAATCGACGTCGGCCAGGAACACGTCCGGTAGCGACCGTCCCAGCAGGGCCTCGCGGGGCACGCCGAGCATCCGCAGCAGCGCCCGGTTGACCGTCTCGACGCGCCCGCCGCGCAGGAAGACGATGCCCTCGCCGGCGGCGTCGAACAGCGCCTCCTGGTTGCGCAGCGCGACGCTCACCTCGTGCTCGCGTCGCTTCAGCGCCGTCACGTCGCTGCAGACGCCGAATACCGACTGCAGCTTGCCGTCGGGCGCGAAGACCGGCAGCGCGCTCACGAGCACGACGAGCGACGAACCGGTGCGCGTGCGCTGCGTCACCTCGACATCGAAAAGCGGCTCGCCGCGCCGCAGCATGGCGATGCGGCGCAACATCGCGCGCCGCGCGACGCCCCGCAGCGCGGCGTCGAAGTCCATCACGTGGCACCCGAGTACCTCGCCGGGCTCGTAGCCATAGAGGTTGCGGCAGGCGCGGTCCGAGACGAACGTCAGCAGCCCCGCGGGGTCGCAGATCCAGATCAGCGACGGCGAAGCCTCCACGAGCGCGCGGTAGCGCCGCTCGCTGTCGGCGATGCGCAGTTCCGCTTCGCGCTTCGCGGAGACGTCGACCAGCGACGCGACAAAGCGTGTCGCGCGTCCGTCGCTGCCGCGGACCGACTCGCCGCGCACCTGCACCCAGAGATACGAGCCGTCGCGCCGCCGCATCCGCATTTCCTCGCGGAACGGGATGCCGCGCTCGAGGTGGATCCGCCTCGCCTCGAGGACGCGATCGCGATCCTCCGGATGCACGGCAACGGAGAACCGGTAGGTGCGCGCGAACTCCTCGCGGCTCGCATAGCCGAGCATTTCGGCGTAGCGGTTCGAGAAGAAGCGCTCGCCCGTCAGCAGGTTCGTATCCGAGATCCCGGCGTCGATCGCGTCGAGCGCCAGCCGGAACTGCTCGCGCGAACGGGTCAGTTCCGAGGCCACGACTTCGCGCTCGCGCGCGACGAGTTCCGCGCGCCGACGCATCACGACGTTGGCGACGAGCGTGCGGCGCAGCCGGTGCGACGCGAAGGCCGCGGAGCCGATCGCGAGGACCCAGCACAGCAGCAGCGGCTCGCGCAGCGGCAGTTCGCGAGTCAGCAGCAGCAGGAGCTGCGCGAACGCCAGGGGCACGACGCAGGCGATCCACGGACGCCCTGCCGCGGCATAAGGCAGCAACGCGCCGAACACGACCCCCATCGAGACGCCGAGCTTGACCAGCGTCGCGTACGGCGACGGCAGCGGGAGGGCGACGAGCACCAGGGCCCACAGCGTGCCGTCGGCGGCAGCGAACATCGCGTAGCCGAGTCCGTCGCGCTCGACCCCGGCGGCGTCGCGCCCTGCCCGCTCCTTGCCACGCTCCAGGCAAAAGGCCCAGCGCCCCAGGAGCGCCGCCGCAAGGCACAGCCACCAGCCCAGAGCGCCGAGGACGCGACCCTCCTGCCAATGGACGCCGACCACCATCAGGCCCATGCCGAGGTCGAACGGCCACGTGATGCGGCCGAAGTTCATCGCGAGGCGCAGCAGGCGGCGCTCGATGTCGCCGGATTCGACCCGCATCGTTTGCGGGTGCTGTACGGCGGGCGGCGGGGGCGCGGGGGCGGGGGTGGCCAAGGTCGGACGACGATTCCGGCGGGTCGAGCGGCGGGAACGCGGGTTGCCGCGCGGTCCAGCGAACGCCCTACGTTAGACCATCCGCCGTCCGATGGAAGGCAAAATTGCATCGTGCAACCCCTGCGTTTCCTTCGCTTCGCACCCGGCGGCCGGGCGCCTGCCGCGATCGCCGGCGAATTGCCATGAATCACGGTTATCGCGGACGCTTCGCGCCGTCGCCCACCGGGCCGCTGCACGCCGGTTCGCTCGTCGCCGCGCTCGCCAGCTGGCTCGACGCGCGCGCCCACGGCGGGGCGTGGCTGGTGCGGATCGAGGACATCGATCCGCCGCGGGAGGTCGCCGGAGCCGGGGAGTCGATCCTCGCGACGCTGGCCGCCTTCGGCCTCGTCCCGGACGAGCCGGTCGCTTGGCAAAGCCGCCACGCGCCGGCCTTCGAGGCCGCGCTTTCCCGCCTCGCCGATGCCGGTCTGCTGTACGGCTGCACCTGCTCGCGCCGCACGGCCGACGCCGATAGCCGGGCTGCCGGGCTGCCGCCGGGCGTCTACGCCGGAACCTGCCGCGGACAAACCTGGGAACCTGGGCTGGCGGCCCGGATTCGCGTTCCGGCGGAACCGATCGCCTTCGTCGACCGCCGTGCCGGACGCTTCGAGCAGTCGCTGGCCCGCGAGGTCGGGGATTTCGTCCTGCGCCGGGCTGACGGGCTCTGGGCCTACCAGCTTGCCGTCGTCGTCGACGACGCCGACGCCGGCGTGACCGACGTCGTGCGCGGCGCCGACCTGCTCGACAACACGCCGCGGCAGATCTTCCTGCAGCGCTCGCTCGGCCTGCCGACACCGCGCTACCTGCACGTGGCCGTCGTCAACGGTCCCGACGGCGCCAAGCTGTCGAAGCAGAACGGTGCACCGGCGCTCGCGCCGTCCGGCCGCCTCGACGACCTGCTCGCGGCCTGGTCCCACCTCGGATTCGCGCCGCCGCCACGCGCCGCCGGCATCGACCGCGATGCCTTCCTGCGATATGCGGTATCGGCGTGGCACCGCCATTGGCCGGCATAATCGGGCATGGCGGCGCGGGGGGCGCCGCGCGCGGGGCGCCGTCCAGGCGGCGATCATCCATGGCCGACCACACCGACATCGCGACGCTCGAGCGCATCCTGCGGGACTGCCGGCGCGTGGCTGTCGTCGGGGTCAGCGCCGACTGGAACCGTCCGAGCCATTTCGTCGCCAAGTACCTCGTGGAGCACGGCTACACGATGATCCCGGTGAATCCCGCGTACGCCGAGGTCCTCGGCCGGCGCTGCCATCCGACGCTGCAGGCGGCGCGCGAGGCGGAAGGGCCGATCGACCTGGTCGACTGCTTCCGCCGCGCGGACCACATCGGTCCGATCGTCGCCGAGGCGGTCGCCATCGGCGCGAGGGTCGTCTGGATGCAGCTGGGCATCGTCAACGACGAGGCGGCGGCGCAGGCGCGCGCCGCGGGCCTGGACGTCGTGATGGATCGCTGCATCAAGATCGAGCACGCACGGCTTTTCGGGGGACTCGGCTGGGCCGGCGTGAACACCGGGATCGTCTCGAGTCGTCGGCCGCGCCAGCTGCCGTACTGACCGGGCCGCCAGGATGGAATCGGACCGCACCTTCGGCATCGAGACGCTGTGCCTGCACGCCGGCCAGCAGCCGGACGCGGCGACCGGAAGCCGCGCCGCGCCGATCCACCAGACGACGTCGTACGTCTTCGACTCCGCGGATCATGCGGCGAGTCTTTTCAACCTGCAGACGTTCGGCAACGTCTACTCGCGCATCAGCAATCCGACGGTCGCGGTCCTGGAGGAGCGCGTCGCGGCGCTGGAAAACGGGCGCGCGGCGCTGGCCACCGCAAGCGGCATGTCGGCCCAGATGACGGGCCTGCTGACGCTGCTGCGGCCCGGCGACCACGTCGTCTCATCGGCGCAGCTCTACGGCGGCACCTATTCGCAGCTCGACGTCAGCCTGCGACGCCTCGGGATCGAAACGACTTTCGTCGACCCGGAGCGGATCGAGAACTTCGCCGCCGCGTTCCGCCCGGCCACGCGCCTCGTCTACGCCGAGAGCCTCGGCAACCCGCGCCTCAACGTGCTGGACATCGAGCCGCTGGCGGACCTTGCGCACGCGCACGGCGTCCCGCTGATGGTCGACAACACGATCCCGTCACCCTACCTGTGCCGGCCCTTCGACTGGGGCGCCGACATCGTCGTGCACTCCGCGACCAAGTACCTCGGCGGCCACGGCACGACGCTCGGCGGGGTCCTCGTCGAGAGCGGGCGCTTCGCCTGGGACAACGGCAGGTTCCCGGACATGGTGGCGGCGTCCGAGGGCTATCACGGCGTGAAGTTCTGGGAGACGTTCGGCGACTTCGCCTTCACGATGAAGGCGCGGATGGAGGTCCTGCGCATTCACGGCGCCGCGCTCGCGCCCTTGTCCGCGTTCCTGCTGCTGCAGGGCGTCGAGACGCTGCACGTCCGGATGGAACGGCACTGCCAGAACGCCCGGCGCGTCGCCGGATACCTCGCGGATCATCCGCGCGTGGCCTGGGTGAACTGGCCCGGCCTGCCGTCGAGCCCGTCCTACGCGCTGGCGCGGAAGTACCTGCGCGGCATCGACGGCGAGCCCGGCGCCTCCGGCGTGCTGACCTTCGGCGTCCATGGCGGGGCCGCCGCCGGCGAGCGCTTCATCAACCGCCTCAAGTTCATCTCGCACCTCGCCAATATCGGCGACGCCAAGTCGCTCGTCATCCACCCGGCATCGACGACGCACCGCCAGCTCTCGGAGGCCGACCAGGCCGCCGCCGGCGTGCGGCCGGAGATGGTGCGCCTGTCGATCGGCATCGAGTCGATCGACGATATCCTCTGGGACCTCGACCAGGCGCTCCGGACCATGGCATGACGATCGCGATCCTTACCGACCTGCACGCCAACCGCGAGGCGGTCGAGGCGTGCCTGGAGCATGCCGAGAAGCGCGGCGCCGACCGCTACGTCTTCCTCGGCGACCTCGTCGGCTACGGCGCCGACCCGGAGTGGGTCGTGCAGACCGTGAGGCGCCACGTGGAACAGGGCGCGCTGGTGGTCCAGGGCAACCACGACGCGGCGGTCGCCGGCTCGCTGCGCGAGAAGCTCAACCCGGACGCGCGCCGCGTCGTCGACTGGACCCGCGGGCAGTTGACCGCGGAGAGCGTCGCGTTCCTCGGCGACATGCCGATGCGCCACGAGGAGGGGCCGTGGCTGTTCGTCCATGCGAACGGCTGGGCGCCGCAGGACTTCGAGTACATCTCCGGGCTGCTCGATGCCGGCCGCAGCATGCGCGCGACGCGCGCGCGCATCACGTTCTGCGGCCACGTGCACGACCAGGTGCTCTACCACATGGGCATCCAGCAGCGCGTCGAGCAGTTCGCGCCGGTCGCCGGCAGCCCCGTGCCGCTGTCGGCATCGCGCCGCTGGCTCGCCGTGGCCGGATCCGTCGGACAGCCCCGCGACGGCAATCCGGCGGCCTGCTACGTCACGTTCGACGAACTCAACAACCTGCTGACGTTCTGGCGCGTTCCGTACGACCACGACGGCGCCGCCGCGAAGATCCGCGCTGCCGGCCTTCCGGAAAGCCTGGCGCGGATGCTCGAAGGGACGATCCGCTGAGCTCGCGACCCGTTCATTCCTGTCCTCCCGTCCTGATCGGCTAGGACCCCGTGGCTACCACGCATCGCGTCGCCGCCGGCATGGTGATCGACGGATTCACGCTCGAGGAGCGCCTGCATCGGGGTGGCATGGCGACGCTGTGGCGCGTCAACCGGCGCGATCTCCCGGCGCCCGCCCTGATGAAGATCCCGGCGCTCGGCGGGGACGACGACGCGACGGCGATCGTCGGCTTCGAGGTCGAGCAGATGATCATGCCGCGGCTCGTCGGCCCGCATGTCCCGCGCTTCATCGCCGCCGGCGGCTTCGACGAGCAGCCGTACATCGTGATGGAGCTGATCGCCGGCGATTCGCTGCGCATCCGCTTCGAGCAATCCCCGCTGCCCGCCGCGGAGGTCGCCGCGATCGGCGCCCGCGTCGCCGCCGCGCTTCACGACCTGCACCAGCAGCACGTGATCCACCTCGACATCAAGCCGAGCAACATCCTCTTCCGCCCGACCGGCGAAGCGGTGCTGATCGACTACGGCCTCGCGCGACACGACCACCTGCCGGACCTGCTCGCCGAGGAGTTCCGGCTGCCGCTGGGGACCGGCCCGTACATCGCGCCGGAACAGGTCCTGGGCGACCGGACCGATCCCCGCAGCGACCTGTTCGCGCTCGGCGTGCTGCTCTATCACCTGGCGACGGGGCAGCGCCCGTTCGGCGCGCCGACCACCGTGCGCGGCTTGAAGAAGCGCCTCTACCAGGCGCCGATCCCCCCGCGCCGGCACAAGCCAGACTGCCCGGCTTGGCTCGAGGAAATCATCCTGCACTGCCTCGAGGTGGAGCCGGAACGTCGCTTCGGATCGGCGGCGCAGGTCGCCTTCGAGCTCACGCATCCGGAGGGCGTCGTCGTCACCGATCGCGCGCAGCGCGCCGCCGGCGACAACCTGCGGTCGCGCATCGCTCGCTGGTTCCGCTCGACGGGGCACCAGCCTGCCGCGCGCGGCGCGATGCGCCAGCTGAGCCGCGCGCCCATCGTGCTGGCCGCCGTCGACCTGTCGCAGGAATGGGAAGCGCTCGCGGAGGCGCTGCGCACCGCGGTGCGGCGCGTGCTGACCGCCGATCCGGGGGCGCGGCTCGCCTGCGTCTCGGTGCTCAAGACGAGCCGGATCGCGATCGACAATACGACCGACGCCGAAGGGCGGCACCTGCACGTGAAGCGCCTCGTCGAACTGCAGCATTGGGCGCGACCGCTCGACCTGCCGGGCGAGCGGATGACGTATCACGTGCTTGCCGCCCCGGACATCGCCGACGCGATCGTCGACTACGTGAAGACCAACGGCGTCGACCACGTCGTCATCGGTTCGCGCGGCCTGCCGACGCTGCAGCGGGTGCTGGGAAGCGTCTCGGCGAAGGTCGTCGCGATGGCGCCGTGCACGGTCACCGTCGTCAAGACGCCGCAGGTCGAGTCGGAAGCGAGCGGGGGGGCAGCGGGCGATGGCGCACGCAGCGCCGACGACCCGGCGCCGACCGGTGCGGTTCAGGACACCGGGACGTAGCCGTCCCGGCGCGTTACGTGCGCTTCGTGCCGCCGAGCAGCGCGCCGACGCGTGCGGGTCGCGGTCCCGGCGCGGCCGTGGACGTCGCCGGCTCGCGCACGGCTCCGGTCGTCGAAGCCGCCTCCGCGGCCACCAGCGCCGGCTCGTAAGGCTTGAGGAAGAAATCGTCGACCGGCGCCGACGGCGCGGTCGACACCGCCGACGGTTCGCGCCGTTCGCGTCGCGGCCGGCGCGGGGGCGCCGCGGGTTCGATCGCCCGCGGCGCGATCGTGCGCTTGATCAGGCGCTCGATCGCGGCGATCTGCTTCATCTCGGCGCCGGTCGCGATCGTCATCGCGAGGCCCGTCGCGCCGGCGCGGCCGGTGCGGCCGATCCGGTGGACGTAGTCCTCCGGCGCATAGGGAACGTCGTAGTTGATGACCGCCGGCAGTTCCGTGATGTCCAGGCCACGGGCGGCCACGTCGGTCGCCACGAGGACCTCGATGGAACCCGCCTTGAAGGCGTCGAGCGCCTTCATCCGCTCCTCCTGCGACTTGTCGCCGTGGATCTCGCCGGCGTTGATGCCGTCGCGCTGCAGTTCGCGGGCAAGGCGACGGCAGCCTATCCGCGAATTGACGAACACCAGCACCTGCTTCAGCTCGCGCTCGCGCAGCAGCGTCAGCAGCGCACCGGTCTTTTCCGATTCGTGGACCTGGTAGAGCTCGAGGTCGACGGTGTCGGCCGTGGCGTTGCGGCGGGCGACCTCGACGAGCACCGGCTCGCGCAGGAAATTCGCCGCGAGCTTCTTGATCTCCTCGGAGAACGTCGCCGAAAACATCAGGCTCTGGCGACTCGACGGGAGCAGGCTGAGGATGCGCGAGATGTCCGGCAGGAAACCCATGTCGAGCATGCGGTCGGCCTCGTCGAGGACGACGGCCTGGACCTGCGCCAGCGTCGTATTGCGCATCTGCAGGTGGTCGAGCAGGCGCCCCGGCGTCGCGACGACGATCTCGGCGCCGGCGCGCAGCGCCTGCGTCTGCGGATCCATGTCGACGCCGCCATAGACCACCGCGCACCGCAACGGCGTCTTTGAGATGTAGCGCTTGACGTTGTCGCCGACCTGGTCGGCGAGTTCGCGCGTGGGCGCCAGCACCAGGGAACGCACCGGATGACGCGCCGGGGAGACGCTGGTGTTGGCGTTCGGCAGCAGGCGCTGGATGATCGGAAGCGCGAAGCCGGCCGTCTTGCCGGTGCCGGTCTGCGCGGCGCCCATGACGTCGCGGCCCTGCATCACCAGCGGGATGGCCTTGGCCTGGATCGGCGTCGGCGTCGTGTAGCCCATCTCCGTCACGGCGGCAATGAGCCGCTCGTCGAGGCCGAAGTGGGTGAAATCTTTGGGGTCGGACATCAGGTCGCCAGAGATTGCCCGAAAGGGCAAGCCTCCCGGCCAAGTCGTCAACCCTTTAGTCTACCAGCCCGCACGGAACTGCCGCACCGTGCGCCGCCGTGCGGCGGACACCCGTAACCGGCGTGGGCAGGGGATGGGCGCGCGCCGCGGCGGCGCGCGCCCGGGAATCCTAGTGCTTCTTTTTCTTCTTCAGCAGCTGGTGCAGGCTCTCGACGCCCTCGCGCTTGAGCAACGTGTCGAGGTGCATGTCGGAGCGGTATCCGGCCGCGAAATGCTCGCCGTATTCCTTGCGCAGCGTCCCAACGGTCGTGTCTCCGCGCTTCTTGCGGATCGCGCCGCTCTTGTCGCGCTGCCGGTCGTCGAGGCCCTTCCTGAAGTGCTTGCCGTTCGCCATCTTCCCTCCTGCGGTCTCCCGCTTTCGTCTTGTCGCGATGCCCCGCGTGACATCAGCGGATCGCCGGAGGTGCCGGCTCGCGGGCGCGCCTGGATCGTACGCCCGCGAGCGCAGCAGGGCAATGTTTTCGCCGCGGCGCCGACCTCAGGCCGCGCGAACTTCGATGCGCCGCGGGCGCGCTTCCTCGAGCTTCGGGATGCGCAGCCGCAGCACGCCGTCGCTCAATGCGGCCTCGATGCGGGCCGGATCCAGTTCGCGGCTCAGCGTGAAGCTGCGCTGGTAGCGGCCGACCCGGACCTCCGCGTGCGCGGCGCGCGTCTGTGGCGGCTCTCCGAGCCGGATCGGCGCTTCGAGCGTCAGCGTATCGGCCTCGACACGGATGCCGAGATCCTCCTTGGCGACGCCGGGGACGTCGGCAAGAAGCGTGATGCCGGATTCGTCCTCGATCACGTCGATCGCCGGAACGATCGCGGGTTCGGCGGACGGCCCTTCGCCCGGCGCCGTGGCCGGATCGACGATTCGATGGGTCGCTTGCATCGGGTTACCTCCGTACAGGGATGGTGTCGGTTTTCCGGGGTCGAATCACTTGATGTCGATGCGGCGCGGCTTCGACGCTTCGCGCTTCGGCACCACGACGCGAAGGACGCCATCGCGATACGTGGCCGACACCGCCGTCGGATCGGAATCCTCCGGCAGGTTGATCACGCGGCGAAAGGGTCCGGTGAACCGCTCGCGCGCGTAGACGCTGGCTTTGGATCCGGGCGCCGGGATATCCGCCTTGCGCTCCCCGGCAATCGTGAGCAGCCCGCGATCGACCGAGACGTCGACTTTCGTCGGATCGATGCCGGGCGCGAACGCGTACACCTCGATCGCCTCCGGCGTCGCGCCGACGTTCACGGGCGGGAAGGCGCCACGGCTCACCGCGCGAATGCTTGCGGGCCACCGCGGCGCGTCGAAGAGCTGTGCGACCCGACGTTGCAGGTCGTCGAAATCGGCGAGCAGGTCGCCGGAGGACCTCATCAAGGATGCGTACATGGTTCCGTCTCCAATCACGGGCTCTCATCGGTGGAAGCGACGACGGCGGGCGCGCGGCGCCCTGCCGGCTCGCGTCAGCTGGCTGCCGATCGGCAAGAAAACCGCAAGAAATCGGCCGCGAATCCGCCGCGGCAGGCCAGCGCTCGACGCAGCGACCGGTATCTGGGGCCGCCCGGACGCGCTTCAAGTCGCGAGGATCACTGGATTTCGGGGTGTGCGGGAATGCCCCCTGCCGCGAGGCTTCGCCGAGAAGAGGGGTTCGGCGACGGTGCGCCGCGCGGCCCGCACTTGCCCCCGAGAACTACGCCGCAGGCGGCTCGGTCGGTACGAACGGCAGCCGGAGCGTGAACGAACTGCCTCGCCCCGGCGTGCTCGCCGCCTCGAGCGATCCGCCCATAAGTTCCGCCAGGCGCCGGCTAATGACAAGGCCGAGACCGGTGCCGCCGTGCTCGCGAGTCGTGCTGCGATCACCCTGCTCGAACGGCTGGAAAAGACGCTGCATGACCTCGGGCGCAATGCCGATGCCCGTGTCCGAAACCTCGAACTCCAGCATGTCGCCCACGCGTCGTCCTGTCAGGCGCACTTCACCCTGCTCGGTAAACTTTGCGGCGTTCGACAGAAGGTTCAGCAGGACCTGGGAAATGCGCGTGGGATCGCCCAGGCAGGCGGCGGGCAGTTCAGTGCGATCGCACCGGAGATCGATCGCTTTGTTTGCCACCAGGGACTTCGCCTGACGCATCGCGTCGTCGGTGGTCCGCGACAGATCGACCGGCACCGCCTCGACCTGGAGCTTTCCCGCCTCGATTTTCGAGATGTCCAGAATGTCGTTCAGGATGGCGAGCAGCAGCTGTCCGGACCGGAGGATCTGGCTGAACCTCTCTTGCGCCTTCGTGCGATTGAAGTTGTCCAGGTGGCCGAGTTGCGCAAGGCCGAGAACGCCGTTCAACGGCGTCCGGATTTCGTGACTCATGTGGGCGAGGAACCTGCTCTTGGCCACATTCGCAGCGTCAGCGGCCTCCTTGGCCTCCTTCAACGCTGCGCTCATCGCCTCCAGTCGCGAGGTCGCATCCTCGAGCGGACGCGTCAGCCGCCGTGAGACAAGCAGCATCATGCCGGCGGCGAGCAACGTCGCTGCCAGCGCCGACAGCGCCGCCTGTCGCTCCCACGTCCTGATGGGCGCAAAGGCAACCGCGGTCGGCGTCGCGATCACCACGCTCCATCCCAGCGACGGAATGCGCGCGACGGCGACGATCTTTTCGCTCCCATCCTTGTCCGGCAGCGTGGCGAATCCCTCGAAATTCGCTCGCAAACGATCGGTGAGTTCGTCCGTTCCTGGCGCTGCCAGAGCGGTCAGGGCCTGCAAAGCACCGGGACCGGAGATGATCGACTCGTCACGCAGTGATACGAGGGTCACTTCGGCCGCGCCAAGGTGGCCCGTCAGGTCGGAGAGGCCAAGAAACCGGTTGTCCGCGAGCACCGTCACGCCCACGACGAGCGCTTGCACGCGCCCTGCTGGATCGATGGCCGGCGCGCTCATGTTGAGGACAAGTCGTTTGACGCCTCTGCCCGTGATGGGCTCGCCCACGACGGGCCGGCGCGTCGCGATGGCATCCCGGACATAACGGCGGTCGCCGACATTGGCGTCTCGTCGACCGCTTACGGCGGGAACATCGGCGAGAACGCGTCCTGTCGGATCGACGACCAGCGCACCGCCGGTGAAAAGCTCGGGCAAGACTCGTCGATCGGCGAGGAACAGCTCGAGACGGTTTGCATCCGTCAGCCACACGGGATCCAGGTGCTGGGCGAACGACTCCAGCGCCCCAAGCCGGATCTGGACCTTGTCCGCGAGGTTGCTGGCCAATTGAGTCGCCGCCGCGAACTGCGCCGATCCGACCGCCTTTTCCAGTTCGTGGCGCTGTTCTCTGGCCCAGTGGACAAAGACTGCGACGCTTCCGGCCAGCACCGTGACGGTCGTCGCCACCGTGACCCGGATGCGAAAGGCGTGGAAACATCCAGCCATCGCCGATGGCGGCGACTGAGTCATGGAGCCTTGGCGAAAATCCTCATAGGGTAGTCTGCCACGGCGTTCTGCGGGGCGACAAGGCGCCGGGCAAATTCCCAAGGACGCGCTTTCGACCGGCAGATCTGCCGGCCGCGAGCCGCAACGGCGAGTTTCGATCGCGTTGCGCGGCGGCGCGGCTTATCCTGGTGCGGAATCGGCGCGCCTGCTTTATACCGGGAGCCCTCGCTTCGAAGGACTCGGGCGGAACAAAACGAACCAACGTATTGAATTGATAAGTGAGACGTGCTGGACTCGAACCAGCTATAGCCTGGAAGCTCGATTGAAGACCACCGATTAATTATTTGGGACAGAAGCGCGGATGGGTGGCCGGAAGAGTTGAAAACGATCCAGAAGGCTCCTCAATGACCTTCGATCATCCTGGCGACTCTCCGCACCTTCCTCCGCGACGCACCAGCACCGGCGCCTCCTCGCCGGTGCGGCGACCCGAGATCGGCGACCGGTCGGGCGATCAACGAGCCGTTCGGCGATGATGGCAGCGGACGCTGGGCTATTGCGCAGTCCGGCCACAGCCGGTCAGTCACCGATGTCAGCTGTTGCGTTTTCCGCAGTCGACCGCGACCAGGAAAGGCGGGTGACGCCCGTGCCGAGAACGACCGCCGAATTGCCAACGCAAGGACGCCGGCCGGGTCACGGTCGAGTCGGTGCGAGGCTCGAGGTGGGGTGTGTGAGTGCCCTCACGCTTCAGCGCACGAATGACTTGCGCCCGGCGTAGACCGCGGAGTCGCCCAACGCCTCCTCGATGCGCATCAGTTGGTTGTACTTCTCCACGCGCTCGCCGCGGCACGGCGCCCCCGTCTTGAGATGGCCTGTGCCGAGTGCGACGGTGAGGTCGGCAATAAAGCTGTCGACAGTCTCGCCGCTGCGATGAGACACCATGGCGCCCCAGTCGGCGTCATACGCCATGCGCACGGCGGCCTGGGTCTCGGTGAGCGTACCAATCTGGTTGAGCTTGATCAGCACCGCATTGGCTACGTCCTCCTGGATGCCGCGGGCGATGCGTTCGACGTTGGTGACGAACAGGTCATCGCCCACCAGTTCCACCTTCTCACCCAGCGCCTGGTTGAGCAGCTTCCATCCGGCCCAGTCGTCCTCGGCCAAGCCATCTTCCAGCACGACGATGGGGTATTTGCCTGCCCACTCGACATACATCGCGACCATTTCCTGCGCGCCGACCTTGCGACCCTCGGTTCGCAAGTGGTAAAGACCGTCTTCGTAGAACCCGCTGGAGGCCGGGTCCAGCGCCAGCACCACGTCCTCCCCCGGCCGATAGCCGGCTCCTTCGATGGCGATGAGGATCAGTTCCACCGCGTCGGCATTGCGTTTCAAGGCTGGCGCGAAGCCGCCCTCGTCGCCCACCGCGGTCGAATGACCGCGTTCCTTGAGCAAAGACTTCAGCCGGTGGTAGATCTCCGCACCCCAGCGCAAGGCTTCGGCAAAGCTCGGGGCCCCGACCGGCGCGATCATGAATTCCTGTAGATCGGTGCCCTGCCAGTTGGCGTGCACGCCTCCGTTGAGGATATTGAACATCGGCACCGGCAGGCGGCTCGCCGCCGAGCCGCCCAGGTATCGGAACAGCGGCAGACGACATTCCTGCGCAGCCGCCCGTGCCACGGCCAAGCTGACGCCGAGGATCGCGTTGGCACCCAGCCGCGCTTTGTTCGGCGTGCCGTCAAGCGCCAGCATTGCACGATCGACCGCGCCTTGGTCGAGTGCGTCCATTCCGCGCAGCGCAGTTGCTATGGTCCCGTTGACGTTTTCCACGGCCGTCTTGACGCCCTTGCCGCCGTAGCGGCGAGCATCGTCGTCGCGCAATTCCACCGCCTCGTGCGCGCCAGTCGAAGCGCCGGAGGGCACAGCAGCCCGGCCGCTCGCGCTGCTCGCGAGTTGCACATCGACTTCCACTGTGGGGTTGCCTCGCGAGTCGAGAATCTCACGCGCGCGGATCGATTGAATGGCGGTTTGCATCGTGTGCTCCAGGAGAATCCCGTCTGCGCGGACAGCCGACTCTTAAGCGTGGGCAGGTGGCGCAGCGGCGGCGAAGCCGCTATAGTGCGCCCAGAGGAAATGGCATTCTTCCTTTAACCGCCGCAAGGCTGATGATGCCTACGATACTGGACCGGGAAATCGGTTGGTGCGTAGGCATTCTTGTTTTGTCTGCGCGGTCATCCCAAGCCCGGTCGTGTCCTGGGTCGACACGGAGGTCGCTTGGGTCTGCTCTCGTCCCTTGCCGTTCTTGGCGGCGCCGGCCTTGGCGCACTGCTTCGTTGGGTGTTGGGCATGACGCTCAACCCGATCTTCCCGACCATTCCGCTGGGCACGCTGTCAGCCAACCTGACCGGCGGCTTCCTCATGGGCGTTGCAGTGGAGGCCTTTGCCACCCACGCCAACGCGCCGCCGGAGTTGCGCCTCGCCTTGACCACCGGATTCCTGGGCGGATTCACCACCTTCTCGACGTTCTCCGCCGAAGCGGTGCACCTCATCAGCCGGCGCCTCTATGGTTGGAGCTTCGCGCTCGTCGGCATTCATGTCATCGGCTGCCTGTTTCCGACCGCCATCGGCCGCGAAGCTGCTCGCCTTGTCCTGTGGAGGAGGTAGGTCATGAACGCTGTCGCGCTTCGCTTCTATGTTCACCAGCCCCGCAAGCACGGCAAGGAACTGCTGTTCGAGTGGCTGCTCGCGCGGGCCAAGGAACTGGGCATCCATGGCGGCTCCGCCTTTCTCGCTGTTGCGGGCTATGGGCGGCACGGGGTCATCCACGAGCAGCGCTTCTTCGAACTCGCCGAAGTCCTGCCGGTGATGGTCGAGTTCATCGTGAGCCCGGAGGAAGCCGACAAGATGCTTGCCGTCGTGCGAGCGGAGAGGATTCACACCCTCTGCACGCGCACACCCACCGAGGTCATCATCATCAACGACGAGTAGCCGCGCGCGCGGCAGCGGACGATGACCGAAATCTTCGCCCTCGCAGCCCTGTGGCTTGGCCTTGCGCTCGCAGCGACCTTGCTGTCCATCTGGCTGCGCATTGCTACCGCGATGTCCGAGATCGTCGTGGGCACGGTTGCGCAGCTCGTGCTGGGCGCAGCCATCGGCAGCGCCGTACTCGGCACGGACCAGTCCTGGGTGCGCTTCCTGTCCTCGACGGGCGCGGTCCTCTTGACCTTCCTTGCCGGCGCCGAACTGGACCCCGACGTGATGCGCAAGAGCTTGAAGGAGACGTGCAGCATCGGCATGGTGGGATTTGTCGCTCCTTTCCTGGGATGCACGGCGGTGGCGTACTACTTGCTGCACTGGTCCGTCGCGTCGAGCTGGCTCGCGGGCATCGCGCTGTCGACCACTTCGGTCGCGGTCGTGTATGCGGTGATGCTCGAGTTCGGCTTCAACCGAACGCATTACGGCAAGACCGTGCTCGCCGCGTGCTTCGTGAACGATCTGGCCACGGTGCTGGCGCTGGGTCTCATGTTCTCGCCGTTCACGTACAAGACGCTGGTCTTCGTTGCGGGCTCGGTGATTGCGTTTTCCATCCTGCCCTGGGTCACGCCGCGGTTCTTTCGCAGGTATGGAGACCGCCCCTCCGAGCTCGAGGCGAAGTTCCTGCTGCTGTGCATGTTCGGGCTGGGTGCCCTTGCCCTGTGGGCCGACAGCGAGCCCGTCCTGCCGGCGTACGTCATGGGCATGGTGCTGGCCGGAACGGTGGGCAAGGACCATGCACTCGTGCGCAGGCTGCGCACTCTAACGATGGGCTTTCTCACGCCCTTCTACTTCATCCGGGCGGGGTCCTTCGTCTCGGTCCCAGCGCTTGTTCTTGCGCCAGGCGCTTTTGTCGTCCTGCTGCTCGCCAAGATGGGCTCGAAGATCGTCGGCGTCTATCCGATGACCAAGGTATTCGGCTCCCCGACGCAGCAAGGTGTTTACACGACACTCATGATGTCCACAGGCCTCACCTTTGGCAGCATCTCGGCGCTGTTCGGATTGACGCACGGCATCGTCGACAAGGCCCAGTACTCGTATCTCATCGCAGCGGTCGTCGCTAGCGCCGTTGTCCCGACGCTCATTGCCAACGCGTTCTTCATGCCGCACCATCTTCTGCCGACGGACGCGCCACCAGTCGTGCCAGAGGCGGCCGTCGCCAAAGGAGAGGCGAAATGACCTACCAGGTTCTGTGCGCCTACGACGGCTCGCCGTCTGCGGAGAAGGCATTCGACTTTGCCGTCACGCTGGCGAAAAACTTCCGGGGCCAATTGCACGTGCTCGCGGTGGTACAGCCGCTCGAGCCCGCCGAGGACGTCGAGACGGAGGCCCTGATGGAAACGGGACAGGAGCGATTCGCCAAGGATTTCGACAGGCTGCGGTCGCGCGCGTCCCAAGCGGGTGTTGGCGCCGGTTTCGAGGTCTCGGTTGGTCACCCGGCCGAACAGATCCTGTATCACGCCGACCAATGGAAAGCCGACCACATCGTGCTCGGGCACCGAGGGAAGAACACCTTCAAGCGCTGGCTGATGGGGTCGGTGTCGCAACGGGTCATCTCGTATGCCACGTCGATGGTGACGGTGGTTCGCTGACTGCTCAGGCCCGCTGGCCACCGGCCGGGATGGCCTCCTGGGACAGCCTGGCGCAGGGCGGCACAGTCATTCCGCGACCGGCCTAACTGAAGTTCTTCGAGGGACTCGACGATTGCGTCTACGTCTTGGCGGTGATCGCTTGCCGATGGATGGCTCAGTTGCCCGCGCTCCCCTGCTTCGTATTGATCGCCAGGCAAAGCACCGCCGTCAGCAACGCCAATCCCATGTGAGCGATGTACAGCGGCGTGA
>DATKPC010000125.1:0-13430 GCA_035524275.1 Burkholderiaceae bacterium
CTCATCCCCCGCCCGCACGCCCGCACTCCACCAACGGCACCCCCTGATCCACCACCGCACGCCAGTGCACCGCCCCGTCGCCGTCCGTCTCCCGGCGCCACACCGTCGTAAACCGCGAAATCACCTTCCCCGCCGCATCCCGCACCGGCCCGCTCGACACCGCCGTGGTCCCCGCGCGATCCACGGTGACGCGATCCGGCTCCCAGCTGAACGGTGCCGGTCCCGGCTTGAACAACTCGCGCCACCCCTCGACAACGGCTTCGCGCCCGACGAGAAAACCCTTCCCGTCGCGAAACACCGCGTCCTGCGCGACGAAGCGGGCAAACGCCTCGATGTCGCGGTCCGCCATCGCCTGCGCGAACTGCCGCTCTGCGGCGCCCACGTCCTGCGCCCATCGCGCCAGTTCATCCGTCGAGTCCGCATGCGCCACGGAGCCCAGCGTGGCCATCGCCGCCATGCCCACGATGCGCACGCACCAGGTCCTGCAGTCCCGCATCGTCATCGTCATTGCGAGGCCTTCAAGGACACGTTTCATCGGGACCCCCTCCACGCCGAATGCCGTCGGCACCGCACCGACCGCTCATCGGTCGCGCCGCCTCGTCGAGCCGCCGGAACGCATCGCGCGACGCCCGCCGGATGCCGCAGCATCGGGGAGAAACCAAAGAAAATCAAATGCTTGGCGAACCGTCGGGAACACCCCGCGGCGTCGCCTGCGGAACTACCCGCCGGTTGACTATCGCGCCGTGCGAAGTACATTGGTTCGTAACGCATATGCGCTATATCTCATACCTCGGGATCGCCGCCATGCACCGACATGAAGACATCTCCTCGAAAGTCGCCATCGGCGTCTTTGCGTTCGGGCTGCTCGCCGCCGTCAGCGTGGCCTTCGATCGCCCGCAATGGTTCGTGACCGTCGTCGTCGGTGTCGTCCTCGGTTTCATGTTCCTCCGGTGGCACCGCGCTTTCCATTTCTCCCGCGTGACCTCTCGCAAGTCGTAGTCGCTCGTTCTCGTCTTTCTCCTCTGCTTGAGGCGGGCGCCGCGCCAACGGCCCCCGCCCTTTTTTTCCCGCGGCACCCCAAGAAAAAGGGGCCCGAAGGCCCCTCTCTCGTTGGGTGTCGCGCAGGTCCGCGCGTCGCGCCTGCGGCGCCTCAGCGGTACCCGGCCTCGTTCGCGCTGTGGATGATCCAGATCAGGTGCCCGCTCGTGAAGTCGCCGAGGCTGCCGCCGGCGAAGATCAGGCGTCCGTAGCCCTTGTAGATCAACTCGAAGCGGTGCCGGTCGCTGCCGAAATAGAACGGGATCCACGCCTTCCCGGTGATGTACGCGCCCTGGTCGGTCGGCTGGCCGACGATGTCGGTGCATTGCTTCATCGACATCCCGATCTGCAGCTGCGTGAACTTCGTGCCCGGCGCCGGCTTGCCGACGATCTCGCCTTCCCAGCCGTCGAGCCCCTTGACGTTCTGCCCGTGGCCCGCCTCGATGTCCTTCGAGCTGATCACTTCGCCCTGGTCGTTCATTCCGGGCGGCGTCTTGCTGGCGGCGGGCGCCGGCGCGGCGGCCGGAGCGGGCGCGGGAGCCGAGGCCGGCTTGCCGGATCCGCCCATCCCGGGCATCGACGAACAACCGGAGACGCCGACAACGACGGCGGCAGCGAACAGCAGGGCGCGAGACATGGGAAGCACCTCTCGTGGGATAGCGCGTTTGTGGGATCGCGATAATTGCCCATGGACGGCGTCAGGTCAAGCGTTCTTTGCCTTGGCGCGCCTCGTCGGTCCGCCGCGCGACGTCCGCCGTGCGAATCCCATTCCATGGCGGAAGTTCGGGATTTCAAGAGCCAGCGGACAAGAATATGTGCCTCGACAACGCGAAGAAATCCGCCTACGCTGCGCGTGCTTTCGTGGAAGGTTCGTATTCCTCCGGATTTCTCCCTTGCCCGCGACCGCCATACGACGGCCTCAAGGCGGTTCGCCGCCGCGGCGCATTCCAGTTTTCCCCAGGTCGCGTTTCCTGAACGTTGGCGGGTCGCGAGGCGTTCTCGCGGCTGAATTTCCTTCACATCGATCAAGGAACGAGTAAATGGAAACTGGTACGGTCAAGTGGTTCAACGACGCCAAGGGCTTCGGATTCATCACGCCGGAAAGCGGCGGCAAGGACCTGTTCGCGCACTTCTCCGAGATCCAGGGCAGCGGCTTCAAGTCGCTGGCCGAAGGTCAGCGCGTGCAGTACTCGGTCAAGCAGGGCCCGAAGGGTCCGCAAGCCACCGAAATCCGCCCGATCTGAGTTGAACTGCGAGCCGACGCTTGAGGGACCGGGCGTAGCGTGAAGGACGAGGCACGGCTCGACAGAGCGTGCCCGTCTGCAAGCCGCCGCGGCATCACCCCTCGCCCGCGCGACGCGCGGGAGCGGGGTCGGGGAGATACGAGGGCGGCAGCCCTCCCTCCCCCGGCCCTCCAGGCCCACGGCCATCCGTCAGCACCATCCCCCTCCAGGAGCCCCGAATTTGCCTAAGGAAGAGCATCTAGAAATGTCCGGCGTCGTCGCGGAAGTCCTTCCCGACTCGCGCTACCGCGTCACCCTCGAGAACGGCCACCAGCTCATCGCCTACTCGGCCGGCAAGATGCGCAAGCACCACATCCGCATTCTCGCCGGCGACAAGGTCTCGCTGGAACTCTCGCCCTACGACATGAGCAAGGGCCGGATCACGTTCCGACATCTCGACGGCAAGGCGCCGCCGTTCGCGGGCGCCCCGCGCCGCCGCTAGCGCCTGCGCGACGGCAGCTCAGCGGGCTGCCGTCGCCGCCGCGTCAGTGCAACGCCGCCTTCAGCGCGGCCATCCCGACCTTCGGATCCGCGATGCCGTGGTAGATCGGCGGAATCGGCTTGTCCACGCCGAAGAGCCGGTACACCGCATGCATCGCGCAGTGCACCGAGTACTCCACCGTGTAGACCGTATCCTCCGGCAACTCGACGTGCTGCCCGAGGAACGCGAAGTTCTCGGCCCCGTCCGGAATCACCTTGGGTCGGTCATCGACCGCGCGTGGCGAGAACATCGCCGAGGCGTACGGCAGCATCACCGGCGTGACATCGGTCGAGGCCATCGCCGTATCCCGGATGTCCTCGAAGCCGAGCTGGTGGATCAGCTCCGACAGGAGCTCCTTGCCGGTGCATTGCGCCATCGGCTTGCCGACGTGCTCGCCCTTCGCGTCGATGAAGAGCCCGTAGCCCCACGCGGTGTACGTGTCCGGCGGCATCTTCGGGAAGTGCGGCTGGTAGGGGACGACGAGCGACATCAGCCACGGCGAGTCGACGAACGTCATCAGCGCCCCGGTCCCCGGCGTGTTGCGCGAGAACTCGACGAGGCGCTTCAACAGCACGTCGCCGTGCATCGTCAGCGTGAACGATTCCCACTTGTTCTCGTCGACGTTGTAGAAGATCTGCGGCCGGCCGAAGTCTTTCGCCTTGCGAGCGACGTTGTCCCACAGCGACCAGGCGCCGTCGCGCCGGTCGCGGATCAGCTCCGGCGCGCTGTCGTTGCTGCCGTAGGTCGCATCCGCGGTGATCGACCCCAGCGTCAGGAAGACCGCGTCCTGCGCCCCCAGCTCGATCGTCGCATCGACGACGGCGTCGCCCGCCTTGCGTCGTACGTGAAGCCGCGTCGCGCGCCGCCGCGCCCCCGAGAAGTCGAAGTCGACGTCGGTCACGCGGGTCGCGAACCGCACGTCGACGCCCTTGTCGAGCAGCCAGCGCTGCAGCGGCACCGAGATCGAGTCGTACTGGTTGTAGCGCGTGCGTCGCACGCCGGCCAGCGTATGCATCCGCGGGAATTCCTGGATGAAGCGCAGGAAGTAGCGCTTCAGCTCGATCGCGCTGTGCCAGTTCTGGAACGCGAAGGTGGTGCGCCACATCTGCCAGAAGTTCGTCTGGAAGAAGTGGTCGGAGAACATCTCGTCGATCCGGTGCGCGCCGAGCAGCCGCTCCGGCATCGCGAGCAGCCGCGTGAGCTCGAGCCGGTCGGTCGCGTTCAGCCCGTAGTTCGATGCATCAAGGATCTTCGCGCCGCGGCCGATCAGCCGCGCATGCGCGTCCGTCTTCACCATCGCGTTGAAGTCGATGATGTCCTGCCGCGCACTGCGGGTCGGGTCCTCCAGCGACGGGATCGACGACAACAGGTTCCACAGCGTCTGGTACGGCTCGTCGGCCAGCATCCGTCCGCCCCGCGTCACGTACGCGGCCTGCTGCGTCGGCGCCAGGCCGCCGTCCAGCGACCCCCCGGCGAGCCCCAGCTCCTCCAGGATATGAATGCGCGACCCGTCCATCCCGGCGTCGCGAATGAGAAACACCGCCGACGCCATCGACGCGATGCCGCCGCCCACCAGCCAAACCTGAGATTCCTTCACGTTCAACATCTTCAGCACCTCTCAAGATTTCGTGCCCGATCCACCCCGCCCGAACGCCTCTGTCCCGCTGCGCGCGAAAGACGTGGGGGAGAGGGCATTCACCGAGCCTCAGCTTCCTCGGCTCATCCCCCCGAATGCCGCTTCATGAAAGTAAACGCCTCCTCCATCAAGTGCGGCGTATGCAACCCCGGCGACCGCTTCAGCGCCTGTTCATAGTAGTCCCGCAGCACCGGCCGGAAATCCGGATGCGCGCAGTTGTCGATGATCAGCCGCGCCCGTTCCTTCGGCGCCAGCCCGCGCAGGTCCGCCAGCCCCTGCTCGGTCACGATCACCTGCACGTCATGCTCCGTATGGTCGACGTGCGTCGCCATCGGCACGATGCACGACACCTTGCCGCCCTTCGCGGTCGACGGCGTCATGAAGAAGGACAGGAACGCATTGCGCGCGAAGTCGCCCGAGCCGCCGATCCCGTTCATGATGCTCGTGCCGTTGATGTGCGTGGAATTGACGTTGCCGTAGATGTCGGCCTCGATCATCCCGTTCATCGAGATCACGCCGAGGCGCCGGATCACCTCCGGGTGGTTGCTGATCTCCTGCGGCCGCAGCACGACCGACTTGCGCAGCTGCCGCAATTCCTTCGTGAAGAGCGCGTGCGCCTCCGGGCTCAGCGACAGCGCGGTGGCCGACGCCACGCGCATCTTTCCGCAGCGGATGAGCTCCAGCATCCCGTCCTGCAGCACCTCGGTGTACGCGGTCAGGTTGGAGAAGTGCCCTTTCTTCAGCCCGGCCATCACCGCATTGGCGACGTTGCCGACGCCGGACTGCAGCGGCAGCAGGTCGGCCGGCATCCGGTACTGCCGTACCTCGTGCTCGAGGAAATCCAGGATGTGCGCCGCGATGCGTTCGGAGGCTTGGTCCGGCGGCGTGAACGATGAATTGCGGTCCGGCTGGTTCGTCTCGACGACCGCAACGACCTTGTCCAGGTCGACGAGGAAGTTCGGCTCGCCGATCCGGTCGTCCGGCCGAAGGATCGGAATCGGGACGCGGTGCGGCGGCAGCGCCGTGCCGTAGTAGATGTCGTGCATCCCCTCCAGGTCCGTGCTCTGCCAGGCGTTGACCTCCAGGATGATGTTGTCGGCCTGGTCGAGCCACGTCTTGTTGTTGCCGATCGACGTCGCCGGGATCAGCGTGCCGTCTTCGCGAACGCCGACGACTTCGACGACCGCGACGTCCAGGCGCCCGAGAAACCCGAACCAGACGAACTGCGCGACATGCGACAGGTGCATGTCGATGTATTCCATCTGGCCGGCATTGATGCGCTTGCGGCAGGTGGGGTCGGATTGGTAGGGCAGGCGCAACTCGACGCCGTCGACCAACGCCAGCGCGCCGTCAAGCTCCGGCGCGGTCGAGGCGCCGGTCCAGACGCCAACCTTGAAGCGCTCGCCGTGCGCGTTGGCCGCGACGATTCGGGCGGCGAGTGCGGAGGGCACGACTTTCGGGTAGCCGGAGCCGGTGAATCCGCTCATTCCGACGTTGGCGCCGGAGGGAATCAGGGCGGCGGCCTCGTCGGCCGACATGATCTTGCCCCTAAGGGCGGGGTGGAGGATGCGGGTGCCGGGGGACATCGTGCGATGCGACCTTTGGACGGTGCGGTTGTAGGCGTCCCGAGGAAGGAGGGATTGCCTTAAGACAAAAGATAGCGACAAGGCGACGCTGCGGTGCCGCCTCAACGCGCGATGCGGCGCTTGTTGGCCACGACGAAACTCCCCTCGCCCGCGCAAGCGGGAGAGGGGTGGGGGGAGAGGGTGTCAGCCACACGCGGCCGCAACATGCGGCCAGCGTCACTCTCAGGCGTGCGTCGTCTCGATTCGCCTTGGGCTGTGATCGATCATGGCCATGCGGAGACCGAACCGCCAGCGGCCGTTGCGCCGAGCACGATGGCTACGCGTCACCCGTTATGGCAGCGGCGTGACCGCCGAATCGATGCCGCGAGTCTCGCCCATCGCCTGCCGCAAGCCGTCTTCAACGGCCTCGTCGATGCAGTCGGCGACCGCCTGTCGATAGTCGACGCGGCTTGACGCATACGAGCGGCGGCATAGCTGTCCGGCGGCGTCGGCGAGATGCCGTCGCAGTCGCTCCCTGCCCTGCGGTGAATTCCATTCCGTGGTGTCCACGCGAACGCGCGCGCTTTGAATCAGCAAAGGGTCGGCGGGATCCGCTTGCGCGTTCGCGACGGCGATGATCAACAAGAGCGGGCCGAAGCCGCGAAAAATGCCGCGTGTCTTCATGGAAACCTCCTCGTGGCGCGGGAAGCATTCCACCCGTCGCCGCTCGCCGCTTCAAGCGATTTGATTCGCCGCGACGCATAACCTAAAGTCATGCGAATTTTCCGGCCGGATGTGCATCGCGATGATCGACCGCAGGCTTCCGTCGTTGCTGGCATTGCGCGCGTTCGCGTCCGCGGCGGAGCACTCGAGCTTCACCGAGGCGGCGCGAGAACTGAACGTGACGCAGGCTGCCATCAGCCGTCACGTGCGCGGGTTGGAAGACGACCTGGGGCAGGCGGTCTTTCGGCGCCTGCACCGCCGCGTGGAACTCACGCCCGTGGGCGAGCGGCTCGCGCGCGAGCTGGCGGCGGGCTTCACGCAGATTCACGCAGCGGTGCAGGCCGCGCGAAAGGTCCGCGCCCGGCGCCTGCGCCTGACGGTGGAGCCGGCCTTCGCCGCCCGCTGGCTCGTGCCGCGGCTGGACGACTTCGGGCGAAAGCATCCGGACATCGTGATCGAGTTGGAGACGTCCAACGTCCTGCGGCAGCTCGGCGAGGAGGCGGACGTCGCGATCCGCTACACGATGCGCAGCGACCGGCGGCCGACCGGCAAGGCGCAGCGCCTTTTCTCCTGCGAGGTCGTGCCGGTGATCGGGAAGCCGGCCGGCCGCGCGGCGCGCGGTTTGCGCCGTGACGAGAGCGTCCTGGGCCGCCGCCTGCTGCACGACGACCAGGGCGAGCTGTGGGCGCAGTGGTTCGTGGCGGCGGGCCTGGACATCGCGACCGCCGCGGCGCACCAGCATTTCTCCGACTATTCGATCGCGCTCGATGCGGCCGAGCGCGGCGCGGGCGTCGCGCTGGGCGCCGTGCCGTTCATCCAGGCCGACCTTGCCAAGGGTTGGCTGGCGCGCGTCGGAAGCACCGGGCTGATGGCCGGCGCGTACTGGGTCGTCGAATCGGGTGAGCGCGCGAGCGCCAAGCAGCGGGCCGCGTTTGTCACCTGGCTGCTCGAGCAGGCGGCGCGGACCGTGGCGGGGAACTGAGCGGAGTCGCCGCCGGCGTGCGTGCCGTGCGGCAAGCATCCTGCACGCTCTGACCCCACCACGCGGACCCCACCACGCGCGATTCGGGTGATTTCGAAGGGCGGAATAGGGCGTCCCTTACCGGCCATTTGCCTCATTGATTTCGTCGCGATCGGGCCGAACATCGCGAGACGCGACGGTGCCGCGCGCCGGCCGCGACGGGTTTTTCCCCAGCCACATCGCCCGAGTGAGCGCCCGAGTGAGCGGAACGAAGTATTCGGTCAGTCTTTCCGCGCTGCTGAAGCGGATCAACCGTACCGCGGTTGCCGCGGCCGCCGGCATCGTCTTCGTGGCGGCCGTCGTCGGAACCTTCGCGATCGGGCTCGCGGGTCTCGTGCAGACCGCGCACGTGCAGGCCCGCGTGCTGGCCGACAGCGCCGTGCCGCCGCTACAGGTCCGGGACCCGCGCGCGGCGCAGGAACTTCTGGGTTCGCTGCGGTATTGGCCGCAGGTGTATGCCGCGCAAATCGTGGGTCCGGACCGCCGCGTGTTCGCCCGCTATGTCCGGCATCGCCCGGGCGCATCCGACGTGCCCGCCGGCGACGCCGCGGTGCCGTCCGGCTTGCTGGGCGGCGTGCTGACGTTTCGGCAGGTCATCGATGACGGCGACGGCCGCATGGGCGTCCTCACGCTCAGCATCGGCCTGGGCGACCTCTACCGGCAGACGGCCTGGATCGGGGCGGCGATGTTCCTCGCGACGCTTGCCGCGGTCGCCGTCAGCGGCCTGCTGCTGCGCCGCCTGCGGCCGTCCGTCCTGGTCCCGATGCAGGCGCTCAATCGCCTGATGGCGCGGGTCCATGGCCAATCGGACTACGCCGTCCGTGCCCGCGTCAGCCACGTCGAGGAAATCGACGACTTGGGCCGCGGATTCAACGCGATGATCGAGACGATCCAGGACCGCGACCGGCAACTTGCCCGGCTCGCGTTCTGCGACAACCTCACGGGGCTGCCGAACCGCCACGCGTTCCTGGATCGCCTGCAGCGCGAGGTGCAACGGTCGATGCGCAGCGGGCGCCGGCTGGGGCTGCTGTTCCTCGACCTCGATGGCTTCAAGTCGGTCAACGACACGCTGGGCCACGAGATCGGGGATCGCCTGCTGGTCGAGGCCGCGCAGCGCCTCCGCGACGCGCTGCGCCCGTCGGACACCGCGGCACAGATGAACGCGGCCCCCCACGACCAGGCCGCATCGCGGCTGGGCGGTGACGAATTCACGGTGCTGGTTCCGGACATGCACGCGGTCGACGACGTGATGGCGGTCGCGCAGCGCGTCGGCGAGGTGCTGCGCCGCCCGTTCCTGATCGACGGCCACGAGTTGTCGATCTCCGGCAGCATCGGCGCCGCGGTTTTCCCGGATCATGGCCGCGATGCGAGCGAACTGCTGCGCAACGCCGACGCGGCGATGTATGACGCGAAGCGCGGCGGCCGCGACCACTGCCGGCTGCATGTCGCCGCAGGGGCGGAACGCGCGAAGGACCTGCCGACACGGGACCTGCCAACGCGGGACGTCCCGATTCGCGACCCGTCGCGGCGAACGGCGCATGCGTAGCCTAGGACACGGCTCGCAAGGTCGCGGACACGCCGGCGTCGCCGCGATCGCCGGCCCGGCGGCCGCCGGCAACCCCGCCGAGGAGGGCAAGTGACCCTGCGAAAGCCGCATCGACCGATTCCGCCGGAAATCTCCGCCGAGCAGCGGTGGGCCATCCACGGGCTGCTGCTCGTCGCGAGCCTCGTCATCTACGCGATCTTCCGGGCGCTGTGGACTGCGACGGCGCACAACGCCAACCCGACGATGGGCTCGGTCCTGCGCCCGTTCGTCGTGCTCCTGCTGCTTTCGGGGCTGGCGTTCGGCACGGTCGCCTGGATGCAGCCGCACTGGCGGTCGCGCGACGCCGCCCGCGTCGCCAGCACCGTCTGGCTCGCAGCGTCGGTCTTCTACCTCGTCGTCGTCGGCTGCCCGACGGTGCTGCTGCTCATCGTCATCCCGTTCGTGCCCTTCTGCCTCGGCGCGTTGATCGGCCACAACATCGGCCGATTCCACCATCCGGCGCATTGGGACGGGATCGAGATGAACCTCGACGACTGATCCGGCCGGCAGGGGCGCGCGCGTGCGCTCCTGATGCCTCCCGGCCCCTGGCGGCCGCGCGTCATCGAGAAAAGGCAGCCGGGTCTTGGCGGTTCAATGGCACTTGCCGGCGAGCGCCAGGATCGGCATGAGGGGAATGGCGAGCAGGCCGGCTTCCCCCAACGAGAAGCAATCCGGTATCTGGGCATTCGCCACCGAAGTTCCAAATGCTTGCCAGCGCTTGTCGCGGGGATTCTCGACGTGGTCCGCCGTGATGACGACGGTGCCGAGTTCGGTGGTTCCGTCAGCCGGTGGGTGCGAGCGCCGCTGCTCGAGCGTCTGTTGAGCGCGGTGCACGGTGTCCGAGAAGGAGTCGGCCGGCGCGGCCACGCGCGACGTCAGTTCGCATCGCACGACGACGACCGAGCCGCACTCCCCGGACGCCCGACCTGCGTTCGGGTCGAGGTTCAGGTCGGCGCTTTGCGCCGCCGCGCCTGCCGAGGCCAACTCGATCAGCAAGGCGACGCTAAAGGCCTTGACGTGTCGTATCCCGTTCAAGGGGCGTCTCGAAAGAACGTGCGATCGGCAGTATCGCCGTCGCTGGGCTCGACGGCAACCGGTCCCGGTGGCCCCACGCAGCGGGCGCGGCGCGAGAAGACACCGACGAGAGCCCCATTTTCGTCTTTGGCCTCGTTTTCGCCGGCACGCGACAGCGCGGCATGGCGACCTTCACGGAGGGACCGGGCGCCCGTGTCCGTCCCGCCTGCCGTCCATCGCCACCCGCAGCGCCAAAGCAGATAAGCAATGGCGTTTTGCTTCGTTGGCCCGCCGTGCCGCCTCTCTTAACTTGCCGTCTTTCGCCTTTGGCCCTTGTGGCGCCCCGCGCGCTTCCCCCATGCACGTTCTCGGCATTTCCGGCAGCCCCTCGGCCCGGTCGCGTTCCGGCTGGCTGCTCGACCTGGCATTGGCTCGCCTGGAAGGGCACGTCGACTCGCGCTCGTCGGTGGCCGTGCGCAGCCTGCCGGGCAGCGCGCTGCTGGCGGCGGATGCGCACGATCCGGCGATCCGCGAGGCGATCGGCCAGGTCGAGGCGAGCGACCTCGTGGTCGTCGCCACCCCGATCTACAAGGCGTCCTATAGCGGCCTGCTGAAGCTCTTCCTCGACCTCCTGCCGAACGACGTGCTGCGCGGCAAGACCGTGCTGCCGCTCGCGACCGGAGGCAGCCTCGCGCACATGCTGGCGCTGGACTATGCACTGAAGCCGGTGCTGTCGGCCTTGGGGGCCCGCGACATCCTGGACGGGGTGTACGCGACGGACGCGCAGTTGGTTGCGAAAGTGGCGGTCGCGAATGTGGCGGTCGCGAAAGTGGCCGCGTACGTGCCGAGCGATGACCTGGTCGAGCGCCTGGACCGGGCGTTAAGACCCGTGCTGCGAGAAGGCGTGGGGGTCTAGGCGGGACGCGTAGGGAGGGGTTCGTCGTCGCCTGCGGCGCCTTGCCGGCGTGGCGGGCGAGGCGTGCCGATCGGCGGGCGGGCTGGCGGAGGAAAAGGGATGACGATCGGGCGATGGACAGAGGTGGGCTTGCAGGGCTTCGCGGCGATTCGCCGCGGACTGGCTCGGTGGGGCCTGGGCGTCGCCGCGGTGGGGTTCTGCCTCGCATCGACCTGGGCCGCGGACAACCCGGCGGAGCTGCGGATCGGGTTCCAGAAGTCGGCGAGCGTGTTCGTGCTGCAGAAGTCGCAAAGGTCGCTGGAAAAGCGGCTGGTGCCGCTCGGCGTCGCAGTGAAGTGGGTCGAGTTTCCGGCCGGGCCGCAGCTGCTGGAAGGGCTCAACGTCGGCTCGATCGACGTCGGCTACGTCGGCGAGGCGCCGCCGATCTTCGCGCAGGCGGCGGGTGCGAACTTCGTCTATGTCGTGTTCGATCCGGCCGCGCCGGGCGCCGAGGCGATCATCGTGCCGAAAACCTCGGCGATCCGCACCGTCGCGGACCTCAAGGGCAAGAAGGTGGCGCTGAACAAGGGCTCGAACGTCCATTACCTGCTGGTCCGCGTGCTGCAGAACAGCGGCCTCGCCTACGCTGACGTGCAGCCGGTGTTCCTGCCGCCGGCGGATGCGCGTGCGGCCTTCGAGCGCGGCGCGGTCGATGCGTGGGCCATCTGGGATCCGTTCCTCGCGGCGGCGCAGACGCAGCTCGGCGCGCGGATCGTCGCCGACGGGCAGGGCGCGGTGAACAACTACGCGTACTACCTCGCGGAGCGGCAGTATGCGGAGAAGTACCCGCAGGTGCTCGACGTGCTGTTCGAGGACCTGCGCGAGCAGGGCGCCCTGATCAACCAGGATCCGGCGAAGGCCGCCGCCCGCGTGGCGCCGCTGCAGGGGCTGGATCCGGAGGTTGTCGAGCGCGCGCTGCGCCGCAATCCGTCGGGCGTCGCACCCGTGACGGCGGCGATCGCCGCGCAGCAGCAGAAGATCGCCGACGTGTTCGCGGAGTTGAAGCTCATTCCGAAGCCGATCCGCGTCGCGGACACGCTGCCCGGCGCGGCGACGCGGGCGGCGCCGGGCAAGTGACCGCTCGCGCATCGTCGTCGGGTTGGCGCGGCGCGCTGCCGTGGGTGGTGCCGGTCCTGGTACTGGCCGCCTGGGAACTGGCATCGCGCGCCGGCTGGCTCGCGACGCGCGTGCTGCCGGAGCCGTGGGCGGTGGCCAAGGCCTTCCGGGAATTGCTGCGTTCCGGCGAGCTCTGGCACCACGTCGCGGTGAGCAGCGTGCGCGCGCTGGCGGGCCTGCTGATCGGCGGCGGGCTGGGGCTGCTGCTGGGCCTGCTGACCGGGACGTTCCGCGTCGCCGAGGCGCTGCTGGACACGACGCTGCAGATGGTGCGGAACATCCCGGCGCTCGCGTTGATCCCGCTCGTGATCCTGTGGTTCGGGATCGACGAGGCGGCGAAGCTCTTCCTGGTGGCCGTGGGCGTCTTCTTTCCGGTTTACCTGAATACGTTCCACGGCATCCGCGCGGTGGATCCGGCGCTGGTCGAGATGGCTCGCAGCTACGGGCTGCGCGGCTGGGCGCTGTACCGGCACGTCGTGCTGCCGGGGGCGTTGCCGTCGGTGCTGGTCGGCCTGCGCTTCGCGCTCGGGCTGATGTGGGTGCTGCTGATCGTCGCGGAGACGATCTCGGCGCAGGCCGGCATCGGATACCTGACGATGAACGCGCGCGAATTCATGCAGACGGACGTCGTGCTCGTCGGGATCCTGCTCTATGCGTTGCTCGGGAAGCTTGCCGACGTGCTGTCGCGCGCGCTGGAGCGCGGGCTGCTGCGCTGGCATCCGGGCTATCACGCCGCAGAGCTGACGACCGCGGTGGCCTGAGCCGTCGCCCGACGGGTCGACGGGCACAAGGGGAATTCGATGCTGGCTACCGAGATCGACGTTGCGACGCTGCGGCATGCCGATGCGCCGGGTCGCGTCAGCAAGTTTCGCGAGGCGGTCGTCGCGCCGCCGCCGGCATTGGCCGGCCGCGCGGCGAGGACGCCGCCCGGCATGGCGGTCCAGGTCGACGGCCTGTCGAAGTCGTTCGGGTCGCGGCAGGTGCTGCGTGACATCGATCTGGCCATCGCGCCG
>DATKPC010000126.1:0-21176 GCA_035524275.1 Burkholderiaceae bacterium
AACGGCGGCGCGCCGCGCGATCCGCGCGGCGCGCCCTCGCGGCTGGCGGCGATCGCCACGATCGCCGGCCAGGCCGCGACCGCATCGTCGACCCACGACGCCGACCCGTCGCCTGCGACGGGCGGCCGCGGGCCCCGACGACTGGTCGACACGTTCGCCTGAGCCGTCGCAACGCCTGCCGTCGAAGCGCTACCGGCAGGATCGAAACGCCGCGCATTCGGGCCGGTTTTCCCACGATCCGCCACCCTGAAGTTTTCCAATAATCAACCGAACGTCGCGCGCTGCGGCGCCCGGGGGGGCGCCGCGCGAGCGCGGCGACCACGGGGGTTTGGGGAACACGATGGCGGAAAAGAAGGACGCCGGCGCCGAAGGCGGCGACGCGAAGGCCAAGGGCGGCAAGAAGAAGCTTTTCATCATCGTCGGCGCGGTCGTCGCGCTGCTGCTCGCAGGTGGCGGCGGCTATTTCGCGATGGCGAAGAAGAAGGCGGCCGAGGAAGCGGCGGCCGCCGCCGAGGACGACGGCGGCGACGACGCCAAGGCGGACAAGGGCGAGAAGGCGGACAAGGGCGAGAAGGCCGAGAAGGCCGAGAAGGGCGAGAAGGCGAAGGCGGCGAAGAAGAAGAAGAAGGCGAAGGGCGACAAGAAGAAGGAGGGCGACAAGCCGGTCTTCGTCGAGGCCGAGCCGTTCACCGTCAACCTCGCCGATGCCGACCAGCAGCGCATGGCACAGCTGAAGCTCACGCTGTCGCTCGAGGACGAGAAGGTCTCCGAGGACGTCAAGACGATGATGCCGCTCATCCGCAACAACATCCTGCTCCTGCTCAGTTCGAAGACCGCGAGCGACCTCTCGTCGCGCGAGGGCAAGGAAAAGCTCGCCGGGGAAATCCTCGAGGCGTCGAACAAGGCCCTCGACGACTCGGCGGCGGCCGACAGCGTGAAGGGCGTCCTCTTCCAGCAGATCATCGTCCAGTAGGCGCGCGGACGACGCCCGGGGAGACGACGATGGCCGAACATTTCCTCTCGCAGGACGAGGTCGACGCGCTGCTCGAGGGCGTCACCGGCGAATCGCAGAAACTCGACAAGCCGCAGCAGGAAGGCGGCATCCGCTCGTACGACCTCGCCAACCAGGAGCGGATCGTCCGCGGCCGGATGCCGACGCTCGAGATCATCAACGAGCGATTCGCCCGCAACCTGCGCATCGGCCTGTTCAACTTCATGCGCCGCAGCCCCGAGATGTCGGTGGGACCGGTGCGCGTCATCAAGTACTCCGCCTTCCTGCGCGACATCGTCGTGCCGACGAACATCAACATCGTCGCGCTGGCGCCGCTGCGCGGCAGCGGGATGGTGATCTTCGATCCGAAGCTGGTGTTCTGCGTCATCGACAACCTCTTCGGCGGCAACGGCAAGCTGCACTTCCGGATCGAAGGCCGCGACTTCTCGCCGACCGAGCAGCGGATCATCCAGCGGATGATCGAGGTCACGCTCGGCGAGTACTCGCGCGCGTGGGGCGGGCTGTTCCGCTTCGCGTTCCAGTACCAGCGCTCCGAGATGCACACGCAGTTCGCCAACATCGCGTCGCCGAACGAGATCGTCGTCGCGACGACGTTCAACCTGGAGTTCGGTGACAGCGGCGGCGAGATGCACATCTGCATCCCGTACGCATCGCTGGAGCCGATCCGCGACATCCTCTACTCGTCGGTGCAGGGCGACGGCCAGGAGCCCGACCGCCGCTGGGTGCGGCAGCTGACACAGCAGGTGCAGCTCGCCGAGGTCGAACTCGCGGCCGAGCTCGCGCAGGCGCAGGTCAGCGTCGGCGAGCTGATCCGGCTGAAGGTCGGGGACTTCATCCCGTTGCCGCTGCGCGAGGTGATCCCGGTCAAGATCGACGGCGTCCCGGTCATGGAATGCCGCTTCGGGACGGTCAACGGAAAGACCGCCGTGCGGGTCGAGAAGATGCTCAAGTACTCGCATTTCAGTGATGGCCGCGCCATCGAGGAAACATCGACATGACGGACCCCAACCACCCGCAGGATGCCGCCGCGGCCGAGGACGACTGGTCGGCGGCGCTGCAGGAGCAGCGCGAGGCCGGGGCCACGACGGCGGTCGAGCAGGCCGCACAGCCGGCGAACATCTTCCCGCGCCTCACGCCGACGAACGCCGGCGAAGGCAGCCAGGACCTCGACCTCATCCTCGACATCCCGGTCAGCCTGACCGTCGAGCTCGGCCGTACGCGGATCCCGATCAAGCACATCCTGCAGCTTGCGCAGGGCTCGGTCGTCGAGCTCGACGCGCTCGCCGGCGAGCCCATGGACGTGCTCGTCAACGGCTGCCTGATCGCGCAGGGCGAAGTCGTCGTCGTCAACGAGAAGTTCGGCATCCGCCTCACCGACATCGTGACGCCGAGCGAACGCATGCGCCGGCTCAACCGCTGATGGCCGCCCTCGATCCCTCGGCCGCCGCGGGCGTGCCGCCGGCGCCGCCGCTGATGCCCACGATCGTCGGCCTGCTCGTCGTCCTCGCGCTGGTGCCCCTCGCCGTCTGGCTGCTGCGTCGGCTGCGAGTCGGCGGCGCTGCGCCGGCCGGCGGCCTGCGCGTCGTGGCGCAGCTGGCGCTGGGCCCGCGCGAACGCGTCGTCGTCGTCGAAGCCGGCGACCGCTGCCTCGTGCTCGGCGTCAGCGGCGCCGGGATCCAGCGCCTCGGCACGCTGTCGCGCGACGCGCTGCCGCCGGCCGCAACGACGCCGCTTCCCTTCGTCGCGCTGCTGCGCTCGCGCCTCGCGAACCATGCGCGCGACTGACGCCGGGCGCGCGGCGGCGAAGGCGTTCGGCATCGCGCTGGCGCTGTGCGCCGCGTTCGCGTGCCTGCCGGCCCACGCCGACGCGACGCCGATCCAGGTGTCGGCGACGCCGCTGGCCGGCGGCGGCACGCAGTACTCGATCCCGGTCCAGACGCTGCTCTTCTTCACCGCGCTGTCGTTCCTGCCGGCGGTGCTGCTGATGATGACGTCGTTCACGCGGGTCATCATCGTGCTGTCGCTGATGCGCAGCGCGCTCGGCACGCAGACGACGCCGCCGAACCAGGTCCTGCTCGGGCTGGCGCTGTTCCTCACGCTGTTCATCATGGGCCCGACGCTGGACAAGGTCTACGACGAGGCCTACGTGCCCTACGCGCAGCAGAAGATCACGTTCGACCAGGCGCTCGCGACCGGCTCGGTCCCGGTCAAGGGCTTCATGCTGAAGCAGACGCGCGCCACCGACCTGGAACTCTTCACGCGGCTGGCGCGCCTCGACGAGGGCGCGGCGGCGCCGAAGCAGGCGAGCGACCTGCCGATCCGCGTCATCATCCCGGCCTTCGTGACGAGCGAGCTGAAGACGGCGTTCCAGATCGGTTTCATGGTCTACATCCCGTTCCTCGTGATCGACATGGTCGTCGCGAGCGTGATGATGGCGATGGGGATGATGATGCTGTCGCCGGTGCTCGTCGCGCTGCCGATCAAGCTGATGCTCTTCGTGCTGGCCGACGGCTGGAACCTGCTGGTGAGCTCGCTCGTCGCGAGCTACGCCGGCTCCTGAACGCCCCGCGTCCGGAGACCCGATCCCGATGAATTCGCAGACCGTCATCACGATCGCGCAGCAGGCGCTCTTCATGATGCTGACGATCGCCGCCCCGCTGCTGCTTTCCGGCCTCGTCGTCGGCCTGGTCGTCTCGATCCTGCAGGCCGCGACGCAGATCAACGAGATGACGCTGTCGTTCATCCCGAAGCTGCTGACGCTCGTCGCGGTGCTGGTGATCGCCGGGCCGTGGATGATCACGATGCTCGTGGACTACGTCCGCCGCACGTTCGAGGCGATACCGGGCCTGATCGGCTGATGTTCGGGCCGGCACGCGGATGCTGACGTTCTCCGAGGCGCAGATCGGCGCGCTCTACGGCGCGGTGTTCTGGCCGCTGGCGCGCGTGCTGGCGCTCTTCGCGACCGCGCCGATCTTCTCGCATCCGTCGCTCGGCGTGCGCGTCCGCGTCGCGCTCGCGCTCGCGATCTCGCTGCTGCTGGCACCGCAGGTCGCGACGCCGCCGATCGACCGCCTCGCCGGCACCGCCGGGCTGCTCGCGCTGGCGCAGGACATGATGGTCGGGCTCGTGCTCGGCTTCACGGTCCGCCTGGTCTTCGCCGCGATCGAATTCGCCGGCGAGATGATGGGGCTGCAGATCGGCCTGTCGTTCGCCGGCTTCTTCAACCCGACGAGCAGCCAGTCGCAGACGCCGATCTCGACGTTCCTGTCGCTCGTGGCGACGCTGATGTTCCTCTCGATCGACGGGCACCTGCAGCTGCTGCAGGCGCTCGCCGAGACGTTCCGCGCGTTCCCGATCGGCGCCGACGGCATCCCGCTGTCCGCCGAACAGGTCGCGCGGATGGGTTCGCGGATGTTCTCGCTCGGGCTGTCGATCGCCCTGCCCTTCATCGCCGTCGCGCTGCTGACGAGCATCCTGCTCGGGATCCTCTCGCGCGTCGCGCCGCAGCTGAACCTCTTCGGAATCGGCTTCCCGCTGACGCTGACCTCCGGCCTGACCGTGCTCGCGCTGCTGATGCCCTACCTGGAGAAGCCGCTGCGCACGGCGCTCGAGGGCGCGGTCGGGTTCTGGTTGCGGTAGGGGCCGGGCGCATCCCGTCGGGCGCCGGCGCGAGCGGCGATCGGCCCTCCGCGAGGCACGGGCCCGCCGCACGCCGGATTGCCCTGCGCTGCCGATGCTGATATACCGTCGGTGCGCCGCGCGACATCGCGTCCCAGCGACACCACCTCCTGCGATGAACCTGCTCCACCAGTCGGTCCCCATCGGCTTCGCCGTCCTCGGCTGGGTCCTGCTGCTGCCGCCGCTCGCCGCGGCGCTGTGGGCCGTCCGCGGCGGGCTGGTCGCGCCGAGCGCGGCGCATGCCTGGCTCGGCGGCGCGGTCGCCGTCGCGCTGCTGTGGCGCCTGCAGATCGGCGTCGGCGACGGGCTTCACCTCGGGATGCTGGGCAGCGCGCTGTACGCGCTCGTCTTCGGGCGCGCGCGCGGCACCATCGGGCTGCTGCTGGCGCTCGTGCTGCACACGCTGCTCAACGACGGCTCCTGGCTCAATCTCGGCCTCAACGGCGTGCTCTTCGCGCTGCTGCCGGCGCTCGTGGCGACCGCGCTGCAGCGCGGCCTCGAAGCGAAGCTGCCCCACAACCTGTTCGTCTTCATCATCGGCAACGGGATGTTCGTCGCGCTGGCCACCACGACCGCGACGAGCCTGGTGCTGCTCGCGCTGTCATTGCCCGGCGCGGCGCCGACCGCCCTCGAGCGCCTCGACGACTATGTCGGCTACACGCTGCTGCTCGCCTGGGGCGAATCCATCGTCAGCGGGATGCTGTTCTCGGCGCTCGTGATCTTCCGTCCCGCCGTCGTCCTGACCTTTCGCCCGGACGCGTATTTGGGGCGGTGATCGCGGCGCGGCCGACGCCGTAAAATCCCCGATCGCTCAGGGTGGAGGCGGGGCCGAAGATGACCGAAGAACGCAGCGGCGCGAGGATCCTGGTCGATCAGCTCGCGATCCAGGGGGTCAACCACGTCTTCTGCGTGCCGGGCGAAAGCTATCTCGCCGTGCTCGACGCGATGCGCGACGCGAGCTGGCTGCGGGTCATCGTCAATCGCCACGAGGCCGGCGCCGGCTTCATGGCCGACGGCTATGCGCGAATCACGGGCCAGCCCGGCGTCGTCTTCGTGACGCGCGGGCCCGGCGCGACCCAGGCGTCGATCGCGATCCACACCGCATTCCAGGATTCGACGCCGCTCGTCGTCTTCGTCGGTCAGGTCGCGACCGACTTCATCGAGCGCGAGGCCTTCCAGGAGATCGACTACCGGCGGATGTTCGGCGTCATGACGAAATGGACGGCGCAGGTCGACCGCGCCGACCGGATACCCGAATTCGTCGCCCGCGCCTTCCAGACCGCGACGAGCGGCCGGCCGGGGCCCGTCGTTCTGGCGCTTCCGGAGGACATGCTGGTCGCCACGGCGCGCGTCGCCGATGCCCGGTGCCACCAGCCGGTCCAGGCGGCGCCGAGCGATACGCAGCTCGCCGCGCTGCGCCGCCTGCTCGGGCAGGCGCGCCGCCCGATCGCGATCCTCGGCGGCACCGGCTGGACGTCGTCGGCCTGCGACAACGTGCGTCGGTGGGCGCAGGCGAACCACCTGCCGATCGCCTGCGCTTTCCGCTTCCAGGACCTGTGCGACAACCGCGACCCGAACTACGTCGGCGACGTCGGGCTCGGCATCAATCCGCGTCTCGCGCAGCGGATCCGCGACGCCGACCTGGTGCTGGCGCTCGGTCCGCGCCTCGGCGAAGCGACGACGAGCGGCTACACGCTGCTCGACGTCCCGCGACCGCGCCAGGCGCTCGTCCACGTCCACGGCAGCCTCGAGGAGCTGGGCCGCGTCTACCAGGCGGACCTGATGATCAATGCCGGGATGCCGCAGTTCGCCGCACGCCTGGCGATGATGATGCCGATCGAGGCTCCGCCCTGGGCCGCCGAGCTGGCGCAGGCGCGCGCCGACTACGAGGCCTGGCAGGCCCGGCCCGCGGTCTACGAAGGCCGCCAGCCGGACCTCGACCTGTGGCAGGTGATCCAGGACCTGCGCGCGGTCCTGCCGGAGAATGCGATCCTCGCGAACGGCGCCGGCAATTTCTCGATCTGGGCCCACCGCTTCTTCCGGCATGCCGGATGGCGCACGCAGCTGGCACCGACCGCCGGCAGCATGGGCTATGGCGTTCCGGCCGCGATCGGCGCAAAGATCACCGCGCCGGAGCGCGTCGTGGCCTGCCTCACCGGCGACGGCGACTTCCTGATGAATGCGACGGAGCTTGCGACGGCGGTCCAGTATCGCGCCGGCGTCGTGATCATCCTGTTCGACAACGGGATGTACGGCACGATCCGGATGCACCAGGAGCGCGAATTCCCGGGCCGCGCGGTCGCGACGCAATTGCACAACCCCGACTTCGTGCGTTTCGCGGAGTCGTTCGGCGCCTTCGGCTCGCGCGTGACGCGGACCGAGGAGTTCAAGCCGGCGCTGCTGAAAGCCCTGGAGTTCGCACGGTCACAGCACCTGCCGGCGCTGCTGTCGCTCGCCTGCGATCCGTCGGTCATCACGCCGGGCGCGACGATCGACCAGATCGCGGCGGGCGCCCGCGCGCGACGTTCCGCCGCCGGCGGCTGACCGGCCGCGCGCCGCGCCTGGTATCAGGCAGCCCGCAGCGCGACGCGCGCGCCGCGGTCGGCCGCGCACCGCGCCGCGCCTTCCGCCTGCAGCCACTCGCGCAGCGCCAGCATCGCCGCGGTCGGCTGCGCATCGCGCGGCCACGCCGCGAAGTAGGCCGGCGCCGGTGTCGCAAGTGCGAAGAGCCGCACCAGGACACCGCGGCGCAGGTCGTCCTCGACGAGCGAACGGCGCGCGAGCGCGATGCCCTCGCCGCCGGCGGCGGCCTGCAGCATGATCCCCGGGTCGTTGAACTCGCGGACATCGGGCGGCTCCGGAAAGTCCAGCCCCGCGGCACGCAGCCAGGGCGTCCAGGGCTCGGCGTCGGCGCGCAGCAACGCGAACGCGGCGATGTCGTTCGGCGCGGCCGGACGCTGCGCCCGCGGCCACGCCGGGCTGCAGACTGGAAACGCTTCGTCGTGCAGCACCGGTACGGCGACAAGTCCCGGCCACTCGCCGCTGCCGGCGCACATCGCCACATCGACCGGATCGCGATCGAAGTCGGCGGGACCGAGGTCCGCGCGTGTCGCGTGGATCCGGACTTCGACGTCCGGATACCGCTCGCGGAAGCCGGCGAGTCGGGGCATCAGCCAGCGCGACGCGACGCTCGAGGCCACGCCGAGCGTCACGCGACTCCGCGAATCGCGCGGCGCGAGCGCTTCGACCGCGCCGGAAAGCTGGGTCAGCGCGTGCCGCACGCGCTCGGCGAGGAACGTGCCCTCCGGGGTCAGCGAGACGCCCGGGCCGCGCCGCACGAACAACCGGCGTCCGAGAGCCTGCTCGAGCGTGCGGATCTGGTGACTGACCGCACTGTGCGTGACGCAGATTTCCGCGGCGGCGGCCGAGAAGCTGCCGAGCCGCGCCGCGGCGTCGAACGCGCGCAGCGTACCCAGCGGCGGAAGTCGAGCGGTGGAAGCCATCGTTTTCGCGGCGGCTCGCCGTCGGGCTCGCGGGCCACCGCGCGCGTCGCGATGAACCCGACGGCACGGCGACGCCCACGAGCCCCGATGCTGGCGAGCGATGTCCATCGGATCGTGATGCGACCGATTCTAGTTATTGCCGCCGTCGTCGCGCCTACGACGAAGGTATGAGTCGACTCATCCAGGAGCGGTGGGCGAAAGCGCGAGGCCTACCGGATATCGGCGTCGCGTCCCGACGGTCATCCTTCGCCGCGATCGCCTGTGCGCGCGACGCGCCGCCGCGCGCACGGGCGGATCAATCGACCTCGGGACCATAGACGCAGCCCGCGGGCGCGTTGAGTGTCGTGCCGGCGCCGACGAGGAACACCGCGGGAGGAACGGCACCGCCCGTCGCGAGCTGCGGGCGCCCGAAGATCGCCGCGCCGAAGGGTGCATCGGCGCTGATCGCGGCCAGGTCGCCCGCGTCGTCGAAAGCGATGCCATTGGGCGCGACCAGCGAGAGATTCGCGCCGACGGCCGTCGGGACGAGCGTCACCGCCGGCGTCGGGCTGCCGGTCGCGCCGAGCACGCTCGCGGCGAACTGCACGACCGTGTTGGGCGCGTTCGCGTTGCTCGACCAGAGGTTGCCGACGGCATCGAACGCGAGGCCCCACGGCCCCTGGATCGAGCCCTGGCCGTTGTCCGACAGGACGACCGAAGGCGTCAGTTCGTAGCTGCCGGACTTCGTCGGCAACGCGCCGGCGCTGAACTTGAAGATCGTCGTGGTCGCGTTGTTGGCGATGAACAGGTCGCCCTGCGCATCGAACGCGATGCCGAGCGGCCCGTTGAACGCCGGATTCGACGTGATCGTGATCGCCGGCGCGAGCGTCGTCGAGCTGGCGTTGAGCTGGGTGTTCGCGAACACGTAGACGGCGTTGGCGCCGTTGTCGGTCACCCAGAGGCTGCCGTCGACGTTGAAGACCGCCTGCTGCGGGAACTTGAAGCCCGGCGCCGCCAGCGTCACGCTCGGATCCGGAGCGCCGTTGGTTGCCAGCGCCGCGAGCTGGCTCGGCGAGAACTTGTGCAGCGCCGGGTTGATCGTCCCGCCGGCCGCTACGGTGCCGCCGTCGATGACCCACAGCGCCCCGGCCCCATCGAAGACGACGCCCTGCGGGGCCCCGAAAACGCCGCTGTTGTTCGCGAGGTGCGGCGTCGGCGACGACGAGCCGGCCATCCGCTGCGCCGGCGTGAATTCGACGACGTTCGCGCCGTTGGCGACCCACAGTCCCTGGCCGCGCGGCGTGCCGCCGCCGCAGGCCGCGAGCACCGCGACGGCCGCCAGCAGGCCCGCGACGCGGGCGCGATCGATAAGCGGGTTCATGTCAAGCACCTCCCCTTTGCCGATTCGCGACGGATCCGGGCGGTCCGTCGCGTGACAGGGAAAGTCTAGGTTCGGGCCGGCGTGCCGACATGTCGCGGGAGGATGATAATTTCCCGCATGCTCTGTGAGTAAGTCTCACAACCTACCGCGTCCGGCCGATCCGCGTGATCCCGCGTATCGATCGGAAGGACGCGTCGCCCGGGATGCCCCGCGCGTCAGGCGTGGGCGACGATCGACGCGATGTCCGGTCCGTCGACCGGAAAGCCGAGGCGCGCGGCGCGCGCCGCGACGACGCTCCGCGGCGAGGCAGCGACGTGGCCGTCGGCCGCGGCATCGACGAGCGCCCGCGCATCACGGCCGGTCGCGCGCGCCAGCGCGACGAGCACGGCACCGATCGACAACGACTGGCCCGGGAGATTGACGGCGGCGACGTCGCGCCACGTCGTGGCATCGACGTCGTGCGCATGGATCAATGAGGCGATCGCCACCGGCAGCGACACGGCGACGAACGCCGCGTCGAGCGGGAATGGCACCGCGACGCGATGCGCCGCCCGCGCGGCGCGCGCGACCTGCGACGCGACGCGGGCCGGATCCGCGTAGGCGTCGGCGTGGGCGTGGGCTGGGGCGTCGGCCGGACCCTCGCCGCGCGGGACCACCGAGCCCAGTCGCACGGTCCTCGCGTCGACGAAGCCCTGGCGCCCGTATTGCGCTGCCAGCAGCTCGCCGACCTGCTTCTGGATGCCGAAGCTCGAGGACGGCGCCGGCCGCGTGTCGTCGTCGACGTCCGGGCGCGGTCCGAGGACCGCGAGCGAGCTGGCGAAGACGAAGCGCGGCGGCCGCCGCTGCGCACGACAGGCCTCGAGCAGCGCCCGCATGCCGTCGACATGGGTCCTCATTCCGAGATCGAAATCGGTCTCGGCGAGCTGCGGCTCCACCGCGGCCAGGTGGAACACGGAAGCGGTGTCGCCGCCGAGGACGTGCGGCAGCAGCACCGCAGAGCCGGCGTCGCCGCGGACGTATTCGACGAGCGGATCGGTGAACAGCGCCGGGTGATGGACCAGGTCGAGCGCGAGGATCCGGCCGATGGGCTGCGCCGTCCCGTCCGCGCCGGCCAGGCTGCGGCGCGCCGCCAGGGCGCGCAGCAGCGCCTGCCCGAGGAAGCCGCAGCCCCCGGTGACCACGACGTTCAGCGTCTTCATCGCCGGCGTCAAGGGTCGCGCCCGGAACGTCCGGCGAAGGACCACGCGAGCAGCGGCGAGGCGGCCAGCCCCAGCACCAGCGCCGCGGCGCCGTAAAGCGCGGCGGCGGCGACCCCGATTCCCGACGGCACGCCGATCAACGGAAACGCCAGCAGCGCGGCCGCCTCGCGCGGCCCGAACCCGCCGATCGAGATCGGCAACGCGGCCGCGACGAAGACCGGGGCCGCAATCGCGAGAACCGCGGCGTAGGAGGCGACGCCGCCGCAGGCGCCGACGCAGAGCCACAGCGCGCCGGCCGACAGCGCCTGCACGGCGATCGACGCCGGCAGCGAACGCGTCAGCGCATGCCGCGCGCTCAGCGCGACGTGGTGGATGCGCGCGAGCGCGCCATGCAGCCGCGACAGCGCGGAGGCTGCCGCGGGCACGTGCCACGGCAGCCACGGGACGACAAGGATCGCCAGCAACGCGCCCGCATACGGTCCGATCCACGCGCGCGGCGCCAGCTTCGACATGTCCGGGCCCGCCGGCGACGCGACGCCGGCGTCGACAGCCGCCGGCCATCCGGCCCATGCGATCCACGCCGCGAGCGCGACGACCGACATCGCACACAGGATCCAGAGGCCGCTCAGGCGATCGATGAGGACCGACAGCGTCGAGCGCCCGACCGGGTTGCCGAGGCGCTGCAGGCGCAGGCTGCGCAGCGCGTCGCCGCCCAGCGTCGCGCCGGGCAGCAGCGCATTGGCCGCGACGCCGTGCGCGTAAGCGATCACCAGCGGCCGGTTCGGCGCCTGCAGCCCGAGGCCGCGTGCGATCGCGGCCCAGCGCAGCGCCGAAGCGAATTGCGCCGCCGCTGCAACGAGCACGGCGGCGCCGAACCAGCGCAGGTCCATCGCGGCGAATGCGCGCGCCAGGCGATCTCCGCCGATCACGTGCGCGACACCGGCCAGCACGACCACGGCCGCCGCGAGGCGCAGCACCAGCATGCCGCGGCGTCGCCGTCGCGCAGGCGGCGGCTCGGGCGCGTTCACGACGTCGCGGTGCGCCGCAGCGCGTATTGGCGCCGCCCCTGTGGCTCGTGGTAGACGCGGGTCAGCAGTTCGGCGACGACGCCGGTCGCCAGCAGCTGCACGCCAACGAGCACGAGCAGCGTGCCGAGCATCAGCAGCGGTCGGCCGCCGATGTCATGGCCGGCGACGAGTTTGTCGAACGTCAGGTCCAGCAGCAACGCGGCGCCGACCAGCACGAGCGCCAGGCCGACGCCGCCGAAGGCGTGGACCGGCCGGTGCAGGAACCGCATCATGAACTTGACCCACAGCAGGTCGAGGACGACGCGCAATGCACGGTCGATCCCGTACTTGGATTTGCCGCGGGTCCGCGGGTGGTGCAGGACCGGTTCCTCGACGATGCGGGCACCGGCCTCCGCGGCGAGTGCCGGGATGAAGCGATGCAGCTCGCCATAGAGCCGGAGGTTCGCGATGATCGGGTAGCGGTAGACCTTCAGCGCGCAACCGTAGTCGTGGAGGCGCACGCCGGTGACCGCCGAAATCAGGCGGTTCGCAAGCCACGACGGGACCTTGCGCGACCAGGTCCGGTCCTGGCGCTCGCGTCGCCATCCGGAGACGACGTCGATCGCCGGATCGGCGTCCAGCAGGTCGAGAAGCCGCGGGATTTCGACCGGATCGTTCTGCAGGTCGCCGTCGAGCGTGACGACGTAGTCGCCGCGCGCATGGTCGAAGCCGGCCTGCAGGGCCGTCGACTGGCCGTAGTTCCGGATCAGCTCGAGCGGTCGCAGCCAGTGGTGCTGCCGCGCCAGTTCATCGAGCGCCCTGCAGGAATCGTCGCGCGAGCCGTCGTCGACGAGGATCAGCTCGAACGAGCGGCCGGTCGGGGTCATCGCCGCATCGATCCGCGCGACGAGTTCCGCGAGGTTGTCGGCCTCGTTGTAGACCGGGATCACGATCGACACCGCGATCGCCGCCGGCGCGTCGGCCGCGGCGCCCTGCGACGGGCGCCGCACAGCGACCGCGGCGTCCGACGCGACAGTGCGTGCGGCGTCGCGCGCCACGGTAGGCAACGGGGAAGCGGATGGACTCATGGATGTCGGCCAAAACCGCGATTATCGTCGATCCGTCGCGCCCGGCCCGGCGCGCGCCCGCAACAGCGCGAACGCGCATGCCGCGGCGACGAAATAGACGATGAAGACCGCGACGACGACGTCGCTCGCGAAATGGGCCCCGGATGCCATCCGCCCGAGCCCGACGAGGAATCCGCTGCCGAACCCGGCGGCGAGCCACGCGCGGCGCCGGCGCCGCGTCGCGGCCAGGAAGGCGCCGGCCACCGGCATCGCGCCGAACGCGGCGTGCCCGCTCACGAACGAGCAGTTCGATGGACACTGGTCGGCCACGACGAAGGCCGGCGAGAAGCGGCGCTCGCCGCCGAATTCCGTGATGGTGACCGGCCGCGCGCGCCCCGAGTGGTCCTTGATCAGCGTGTTGACGACGAGCCCGGGACCGAGCGCGAGCGTCGCGAGCACGTAGAGCAGCCCGCGTCGCAGTGCCGCGTGCGGCGCACGCGGCGGCGGCCAGGGAAGCCACGCGAGCACCGTGGCGACGAGCAGCAGCGCGGCGAACAGCCGCGAACCGAGCGTGATCGCATCCATGATCGCCGCCAGCCAGCGACTGTCCGCGCCGATGAAGCGGCCGTCGGCCCCGATGAAGGCGGCGCTGGCCGCCAGGTCGAGACCCGGCCACAGCGCAAACGGCAGGCTGGCCACGACGAACAGCCCCAGCGCCGCGAGGATCGGCGCCACGCGACCGGCGCGCGCGCCCTCAGTGTCGCGGGGCATAGCCCTTGAACCGGCCCAGCCGGTAGGCAAAGAGCACGTGGTTCGAAGCCGGGCCGCGCGTGCCATGGAACTCCAGCCGCCCGAGCGGCTCGACGCCGTCGAATGCCGCGCGAAGCTCCGGCGCGCGATCACGCGCCGCGACGAAGACGAACGGGCCGTCCGGCGCGCCCTCGACGTCGTAGAGCAGGTCGAAGTGGTTCTCGACATGGCGCAGGACGTTCCAGATCAGCGCGTCGGCCGCGAGCGGGCGCGCGTAATAGGTCAGCCATGACAGCAGTGAGCGGTCGTCGGTCAACAGCCGCGCCGGCCGCCCGTCGCTGCCCGCCGACTTCAGGAGGCCCGCGACCTGCGGGCCGAGGCGGTCCCATCCCTGCAGTTCCGCGGCCGGGTCGCGCCAGCGCCATTCGACGCCGAACGCCGAGGCGACCTCGCGGTACTGCAGCCCGACGATCGCCAGCGCGACATCGACGACGATCGCGGCGGCGAACCACGTGCGCCGCGGAAGGAGCCCGACGGCCGCCAGGATCGAGGCGGCGACGTACGTCGGCGCGGCCCAGTTCGCGTTGGCGCGCGCCACGAGCGCCTGCGCGCTGATCACCGCGAGGAAAGGCAGCGTGAACCACAGCAGCAGGCGGCCGGCGTCGCGTGCCGCCCAGGGACCGTCCGGCACCGGTCCGTCCGCCGCGCCCGCCGCGGTGTCGCGGGCGCGGCGGGTCGCGAAGGCCACGCCGAACCAGGCCAGCGGACCGAAGACCGCGACCTGCGCGCCGATGAATTCGACGAGCCGCCGCGGTTCCAGCCCGGCGCGGTCGAGCTCGGAAATCGTCGCGGTGTGCGCGAACGTCGCGAAGCGATGCGCCTCGTTCCAAGCCAGGTTCGGCGCGAAGCACGCGGCGGCGACCACGACGGCGATCCACGGACCCGCGGAGCGCAGCAGCGCGCGCCGCGGTCGGGCCGCAAGGTAACCCAGCGCGGAGAGCGCGAAGATCCCCATCGTGTACTTCGCGAGCAGGCCGACGCCGGCGGCGAGCCCGACCGCGCTCCACCACGCGAGGCGGCCGCGTCCGGCGACATCGGCGCGCGATCGCGGCGCCTCGACGGCGCGGACGAACGCGTACAGCCCCGCGGCCCATGCGAGCAGCAGCAGCGAATCGGTCGTCATGAACAGCGAGAGGAACGACACGAGCGGGGCGAGCGCGAACAGCAGCGCCGCCGGCAACGCGATCCGGGGCCCGGCAAGCCGCCGGGCGATCGCGAACACGAACCCGGCGGCGGCGGCAAGCGCCAGCGCGGCCGGCAGGCGGATGCAGAACTCGGAGTCGCCGCACGTCGCGCAGGCGGCTGCGATGACCCAGGCGATCAGCGGCGGTTTCGAGTAGTAGCCCCAGGCCGGATGCAACGACCAGGCGTAGTACTGCGCCTCGTCGTAGTGGAGGTTGAGTCCGTCGAGGCCGCGCAGCAGCCACCGCGACGCCGTCGCGGCGACGAGCACGGCGAGCAGGAACCACGCCGTCCGCGACTCGCCGGCGGCCCCGGCGTCCGGAAGCGATGAGGCGCGGGTCATCGAACCGCGGGGTCGTATCGGCTGGGCATCGGGGGCGAAGTCTAGTGGAGTGGCGCCCGGAGCCGGCCGGCGCGCCCGCGGCCGGCGGCGCGATCGCAGCGGCGCACCGCGCCCAGGTAACATCGTCGTCCGAGAGTCCAGAAGCCCACCGGGGGAGACCCGCATGACGACCACGAATCGCCAGTTTCGCCTAGCCGCCCGACCCGTGGGGGTGCCGAAGGCGAGCGACTGGAGCGTCGTCGAGGCGCCCGTCGAGACGCCGGGCGAAGGCGAATTCGTCGTCCGGGTCGTCTACATCTCGCTCGATCCGGCGATGCGCGGCTGGATGAACGAAGGCAAGTCGTACATCGCGCCGGTCGGGCTGGGCGAGGTCATGCGTGCCGGCGCCGTCGGCCAGGTCATCGCCTCGCGCCACGCCGCGTTCCCGGTCGGCGCCTTCGTGAGCGGCGCCTTCGGCGTGCAGCTCTTCGCGCGTTCCGACGGCCGCGGCGTCGAGCGCGTCGATCCGTCGCTCGCGCCGCTGCCGGCGCAGCTCGGGGTGCTGGGCATGCCCGGCATGACCGCCTACTTCGGACTGCTCGACATCGGGCGCCCGCGGCCCGGCGAGACGGTCGTCGTCTCCGGCGCGGCGGGTGCCGTCGGCGCGATCGTCGGGCAGGTCGCGCGGATCAAGGGCGCGCGCGCGATCGGCATCGCCGGCGGCGAGGCGAAATGCCGCTACCTCGTCGAGGAACTGCGGTTCGACGGCGCGATCGACTACAAGGCGCAGGACGTGAAGGCGGCGCTGCGCGACCTGTGCCCGCGCGGCATCGACGTCTACTTCGACAACGTCGGGGGCGACATCCTCGATGCCGCGCTCGCCCGCCTCGCGCGCCACGCGCGCATCGTCATCTGCGGCGCGATATCGCAATACAACAACACCGAGGCCGTCCGCGGCCCGGCAAACTACCTGTCGCTGCTCGTCAACCGCGCGTCGATGACCGGGATGGTCGTTTTCGACTATGCCGACCGCTACGCCGACGCGCGCCGCGACATCGCGGGCTGGCTCGCCAGCGGCCAGCTGAAGCACCGCGAGGACATCGTGCGCGGCATCGACGAGTTCCCGCAGGCGCTGCTTCGGCTGTTCCGCGGGGAGAACCTCGGCAAGCTCGTGCTGCAGGTGGCCGACGAGCGGTCCTAGCGGGCGAACACCCTCACCGCCCCCGCGTGCCGCGCAGCGTCCGCGGCGGCGGATCGCGGTCGATGATGCCGATCGCGCGGCGCAGGCCGCTCATCATCCGCTCGAAGGCGTTCGCGAGGCGCCCGATCTCGTCGCGGCGATCGATGAAGGCGCCAAGGTCGGCCACGCGGCCGAGGCTCGCCTCGTTGGCGAGCTTCGACAGCCGCTTCAACGGGGCGACGACGACCCGGTCCAGCACGACGTTGAGAACGACGAACAGCACCGCGAAGATGCCGAGCAGCAGCCAGAGCATCGAGCGCAGCGCCGCGCGGGCGCCGCTTTCGGCGAGTTCGGTCGGCACCGAGACGATCTGTGCCCCGACCACCTGGTCCAGCGTCCAGCCGAAGCCGCGCGCCGGCCCGTAGACCTTGATCATCGACGGCGGCGCGGCCGCCGGTTCGCTGTGGCACGCGAGGCATTCGCGCTGCTCGATGCGGATCGCGCGCGCGACGACGACGTGCCGCTGGCCGTCCTCGTCGTAGCGGTCGGCGACGATCTCGCGCCGGGCCGGTTCGCGCCGCAGCTGCTGGACCATCCCGACTTCCCACCCGACCGCCTCGTCGGCCGGATTCGTCGCGTTGAGGGTCGCCTCCTTGTACGAGTAGCCGGGAAGGCGCTTGCGCAGGACCTGCAGCGTCTGCTGCGCCGCATAGGCCGGCACGCTTTGCGGAAGGAACTCGTCGGCCTGCAGCGGCGCAAGCCGCGGGCGAACCTGGTCGAACGTGTAGGTCCGAATCGACGAGGCAGACTCCATCAGCAGCGTCGCGCTGCGAACGACGTCCTGGCGCGCATTGGCGTAGAGGACGCTTCGACCGACGAGGGTCGCGACCGCGGCCGCGATCGCGAAAAGCACGATCGCGGCCACGTTGAGCTTGGCTCGCAGCATCATCGGAGCGCAAGCCGCGCGGCCTGCGGCGCCGCCACGTGCAGGCCGCCGCGGCCATTGGCTGCAGCGCAGCGGGTCGGAACGGCAGGCGTCGGAACGGCCGGGATCCGGAGCGTCAGGCGACGAGTCGTTCGCGCCGCAGTTCCGCGACCACCGAGGCGACGAAGCTGCGGCGCCGCACCGGATCGTCGATCTCCGCGGCCAGCTGGTCGATCAGTACGCGCATGATGCGGTTGCGCGCGGCGGCACGCCGCACCAGCACGGGCGCCAGCGGTCCGACGTGCTGCGCGAGGTGCCGTTCGATCGTCCCCAGTTCGTCCAGCCGGTGCAGCCAGCGCCAAGGCTCGACCGCGCCCCGGACATCGAGCAGCCCGGACGCATGCAGCAGGAACTCGCTGCGGCGCCCGGCATCCGGAATCTGCCGCGCGACCTCCTGCAGCAGCAGCCCGCGGTCGGACACGGTGCGAAGCGCACGGCGCAGCACGACGCCGGCGCGCAAGCCGATGAATCGCGCCAGATGCTCCTCGAGGGCAAGCAGCTTGTCGCCGTCCAGCGGCAGGATGTCGCGTTTCATGCCGGCCTCGCATCGTCGGACGCTGCCTGTCGCCACCCGCTTCGCGTTGCATCCGCGACCACGCCGGCCTCGACCGCCATCACGTCTCGGGTCCGTCTGGATTACCTGATGGCGGCGATGATCCGCGTGACATCCGAAAAATGGAACCCCGAATACCCGCGACACGGTACCCAAAAAGGACTACCTGGATGCGGGAATGTCGATCGAACGGGGGACTTCGTGGTCGTATCTACCCTCATCGCAGGAACGACTACCGTGGCTTGGGCGCAACGATCGCGGAGCCACCGACGGAGCCCTGCTTCTCGAACAGCGTGCGCAGGTCGTCGTCGTCAAGAAGCGCATCGAGCTCGCCCACCTGCAACAACCGGCCCGCCAGCGCCAGCTTGCGGCGCTGCAGCTCGGCAATGCCCTCCTCGACCGTGTCGGCGGCAATCAAGCGGTAGACGAACACCGGCCGCTCCTGCCCGATCCGGTGCGCGCGATCGGCCGCCTGGCGCTCGGCCGCCGGATTCCACCACGGATCGAACAGCACGACGGTGTCGGCCGCGCTCAGGTCGAGGCCGACGCCGCCCGCCTTGAGCGACACCAGGAACACCGGCCGCTGGCGCGACTGGAAGGCTTCGATCTGCGCCGCGCGCGCGGCGCTGGCCGTGCTTCCGGTGAGCTTGCTGAACGCGATTCCGGCGTGCCGCAGGTCCTCGGCAAGCAAGTCGAGCATCGAAGCGAACGACGAGAAGACGATGATCCGGCGTCCCTCGTCGACGAGTTCCGGGAGCCACTCCAGCAGCAGGCGGCGCTTCGCCGAGGTGGCCGGCGCGAGCGGCCCGGAGGTTCGCAGCAGCGCAGGATCGCAGCACGCCTGCCGCAGCTTCAGCAACGCCGCAAGGACGACGACGCGGCTGCGCGAGGGGTCGCCGCGATCGATCGACGCGCGGACGCGCTCCGACTGCGCCGCGTGCAGCGCGTCGTACAGGGCGCGCTGGCCCGGATCGAGTTCGACGCGCATCACGATCTCGGACTTCGGCGGCAGGTCACGCGCGACGTCCTCCTTGGTCCGGCGCAGCATGTACGGCGCGATGCGCGCGCGCAGCGCCGCGCTGCGGCGCGCGTCGCCGTGGCGCTCGATCGGGACGCGGAAATCGCGCTGGAACGTCCGCGCGTCGCCGAGGAGGCCGGGCATCAGCAGGTTGAACTGCGACCACAGCTCGCCGAGGTGGTTCTCCAGCGGCGTCCCGGTGAGGAACAGCCGGTGGCGCGCCGTGAGCCGTGCGATGACGCGCGCCGCCTGCGAGCGCGCGTTCTTGACGTGGTGCGATTCGTCCAGCACGAGGTAGTGCCATTCGAGCGCAGCGAGCTGCTCGGCGTCGCGCAGCAGGACCGAATAGCTGGTCAGCACGACGTGCGTCGCGGCCTCGATGCGTGGCGCGCGGTCGATGCCATGGTGCACGACAAGCGACAGGTCAGGCGCATAGCGCGCGGCCTGGTCGAGCCAGTTGTGCAGCACGCTCGTGGGCACGACGACGAGTGCCGGTTCGACGAGGCGGCCGGCGTCCAGTTCGCCAAGCAGCAGCGCGAGCACCTGCAGCGTCTTGCCCAGGCCCATGTCGTCGGCGAGGATGCCGTGCAGGCGATGCGCCCGCAGCAGCGCCAGCCAGTTCAGCCCGTCGGCCTGGTACGGACGCAGGTGCGCGCGTAGCCGCGGCGACGGCCGGACCGCGGGCGCGCGGTCGGCGCCGCCGAGCGCGCGCGCCGCGGCGCGCCATTCCGCCAGCTGCGGCATCTCGAAGCCGGCGCGGTCCAGCGCCGCGACCAGGTCCAGGTCGGTGCGTACGAGACGCACGGTCGCGACCGGCTCGCGGGACGCGTCGCCGTGGCGTGCGCGAGACGCCGGCGCGAGGCGCGGGCGCCCGGGCCCGCCTCGGGCGCCCGCGGCGAGAAGCCGCGGCACGATGGGCGCCAGCCGTGCCGCTTCGAGGCCGATCCACCGCCGTGCCGTGGCGCCCCGCGGCAACCGCAACCTGTCGTGCGCGCCCGGTTCGCGCCAGGCGGCCGCGGGCCCGGGCAGAGCGCTCCATGGCAGCAGGAGCCTCGCATGAGGCGCGGCGTCGGCGAGCGCCGCCTCCAGGCCCTCGCGCCCCAGGCGCTCGACGAGCGCATCGACGAGCCACGCGACGGCCACCGAGCGCCCCTGCAGCTCGACGTCGAACGCGAGGTCGACGGACGCCGCCGCCTCGACGCCGCCGGGCGCCGCGGCGCGCCAGGCCGTCGGCTCGACGACGGCGAACGGGAAGTCCGGCGTCACGACGACCTCCCAGCCTTCACGGCGCAGCGAGGGCACGGCGTTGGCGAGGATCTGCGGCCACGACGGATCCGGTGCCCGCAGCTGCCACGGATTGACGGCCGCGACCTGCGGCCACGCGAGCCGCTGCGTCTCGTCGGCCACGAAGCCGATCGCCGCCAGGCGTGCCATCGCGCGCTCCTCGAAGGGGAGGTCGCGCTCCACACGCCACAGGCCGCCGTCGTGGGCGCCGAACACGACCCGGTCCGCGGGTGCGCCGGCGACGCGCAAGGGTCCGTAGGCGAACGACAGCTCGGCGCGGCCGACGCCTTCGACGCCGTCCCAGCCGACGAGCTGGCGCGCGGGTCGGCATGCGAGCCGGGCGCGCGGCGCGATCGACCCGGCGTCGACGACGGCAAGCAGCGGCGGCGTCTCGATCGCGACGCCATGCGCCGCCGAGAGCACGGCGACGCGCGGCGCGACGACGCTGAGCTGCTCGAAGCCCAGCGGCGGCGAGCGCATCAGCCGCGCGGCGAGTTCGCCCGGAAGGTCGAGCGCCACGGCGCCGATCGCGCCGGCGCCGAAGTCGACATAGCACGGCGGTTCGGTCGCGACGACCGCGGCGGCGCCGGGGACCTCGAGCACGATGCGCCACGACCGGCGAGCGTCGGCCCGCCACGCGAGCGTCCCCTTGCGCGGCTCGGCCCAGGCGAGAAGGCGGTCACCGGCCGCGCCGAGCACGAGACGGTGCGCCTCGGCCAGCCGCTGCATCGCCTGCGCGCCGGCGATGCCGGCCAGCTCGAGCAGGCCCTCGCCGCTCCGTCGCAATCCGGCCAGCGGCTGCAGCAACGCGAGGTCGGCCGCCGCGATCGCCTCCTCGCCGTCGGCTTGCAGCATCTCGACCGGATCCCTCGCGACGCGCTGCCACGCGCGGTGCCCGTCGGGGCGCCCTGCCAAGGGCTCCTGGATCTCCAGCAGGCCGTCGGCCGCGTCCAGCGCGAAGCGGTAGCGGGGCGAAGCCGGCGAGGCGGCGGCCTCGAGGCGCGCGAGCCACTGGT